>NZ_JBIVFN010000035.1:72452-80614 GCF_044748145.1 Streptomyces sp. NPDC090022
ACGGGGGGGGGGGGGGGGGGGGGGCCGGGGGGGGGGGGGGGGGGGGGGGGGGGGGGGGGGGGGGGGGGGGCGGGGGGCGGGGGGCCCGGCCCCGGGGGGGCCGGGGCCCGCCCGCGCCCCCGCTACGCCGTCAGGACCTTCGCCCGGGCCTTCCGCGCCGCCGGGACGACCAGCGGCGTACCCGTCTCCGGGTCGTCGATGACCTGGCAGCGCAGCCCGAAGACCTTCTCCACCAGCTCCGCCGTGACCACCTCGGCCGGCGGGCCCTCCGCGACCACCGTGCCGCCGCGCATCGCGATCAGGTGCGTGGCGTAGCGGGCGGCGTGGTTGAGGTCGTGCAGCACCGCGACCAGCGTGCGGCCCTGGGTCTCGTGCAGCTCCGCGCACAGGTCCAGGACGTCGATCTGGTGCTGGATGTCCAGGTACGTCGTCGGCTCGTCCAGCAGCAGCAGCGGCGTCTGCTGGGCGAGCGCCATCGCGATCCAGACCCGCTGCCGCTGCCCGCCCGAGAGCTCGTCCACGGCCCGGTCGGCCAGCTCCGCGACCCCCGTCGAGGCCATCGACTCCTGGACGATCCGCTCGTCCTCCGGCGACCACTGCCGCAGCAGCCCCTGGTGCGGGTAGCGGCCGCGCGAGACCAGGTCGCTGACCGTGATCCCGTCCGGCGCGATCGAGGACTGCGGCAGCAGCCCCAGCGTCTTGGCGACCTTCTTGGCGGGCAGCGACCCGATCGCCTGCCCGTCGAGCAGCACCCGCCCCGCCGTCGGCTTCAGCATCCGCGACAGGGCCCGCAGCAGCGTGGACTTGCCGCACGCGTTCGGTCCGACGATCACGGTGAAGGAGTTGTCGGGTATCTCCACCGACAGGTTCTCGGCGATGACCCGCTCGTCGTAGCCGAGGGTCACGTTCTCCGCGGTCAGCCGCTGCACCTGCACTTGCGCACTCCCTTGTGACTTCATATACGTCCCGCCTTGCGCTCGGTGACGAGCAGCCAGAGCAGGTAGACACCGCCGACGAGCCCGGTCACCACGCCCACCGGGAGCTGGTCGGCGCCGAAGGCCCGCTGCGAGGCCCAGTCGGACACCAGCAGCAGCACCGAGCCCATCAGCGCGGCGGACACCAGGTTCGACCCGGGCGAGCGGGTCAGGCGCCGGGCGAGCTGGGGCGCCGCCAGCGCCACGAAGGAGATCGGGCCGGCTGCCGCGGCCGCCGCCGTGGTCAGCAGGATCGCCGCCAGCATCAGCAGCATCCGGGTACGTTCCACCCGTACGCCGGCCGCGTACGCCGCGTCGTCGCCCATCTCCATCATCCGCAGGGCCCGCCCCTGCCCGAGCACCAGCGGGAACAGCACCGCGCAGGCCACCGCGAGCGGCCACACCTGGGCCCAGTCCCGCCCGGCCAGCGAACCGGTCATCCACACGATGCCCCGGGCGGCCTCGGTGTCCTGGGCCTTGGTCAGCAGGAACTGGATCACGGCGACCAGCACCGCCGAGGCTCCGATGCCGACGAGCACCAGCCGGTAGCCGTGGATCCCCTTCTGATAGGCGAGCAGGTAGATGACGACGCCGACGAGGAGGCCGCCGACCACCGCCCCGAGCGCGACTTCGGTGGCGTCGCCCTTGAAGACCGTGATGACGACGAGCGCGCCGACCACCGAGCCGTATCCGAAACCGAGCATGTCCGGGGAGCCGAGCGGATTGCGCGACACCGACTGGAAGACCGCGCCGGACATCCCGAGCGCCGCGCCGACCAGCAGCGCGACCAGGGCCCGCGGCAGCCGCAGGTCGTTGACGATGAAGTCGTTCGCGGGCGTGCCGTTGCCCAGCAGGGTCTGGACGACGTCGGCGGGCGCGATCTGGAAGTCGCCGGTGCCGATCAGTACGACGGCCATCGCCAGCGCGGCGACGAGCAGCAGCACCCCGGCGGCCACGGCACGCGGCTCGACGCGCAGGGACAGCCCGCCGGGGCCGCGCAGCGCCCGGGGTCCGGGCCGGGAGAACCGGCCCTCGGGGGACTTGGCAGTCACGGTCACAGCTGGGCCATCCTCTTGCGCCGAACCAGGTGGATGAAGACGGGCCCGCCGATGATCGCCGAGACGATGCCGACCTGCAGCTCGGCGGGGCGCGTGACGACCCGGCCGACGATGTCCGCGCCCAGCAGCAGCACGGGCGAGAGGACCGCCGAGTAGGCGAGAACCCAGCGCATGTCGGGCCCGGTGAAGACGCGGACGAGGTGCGGGACCATCAGGCCGATGAAGACGATGGGCCCGCAGGCCGCCGTCGCCGCCCCGCACAGCAGGGTGATGGCCACCATGGCGGTGATCCGGGTCCGCGTCAGATGGGCGCCCAGCGCCCGCGCGGTGTCGTCGCCCATGGCCATGGCGTTGAGCGACCGCCCCAGCGCCAGCGCCAGCACCGCGCCGGCCAGCAGGAACGGTGCGACCTGCGTGACGGTGTCCATGGTGGCGGAGGCCAGCGAACCGACCGACCAGAAGCGCAGCTTGCCGAGCGCCTCGCTGTCCATGAGCTGGACGGCGTTGACGTAACTGACGAGCGCGAAACTGGCCGCGGTGCCGGCCAGCGCCAGCCGGACCGGAGTGGCGCTCCGGCTGCCGCCCAGGACGTAGACGACGACCGACACCACCGCCGCGCCGGCGAAGGCGTACCAGACGAACTCGCTCAGTTTGCTCGCGCCCAGGAAGCTGATGGCGGAGACGACGGCGGCGGCCGCACCGGCGTTGACACCGAGGATGCCCGGCTCGGCCAGCGGGTTGCGGGTCAGGGCCTGCATGACCGCGCCCGACAGCCCGAGCGCGAGCCCTACCATCAGCCCGAGCAGAGTGCGCGGCACCCGCAGGTCGCGCACCACCACGTCGGAGGTCGTGCCCGTGTAGTGGAACAGCCCGTGCCAGACCTCCTCCAGCGGCATCTGCTTGGCGCCGACGGCGATGCTCGCCACCGCGATCAGCGCGAGGGCGCCGAGGGCGGCCAGCAGACCGGCGGCGCGCGCCGCGTGCCGCGGGCGGACGGCGGCGACCGGCGCCGCGCTCTCTTTCGGGGGACTCTCAGCCAACACGGAGGTTAGGTTAGCCTACCCTCCGACCCTGTTGATCAGGTGTGCTGCCCGAGGGCCACCCCGCGACACCGCCCGGCGTCCACGGCCCGCTCAAAGGCCCAGCCGCGCCAGCGCCTTGTCCGCGTCCAGCTCGCACGTTCCGTCCCCGGCCCGGCTCCAGGCCGCCGCGCACAGCGCCCGCAGCCCGTCCAGCGGATCCCCTTCGCCCGCGCCGTCGCCGTCCTCGCGCAGCTCCAGCGCGCCGTCCCCGGCGACCGCCGTCCACGCCCCGCACCGGAACCCCTCGCCGGCCGCGACCACCTCCGGCTGCCCGGTCAGCATCCCCCGCAGATCGCGGTCCACGTACGTCGGCCGGTGCCGGGGTTCGGCCCGCAGCAGCTGCGCCCCGTCCGTGACCCCGGTCAGCACCAGCAGGGAGTCCACCTCCCCGTTGAACGCGCCCTCGATGTCCGTGTCGAGCCGGTCCCCCACCACCAGCGGCCGCTGCGCGCCCGTCCGCAGGATCGTCTCCCGGTGCATCGGGGGCAGCGGCTTGCCCGCCACCTCGGGCTCCGCGCCCGTCGCGATCCGGACGACCTCGACGGCCGCCCCGTTGCCGGGCGCGATCCCCCGTGCGCTGGGGATCGTCAGGTCCGTGTTCGACGCGAACCACGGCAGCCCGCGCGCGATCGCGTAACTGGCCTCCGCGAAACGGCTCCACGGCAGCTCCGGCCCGCCGTAGCCCTGCACCACCGCCGCCAGGTCCGCCTCGTCCGCCGAGTCCGCCGGCACCAGGCCGCGCTCGCGCAGCGCCACCCGCAGCCCCTCGCCGCCGATCACCAGCACCTTCGCACCGGCCGGCAGCCGCTCGGAGATCAGCCGGGCCACCGCCTGCGCGGAGGTGATCACCTCGTCCGCGACCGTCGGGATGCCCAGCTCGGTCAGGTGCTCGGCGACCGCGTCCGGCGTGCGCAGCGCGTTGTTCGTGACGTACGCCAGGTGCATCCCGACCGCGCGCGCCGCCCCCAGCGACTCCACGGCGTGGGCGATCGCCAGCCCGCCCGCGTACACCACGCCGTCCAGGTCCAGCAGGGCCGTGTCGTACGCCCGGTGCAGGCTCCGCTCGCTCCCGGAGGGCCTGGTCCTGCTCTGCCGACTCATCCGCCCGCTCCTCGTCCCCGCACGCCGGCGCCGCCGCCGGACCGTGCGTGATCATGACCGAAATCCGTACGCCCCCGATCATCCCGCATCGCGAGACGCCCCTTACCATGCACCAATGACCACACCTGGTACCGCGGAGCACGGACTGCGCCTGATCCCCTTCCATGGCCTGCGCTATGTCCCCGAGCGCGTCGGCAGCCTCGCCGCCGTCACCTCGCCGCCGTACGACGTGGTCGTGCGCCCCGACGGGCTCAACCACCTCGAGTCCGCCGACCCGCACAACATCGTCCGGCTGATCCTGCCCCAGGCGGACACCCCCGACGCCCGCAACGAGCAGGCCGCCCGGACCCTCCACGACTGGCTCGCCGAGGGCGTGCTGTCCGCCGACCCCGAGCCGGCCCTGTACGTCTACGAGCAGCGCAAGGGCGATCTGCTCCAGCGCGGCGTCATCGGCGCCCTGGCCCTGTCCACCGCCGACGCCGGCATCGTCCTGCCGCACGAGGACGTCATGCCGCACGTGGTCACCGACCGGGCCGGCCTGATGCGTGCGACCTCGGCCAATCTCGAGCCGCTGCTCCTGACCTACCGCGGCGACGACCCCGGATCCGGCGCCGCCCGCGTCGTCGAGACCACCGTCGCCGGGACACCACTGCTGTCGACCACCACGGAGGACGGTTTCTGCCACCGCCTGTGGTCCATCACCGACCCGGCCGCGCTGGCCGCCGTCACCGCCGACCTCGGCGGCCGCCAGGCCCTCATCGCCGACGGCCATCACCGCTGGGCGACGTACCTGCGCCTGCAGGAGGAGCACCAGAGTCCCACCGACTGGGACTTCGGCCTGGTCCTCCTGGTGGACACGGCCCGCTACCCGCTCCAGGTCCGCGCCATCCACCGGATGCTGCGCCGGCTTCCGGTGGCCGACGCCCTCGCCGCGCTCGACGACCGCTTCCGTACCCGGGTCGTCGACGGCCCGCTGCCGGCGGCGCTGGACGCCCTGGCGGCGGCCACCGCCAAGGGCAACGCCTTCCTGCTCGCCGGCGACGGCCGCTTCCACCTGGTCACCGACCCCGACCCGGAGCTCATCGACCGTACGGTGCGGCACGACCGTCCGGAGGCCTGGCGCCGGCTGGACGCGACGGTGCTGCACGCCACCCTCCTGGATGCGGTGTGGCAGGTCCCGGACACCCCCGAGCACATCACCTACATCCACGACACCGAGGCCACCATCGCCATGGCCGAACGCACCGGCGGAACGGCGGTGCTGCTGCACCCGGTCCGCGAGGAAGTCGTACGGGACCTGGCCCGGCAGGGCGTCACCATGCCCCGCAAGTCGACGTCGTTCGGCCCGAAGCCGGCGACGGGCCTGGTCCTGCGCAGCCTGGACTGACCGCGCCCGACAGACCCCGGACGACGCACACGACACACGCCGAAGGGCGGTACCCCTCACCGGGGTACCGCCCTTCGTCTCATGCGTCAGCCGCGTCAGCGGTCGTCGCGCTCGTCCTGGCCGGACTTGTGCTCGACGTCCTCCTCGAAGATGACCTCGTCGGCGATGTCGTCCGCAGCGAGGTCACCGCCGGCGCGCCGGGCGTCCTCGTCCTCGTCGCCCGCCCCGACCGGCTCGTACTCGTCGTCGTCCTCGTCGTAGTACTCGGTCCGGTCCGCCGCCCGCTCGGCCGCGCGGACCTCCGGGTCGTCCGACTCCTCGTCGTCCTCGTCGGTCATCGCGTCGACGAACTCGACCCCGTCCATCTCGGCCAGCCGGTCGGAGGCGTCGGTCGCCCCGTCCTTGTCGGCCTCGACGGTCTTGGCGAACCACTCGCGCGCCTCGTCCTCGCGCTCGGCCGCCAGCAGCGCGTCGGCGTACGCGTAGCGCAGCCGCGCGGTCCACGGCTGGACGGAGTTGGAGGCCAGCTCCGGGCTCTGGAGGGTCACGATGGCGGCGTCCAGCTGCCCCATGTCCCGCCGGGCACCGGCCGCGACCAGCCGCATCTCGACCTGGCCGGCCTTGTCCAGTTTCTGCACCTCGGGCTCGCCGGCCATGGCCAGGGCGCGCTCGGGGCGGCCCAGACCGCGCTCGCAGTCGGCCATGACGGGCCACAGCTCGACGGAACCGGTCATCCGGCGGGCGGCACGGAACTCCGCCAGCGCCTCGCTGTACTTCTGCGTGGCGTACGCGGCGAAGCCGGCGGCCTCGCGGACGGCGGCGACGCGGGAGGCCAGGCGCAGCGCGATGCGCGAGTACGCGTACGCCTGCTCCGGCTCCTCGTCGATCAGCCGCGCGACCATGACCAGGTTCCGGGAGACCTCCTCGGCCAGCCCCTTGGGCAGGCTCAGCAGCTCCTGGCGCACGTCGGCGTCGATCTCGTCACCGGTGACGTCCTCGTCGATCGGGAGCCGCTTGACGGGCTCGCGGTCGCGGAAGTCACGGTCCCGCTCGTCACGGCCACGGTAGCCACCACGGTCATCACGGCCACCGCGGTACCCACCACGGTCGCCGCCCCGGTCGTCACGGCCCCGGTAGCCACCACGGTCGCCACCGCGGTCATCACGGCCACCGCGGTACCCACCACGGTCGCCGCCCCGGTCGTCACGGCGGAAGCCGCCCCGGTCGTCGTCACGGCGCGGGTAGCTGGGACGCTCACCACGGTCATCACGACGGAACGACGGACGGTCACCGCCGCGGTCGTCACGGCGCGGGTAGCTCGGACGGTCGCCACCACGGTCGTCGCGACCGCGGAAACCACCACGCTCGTCGTCACGGCGCGGGTAGCTGGGACGCTCACCACGGTCATCACGACGGAACGACGGACGGTCGCCACCGCGGTCGTCACGGCGCGGGTAGCTCGGACGGTCGCCACCACGGTCGTCACGACCGCGGAAACCACCACGCTCGTCGTCACGGCGCGGGTAGCTGGGACGCTCACCACGGTCATCACGACGGAACGACGGACGGTCGCCACCACGGTCGTCACGACGCGGGTAACCACCGGCGCCCCGGTCGTCACGGCGCGGGTAGCTGGGGCGATCCCCACCACGGTCGTCACGGCCACGGAAACCACCACCACGCTCGTCATCACGGCGCGGGTAGCTGGGACGCTCACCACGGTCATCACGACGGAACGACGGACGGTCGCCACCACGGTCGTCACGACGCGGGTAGCTCGGACGGTCGCCACCACGGTCGTCACGACCGCGGAAACCACCACGCTCGTCATCACGGCGCGGGTAGCTGGGACGCTCACCACGGTCATCACGACGGAACGACGGACGGTCGCCACCGCGGTCGTCACGACGCGGGTAACCACCGGCGCTCCGGTCGTCACGGCGCGGGTAGCTGGGACGGTCGCCCCGGTCGTCGCGACGGAAGGACGGACGGTCACCGCCCCGGTCGTCACGACGCGGGTAGCCACCGGCGCCACGGTCATCACGACGGGGGTAACCACCACGGTCGCCGCCGCGGTCGCCGCCGCGGTCGTCACGGCCGCGGAAGCCACCACGGTCGCCGCGGTCGCTGCCGCCGGCCGGGCGGCCGCCGCGGTCGTCGCGACGGGGGTAGCCGCCACCGCTGGGCCGGCCGCCACGGTCGTCACGGCGGTAGCCGCCGCGGTCACCGCCACGGTCGTCACGGCCCCCGCGGTAGCCGCCCCTGTCACCACCGTCGTTGCGACGGGGCTCGCGCTCCGGACGATCGTCGGGAGAGTTGGACATGGGTGTGACTCCTGTCTTCGGGGTACCGCTAGTCATTCTCGCGCAACCAGCCCATGGCCGCGCTCCGGCGTAAAAACGAGCAAAAACAAAAAGGACCCTTGGTCCTCAGCGTGAACGCTGAGGACCAAGGGTCCTTTGAAAGATTGTTCGGCGGCGTCCTACTCTCCCACAGGGTCCCCCCTGCAGTACCATCGGCGCTGAAAGGCTTAGCTTCCGGGTTCGGAATGTAACCGGGC
>NZ_JBIVFN010000036.1:0-73779 GCF_044748145.1 Streptomyces sp. NPDC090022
GGGCCGCTTCGACGCCACCGCCGGTGACGGCCCCGGCGCCGACTGGGCCCTGCGCTCGGACGCCGACCTCGGCGACGGCCGCGAACCCGGCATGCCCCTCGCCCATGCGCTCGACGTCAACGCCGTCACCCTCGACCACGCCGACGGCCCGCGCCTGACCGCCGACTGGTCCTGGCCCGCCGCTCTGTTCACGGAGGACGAGGTCCGGGCGCTCGCGGAGGGCTGGTTCACGGCCCTGCGGGACCTGGCCGCCCACGCCGCCACGCAGGACACGGTCGGCCTGACGCCGTCCGACGTGCGTCCGCTCGTCCAGGTCACGCAGGAGCAGATCGATGTCCTGGAGGCGGACCACGGTCCCCTGGCCGACCTGCTGCCGCTGTCCCCGCTCCAGCAGGGCCTGTTCTTCCACGCCGTCTACGACGACCAGGGCGAGGACGTCTACACCGTCCAGCTCGCCCTCGACATCGAAGGCCCGGTCGACCGGCCCGCGCTGCGCGCGGCCCTGCACACCCTGCTGACCCGGCACGCCAACCTCCGCGCGGCCTTCCGCCACGAGGGCCTGGACGCCCCCGTCCAGGCGGTGCCCGCCGGCTTCGAGCTGCCGTACACGGAGGCCGACCTCACCGGCCTGCCCGCCGACGAGCGGGACGCCGCGGCCGACCGCCTGGTGGAGCAGGACCGGACCCGGCGCTTCGACCTCGCGCGGCCCCCGCTGATGCGGTTCACCCTCGCCTCCACCGCGGCCGACCGGCACCGGCTGATCATCAGCCACCACCACCTGCTGCTCGACGGCTGGTCCATGCCGGTCTTCCTCGGCGAGCTGTTCACCCTGTACGCCGGACGGAACGACCTCGGCGCCCTGCCCCGCGTGACCCCGTACCGCGACTACCTGACCTGGATCGACGGCCAGGACCGCGGAGCGGCCGAGGCCGCCTGGCGCGAGGTGCTCGACGGGCTGGAGGAACCCACGCTGGTCGCCGCGCCCGACCCGTCCCGCGCCCCGGTCCGGGCCGAACGCACCCGGCTGGAGCTGCCCGAGGCCGAGACCGCCGCGCTCGCCCGCTGGGCGCGCGAGCGCGGGGTGACCGTCAACACCGTCGTCCAGGCGGCCTGGGCCCTGGTCCTCGGCCGGCTCACCGGCCGGAGCGACGTGGTGTTCGGCGGTACGGTCTCCGGCCGTCCGCCGCAGGTCCCCGGCATCGAGTCGATGGTGGGCCTGTTCATCAACACCCTCCCGGTCCGGGTCGCCCTGGACCCGGCCGAACCGCTCGCCGCCCTCCTGGAACGCCTCCAGGCCCAGCAGGCGGGCCTGATGGACCACCAGTTCCTGCCGCTCGCCGACATCCAGCGGATCACCGGGCTCGGGGAGCTCTTCGACACCCTCGTCGTCTTCGAGAACTACCCCCTCGACGCCGACGGGCTGCGGGGCGCCGCCGGCGGCCTGGGCATCGTGGGCGGGGACAACCACGAGAGCACCCACTACCCGCTCAGCCTCACCGTGAGCCTGGGCCGCTCCCTCGGCCTCGACCTCGCCCACCGCCCGGACCTGATCGACCGGGCCCGCGTCGACGACGTCGCCGCCACCCTGGTGCGGCTGCTCGGCGAGGCGGCCGGACAGGCCGGTGTCCCCGTCGGACGGCTGCGGCTGCTGCCCGCCGCCGACGAGCACCGGGTGCTGGTCGACTGGGCCGGCCGGGCCGAGGCCGAGCCGGGCCAGGAGCCGCTGACCGCCCGGTTCGCCCGCCGGGCGGCCGCGACACCCGGGGCCACCGCCGTGATCAGCGGTACGGACCGGCTCACGTACGCCGAACTGGACGAGCGCTCCACGCGCCTGGCGCACCTGCTCGCCGACCGCGGCGCGGGCCCCGAGGCGTACGTCGCCGTCGCCCTGCCCCGCGGCGCCGACCTGCTGGTCGCGCTCCTCGCGGTGCTCAAGTCCGGCGCCGGCTACGTACCACTGGACCCCGAGCACCCGGCCGAGCGGCTGGGCTACGTCCTCGACGACGCCCGCCCCTCGCTGCTGCTGACCACCGCCGCCACCGCCGCCGCCCTGCCGGCCACCGGCACCCCGGCGCTGCTGCTGGACGACCCGGCCACCGGCGCGGCCCTCGCCGCGTACCCGGCCGACGCCGCCCCGGCGGACCGGGCCGACGGCCGGACCCCGGCGTACGCCATCTACACCTCCGGCTCCACCGGCCGCCCCAAGGGCGTGGTCATCCCGCGCGCCGCCCTGGACAACTTCCTGGCGGACATGGCCGAGCGGGTGCCGATGGACGCCGCCGACCGGCTGGTCGCCGTCACCACCGTCTCCTTCGACATCGCCGCCCTGGAGCTGTACCTGCCGCTGCTGGCCGGCGCCGCCGTGGTGATCGCGGGCAAGGACGAGGTCCTCGACCCCGACGCGCTCGCCGCGCTGATCACCGGACACGGCGGCACCGTCCTCCAGGCGACCCCCTCGCTCTGGCAGACCCTCACCGGCCAGGTGCCGCAGGCCCTGGCGGGCCTGCGGATGCTGGTCGGCGGCGAGGCAGTCCCGGGTGCACTGGCCGCGGCCATGGCTGCGGCCGGCCGGTCGGTCCTCAACGTGTACGGGCCGACCGAGACCACCATCTGGTCCACCACCGCCGAGCTCGACGGGACGGCCTCCGCCCCTTCCATCGGCCGGCCCATCCTCAACACCCGTGCGTACGTGCTCGACGGGGCGCTGCGCCCGGCCGCCCCCGGCGTGCCCGGCGAGCTCTACCTCGCGGGCGCGGGCCTGGCCCGCGGCTACCTGGGCCGGCCCGGCCTGACCGCCGAACGCTTCACCGCCGATCCGTACGGCGCCCCCGGCACCCGGATGTACCGCACCGGCGACCTGGTGCGCTGGGGCGCCGACGGCGAGATCGAGTACCTGGGCCGCACCGACTTCCAGGTCAAGGTGCGCGGCTTCCGTATCGAGCTCGGCGAGATCGAGGCCGTCCTCGCCCGGCACCCCGGGGTCTCCCGGGTCGCGGTCGTCGTCCGCGAGGACCGGCCCGGCACCAAGCTGCTGGCGGGGTACGTCGTCCCGGCCACCGGCGGCCCGGCGCCCGACGCCGAGGAGCTGCGCGCCCACGCCGCCGCCGACCTGCCCGACTACATGGTCCCGGCCGTGTTCGTCACCCTGGACGCGCTGCCGCTGAACACCAACGGCAAGCTCGACCGCAAGGCCCTGCCGGCGCCCGACTTCGCCGACCGGCCGGTGGGACGCGCCCCCGCCACCCCGCGCGAGGAGCTCCTCGCGGGCCTGTTCGCCGAGGTTCTGGGGCTGCCCGCGGTCGGCGTCGAGGACAGCTTCTTCACCCTCGGCGGCGACAGCATCACCTCCGTGCAGCTGGTGGGCCGCGCCCGCCTGGCCGGTCTGGTGCTGACCCCGCGCGAGGTGTTCCGGCACAAGACGGTCCAGGCGCTCGCCGCCGCCCTGCCGCAGTCCCCGGCCGAGCTGCTCGCACCGGACGAGGAGGGCGCGGACCCGGCGATCGGCGCCCTGCCCGCCACCCCGATCATCCGCTGGCTGCGGGAACTGGGCGGCCGCACGGACGGGTTCAACCAGTCGGTGACGGCGCCCGTCCCGGGCGACCTCACCGAGGACACGCTGCGCGCCGTCGTCCAGGCCGTCCTCGACCACCACGACGCGCTGCGCGCCCGCCTGGTGCGCGAGCCCGCCGAGTGGATCCTGCACGTGCCGCCGAAGGGCTCCCTGCGCGCCGCCGACGTGGTCCACCGGATCGACGTCGCGGGCCTGGACCCGGCCGCGCTCGCCGGGCGGATCGACCTGGAGGGCCGGGCCGCACAGGACCGGCTCGACCCCGCGGCCGGGCTGATGGTCCAGGCACTCTGGTTCGACGCCGGGCCGCACGCGATGGGCCGGCTGCTGCTGATCGTCCACCACCTGGTGGTCGACGGAGTGTCCTGGCGCATCCTGATGCCCGACTTCACCGCCGCCTACGAGGCCGTCGTCGCCGGCCGGGAACCCGTACTGGAACCGGTGTGGACCTCCTTCCGGGCCTGGGCCCGGGGCCTGGCCCGGGCGGCACTCGCCCCCGAGCGGGCCGCCGAACTCCCGGTGTGGACCGGCATGCTCGCCGGCTACCAGGAGCCCGTCCTGGGCGCCCGGCCGCTGGACGCCGCCCGCGACGTGGCCGCCACGGCCCGGCAGCACAGCACCACGCTGCCCGCCGACGTCACCGGACCGCTGCTGACCACCGTGCCCACGGCGCTGGGCACCGGCATCAACGAGGTGCTGCTGACCGCGTTCGCGCTGGCCGTCACCGACTGGGACCGCGGCCGCGGCAGGCGGCGCGAGCGGGGCGTCCTGCTCGACCTGGAGGGCCACGGCCGCGAGGAGCTGCTCACCGGCGTCCTGCCCGACGCCGACATCTCCCGCACCGTCGGCTGGTTCACCAGCCTCTTCCCGGTGCGCCTCGACCCCGCCGTCCCCGACGGCGACTGGGAGGCCCTCTACGCCGGCGGTCCCGCCGTCGGCCGGGCCCTGGCCCACGTCGCCGGGCAGCTCGCCGAACTGCCCGACAACGGCGCCGGGTACGGGCTGCTGCGCCATCTCAACCCCGAGACGGCCGACGTCCTGGCCGCCCTGCCCGTCCCGCAGATCGGCTTCAACTACCTGGGCCGGTTCGGCGCCGGGGACGGCGGCACCGACGATCACGGCGCCGGAACCGGCACCGGCGACGGGGGCCTCGGCGGCAGCGACGCCGCGATGCCCGCCGCCCACGCCCTGGAGCTCAACTCCCTGGCCCAGGACGGTCCCGGCGGCCCCCGCCTGGTGGCCTCCTGGACCTGGCCCGACGGCCTGTTCACCGAGGCCGAGGTGGCCGCGCTCGCCGAGGGCTGGTTCCGGGCGCTGCGCGCCCTGGTGGCCCACGCCGCGGACCCCGCGGCCGGGCCGGTGCAGGTGGTGGTCCCGCACCCCGCGGCGGCCGGACCGGCACCGCTGCTCGATCTCGCCCAGGACGAGATCGACGCGTTCGAAGAAGACTTCGAGTTCTGAGTGGAGAGAAGCGTCATGACCAAGCAGAAGCCGCGCCTGGAGGGCATCCTCCCGCTCTCCCCGCTCCAGCAGGGCCTGCTGTTCCACGCGCAGTACGACGAGCAGGGCCCCGACGTCTACACCATGCAGTTCGTCCTCGACATCGAGGGCGGCGTGGACACCGGGCGGCTGCGCTCCGCCTGCGCGGCCCTGCTGCGCCGGCACGCCGGCCTGCGCGCCGCGTTCCGCTACCGCAAGAACGGCGAGCCGGTCCAGCTCATCCCCTTCGAGCTGGCACCCGACTTCACCGTCACCGACCTGTCCGGCCGACCAGCCGGCGAGCGGGCCGCGGCGGCCGAGGAGACCGCCGCCGCGGACCGGGCCCGCCGCTTCGACCCGGCCCGCCCGCCGCTGATCCGCTTCACCCTCGTGGACCTGGGCGAGGACCGCTTCCAGTTCCTCGTCACCGCGCACCACATCCTGCTCGACGGCTGGTCCCGCGCCCTGCTCATCGGTGAGCTCTTCGAGCTGTACGGGCTGCTGGGGACCGGCTCCGACGAGCGGGCGCTGCCCGCGGTCACCCCGTACCGCGACTACCTCGCCTGGGTCGCCGCCCAGGACCGCACCGCCGCCGAGGACGCCTGGCGCCAGGTCCTGGACGGCGTGGCCGAACCCACCCTGCTCGCGGCCCCCGACGCCGGCCGCGAACCCCTCGCCCCCACGCTCACCCGCGTCGAGCTGCCGGCCGCGGCGACCGCCGAACTGACCCGCTGGGCGCGCGCACGCGGCATCACGGTCAACACCGTGGTGCAGGTCGCCTGGGCGATCGTCCTGGGCCGGCTGACCGGCCGCGACGACGTCGTCTTCGGCGGTACGGTCTCGGGCCGCCCGCCGCAGCTGCCCGGCGTCGAATCCATGATCGGCCTGTTCATCAACACCCTGCCCGTCCGGGTCACGCTGGACCCGGCCGAGCCCGTCGGCGCCCTCCTGGAGCGCCTCCAGGACCAGCAGGCCGCCCTGATGGACCACCAGTTCCTCGGCCTCGGCGACATCCAGCGCCTGACCCCGGCGGCCGGTGAACTCTTCGACACCCTCCTGGTGTTCGAGAACTACCCCGTCGACACCGAGGGCCTGCGCCGCTCCGCCGGCGGCCTGGGCGTCGTCGACGGCCGCAGCCACGAGGGCACCCACTACCCGCTGAGCCTGCTGGTCAACGCCGGCCGGACCCTTGCGCTGGACCTCAGCCACCGCCCCGACCTCCTCGACACCGCCGCCGCGCACGCCCTCGGCACCCGCGTACTGCGCCTGCTGGCCGCCCTGCCGGGCGCCGAGGACACCCCCGTGGGCCGGCTCGACCTGCTCACCGGCGACGAGCGCGAACAGGTCCTCCGCACCTGGAACGACACCGCCCACGAGGGCCCGCTGCTCCCGCTGCCCGAGCTCTTCCGGCAGACCGCCGACCGCCACCCCGACGCCGTCGCCGTCGAGTTCGCGGGCTCCGCGCTGACCTACCGCGAGCTCGACGCCCGCGCCAACCGCCTGGCCCGGCTGCTCATCGCCCGCGGCGCGGGCCCCGAGCGGACCGTCGCCCTGGCCCTGCCCCGCTCCCTGGACCTGGTCACCGCCCTGTGGGCCGTCCTGAAGTCCGGCGCCGCCTACCTGCCCGTCGACGCCGCCTACCCCGCCGACCGCATCGCCCACATGCTCGGCGACGCCCGCCCCGCCCTCGTGGTCACCGACCACGCCACCGGGCCGCGACTGGCCGCGGCGACGGGCACCGGCGACACCGCCCCGCTGCTGCTCCTGGACGACGAGGCCACGACCGCCGCGCTCGCCGGCCTCCCCGACGGCGAGGTCACCGACGCCGAGCGCACCGCGCCGCTGACCGCGCTCAGCCCCGCCTACGTCATCTACACCTCCGGCTCCACCGGCCGCCCCAAGGGCGTCGCGATGCCCGGCGCCCCCCTCGCCAACCTCATCGGCTGGCACGAGGCGGAGCTGCCCGGCGGCCCGGGCGTGCGCACCGCCCAGTTCACCGCCATCAGCTTCGACGTCTCCGCCCAGGAGATCCTCTCCACCACCCTCTCGGGCCGCACCCTGGTGATCCCCGACGAGGACACCCGCCGCGACCCGGCCGCCTTCGTCACCTGGCTGGCCGAGCAGCGGATCAACGAGGTGTACGCGCCGAACCTGGTCATCGACGCCCTCTGCGAGGAGGCCGTCGGCCAGGGCCTGGACCTCCCCGACCTGCGCCACCTCGCCCAGGCCGGTGAAGCCCTCGTCCTGAGCAAGCGGGTCCGCGACTTCCACCACGGCACCGGGCGCGTCCTGCACAACCACTACGGGCCCACCGAGACCCACGTGGTCACCGCCGCCACCCTCCCCGCCGACACCGACGCCTGGCCGGCCCGCCCCACCATCGGCCGCCCCATCCGGGGCACCCGCACGTACGTCCTGGACAGCGCGCTGCGCCCGGTCCAGCCCGGTGTCCCCGGCGAGCTCTACCTCGCGGGCGCCGGCCTGGCCCGCGGCTACCTGGGCCGGCCCGGCCTGACCGCCGAGCGCTTCGTCGCCGACCCCTACGGTCCGGCCGGCACCCGCATGTACCGCACCGGCGACGTGGTCCGCTGGACCGCCGACGGCGAGCTCGACTACCTCGGCCGCTCCGACCACCAGGTCAAGATCCGCGGCTTCCGCATCGAACTCGGCGAGATCGAGGCCGCGCTCACCACCCACCCCGCGATCGGCCAGGCCGCCGTCATCGCCCGCGAGGACCGCCCCGGCATCAAGACCATCGCCGCCTACCTGGTCCCCGCCGACGGCCGCACCGTGCCCGCCGCCGACGCGCTGCGCGCCCACCTCGACGGCACCCTGCCCGACTACATGGTGCCCTCCGCCTACGTCACGCTGCCCGCCCTGCCCCTCACCCCCAACCGCAAGCTCGACCGCCGCGCCCTGCCCGTGCCCGACGGCGCGGCCGCCGCCGGCCGGCCCCCGCGCACCGCCCGCGAGGCCCAGCTGTGCGCACTCTTCGCCGACGTGCTCGGCCTGGAGCGGGTCTCGGTCGACGACAGCTTCTTCGACCTCGGCGGCCACTCCCTGCTCGCCACCCGCCTGGTCAGCCGCATCCGCGCCGACCTCGGCGCGGAGATCGCCGTACGCACCCTCTTCGAGGCCCCCACCGTCGCCGCCCTCGACGCACGGATCGCCGGTGCCGGCCGCGCCCGCCAGGCCCTGACCGCCCGGCCGCGCCCCGACGCCGTCCCGCTCTCGCCCGCCCAGCGGCGGCTGTGGTTCCTCGGCCGCTTCGAGGACGCCGGCGGCAACTACAACCTGCCGCTGGCCGTACGGATCTCCGGCGAACTCGACGTCCCGGCCCTGCGCGCCGCCCTCGGCGACCTCGTCGCCCGCCACGAGGCGCTGCGCACCGTCTTCCCCGACACCGACGGCCGCCCCCGCCAGCACGTCCTCGACCCGGCCGACGCCGTCCCCGCCCTGCCCGTCATCGGCGTCGCCGACGACGCGCTCGACCGGGCCCTGGCCGCCGCCTCCGGCAAGGAGTTCGACCTCACCACCGACCTCCCGCTGCGCACCCGGCTCTTCGCGCTCGGCGGCACCGAGTACGTCCTGCTCCTGGTCGTCCACCACATCGCCGCCGACGGCTGGTCCATGGCCCCCCTCGCCCGCGACCTCGGCGCCGCCTACCGCGCCCGCGCGGCGGGCACGGCCCCCGCCTGGGAGCCGCTGCCGGTCCAGTACGCCGACTACACCCTGTGGCGCGAGGAGGTCCTCGGCGACGAGGACACCCCCGGCGGCGAACTCGCCCGCCAGATCGACTTCTGGCGCACCACCCTCGCCGACCTCCCCGAAGAGCTGTCGCTGCCCGTCGACCGCCCCCGCCCCGCCGAGATGAGCTACCGCGGCGACACCGTGGACCTCACCATCGACGCCGCCACCCACCGGGCGCTGACGGGCCTGGCCCGCACCTGCCGCGCCAGCGTCTTCATGGCCGCCCAGGCCGCGCTCGCCGCGCTGCTGCACCGCCTCGGCGCCGGCGAGGACATCCCCCTGGGCACGCCCGTCGCCGGCCGCACCGACCAGGCCCTCGACGAGCTCGTCGGCTTCTTCGTCAACACGCTGGTGCTGCGCACCGACGTGTCCGCCGACCCCACCTTCCGCGAACTGCTGGAGCGGGTCCGCGAGAGCGACCTGGCCGCGTACGCCCACCAGGACGTCCCCTTCGAGCAGCTGGTCGAGACCCTCAACCCCGGCCGCTCCCTGGCCCGCCACCCGCTCTTCCAGGTCATGCTCTCCTTCCAGAACAACGCCGAGGCCACCCTCGACCTCGGCGGGCCGCGCACCGCCGCCCGGCCCGTGGGCCTGAAGACCTCCAACTTCGACCTGTCCGTCGTCCTCGCCGAACGGTTCACCGCCGACGGCACCCCCGACGGCATCGAGGGCGGCATCGAGTTCGCCACCGACCTCTTCGACCGCGACAGCGCCCAGGCGCTCGCCGACCGCCTGGTCCGCCTGGTCACCGACCTCGTCACCGACCCCGACCGGCCCCTGTCCACCGTGGACGTCCTCACCGCCGAGGAGCGCCGGCAGGTCCTGGAGGACTGGAACGACACCGCCCGCGCCCACCCCACCGCCACCCTGCCCCGGCTCTTCGAGGCCCAGGCCGCCCGCACCCCCGACGCCACCGCCCTGGTCTTCCGCGACGTCCGCCTCAGCTACGCCGCCCTCAACGCCTGGGCCAACCGCCTCGCCCGCCAGCTCGTCGCCGACGGGGTCCGGCCCGAACAGGCCGTCGCCGTACGGCTGCCGCGCTCCGCCGAGCACATCGTGGCGCTGCTCGCCGTCATGAAGGCCGGCGCCGTCTACGTCCCCGTCGACCCCGCCTACCCGGCCGAGCGGATCGCGTACGTCCTCGAAGACGCCCGGCCCGTCGCCGAACTGGCCTCCGTCGCCGACCTGCACGCCCTCGACCGCGACCGCGCCTGGCCCGGCCACGACCTCGGCCCCGACGAGGCGCCCGGCGCCGGCCACCCGGACAGCGCCGCGTACGTCATCTACACCTCCGGCTCCACCGGCCGGCCCAAGGGCGTCACCGTCCAGCACCGCAGCGTCGGCAACCTCTTCCACGACCACTTCGGCCGGCTGTACGCCGACGTGATCGCCGCCGCGGGCGGGCGCCCCCTCAAGGTCGCCCTCGCCGCCTCCTTCTCCTTCGACGCGGCGGTCGACCCGCTGCTGTGGCTGCTCGCCGGCCACGAACTGCACCTCATGGACGACGAGGCCCGCCAGGACCCCGCCGCCCTCCTCGACTACGCCCGCCGGGTCGGCGGCCTCGACCACATCGACACCACCCCCGGACACTTCCAGCAGCTCCACGAGCTGGGCCTGACCACGGACGAGGAGATCCGCCCGCTCCTGGTCAGCCTCGGCGGCGAGGCCCTCGGCGAAGCCCTGCGCGGCGAACTCGCCCGCACCCCCGGCCTGGTGACGTACAACCTGTACGGCCCCACCGAGACCACCGTCGACGCCCTCGGCCAGCGCGTCACCGACAGCGACCGCGTCCTGGTCGGCCGCCCGCTCGACAACTACCGCGCCTACGTCCTCGACGCGGCCCTGCGCCCCGTCCCGCCCGGCGTCGCCGGCGAGCTGTACCTCGCGGGCGCCGGCCTGGCCCGCGGCTACCTGGGCCGCCCCGCCCTGACCGCCGAACGCTTCACCGCCGACCCGTACGGCGCCCCCGGCACCCGTATGTACCGCACCGGCGACCGCGCCCGCTGGACCCGCGACGGCCGGATCGACTGCCTCGGCCGCGCCGACGACCAGGTCAAGATCCGCGGCTTCCGCATCGAGCTCGGCGAGATCGAGGCCGCCCTGGAGGCCCTGCCCGGCATCGCCCACAGCGCCGTCCTCGTCCGCGAGGACCGCCCCGGCATCCAGGAGCTCGTCGCCTACCTCGTACCCGCCCCGGGCACCGGCGCCCCCGAGCCGGAGCAGGTGCGCCGCGCCCTCGGCGAGCGGCTGCCCGACTACATGGTCCCGGCCGCCTGCGTCGCCCTGCCCCGGCTGCCGCTCACCGTCAACGGCAAGCTCGACCGCAAGGCCCTGCCCGCCCCCGGACCGCGCACCGGCCCGGCCGGCCGTGCCCCGCGCACCGCGCGGGAGAAGGCCCTGTGCGAGATCTACGCCGAGGTCCTCGGCCTGGACAAGGTCTCCGTCGACGACAGTTTCTTCGACCTCGGCGGCCACTCGCTGCTCGCCGTCCGCGTCACCGGCCGCATCCGCTCCCGGCTCGGCGCGGAGGTCTCCGTCCGCACCCTCTTCGAGGCGCCCACCGCCGCCGCGCTCGCCGAACGCCTGGGCGAGCAGGGCACCGGCCGGCCCGCCCTGACGGTACGGGAGCGGCCCGCCGAGATCCCGCTCTCGCCGGCCCAGCGGCGGCTGTGGTTCCTCGACCGCTTCGAGGGGCCCGGGGCGACGTACAACATGCCGCTCGCCGTCCGTCTCACCGGCGCCCTCGACCCCGCCGCGCTCGAAGCCGCGCTCGGCGACGTCGTGGCCCGCCACGAGAGCCTGCGCACCGTCTTCCCCGACACCGGCGGCCGCCCGCACCAGCTGATCCTGGCGCCCGGCGCCGCCCGCCCGGTCCTGACCACGGCGCCCTACGACGCGGCCGCGCTGGCCGCCGAGGTCTCCCGAGGCTTCGACCTGGCCACCGACCTGCCGGTGCGCGCCCACCTGTTCACGGTGGACGCCACCACGCACGTCCTGCTCCTGGTCGTCCACCACATCGCGGGCGACGGCTGGTCCATGGGCCCCCTCGCCCGGGACCTGGGCCGCGCCTACGCGGCCCGGCTGGGCGGCGCGGCGCCGCAGTTCGCGCCGCTGCCGGTGCAGTACGCGGACTACACGCTGTGGCAGCGCGAGGTCCTGGGGGAGGAGGACGACCCGGTCAGCGAGCTGTCCCGGCAGGTGGACTTCTGGCGCGAGGCGCTGGCGGGCCTGCCGGAGGAGCTGGCGCTGCCCGCCGACCGGCCGCGGCCGGCCCGGATGAGCTACCGCGGTGCCACGGTCCCCTTCCAGGTCCGCGAGGACACCCGCGCCCGCCTGGACGAGCTGGCCCGGACGTCCGGGACGAGCCTGTTCATGGTGGTGCAGGCGGCTCTGGCGACGCTGCTGCACCGCCTGGGCGCCGGTACCGACATCCCGCTCGGCTCGCCGATCGCAGGGCGGACCGACGAGTCCCTCGACGACCTCGTGGGCTTCTTCGTGAACACCCTGGTGCTGCGCACGGACGTGTCGGGCGAGCCGACGTTCCGCGAGCTGCTGGCGCGGGTGCGGGAGGCGGACCTGGCGGCGTACGCGAACCAGGACGTGCCCTTCGAGCGGCTCGTTGAGGTGCTCAACCCCGAGCGGTCCATGGCCCGCCACCCGCTCTTCCAGGTCATGCTCGCCTTCCAGAACACCGGCGGGGCCACCCTGGACCTCGGCGGCGGCGTGCGCATCGCCCCGGAGGACATCAGCCTCGACGCGGCGAAGTTCGACCTGACCTTCCAGCTCGGGGAGGGGGAGTCGGGTCTGGAGGGCAGTGTCGAGTACGCCGTGGACCTGTTCGACCGGGTGACCGCCGAGGAACTGGCGGGTCGTCTGGTGGCCGTCCTGGAGGCGGTCGCGGCGGATCCGGAGGTCCGGGTCGGCGCGGTGGACGTCCTGGAGGACGTCGAGCGTGACCGGGTCCTGGGCGCGTGGGCCGTGGGTCCGGATGCCGGGCTGGCTCCGGTGACGTTCCACGGTCTGTTCGAGGCGGCGGTGGATGCCACGCCGCAGGCCCCGGCCGTGGTGTCCGGCGATGTCGTCCTCTCCTACGGGGAGGTGGAGGCGTGGGCGAACCGGCTGGCGCACTGGCTCGCCGGCCAGGGCGTCGGTCCGGAGGCGGTGGTGGCGTTGGTGCTGCCGCGTTCGGTGGACATCGTCATCGCGCAGCTGGCCGTGCTGAAGGCCGGTGGCGCCTACCTGCCGGTGGACCCGGAGTACCCGGCCGAGCGCATCGCGTACATGCTGGACGACGCCCGCCCGGTCCTGGTCCTGCGCGAACTCCCGGACACCGGAGCGCAGTCCACGGCCCGCCCGACGGTCCCGGTCGCCCTGGACTCCCCGGCGTACGTGATCTACACCTCGGGGTCGACGGGCCGCCCGAAGGGCGTCGTGGTGACGCACGCCGGTCTCGCCGCCTTCGCGGAGGCCGAGATCGAGCGGTTCAAGGTCGACGCGTCGGCCCGGGTGCTGCAGTTCGCCTCCCCGAGCTTCGACGCGTCGGTGCTGGAGCTGGTGATGACCTTCGCCGCGGGTGCGGCCCTGGTGGTGCCGCCGGCGGGTCCGCTGGCCGGTGAGGTGCTGGCCGAGGTCCTGACGGCCGGACGCGTGACGCACGCGCTGATCCCGCCGGCCGCCCTCGCCAGCGTCCCGGTGGGCGAGTTCCCGGAGTTCCGCTCGCTGATCGTTGGCGGTGACGCCACGTCGGCGGAGCTGGTGGACCGCTGGGCGCCGGGCCGCCGCATGGTCAACGCGTACGGCCCCACCGAATCCACGGTCATGGCCGCCACGTCCGGCCCGCTCGGCGCCGGTTCGGGTGCGCCGGTCATCGGCTCGCCCGTCCCCGGCACCCGGACGTACGTCCTCGACGCCGCCCTCCGCCCGGTCCCGGCCGGCGTGGCCGGCGAGCTGTACCTGGCGGGCGCCGGTCTGGCGCGCGGCTACCTGGGCCGCCCCGGCCTGACGGCGGAACGTTTCGTCGCCGACCCCTACGGTCCGGCCGGTGCACGGATGTACCGCACCGGTGACGTGGCCCGCTGGACCCGCGACGGACAGCTCGACTACCTCGGCCGCTCCGACGACCAGGTCAAGGTGCGCGGTTTCCGCATCGAGCTCGGTGAGATCGAGACGGTCCTGGCCACCCACCCCTCGGTCGCGCACAACGCCGTGATCGTCCGCGAGGACACCCCCGGCATCAAGCGCCTGGCCGCGTACGTCGTCCCGGCGTCCGGCACCGCCCTGGACGCCGACGCGCTGCGCGCCCACATCGGCGCCGCCCTCCCCGACTACATGATCCCGGCCGCCTTCGTCGCCCTGGACGCCCTCCCGCTCACCGTCAACGGCAAGCTCGACCGCAAGCAGCTCCCCGCCCCCGGTGCCGAGACCACCCCCGGCGGCCGTGGTCCCCGCTCGGCCCAGGAAGAGGTCCTCTGCGGCCTGTTCGCCGAGGTGCTGGGGGTCGCCCGGGTCGGGATCGACGACAGCTTCTTCGAGCTGGGCGGCGACAGCATCACGTCCATCCAGCTGGTCAGCCGCATCCGCTCCGTCCTCGGAGTCAAGCTCAGCAACCGCGGCATCTTCGAGACCCCGACCGTCGCCCAGCTCACCGACAGGCTCGGCACCGGCCAGGACGGCGACGGCTTCGAGGTACTGCTCCCGCTGCGCACCGGCGGCGAGCGGCCCCCGCTGTTCTGCGTCCACGGCGCGGGCGGCCTCAGCTGGCCGTACTCGACCCTGCTGGCGCACATCGCGGCCGAGTACCCGGTCTACGGCCTCCAGGCCCGGGGCCTGAACGGCGAGGGGACGATCGCCACCAGCGTCCCGGAGATGGCCGCGGACTACGTCGAGCAGATCCGCTCGGTGCAGCCCGCCGGCCCCTACCACCTCATCGGCTGGTCCTTCGGCGGCCTCGTCGCCCACGAGATCGCCACCCAGCTCACGGAGGCGGGGGAGCGGGTGGCCCTGCTGGCCAACCTCGACCAGACCCCGTACGACGAGTCCTGGAAGGACGACGACTACACCCTCCCCACGGAGCGGGACGTCCTGGAGACCCTCCTCGACTTCGTCGGCTACGACCTCGCCGAGCTGCGCTCGCAGCCCCTCGACCACCAGCGGGCGATGGAGCTCATCCGGGGCCGGGACAGCGCACTCGGCAGCCTGGAGGAGCACCACATCTCGGCCTTCGTGAAGGTCGGCATCAACAACCACGTGCTCAGCGCCGCCTACCGGCCGCGCCGCTTCGACGGCGAGCTGCTGCTCTTCGTCTCCACCGCCGGCACCGACGACCCCGAGGCCAGGACGGTGGACTCCGTCGCCGCCTGGGAGCCGTACGTGGCCGGTGCCATCACCACCCACCCGGTGCACGCGCACCACGGACACCTGCTCCAGCCGGAACCGGCGGCCGAGATCGGCCGGGTCGTCCTCGCGAAGCTCGCCGGTCAGCTGACCTCCGTCCGCTGACCCGCCCCGACCACACAGACGCGACACAGCAAAGGAGTGGCCGTCATGGAAACGGCAATCTCGGCGGAGGGCCTCCGCAAGCGCTACGGCGACCACCAGGCGCTCGACGGCATCGACCTGGAGGTGCCCGCGGGCACCATCCTCGGGGTGCTCGGGCCCAACGGGGCGGGCAAGACCACCACCGTGCGGATCCTCGCGACACTGCTCGACGCGGACGAGGGCCGCGCCACCGTCGCGGGCTACGACCTGGCCACCCAGGCCAGGCTGATCCGCGCCAACGTGGGCCTCACCGGCCAGTACGCCGCCGTCGACGAGCGGCTCACCGGCCGCGAGAACCTCCAGCTCATCGGCACCCTGCTGCGCCTGGGCCGCAAGGGCGCCCGGGCCCGCGCCGACGAACTGCTGGAGAAGTTCGGCCTGGTGGACGCCGCCGGCCGGATGGCCAAGACGTACTCCGGCGGCATGCGCCGGCGCCTCGACCTCGCCGCGAGCCTCGTGGCGAGCCCACCGGTGCTCTTCCTGGACGAGCCGACCACCGGTCTGGACCTCACCAGCCGGCTCGCCCTCTGGGAGATGATCAAGGAGCAGGTCGACAACGGCGTGACCGTGCTGCTGACCACCCAGTACCTGGAGGAGGCCGACCAGCTCGCCGACCGGATCGCGGTCATCGACAAGGGCGTGGTCATCGCCGACGGCACCCCCGACGAACTCAAGCGGAAGGTCGGCGGCGAGCGGCTGGAGATCTCGGTCGCCTCCGCCGCCGACCTGGCCGCCGCCACCCGGGTGCTCTGCGACGTCTCGCCGCAGGAGCCGGTGGTCGACCAGGAGCACCGCACGGTCTCGGTGCCGCTGGCGGGCGGGGTCAACACCATCGCCGCGGCGGCCACCGGCCTCGAGCGCCTCGGCATCGAGCCGCAGGACTTCGCGGTCCGCCGCTCCTCCCTCGACGACGTCTTCCTGGCGCTGACGGGCCAGCGGGGCGCGGACGAGCAGCCGGCCGGCCCCGCCGGACCGGCCCAGCAGGACCCACAGCCCGCGCCGGCGGGGGAGAAGAAGGAGCAGAAGGAGATGCAGGCGGCATGACCGAGGTGCTCAGCGACTCGTTCGCACTCGCGGGCCGCCAGATGCGGCACATCCGGCGGATGCCGGAGCAGCTGCTCGGCATCACCGTGATGCCGGTGGCCTTCGTCCTCGTCTTCGGCTACCTCTTCGGCAGCGCCATGGAGGTCCCCGGCCAGGGCGGCTACAAGGAATACATCATGGCCGGCATCTTCGCCCAGGTGATGCTCGCCAACCTCACGACCACCGCCATCGGCGTGGTCGAGGACCTCAACAACGGCCTGGTGGACCGCTTCCGGGCGTTGCCCATCTCCCGCTCCTCGGTCCTGCTCGGCCGTACCTCCGCCGACCTCGTCCTGGTCGCCTGGACCAGCGCGATCATGGCCCTGGTCGGCTACCTGATCGGCTGGCGGGCGCACAACGGCGTGCTCCAGACCCTGGCCGGCTTCGGGCTGCTGCTGCTGATGGGCTTCGCCATGTCCTGGCTGGGCGCCCTGCTGGGCCTGAGCCTGCGCAGCCCGGAGGCGGTGAGCGCGCTCTCCGGCGTGGTGATGATGCCGCTGGCCTTCCTCTCCAACGCCTTCGTGCCGCCGGAGGGCCTGCCCGGCTGGATGCGCGTGATCGTGGAGTGGAACCCCGTCAGCGCGGTGGTGTCCGCCGCCCGTGACCTGTTCGGCAACGAACGGGGCGCCTCCAGCGGCGCCTTCCCCTCCGAGCACCCGGTCATCGCCGCCCTCGTGGTGCTGGTCGTCCTGCTCGCCGTGGTGGTCCCGCTGGCCGGCCGCGCCTACCAGCGGGCCGCCGCCCGCCGCTGAGGCCGTACGCGCGGGAGGCCCGGACCCCGTCACGGGGCCGGGCCTCCCCGGGCGGCGCGGCGGCAGCTCAGCGCCGCTGGCCGGAGCCGATCATCAGGAACAGCACCCGCAGCACCAGCACCGAGCTGATCACCAGCAGGTTGTAGCCGAACAGTTCGAACAGCCCGAAGTTCTTGCCCAGCATCGGCCCGCCCTCGGTACGCAGCAGCTGCACCCCGACCAGCCCGATCATCCCGCCCAGGAACGCCAGCAGCACCTCGTGCACCAGCGAGCGCAGGAACCGCCGGTCGTCGGCGTCCGCGAACAGCCGTACGCCGACCGTCAGCTGACCGCCCTCCACCGCCGCGCCGATCCGCTCGATCCGCCGCGGCAGTCGGCGCAGCATGGGCACGAGCCCCAGCAGCTCCTCGGTCACCGACCGGCCCAGCGCCTCCGGCCGGAGCTTGCGCAGGTGCTGGGTGACGGCGAAGGACCGGGCCTCCGCGACGATGTCGAAGCCCGGCACCAGGCGGTCCAGCGACCCCTCCATGGTGGCCAGCGCCCGGAAGACGGCCGCGATCTCCGGGGGCACGCTGATCCCGTGCCGCGACACGATCGCGAACAGGTCGGCGAACATCTCCCGGTCCGGCTTGATCCCGGGTGCGAAGTGCCGGGCCAGGAACTGCCCGAGCGCCCGCTCCAGCTTCCGCTCGTCTATGTGCTCGGGGTGCACCACCAGCGCCAGCAGCGCGTCCGACAGCCCCGCCGGGTCACCCCGGTGCAGCGCCAGCAGCATGCCGCCGAGCGTGCCGCGCAGCGAGCGGTCGATGCGGCCGACCGAGCCGAAGTCGAGCATGCCGAGCCGGCCGTCGTCCAGCAGCAGCAGGTTGCCCGGGTGCGGGTCGGCGTGGAAGACACCACTGGTCATGATCTGCCCCAGCAGGCACTCCAGCATGGCGGTGGCCAGAGCCTGGCGGTCCAGGCCGCGCTCGTCCAGCACCTGCGACACGCTGTGCAGGGCCGTGCCCGCCATCCACTCCGTGACCAGGACCCGCTTGCCCGACAGGTCCTCGTGGACCTCGGGCACGCGGATCACCGAGTCCCCGCCGGCCGCCTCGATCGCGGCCGCCACGGACAGCGTGTTGCGGGCCTCGATACGGAAGTCCAGCTCCTCCTGGATCGACACGGCGAACCCCTGGGCCAGCGCGAGCGCGCCCACGCTGCGCCCCCAGTCGGTGTGCTTCTCCAGCCGGGCCGCGAACCGGTAGAGGATGTCCAGGTCGTCCACGACGATCTCGCGCGCGCCCGGCCGCTGCACCTTCACCGCGACCTGCTTCCCGCACGCCAGCCGCGCCCGGTGCACCTGCGCGATCGACCCGGCGGCCACCGGGCGGGGATCGAACTCGGCGAACACCTCCCCGGGCGGCGCCCCCAACTCCTCGTGCAGCACCTGCTCGACGGCCTCCCACGGCTCCGGGGAGGCCTGGTCCTGGAGCGAGCTCAGCTCGTCGATGAACTCCGGCGGCAGCAGGTCGTACCGGGTGGACATCACCTGTCCCAGCTTGACGAAGGTGACCCCGGCCTCCTCCAGCGCCAGCCGCAGCGACGGCGCGAGCACCGCACGCTCGGCCGCGGCCCCGGGCCCGCGCCGGGAGCGGCCGCTGATGAAGCGGCCGAGCCCGTGCCGGACGAAGATCCGGCTGAGCCGCCCGTACCGGCGGGTGCGGGCGAAGCTGCGGCGCAGCGAGCGCGGCAGCCGCACCAGACCGCGCACCGCGCCCGAGGGCACCAGCACCTCGGTGGCCGCCAGGAACAGCATGGCGACCACGAGCGACACCCCGATCTCCAGGGAGATCAGGGCGAGTGGCTGCACGTCGCGCAGCGGATAGCTGACCAGGGTGGCCGAGGCCAGCCCGACGCTGCCCGTCAGCAGCGCGCGTCCCTTGCCCAGCTGGACGCCGAGCAGCCGCCGCGCCCCGGAGGCGAGTCCGGCGACGAAGACCGTCAGGGACAGCGCGGCCAGCAGGACGAGAACGGCCGTGTTCATCGCTGACGTCGCCGCCGCGCGGCGTACGAGAGGGTCACCAGCGCCAGCAGCGGCCCCCACAGCAGCAGCGGCGCGTACAGCCAGCCCATGACGGTCCGGTGCGTGCCCGTCAGGTGGCCCTGGTCGACGGTGTCCCAGAGGATCAGCTGGCTGACCGTCACCGCGGTGAGGACCAGGGCGCCGAGCAGCGCCGCCGTCACCGCGGCCCCGGTACGCACCGGGCGCCCGCCGATGAACGGCAGCCGGCGCGGCGCGACCAGGCCCCAGTCGCGGACCAGCCCGAGCGTCAGCAGGGCCGCGCCCTCCTGGGCCAGCGAGATCGCCGGCAGGATCAGATAACCGGTGCCGGGCAGCCCGTAGTCGGTGCGCAGCACCTCCTCGCTGTACCCGACGGGCACACCGGCGGCCATGGCCAGGCGCCAGAGGGTGGAGGGGAGCACGATCAGGGGAACGGCATGAGCGGCCCAGACCGCCCACCTCGGTGGCGGCGGTGTGGCCAGGGCTGCCGAACGGGCCGGGGTGCTGACGTGTGTCGTCATGTCGTCAAGGCTGCCAATCTGATCGTAAGGCACACAACCGGACCGGAATTCTAAGGAACGAACCGGTCCATTTCTGTCGCCCTGTCAGGTTGCTGCCACCGCGGCCCGAAGCGGACAGACATATTGAGGCACGGGACGCGCCGCTGCGAAATTGGTACGGCAAGCGACAGGGTCGCCGGGAAATCCTCCCGGCCCGTCAGAAAAGGAAAAGCCATGATGAAGAAGGTGTACGAGGTTCCCGTTTTCTCCGCGGCCGGCTCTTTCCGCGCCGACACCGGTATGGGTCTGCCGATCGGCGGCTGGGACTGGAAGGGCGTTCGCGGCTTCTTCTAAATCGCCCGGATCTCTGCGCAGGAGCTGACCATGCCGGACCACGGCGCACCGTTCTTCTTCGTATTCCCTGACAACGAGGCGGCGGCCGCCGCGGCCCGGCACCTGCGCGAGGAACGGCCCGGTCTGTCGTCCGTGCCCCACGCCTCCGGACGCGACTGGATCGTCGGCCGGTGGGAGCCGGCCGACCTCATCGTGGCGAGGGCGGGCCGTACCGCCCTCGCCGTGCTCGGTACCGTCAGCAGGGCCGTGGCCGGCCCGCTCACCCGCCGCGCCGGCCTGCTGCGCGACCCGGCCGACCTGGACGGCCTGGCACTCACCCTGCCCGGCCAGTTCCACCTGCTCGCCTCCGTCGACGGGGCCCTGCGCGTCCAGGGCTCCGCCTACGGGGCCCGGCGCGTCTTCCACACCCGCGTCGGCGGCACGCTCGTGGCCGGCGACCGGGCCGTCGAACTCGCCCGCCTGGCGCACCTGGAACCGGACCCCGTCGCCGTGGCGGTCCACCTGCTGGGCATGGCCCCGGCCCCCCTCGACCAGCGCCCCCTGTGGTCGCGGATCACCGCCGTCCCCGCGGGGACGGCCCTGCTGGCCGGCCCCGACGGCATCCCCTCCCACCGGCGCTGGCACCGGCCGCCGGAGCCGGACACGCCGATCGACCGCGCAGCCGCGGCCGTCCGGGACGCCCTGCTGGACGCGGTCGAGGTCCGTACCGCCCCCGGCGGGCTGATCAGCGCCGACCTCTCCGGCGGCCTGGACTCCACCAGCGTGTGCTTCCTGGCCGCCCGGGACCCCAGCGCGCGGCTCATCGCCTGCACCTCCACCGGCGACGAGGCCTTCAACGAGGACGGCCGGTGGGCGCGCTGGGCCGCCGAGGACCTGCCCGGCGTCGAGCACTACATCCTGCCGAACGAGGAACTGCCCACGTTCTACGACGGGTTCGACGACCCCGGACTCGCGCTCGACGCCCCCAACGCGCTGATCGCCTCCCGCCACCGCGTCACCGTCCTCACCGCCAAGATGGCCGCCCGCGGCTCCCGGCTCCACCTGACCGGCAACGGCGGCGACAACCTCTTCGTCGGCCTCCCGCACCACCTGCACGCGCTGGTCGCCCGCCGCCCGCTGCTCGCCCTGCGCCGCCTGGGCGGCTTCCGCGCGATGCTCTCCTGGCCGCTGGCGCCCGCCCTCCGCCAGCTCGCCGACCGGCGCGGCTACCGCGGGGCACTGGCCGCCGTCTCCCTGCGCCGGCCACCGCCGCCGGTGTCCGGCAGGCCCGCGCTCGGCTGGCTGTGGCCGCCCTCCCCGGCCTCCTGGCTGACCGAGGACTGCCTGCGCCTGCTGGAGGCGGAACTCGCCGCCGCCGCGCGTACCGCCGAGCCGTACGGGCCCACCCCCGGCCGCCACATGGAACTGGCGGCCCTCCACCAGCTGGCCCGCGACAACCAGGCCGTCGAGGAGGCCGGCCGACTGGCCGGCGTGCCGATGTCGGCCCCCTTCCTCGACGACCGGGTCGTGGAGGCCGCCTTCTCGGTCCGCGTCGAGGACCGGGTCGACCCCTGGGCGTACAAGCCGGTGCTGGTCCGCGCGATGGACGGACTGGTGCCCCGCCGCTCCCTGTCCCGCGCCACGAAGGGCGAGGGCACCATGGACGCGGCCGCCGGCCTCTACCGCAACCGTGCGGCACTGACCGGACTGTGGGAGGACAGCATGCTCGGCCGCGCCGGCCTGGTCGACGAGGCCGAGCTGCGCCGCCTGTGCGCCGCGTCCTCCTCGCCGGAGCTGCGCGACGAGCGCTTCGTGTCCACCCTCGCCGCCGAGATGTGGCTGCGCACGACCACGACCACCCGAGGAGCCCTGGCATGAAACTGGTCCACCGCGAGTACCTCAGGCTCGCACCCACCGCGTACGGCGCCGTCCTGCTCGACTCCAAGTCGGGCGCCTACTGGGAGCTCAACCCCACGTCGGCGACGATCGTGGGCACCCTGCTCGACGGCGGGCACGCCGAGGACGCCACGCGCCGCCTCACCGAGGAGTACGACGTCGACGCCGAACGCGCGGCCGCGGACGTCCACGCGCTGCTCGCGGCGATGGCCGAGGCCGGAGTGGTGGCGGCGTGAGCGTCACCACCGCCCTGCCGGCCCGGGCGGCCTTCCCGCTGCGCCGCCGGCTGGCGGCCCGTACGACGGTCGGGGCCGCCCGCCTCCTGGCCTGCCTGGCCCCGCACCGCCTGGAACGGGCGCTGACCCGCATCGCGCGCGGCGCCGTGCCGGCGACCGAGGCACAGGCGGCCGGCGCGCGCGAACTGGTGCTGGCCGCCAGCGTGTCCATGAACGGGCACCGCGCCTGCCTGCCCCGGTCCGTGGCCGTGGCGCTGACCTGCCGGCTCGGCGGCACCTGGCCCACCTGGTGCGTGGGAACGCTGATGAGCCCGCCGTTCAGCCCCCACGCGTGGGTGGAGGCCGAGGGCAGGCTCATCGGCGAGAAGGGCACTCCCGCGCACTGGGCGCGGCTGATCACGGTCGCCGCGCCGGGCTAGACGGCCTGGGTCACTGGCAGCCGCGCTGCCAGTTCCAGCCGATGAACGTGTGGCGCAGGGACACGTCGAACCGGCAGGTGGCGGTCCCGTCCGCGTTCAGGTCGACGTACGAGTGGTGCGTGTTGGCGTACCAGTCGCCCGAGGGGTCGAAGATCCCCTTGTAGGTGAAGTCGGCGTGCGCCTCCGTGCGCGAGACGGCGCAGTCGGTGGCGCAGTCGGTGCTCTTGGTCGCGGACTTCAGGTTCCAGCCGGCGTTCCACGGCTCACGGTTCCACGCCTGCGTGGCCTCGGTGGTCGCCGACGTGACGCGGTTGCCCTCCGTCGTCCACTGCGAGGTCGTGTACAGGCCGGTCATCCGGATGTTGCAGCAGTCGAACATCTCGTTCCAGCTCTTGAACTGCCGCGTGGTACCGGCGGCCGCCGCGGCCACCGTCGTGGGCGCGGCGGCGGACTTCGCCGCCGCGCCGTCGCCGGCCGGTACGTAGGTGACCTCGCCGAGGACGGGCCGGCAGTCCTCGCCGATCGTGACCTGCTGTCGCACGGCCATCCCGGCCGGAGGCGCGGGCAGTTCACCGGTCAGGCGCACGTCGCCGCAGGACGTCGCCGCCCGGCCGGACGGCCCGCCCGCCGCCCCCGTGGGGGCGGCCGAGGCGGTGGCGGCGGTGGTGGCCGTGAACGTGAGTGTCAGCGCGCCGGCGGCCAGTACCGCGGCGAGCGTGGTTCGGTTGCGCAATTCCCCAAGCCTTCCCTCGTGAGTGGTCGCAAGGGAGCGTAGGCGGCGATCTTTCCCGGCCGGCCGGACCGTCACCACCTTGGCAGGAAGCTGCCGGTGGCGTCGGGCGGACGGCCGGGAAGGACCAGGCCCGGGGAACCGTCAGACCAGGCTCCGGTCGTCCGCCCGGGGGCCGTCCCCGGCGGCGGACCCGCCCGTACCCGTACCCGTACCCGGCGCCGCGCCCGCGCCGCCCGGCGCCGCCGGCAGCGTGTCGCGGTGCCCGGGCCACCAGGCCCGGTGGCCGAGCAGGCTGGTCAGGGTCGGTACGAGCAGCAGCGCCATGATGAAGGCGGTGAGCAGGATGCCGAACGCGACGGCGAAGCCCATCTGCTGGAGCATGGAGTTCTTCGCGAGCATCAGGACGCCGAACGTGCCGGCCAGGATGATCGCCGCGGCGGTGATGGTGGGTGCGGACGCGGTGACGGCGCGGCGGACCGCCTCGCGCGGGGCCCGTCCGGCGCCGATCTCCTCCCGGAGCCGGGACACCATGAGGATGTTGTAGTCCGTACCGATGGCCACCACGAACAGGTAGACGATCACGGGCAGGGTGAACAGCAGACCCTGCTCGCCCGCACCCTCCTGGAAGACCCAGACCGTCGCCCCGAGCGTGGCGGCGAATCCGAGGGCCACCGACGCCATCAGGTACAGCGGGGCGACCACACTGCGCAGCAGCAGACCCAGGATCAGCATGATGGCGAGTCCGGCGGCCGGGAAGACCACGGTGTAGTCGCGGCTGACGGCCGTGCTGATGTCGCCGAGCACGGCCGAAGTCCCCCCGACCAGCGCACGGGTGCCCTCCGGCGCGGCCCGGTGGGCGGCGTCGCGCAGCGGCCCGGCGACCAGGTCGAGGGCCTTGTCCTCGGTGGGGCGGTACTCCAGGACCACGCTGTACTGCGCGACGGCGCCGTTCGCACCGGTCCGGGCGGGGGAGACCTGGCCGACGCCCTCGATCTTCAGGGCGGCGCCGAACGCCTCCAGCTGGGCCGGGTCCAGGGCGGTGCCGTCACGCTTCTCCAGGAAGACCGCGGTGGGGTCGGTCTGACCGGCCGCGAAACCGCGCTGGAGATCCTTCATCGCCGTCACGGACTCGAGGTCCTGCGGCAGGGAACTGTCGGTGTCGAACTTCGGCTGGAAGCCGAGCGCTCCGACGGCGAGCACCGCGAGCACCGCGGCCGTGACCCCCGCCACGATGCCCGGACGCTTGGCCGCGACCGAGCCGATCGAGCCGGCCAGGGCGTTGCGGGGCTCCTTGCGCCACGCCTTCGACGGCCAGAACGCCTTCGTACCGAGCAGCGAGAACACCGCGGGAACCAGGGTCAGTCCGGCCACCAGCGCCACCGCCACCGAGATCGCGAGCGAGGGCCCCATCGCCCGCAGCATGCCCATCGTGGACAGCAGCAGGGCCAGGAACGCGACCACGACCGCGGCGGCGGCCGAGGTGATGGTCTCGCCCACCAGCGCGACGGCGCTGATCATGGCCTGCTTGGGGTCCTGGCCGCCGCGCAGCTGCTCGCGGTAGCGGAAGAGCAGGAAGAGGATGTAGTCGGTGCCGACGCCGAAGAGGACCACGATCAGGATCGCCGAGATGGAGGCGTCCGCCTTCAGCCCGCCGAGCTCCGCGGCGGTCGAGATCAGCCCGGTGGCCACCATGAACGCCAGACTGATGACGACGACGGGCAGGATGGCGATCAGCGGGCTGCGGAAGATGACCAGCAGCAGGACCACGATCAGGACCAGCGTCGCCGACATGATCATCGCATCGGTGTCGCCGGAGGCCTCCTTGGCGTCCACCGCGCTCGCCGCCGCACCCGTGAGACCCACGGTCAGGTCCGTGCCGGCGAGCAGCGAACGGGCCTCCTCGCGCAGCTTCTCGACCGACTCCCCGAGCTCCGGGTCGTAGGGATCCTTCACCGAGGCGAGGACCTGCGCGAGTGCTATCTCGCCGTTGGCGGAGACGGCCTCCGGACTGCTCGTCACGGCCTTGATCTTCGGCAGGCCCTTGTCCTGCAGACCGGCCGCGGCCTTGGCCACCGCCGCCTTGTCGGCCTCGGTCAGCGCCTTCCGGTCCGTCCGCTGGAAGACGGCGACGGCCGCCGGCTGCTCGTTCTGGGGGAATGCGCGTTCCTGCGCCCGGGCCGCCTGGACGGACTCGTAGTGGGAGGGGAGGAATTCGGCCTGGTCGCTCGTGGACTTCAGCTGCGGGGCGAGTGCGGCGAGTGCCACCGCCGCGACGAGCCAGGCCGAGATGGTCACCCAGGGCCGGAGGACGGCGAAGCGTCCGATCCGTCCGAACATGAGACTCCTTCACAAGCGTTTCGGGGCAGGGAAATGACTCGCGGATCCTAGCCACGGAAGAGAAATGCGCGGCCGGTGGTGTCCGGTTGCTGTCAATTCCGCCGGAACGTCGGATCGTTTTCCCGAGGCCGGCGGCGCGGATGTGCTGCGGGATCGGAATTCCCGCAGTCGAACGGGGTGGCAGGAAGCTGCCAAAGCTCTGGTCGGAGGAGTGCCCGCGCCGTAGTGGCACCTTCCTGACAGCCCTGTTGTAGGGGCCCACTGCCTCCCACGACGCTGTCGAATGCATATACGTGAAATCACTGTTCGCTTTTTTGTCGCGGAGGGGCACATGGGTGCTGGACACGAGTACGCGGCCGGGACGGCAGCACCCTCCGGCCTTCCCGCGGCCCGGCTCCTCGGCCGGCTCGCCCTGGACGATCCCGAGTTCGAGATCCGGATGCGCGAAGCCCTCGAACGGGCCGAGAAATGGCTCCAGGCCTGCTCGCACGACGCCCTGGACCCCCGGGTCGGCGCCCTCACCGGCCATCTCGCCGCGGCCGGCGGCAAGCGCCTGCGGCCCCTGCTGGTGCTGCTCGGTGCCGAGTTCGGCGACCCCTGGGCCGACGGCGTCACCCAGGCCGCCGCCATCGCCGAGCTCGTCCACATCGCCTCGCTCTACCACGACGACGTGATGGACGGCGCCGCCACCCGGCACGGCGTCCCCAGCGCCCACGCCCGCTTCGGCGAGCGCGCGGCCGTCCTCGGCGGCGACTGGCTGCTCGTGCGCGCCGCCCAGCTCGCCGCCGACCTCGGACCCGCCGCCGTCCACCTCAACGCGCAGGCCGCGGGCCGCCTGGTCGCCGGGCAGCTGCGCGAACTGGCCGGCCCCGGGCCCGACGAGGACCCCGTCACCCACTACTTCCACGTGGCCGCCGGCAAGACCGCGGCCCTGCTCGCGATGTCGCTGGGCATCGGCGCCGTCCAGGCCGGCGCGCCCGCGCCCGCGATCGCCGCGCTCACCGAGTACGGCGACCAGCTCGGCATCGCCTTCCAGATAGCCGACGACCTCCTCGACCTGCGCGCGCCCGCCGAACTCACCGGCAAGGAGCGGGGCAAGGACCTGCTGGCCGGCGTGGCCAGCCTGCCCGTCCTGCTCGCCCGCGAGGGCGCCGGGCCGGACGGCTCCACCGCTTCGGACAGCTCGGGTGTCGAGGGGGCCGACGCCGAACTGCGCGCCCTCCTCGCCGCCGGCCCGGTCCCGCCCGCCGACCTGCCGCGCGCCCTGGACCTCTTCGAGCGGTCGGGCGCGCTCGCCGAGACCGAGGCCGTGATGCACCGCCGCCTCGACCGCGCCCGCACGGCCCTGTGCGTGCTGCCCGACCTCCCGGCCCGCCGCGCCCTGCTCGCCCTCTGCGACTACGTCGCCCTCCGCACCAGCTGAACCCCAAGGAGCCGCACGCATGACCATGGCCGAACGGGTCGCCGAACTCGTCCGCATCCGCCAGGACGTCCTCGACGGCGTGCCCGCCGCGACCGACGCCCAGCACGCCAAGGGCAAGCTGACCGCCCGCGAGCGCATCGCCCTGCTGCTGGACGAGGGCTCCTTCCAGGAGGTCGAGCAGCTGCGCCGGCACCGGGCGACCGGCTTCGGCCTGGAGGCGAAGAAGCCCTACACGGACGGTGTGATCACCGGCTGGGGCACGGTCGAGGGGCGGACCGTCTTCGTGTACGCGCACGACTTCCGGATCTTCGGCGGTGCGCTGGGCGAGGCCCACGCGACGAAGATCCACAAGATCATGGACATGGCCATCGCGGCCGGTGCCCCGCTGGTCTCGCTCAACGACGGCGCGGGCGCCCGGATCCAGGAGGGCGTCTCGGCGCTCGCCGGCTACGGCGGCATCTTCCAGCGCAACACCCGCGCCTCGGGGGTCATCCCGCAGATCTCGGTGATGCTGGGTCCGTGCGCGGGCGGGGCGGCGTACTCCCCGGCGCTGACGGACTTCGTGTTCATGGTGCGGGACACCTCGCAGATGTTCATCACCGGCCCGGACGTGGTGCGGGCGGTGACCGGCGAGGAGATCACCCAGAACGGGCTCGGCGGCGCCGACGTGCACGCCGCGACCTCCGGCGTCGCGCACTTCGCGTACGACGACGAGGAGACCTGCATCGCCGAGGTCCGCTACCTGCTGTCGATGCTCCCCGCCAACAACCGGGCCACCCCGCCCGCCGCGCCCTGCGACGACCCGGTGGACCGCCGCACCGAGCGGCTGCTGGACCTGGTCCCGCTCGACGGCAGCCGCCCGTACGACATGCGCGAGGTCATCGAGGAGGTCGTCGACGACGGCGAGCACATGGAGGTCCACGAACGCTGGGCGACCAGCGTCATCACCACCCTCGCCCGGCTCGGCGGCCAGGTCGTCGGGATCGTCGCCAGCCAGCCCCGGGCCCTCGCCGGTGTGCTCGACATCCACTCCTCCGAGAAGGCCGCCCGCTTCGTCCAGATGTGCGACGCGTTCTCGATCCCGCTGGTCACCCTGGTCGACGTACCCGGCTTCCTGCCGGGCGTGGACCAGGAGCACGGCGGCATCATCCGGCACGGCGCCAAGCTGCTCTACGCCTACTGCAACGCCACCGTGCCGCGGATCTCCCTGATCCTGCGCAAGGCCTACGGCGGCGCGTACATCGTCATGGACTCCCAGTCCATCGGCGCGGACCTCACGTACGCCTGGCCCGCCAACGAGATCGCCGTGATGGGCGCCGAGGGCGCGGCCAACGTGGTCTTCCGCCGGCAGATCGCACAGGCCGAGGACCCCGAGGCCACGCGCGAGCAGCTGGTCAAGGAGTACAGGGCCGAGCTGATGCACCCCTACTACGCGGCCGAGCGCGGCCTCGTCGACGACGTCATCGACCCCGCCGACACGCGAGCCACCCTCATCACCGCACTCGCCATGCTCCGTACGAAGCACGCCGCGACACCGACCCGCAAGCACGGCAACCCCCCGATGTGAGGAGTGCCCGCCATGCCCGCCCCGACCACCGCACCCGCCCCGACCACCGCCCCCGGCCCCGCCCCGACCACCGCCCCCGGCCCCGCCTCCGCCTCCGCGCTCGACGGGCCGCTGGGGCCCACCCTGTTCAAGATCATCAAGGGTCGGCCGACCCCGGAGGAACTGGCCGCCGTCGCCGCTCTCCTCAGCGCCCTCAGCGCCGCTGCTCCCACCCCCGCCACCCCCGCCCCAGCGGTCGCACCCGCCGCCCGGTGGGAGCGGAGTGACCTCCTCCCCCCGGCCTCCTGGGCGACCCGCCCCTGATCAGCCGCCCGCGTGGCAGTTTCCTGCCGCCCTCGTTGCGGCCCGCGAAACGCGGCCTGTAACTCAGAGTGAAGGCGCGAACCGGTCGTTCGGGTACGACCGCGGCCGGAGCGAGGGAGGGCAGCGTGCTACAGCTGGTGTTCCGGATCCTGGGGCCGCTGGACATCAGCGCCGACGGACGGCCGGTCGCCCTCCAGGGCGCCCGCCAGCGCACCATCATGTCCATGCTGCTCCTGGCCCCCGGCCGGGTGGTCTCCGTCGACACCCTCGCCGACGCCGTCTGGAACGGCAGCCCGCCCGCCACCGCCCGCAACCAGATCGCCATCTGCGTCTCCGCGCTCCGCAAGATCCTCAAGACCGACGCCGGCATCGACGACCTCCTCGTCACCAGCCACCCCGGCTACCTCCTCCACCCCGGCGAACACCGCATCGACGCCGTCGAGTTCGAGGAACGCGCCGCCGAGGGCCGCGAGGCCGCCCGCCGCGGCCGTACCGAGGAGGCCCGCGCCCACTTCGAGGACGCCCTCGCCATGTGGCGCGGCCCGGCCCTGGCCGGCGTCACCGCCGAACGCGTCGAAGCCGAGGCCGAGCGCCTGACCGAGCTCCGCCTCGACGTGTACGAGCAGCTCACGGCGCTGCGCATGGAGCTGGGCCAGCACCGCGAACTCATCGGCGAGCTCTCCGCCTTCGTCCGCGCCCACCCGCTGCGCGAGGCCGCCCTGGCCCAGCTGATGCTCGCCCACTACCGCTCCGGGCGCCGCGCCGAAGCCCTGGAGGCCTACCGGGACGGCGCCCGCCTCCTCGCCGACGAACTGGGCATCGACCCCGGGCCCGCCGTCCAGCAGCTCCACGAGGACATCCTCGCCGACGCGCCCCAGCTGACCCCGCCCGCCGGCACCGGCGGGCCGGCCGTGGCCGCCCCGGCCACCGCGGTCCCCGCCCACCTGCCCCCGGCCCCCGCCTCCTTCACCGGACGCCACGGCGAACTGGCCGCCCTCGACCGGCTGCTGGACAGCGTCGGCGGCCCCTCTCTGCCCATCGGCTCGATCACCGGCACCGGCGGCGTCGGCAAGTCCGCGCTCGCCGTCCACTGGTCCCACCAGGTCGCCGCCCGCTTCCCCGACGGCCAGCTCTTCGCCGACCTGCGCGGCTACGACGAGGAGGAGGAACCGCGCCGCCCCGCCGCCGTCCTGGACCGCTTCCTGCGCGCCCTCGGCGTCCCCGGCCCGCAGATCCCCGCCGACCAGGTCGAACGCACCGCCCTCTTCCGCAGCGTCCTGGACGGCCGCCGGATGCTGATCGTCCTGGACAACGCCCGCTCCTACCAGCAGATCCGGCCGCTGCTGCCCGGCAGCTCCACCAGCTGCGTGCTCGTCACCAGCCGCGACAGCCTCAGCAGCAGCCTCGCCGGCGACTACGCCTTCGTACCCCTGCACCTGGGCTCCCTGGGCCAGGACGAGTCCGTCACCCTGCTCGCCCGGGTGGCGGGCGACGACCGGCTCGCCGCCGACCCCGTCGGCGCCGCCCGGCTGAGCGAGCTCTGCGACCGCCTGCCGCTCGCCCTGCGCATCGCCGCCGCCCGGCTCGCCGCCAAACCGCACTGGACCGTCCGTACCCTCGTCTCCCGCCTGGAGGACCAGCACCGGCGGCTCGACGAACTCAGCCTCGACGCCCGCGGCGTACGCGCCGGCCTGCGCCTGAGCTACCGGGACCTGCCCGCCGACACCGCCCGCATGTTCCGCCTGCTGGGCTCCCTCAACGTCCCCGAGTTCTCCGCCTGGGCGGGCGCCGCCCTCCTCGGCATCGACCCCGTCGACGCCGAGGACCTCATCGAGCAGCTCGTCGACGCCCAGCTCCTGGAACCCCTCAGCGCCAGCGCCGGCCACGTCCGCTACCGCTTCCAGGACCTCCTGCGCCTCTTCGCCCGCGAGTGCGGGCTTGCCGAGGACGGCGAGGAGGAACTGCGGGGCGCGCTGCGCCGCGCGTGCGGCGTGTGGCTGGCGCTGGCGAAGGAGGCCCACCGGCGGGTCTACGGCGGCGACTACACGGTGGTGCCCGGTGCCGCCCCGCTGGGGGACCTGCCCTCCCACCTCGTGGAGTGCCTGGTCGAGGACCCCATGGAGTGGCTGGAGGCGGAGCGCCCGGCGATCACGGGCCTGGTCCAGCAGGCCGCGCGCGACGACGAGTCCGGCTACGCGTGGGACCTGACGATGACGAGCGTCACGCTCTTCCAGAACCGCAACTACCTGGAGGACTGGCGGGAGTGCGCGGAGGCGGCCCTGTCGGCCACCCGCCGCACCGGCGACCGCCTGGGTGAGGCGGCGATGTTGCAGTCCCTGGGCACGCTGGAGATCATCCAGTACGAGCACACCCGTGCGTACGAGCGGCTCCGCCTGGCCCTGCGCCTGTTCGAGGAGCAGGGCCAGGAGGCCGGCAGGGCCCTGGTCCTGCGCAACCTGGCGCTGTGCGAACGCCATCGCGGGGACCTGGAAGGGGCCGTGGACACCGGACGCCGGTCGCTGGAGATCTTCCGGGCGATCGGGGACCAGTACGCCGAGGCCCATGTGCTGGGCCTGCTGGCGCAGATCGAACTGGAGCGGGGCGACGCGCAGGCCAGCCTGGTGCTGTCGGCGGAGGCGGTGGCCCGCAGCAGAGGACTGGGCACGGTGCGCGGCGAGGCGCAGAGCACGGTACGGCTCGCGGAGGCCCTGATCCACCGGGGTGAGGGGGAGCGGGCCGAGGAGGCCTGCCGCCGGGCCCTGGAACTGGTGCTCGGCAGCGGCGACCGGCGGGGCGAGACACACGTCCTGCGCGCACTGGGCGAGGCGCTGTGGTGCCAGGGGAAGTTCGAGGAGGCGGAGCCGGTACTGCGCAGTGCGCTGCTGGCCGCGGAGCAGGTGCCGGACGTCTATCTCCAGGCACGGGCGGCCGTCGTACTCGGCTGCGTGCGGGCGCTGCGTGCGGACCGCGGCGGCGCGGCGGGCACGTTCAGGCAGGCGGCTGACCTCTTCACCGAGGTCGGCGCGGGAAGCTGGCGGAGGCGGGTCGACGCCCTTCTGGTGGCGCTCGCGGAAGACGGACCGGCCGACTCGGGGCGGCTCTTCGCGCTCGTACAACCCTGACGGCGGCCCCCTCGGCGGCGCGGCTCAGGTCCACGGGTCGTCCTTCGACGCACCGGCCGGAGCGGCGGTCCACGGGTCGTCCTTCGACGCACCGGCGGGGGCCGACGTCCACGGGTCGTCCTTGAGCACGGCCCCGGCCCGCACCGACGTCCACGGGTCGTCCTTGGCGACGGCGGCGGCCGCGCGGTCCCCCCATGGCGTCATCCCCTGCTCCACCGCGACCGCACCCATCGCCGCGACGAGTACGGCCACCGTCGCCGCGAGCCGGCCCGCCGGGACGACCGTGGCGGTGTGGGCGGTCCTGCGGGCGGTGTGGATCATGCGGTTCATGGTGTCCTCCGTGCGGCCGGTGCCCGCCGTGGGCCGGTGCCCTGCGGTACGCCACGAACGCTACGGAGCCGGCGTTTTCACGCGCTTTCAAAGCGCTTTCGCCCACGCGAAATCGAACTGGAAGCGATGAAAAACCGCAGGTCAATACCGTTTTCGGGAGCGGCCCGCGAGCAGCAGCGGGCCATTGCCAACGGCGGGGGACCCCCATGGACTTCAAGCTCCTCGGACCCGTGGCGGCCGAACGCGACGGCCGCCCGGTCGCCCTGGACGGCTCCAAGCAGCGCACCGCGCTGGCCGCCCTGCTGCTCGCCGACGGCCAGGTCCTCACCGACGAACGGCTGACCACCCTGCTGTGGGGCTGGGACCCGCCCGCCACCAGCACCAGCCAGCTCTACACGTACGTCTCCCGGCTGCGCACCCGCCTCGGCCCCGGCCACGGCCTGCACCGCCACGGCGCCGGATACCGCATGGACACCTCCGCCGCCACCGTCGACTGGCACGCCTTCCAGCGGCTCACCGCCGACGGCCGCGCCGCCCTGCGCGCCGGCCACCACGCCGACGCCGAGCGCCACTTCGCCCAGGCCCTCGCCCTGTGGCACGGCCCGGCCCTGACCGACGTCACCGAACACCTCGCCGCCGCCGAGGGCCCCCGGCTGGCCGAGGCCCACTTGGCCGCCACCGAGGACCACACCGAGGCCGCCCTCGCCCTCGGCCGCCACGCCGAACTCGTCCCCGCCCTCACCCGGCAGGTCGGCCGCCACCCGGTCCGCGAACGGCTGCGCGCCCAGCTGATGACCGCCCTCTTCCGCTGCGGCCGCCGCGCCGACGCCCTCGCCACGTACGAGGACGCCCGCCGCACCCTCGCGGACGACCTGGGCATCGACCCGGGCCCGGACCTGCGCACCCTGCACCACCACCTCCTGATGGACACCCTCCCGCCCCCACCCGCCGCCCCGCCGACGCCCGGGTCCGGCTTCCCGGCGGCCACCGCCCGGGTTGCCGGCCCTCCCGCTGCCGCTGCCCTGCCCACTGGGGCCGCTACGGCTCCCGGTGCCGGATCCGCCCTCCCGGCTGCCGCCGACCCCGCTGCCGCTGCCCTGCCCATCGGGGCCGCTGCTGCCCCTGGCGCCGGGTGCGCATTCCCGGCCGGCGCCGGCCCGGTTGTCGGTGCTCCGACGGCGGACGGCCTGCCCGCGGGGGCCGCTGCGGCCCCGGGTGCCGGGTCCGCCCTCGGGGCTGCCGTCGGTGCCACGCTCCCGACCGTCAAGGCCGCACTTTTGGCTGCCACCGGTGCGGTTGCGGGTGCTCCGGCTGCTGATGGCGTGCCCACCGGCGTTGCTGCGGCCCCCGGTGCCGGGTGCGCATTCCCGGCTGCCGTCGGTGCGGTTGCGGCTCCCGTTGCGGATGGCGTGCCCGTCGGGGCTGCTGCGGCCCCCGGTGCCGAGGCCGGTCTCCTCGCTGCCGTCGGCGCGGTTGCGGCTCCCGTTGCGGATGGCCTGCACGCCGGGGCCGCTGCGGCTCCGGGTGCCGGGTCCGCCCTCCTGGCTGCCGTCGGTGCGGTTGCGGCTCCCGCTGCGGACGGCCTGCACGCCGGGGTTGCTGCGGCCCGTGGCGCCGGGTCCGCCCTCCCGGCTGGCGCCGGCGCCACGCTCCCCGCCGTCGAGGCCGCTGCCACCGCCCCCGGCGCCGCCGTTCCCGTTCCCCATGCCCGTGGGGCCGGTGCCGGACCCGCCGCCGACGGACCGGCCGCTGTCCCCGCTGCCGCTGCCCCGTTCCCCGCGGCGGTCCCCCGGGGCGCCGCGGGGCCCACCCCCGCCTCGCTCCCCGCGGCCCCCCGGGACTTCACCGGACGCCGCCCCCAGACCCGGGACGTCCTCGACGCGCTCGCCGCCCACCAGGACGTCGCCATCACCGGAGCCCCGGGCACCGGCAAGTCCGCGCTCGCCCTGTGGGCCGCCGAACACGCCCGCGCCGACTTCCCCGACGGCCAGCTCTACGCCGACCTGCGCACCCCCGACGGCGCCCCCCGCACCCCCGGCGATGTCCTCGGCGGGCTTCTCCAGGCCCTCGGCACACCGCCCCACCGCATCCCCGCGGGCCCCGCCGAACGGACCGCCCTCTACCGCACCCTGCTTGCCGGCCGCCGCATGCTGATCGTCCTCGACAACGCCACCGACGACGCCCAGGTACGCCCCCTGCTCCCCGGCGGCGGCCGGGCCCGCACGGTCATCACCGGCGTCCGGCCCGCCCTGGCCGCCCTCGAGGGCACCCGCCTGATCCGGCTGGGCCCGCTGACCCCGGCCGAGGCCACCGGCCTCCTCGCCCGGATCGCCGGCACCCCGCGGCTCGCCGCCGACCCCGAATCGGTCGCCCGCATCGCCGAGTACTGCGACCGCCTCCCGCTGGCCCTGCGCATCGCCGCCGCACGGCTCGCCGACCGCCCCGACCGGCCGCCGGCCCGGCTCGCCGACCGCCTCGCCGCCGAGGACCGGCGGCTGGCCGAACTCCGTATCGGCAGCCTCGACATCACCGCCGCCCTGCGCCCCGCCCTGGACGCCCTCGACAGTCCCGCGGCGGCAGCCCTCGCCGCCCTGGCCACCACCGGTCTTCCCGTCCTGACCCCCGTGGACGCGGCCGCCCTGCTCGACCTCCCGCTCCCCGAGGCCGAGGACACCCTGGACCGCCTCGCCGACGCCCGCCTGCTGGAACCCCTGGCGACCGCGGACGCCTTCCCCCGCTACCGCCTGCTCCCGCTGGTCCGGCTGCTGGCCGCCACCCGCGTCCTCACCGCGTGACCAACCGGCCTTCCCGGCCCACTCGTCACACCTCCCGGCCCGGTCGTCACCCGACCGGGCCGCTCGCGTTGCCCCCGGACCTGCCCCCGGGCCTGCCCCCGGGCCCGGCCCCGGGCCTGGCCCGGGCCCGGCACCGGACTCACCCGCACCCGCCGGCGTGGCCCTCGTCCAGCCCGTACGTGGCGATGTAGCCGTTCTCCGCGGTGCCCCGCGTGGCCAGTTCGTTCAGCGCGTCGACGTAATCCGCGAGGATTTCCGCCCACGGCGTCGCGCCGTCCCGCAGCAGCAATTCCTGATCCATTGCCGCGCCGCGCTCGATCTCGGTCAGAACGTCGAGGGGGTGCTGGACCTGGGGCGTCTCGGACATCGTCATTTCCTCCTGTTGGTTCGGGCCCCTTTCCGGCCCCGCACCAACAGATTCGGCGCACTCCCTCTACACGATGTCCGCGAAATCCAGCGCCCCCCGTACAGGCGCGATACAGACGCCCTATAGGGGAATCCCCGACCCTTCCCCCATGGACGCACCCACCCCCATCACCCGCGTGCTGATCGTCGGCGGAACCCTCACCGCCTGGATCGCCGCCACCCGGCTGGCCTCGGCCTTCCGCGACACGGTCGAGGTCACGGTGCTGGAAACCCCCCACCGCCCGACCGCCCAGGTCACCGCACTCGCCGCGACGGCGCAGCGCGACCTCTTCGACCACCTCGGCATTCCCGAGAACGTATGGATGCGGGCGAGTGCGGCGTCCTTCGACGCGGCCGTCACCTACGACATGACGCCCGCCGCGGACGAAAAGCGGACTGCGCCCCGGCCCCCCGCCTTCATTCTGCGGAACGCGGTGGCACCGGACTGCGAGGGATTCCCCCTCACCCACGTGTGGAATTACCTGTACGCCACCGGACAGACCCGCACACCCGTCGACGGAGCCTGTTTCCGTGAAACCCCGCTCCTCGCCGCCGGGAAATCCCCGCGCTGGCTGGACGGCCGCTCAGCCTTTTCCTACGGGTGGCACGCCGACACCGGAATGCTGACCCATTTCCTGCGCGCGACGGCGGTACGTTCCTGCGGCGTACGCATGCTGACGGGCACCCTCCGGGGCGGCCCCGAGCGCGCCGAGCGCGACGAGCACGGCATGCTGACCGCGCTGCACACCACCCGCGGCACCTTGTACGCCGACCTGTTCCTCGACTGCACGGGCGCCGACCGGCTCCTGATCACCGGGGTCCTCGCCGAACCCTTCACCAGCGACGCCGACCACGTCCCCACCGACACCGCGGTCACCCTCACCCTCCCCCGGGAGGCGGGCGCCCGTACCGTCGAGCCGTACACCACCGTCACCGCCGTCGAGCACGGCTGGACCTGGCGCCGCCCCCTCCTGGACCGCACCGGCGCGGGCCTGGCCTACGCCGCCGCCCGCACCGCCCCCGACGAGGCGGCCCGGACCCTCCTCGCCACCCTCACCCCGCAGCGGCGGGAGCCGGCCCTCACCCACACCCCGTACCGGCCGGGCCACATCCGCCGCCCCTGGGCCGGGAACTGCATCGCCCTCGGCGAGGCCGCCTCCGTCGTCGATCCCCTGGCCGAGGACCACGCCGCCACCCTCGCCCTCCTCGACCGCCTGGTCCGCAACTTCCCGTCGGCGGCCGCCCGCGAGACGCCCGCCGCCCGCTTCAACGAGGCCGCCGCCCACCACCACGACCACGCCGTGGCCCTCACCCAGCTCCGCACCCCGACCACATGGCAACCGCCCCGGACCCCGACCCCCCTGACCCCGACCCCCCTGACCCCCACCCCCCTGACCCTCACTCCCCTGACCCCCACCCCCCTGACCCTCGCCACCCTCGACGCCCACCGCCATGGCCTCGCGCCCACCCCCGACGAACTCCCGCTGCGCACCCTGCTGCTGGCCCTCACGCCCCACACGGCCGCCCCGCCCCCGGCCCTGGCCCACCACCCGCACGCCCTGCGCACGGCCGCGGACCACTTCGCCCGGATCGAACGCCACCAGCGCACCCTCCTGGAGACCCTCCCCCCGGCCCACGCCTACCTCACCCGCCTCCACGCCCCGGCCGCCGCCACCCGGACCCTCCTCGCGGCCTCCCCGCAGTGGGTCCGGGCGTACTGATCACGACCGTTGCCGACGCGGGCGGCGGCTCGCCCGTGGCGGGACTCAGGCGGACGTCGCCCGCGCGCGGCACAGTTCGATCAGCCGCTCCCAGGCCGGCACCGGCCTGCCCGTCTGCGCCGCCATGAGGGTGACCGCGACCAGGGCGTCGAGGGCCAGGACCGGTTCGGCGCCGCCGTCCGCCTCCGGCGCCCGCAGCCCGCCGAAGGCGTTCACCTCGTCCGCGAGCCGCTCCAGACGCGGATCGTCGCGCTCCCAGCCCGCCGCCCGGTCGGCCGTCAGGTACAGCCGCCGGAAGGCGGGGTCCTCGAACAAGGCCTGCTTCCGCAGCGCCCACCCCGGCACCTGGTCGGGGTGCTGGGCCGCCAGCAGGATCCACGTGTCGCGCTCGGTCCGTACGCTCTGCGGGCTGAGCCCCATCTCCCGCAGCCCCTCCAGCAGGACGACGACCTCCTCCGGCAGGAACATCCGGTCCCCGGCGGACAGTTCGGCGATCCTGCCACGGCGCCGCTCCAGCTCCCGGACCTGGCCCACCAACTCCTCGTCGATCGCGGCGACCGACACCGCGAACTCGTCGGCCGGGGCGCGCATCAGCTCCTCGATGCGCGCCAGCGGCACACCGGCGTCCGCCAGGGTCCTGATCCGCACCAGCGCGACGATCGCGTCGGCGCCGTAGCGCCGGTAGCCCGAGACGTCGCGCTCCGGCTCGGGCAGCAGCCCCTTCTGGTGGTAGTGGCGGACGGTCCGCACCGTCACACCGAGATACGTCGCCACCTGGCCGATCGTCAGCACCGCACGTCCTCCCCGCACATCCGTCGGCCGCAGCCGCTTGACCTTGACCCTGCGTCAGGGTCGGACGATCTCCTCACGAACACGGCGACGAGACCGTGCTCGACGGATCACACGGACAAGGACCCCATCATGCTCACCCGACTCCTCCCCGCGGGTACCCGCACCGCCCTCACCGCCGCGGCCGCCGCCCTGACCGCCCTCGCCGTCGCCGCCCCCACCGCGTCCGCGTCCTCCGCGTCCGCCCCCACCGCGTCCGCGTCCTCCGCGTCCGCGACGACGCCCCGCCCCGACCACGCGGCCGCCCAGCGCGTGCTGGACCGGGCCGTGGCCGACGGCGGAGTGCCCGGCATCGTCGCCGAGCTCCGTGACGGCCGCGACCGCTGGACCGGTACGGCGGGAGTGGCGGACACCACGACCGGCCGCGAACGCCACCCGCGGGACCGCTTCCGCATCGGGAGCACCACCAAGACGTTCACGGCCACCGTGCTGCTGCAACTCGTGGCCGAACACCGCCTGACCCTCGACGACCCGGTGCGCACCTGGATCCCCGAGGCGCCCGCGGACGTGACCGTCCGCCAGCTGCTGGGCCACACCAGCGGCATCCCGGACTACGTCACGGACCCGGTCATCGTCTCCCGCAGCGTGGGCCTGCCGTTCCTGGAGCACCGCTTCGACAGCTACCGCCCGCAGGACCTCGTGGCGATCGCCCTCTCCCGCCCGCCCGTCTTCGCGCCGGGCACGCGCTGGGCGTACTCCAACACCAACTACGTCCTCGCCGGAATGATCGTCGAACGGGTGACCGGCGGGCCGCTCGCCGACGCCATCGCCCAGCGCATCACCCGCCCCCTCGGCCTCACGGCGACGTACCTGCCGCGCGGCGACGACCCGCGGATCCACGGCCCCCACGGCCGCCACTACTCGAAGCTGATGCTGACCGCCCCGGACGCGGGCGTCCACGACGTGACCGAACTCAACCCGTCCTGGGGCTGGGCCGCCGGCGGCATCGTCTCCACCACCGGCGACCTCGACCGCTTCTTCGGCGCGCTCCTGGGCGGACGCCTCCTCCCGCCGGCCCAGCAGGAGGAGATGTTCACCATGCTGCCCACCGAGAACTGGATCCCCGGCACCACGTACGGCCTCGGCGTCTCCTCGGTACGGCTCGCGTGCGGTGAGACGGTCTGGGGCATGGGCGGCGCGGTCAACGGCTCCTGGACCTTCACCTACGGCACCCGCGACGGCCGCCGCGTGCTCTCGGTCAACGTCAACGGCGACTGGAACGACCCGATCGCCACCTTCACCGACCTCCTCGGCACCGAGTTCTGCCCGACCGCCTAGCCGCGCCTAGCCGACCGCCTGACCGCCGGCCACCACGGCCCGTGCCAGCGCCACCAGGTCCGGGATCGCCGGGTGCGCCGGCGGACCGGCGCGCCAGGCCAGCACGACCGGCACCGGCGGCGCGTCGGTCAACGGCCGGTAGGCGATCGCCGGGTGCGTGTGCATCCGCGGCGTCGCCGCCGTCGAGATGCCCACCGCCCGGCCCACGGCGATGGCGGTGAGCCACTCGTCCGTATTGGTCACCTCGATCGTCGCCGCCGGGCGCGCGTGCGGCGGCCACAGGTCCAGCGTGGTCGTCCCCGCCACCGTGTTCAGCGCCACCGGCCACGCCGCGATGTCCGCCAGCGTCAGCGACTCCCGGTCCGCGAGTTCGCTGCCGGCGGGCACCACGGCGACCCGATCCTCCTCCAGCAGCCGCACCGTGACGAGCCCCGGTTCCGCCAGCGGCCCGCGCAGCAGCGCCACGTCCACCGCGCCCTGCGCGAGCCCGGCGAGACGGTCGTCGACCCGCCGCAACTGGAGCGGAACGCCGGGATGCCGTTCGTCCCAGCGCCGCAGCAGCGGGATGGTGTGGTCGCCGAGCGCCGCCCACGGATGGCCGAGCCGCAACGGCCACGCCGTCAGCGCGCCCGGGTCGAGCGCCGCGTCGACGGCGGCCACGGCCGCGGCGGCCTTGGCCCGGAACGTCCGGCCCTGCGCCGTCAGCTCCAGGTGGTGCGTGGACCGGTCGACCAGGGTCACGCCCAGATGCGTCTCCAGCTGACGCAGCGTACGGGACACCGCGGGCTGGCCGGTGTGCAGCCGCGCCGCGGCCCGCGTGATCGTGCCCTCGTCGGCGATGGCGAGAAAGGCCCTCAGGTGCCGCAGCTCGATGGTCATGCCTGCCAAGCATAACCAGTGAGCAAAACGGCATTTCACACCGTACGCCCGCATCCCTAACGTCGATCCCATGACACCCCCGCCGCCCGCGACGACACCCCCGCCCCCGCCCGCGCCCCCGGCCCCCGCGCCCACCACCCCCGCGCCCACGGCCCCCGCACCCCCGGAGCCCACGACCCTCCCGGCACCCGACACCCCCCGCCCCACGGCCGGCCGCGTCACCGGCATCACCCTGGTCCTGGCGGGCATGGTCTCGGGACAGTTCGGCTCCGCGCTCGCCGCCCTCCTCCTCCCGCGCGCCGGCGCCCTCGGCGTCGTCGCCCTGCGCGTGACCCTCGCGGCCCTGCTCCTGCTGCTGGTCTGCCGCCCGCGGCTGCGCGGTCACAGCCGTACGGACTGGTCCGTGGCCGTCGCCTTCGGCCTCGCCCTCGGCGGCATGAACCTGCTCTTCTACCAGGCCATCGACCGCATCCCACTGGGCCCGGCCGTCACCCTGGAGGTCCTCGGCCCGCTCCTGCTGTCCGTGGTGATGGCCCGCCGCGCCCTCAGCCTGCTCTGGGCCGCCCTGGCCCTGGCCGGGGTCGGCCTCCTCGGCGGCGTCGGCGGCGGGGCCGTCGGCGGCGGCGACGGCCTCGCCTTCGCCGGACTCGACCCCGCGGGCGTCGGCTTCGCCCTCGCGGCGGGCGCCCTGTGGGCGGCGTACATCGTCCTGGGCGCCCGCTCGGGCGCCCGCTTCCCCGGCCTCGACGGCCTGGCCGTCGCCCTGGCCGTGGCCACGGCCCTGACCCTCCCCCTCGGTATCGGCTCGGCCGGCACCGCCCTGCTGCGGCCGGACGTCCTGTGCCTGGGCCTGGCGATCGCCGTGCTCTCCTCGGGCCTGCCCTACGCCCTGGAACTCCTGGCCCTGCGCCGCCTCCCGCCCGCCACGTTCGCGGTCCTGACCCCTCTGGCCCCGGCCCTCGCCGCCCTGGCGGGCTTCCTGGTCCTGCACCAGACGCTCTCACCCCTCCAGTGCGCGGCGATCGCCCTGGTCGTCGCGGCCACCACGGGCGCGTCCCGCACCGCCCACCGCCCGCCCCGGCACACCGGCCGGCCGTCCTGAGGACGACCGGCCCTCGCGGGCCGCGGCCGGAACGCCCGGTCAGCGGGCCGCGGTGAACACCTCCTCGTCCGCCCCGTCGAGGATGAACCCGTTGTCGAACCGCACGCGCACCGTCACGCGCGGCCCCCGTTCCCGGAAGGCGCGCCACTCGGGTTCCAGGGCGGCGACCTGCTCCTCCAGCTGCTTCCTGCTCCCCGGGGGCATGTCGCGGCCGTAGGCGTCGAGCAGGGACCCCAGCCGCTCGTACTCGCGGACGCCCTCGCTCGCCCGGTGGTGCTCCACCACCCGCTCGACCGTCCCCTCCGTGCCCTCGGCCAGCGACAGGAACCCCATCACCAGCCCCGACACCTCGACCGGATCGGTCAGCCGGGTGTCGGCCGCCAGCTGCACCCGCTGCCCTTCCGTCCACGTCATCGCCACTCCCTCGGCCGTCCTCACCAGTGCGCTCACACGCGTCACGCGTGCTGACACGCGTGCTGACGCGACCGTAACCCGCTCCCCCACCCCCAGCTTCCTGAACTAAGTGCAATATCTCCTTGCACTTAGTTCAATCACCCTCTACGCTCCACTTGTACTTAGTTCAAGGCCAGCCCGAGGAGCCACCACCATGCCGTACGAAGACCTCGCCGCCCATGTCGCCGCCACCGCCCAGCGGTTCGGTATCCCGGGCGTATCCGTCGCCGTCCTGACCGACGGTCAGGAGCACTACGCCTCCCACGGCGTGACCAGCGTCGAGCACCCCCGGCCGGTGGACGAGAACACGCTGTTCCCCATCGCCTCCGCCACCAAGACCATCACCGCCACCGCCCTGGTCCGCCTGGCCGCGGAAGGGAAGGTCGACCTGGACGCGCCGGTGCACCACTACGTCCCCGAGCTCGCCCTCGCCGACGAGACGGCCACGCGGAGCATCACCGTGATGAACCTGCTCAACCACACCGCGGGCCTGGACTGGAACCTCCTCGACACCGACGGGGACGGCTCGCTCGCGAGCTTCGTCGCGAAGATGGACGCACTGGCCCTCGTCGCCGAGCCCGGCACCCGCGCCTCGTACAGCCAGGCCGGCTACAACCTCGCCGGGTACGTCATCGAGAAGGTCACCGGCCTGCCGTACGAGAAGGCCGTGGCCCAGCTGGTCCTCGAACCCGCGGGCCTGTCGCACACCTTCTTCGACCACGACGACGTCATGGTCCGCTCGTTCGCCGTGGGCTACCACAGCGCCGAGGACGGCACCCTGAGCCCCGCGACGCCGTGGAAGGCGTACGCCGCCGGCCAGCGCGGCAACAACCCCGGCGGCGGCGCCGTCTCCACGGCCGCCGACCTGCTGCGCTGGGCCCGGTTCCACCTGGGCACCGGCGACGGCGCCCTGCCCACCGAGGCCCTGCACCGCATGCGCGAGCAGACGGTCGAAGTGCGCGCCAGCTCGCTCGGCGACGGCCTCGGCATCTGCTGGTTCCTGCGCGAGGTCGACGGCGTCCGCACACTCGGGCAGGGCGGATCGGGCAACGGCCAGTTCTCCGAGATCCTCATCGTGCCCGAGCGGAACTTCGCCGTCGTCAGCCTCGCCAACGCCGGCCCGGACGGCTACACCTTCAACCAGTCCGTCGTCCGCTGGGCCCTGGAGCACTACCTCGGCGTCGTCGACCGCGACCCCGAGCCCGTCCCGTACGACGCGGCCCGCGCGCAGGAGGTCAGCGGCCGCTACGAGATCGACGTCATGAACCTCGACATCGCCACGGACGGGGAGCGCCTCACCCTCGCGGTCGGCATCAAGCCGGAGATCCGGGCGGCGTCGGACGTCGAGATGCCGCAGGACTACCCCGCGGCCACCATCGGGTTCCTGCCCGGCGACGGCGACGAGTACATCGTCACCGACGGCGGACTCCAGGGCCAGCTCGGCTTCTTCACCCGTGACGCGCACGGCACCGTCACCGGCGTCGACCTGGCCGGCCGCCTCTTCCCCCGCCGCCCCTGACCGCCGGACCGCCGCGCCGGACCGGGGTCAACCTCCCTCAGGGGCCTGCCGCAGGGCGTGGGGCGTGGTGCCGTACCACCGTTGCACCGCGCGGCGCAGGGCGCGGGCGTCGGCGTAGCCGCTGCGGGCGGCGATCGCGTCGATGCCGAGGTCGGTGGTGCGCAGCAGCCGGGTGACGTGCGCGCGGCGCACGGTCTCGACCTCGTGGCTCCAGGTGGTGGCGTGTTCGTCGAGGCGGCGCTGGAGGGTTCGCGTACTGAGGTTCATGCGCTGCGCCACGGCGGGCAGGGTGGGCGCGGCCCCGTCGTGGACGGACGCCAGGGCCGTACGGAAGAGGTCCAGCCAGTTGTGCAGGGGGATCGCGGCGGCCAGGCTCTGCTCCGCGTGGCTGCGCAGTACGGCCGACAGGCCCGGCTGGGCGCGCGGCGCCGGCGCCCTCAGATCGGCGGCGAGGAAGGTGACGGAGCTGGCGGGGGCCTCGAACGCGATGGCCCGGGTGCCGTACAGCTCCGTGAGGCTGCCCAGCCGCCGGGGCGCCCGGGCCGTCAGGGTGACGCGGACGGGCACGAGGTGACGCTGCGCGGCGTCGCTCAGCCGCCGCTGGTAGATGCCGAGGGCGCCGGCGCGGATGGCGTTGGCCGCCTCGTGGGCGACGTCGGCCCGGTTGTGGTGGGTGACGGTGACCTGCCCGCCGTCCTCCGCGATGTGCAGCGTGTCCGTGGCGGGGTCGACGACGGTGGCGAGGTAGGCCGCGGCGTCCCGGATCCCTTCGAGCGGTGTGCGCGCGGAGGTGATCAGGTAGTCCCAGACCCCCAGCGTGCCGAGGCCCGGCTGCTGGGCCAGCACCAGGGCCAGCTCGCTCCAGTGGGCGTGACCGGTCGTCAGTTCCGCGATGCGGTTGGTCGTGGCCGCCGGGGCCCGGTACCGGTCGTCGTCCAGGTGCTCCGGGGCCACGCCCAGGAGCTGGGCGTACCCGCTCGCCGGGACGCCGAGCATCCGCGCGGCGTTGACGCTCAGACGGGTGAGGGCGGCGGAGTTCGTTCCCCGGTGCGTTTGTGCTTGCGATACCACGGGGGCAGAGCATAGACCAGCGGAAATGACCAGATGATCACCGGACTCGGCGCGGAGTGCCCCGACCATGACGCCAAGAGTCCCCCCGACGACGCCCTCGGCCCCCTGACGACGCACTCGGCCCGCCCGATGACGCACTCGGCCCGCCCGATGGCGCGGATGGTCCTCCGCCTGGCGCGTACGGCCCGGGGCCGGCCGGCCCGCGCGGCCCTAGCGTGGTGCACCTGAGCCGCCGTCCACGGGAAGGCGGCAGGGAGCGAAGCACGTGCGCCGCGGGGGAGCGGTGCGGGCGGACCTCCCGCCGCGGCAGGACGACGAAGCGGCCCGGAACCACATCCCCTGTGGTCCCGGGCCGCACTCTTGTGCCCGCGGCGGACGCTCGGACGAGCAGACGCTCGGACGAGCAGACGCTCAGCCGTCCGTACCCGTACCGCCCAGCCCCGCGAGGTCGGCCAGCACCCGCGCCGCCGGCGCCGGGTCCACCAGCCACTTCAGGTGGCTGCCCCCGAGCGTGCGCACGTCGTACGGGTTCTCCGGCGTCAGCGCGTCGCCCTCCCGGATCAGCCGGTCCTGCAGGGCGAGCGGCAGGCTCGCGTCCTCGGTCAGCCGCACGTACGTCTTCGGGATCCGCCCCCAGGTCGCCGCCTGCGCCCGGTCGTCCGAGGTGCCGGCGTCCAGGTTCTCGTCGGGCTGGAAGGTGTTCAGGAAGGCCAGGAACTCCTCGTCGGTGCCGTCCGCCAGGAACGCCGCCTTGAACGAGGCGAGCACGTCCGGGTCCGCCGTACGGAAATTGACGCGCAGCAGGCCGAGTTCGGCGGGGTCGCCCGCCAGCGCCCCCATCAGGGCAGCGGCGTCGACCGTGGCCATCTCCGGCTCGGCGTAGTAGTCGCCGACCGGGAGGTCCACCGGGCACCACGCCGACACGTACACGATGCGGTCGATCAGATCCGGCCGCGCGTTGGCCGCGGCCGTCGCCGTCACGCCGCCGCGGCTGTGGGAGACGAGGATGACCGGGCCGTTGCGCTTGGCCCGCTCCAGGATCCCGATCAGGTGGGCGGCGTTGTCGGCGAGCGTCACCCCCTTGATCGCACCGGGCGCCGTCGCGAGCTCCGCCGGATCCTGCGGGGTCTGGTAGGCCCGGGTGTACGTCGCCCCGAAGCCGTGCCCCGGCAGGTCGACGGCGACCGAACGGTGCCCCAGGAGGCCGAGCTCGGCCTGCAGCGGCGCCAGCGAGAAGGAGTTCGCGAAGGCTCCGTGGACGAGTACGAACGTCGGTTGCATGTGTCTGCTCACTCCTGGCGCCGGGACGTGTCGATCGCCGTCACCCTACCGATATGAAGATCATCAACCCATTCCGCTGTGCCCGTCGATCGCGCCGCCCCTACTTCGGGTCGCGGTTGAACGTGGCCTTGGACCAGAAGTAGCCGAGCACGGACAGCACCACGCACCAGCCCACCGCGAGCCACCCGTTGTGCCCGATCTCCGTGCCGAGCAGCAGCCCGCGCAGGGTCTCGATGGCCGGGGTGAACGGCTGGTACTCGGCGATCGGCTGGAACCAGCCCGGCATCGCGTCGACCGGGACGAACGCGCTCGAGATGAGCGGCAGGACGATCAGCGGCAGTGCGTTGTTGCTGGCCGCCTCCGCGTTCGGGCTGACCATGCCCATCCCGACCGCGATCCAGGTCAGCGCCAGGGCGACCATCGCCATCAGCCCGAACGCCGCCAGCCACTCCAGGGCCGTGGCGTCCGTGGCCCGGAAGCCGATGGCCACGGCGACGGCACCCACCAGGGCCACACTGGTGACCGCCTGCAGCACGCTGCCGATGACGTGCCCGATGAGCACGGACCCGCGGTGGATCGCCATCGTGCGGAAGCGGGCGATGATGCCCTCGGTCATGTCGTTGGAGACGGACACCGCGGTGCCCACCACGGTGCCGCCGATGGTCATCATCAGGATGCCCGGTACGACGTAGGCGATGTACGCCGAGCGGTCGGCGCCGGCGCCCATGCCCGCGCTCATCACGTCACCGAAGACGTAGACGAAGAGCAGCAGCAGGACGATCGGCGTCAGCAGCAGGTTCAGGGTGAGGGACGGATAGCGCCGCGCGTGCAGGAGGTTGCGGCGCAGCATCGTGGACGAGTCCCGTACGGCGAGGGAGAACCGGGACGGGCGGGCGGTGGCGGCGGGGGCGCTCATCGGACAGCCGTACCTTTCGAGTCGGGGCGGCCGGAGCCGCTGGTGAGGGCGAAGAACACGTCGTCGAGGTCGGGGGTGTGCACGGTCAGCTCGTCCGCCTCGACTCCGGCGGAGTCCAGCCAGTCGAGGATGGAGCGCAGCTCGCGCTGGCTGCCGTCGCTGGGGATCTGCAGCGACAGCGCCTCGTCGTCCCGGGCGGCCTCGCCGAGGCTGAAGGCGGCGTTCTGATAGGCGGCCGGGTCGGAGAAGCGGAGCCGGACGTGCCCGCCGGGGACCAGCCGCTTCAGCTCCTCGGCGCTGCCCTCGGCCGCGATCCTGCCGTCGTCGAGGACGGCGATCCGGTCGGCGAGCTGGTCGGCCTCCTCCAGGTACTGCGTCGTGAGGAAGACGGTGACGCCGCCCGTGACCAGCTCGCGGATGATCTGCCACATGTTGTGGCGGCTGCGCGGGTCCAGGCCGGTGGTCGGCTCGTCGAGGAAGATGATCCGCGGGTTCCCGACCAGCGTCATGGCGATGTCGAGGCGGCGCTTCATGCCGCCGGAGTAGGTGGAGGCCGGCTTCTTCGCGGCCTCCACGAGGTCGAAGCGCTCCAGCAGTTCGGCGGCGGTCCGCCGGCCCTCGCTCTTGGACAGGTGGTGCAGGTCCGCCATGAGGAGCATGTTCTCCTCACCGGTGATCAGCCCGTCGACGGCGGAGAACTGCCCGGTGACCCCGATCTCGCCGCGCACCGCGTCCGCGGCCGTGGCGATGTCGTGGCCCGCGACCTTGGCCTGGCCGCCGTCGGCGGAGATGAGCGTGGACAGGATCTTCACGACGGTGGTCTTGCCGGCGCCGTTCGGTCCCAGCAGCGCGAAGATCGATCCGGCCGGAATCCGCAGGTCGATGCCGTCGAGGACGGTCTTGTCGCCGTACGACTTGCGCAGACCGACGGCGGAGACGGCGTCCTGCGCCGGCCAGCCGTCCGCCCTTTGGGGCATGGGCATGACAGAAGAAGGCATGGGGCTCTCCCGTAAGAAGGGGTGGAGTTGAGGGGGGAGGGGCGAGAGGGGGAGCGGGAGCCGGGCCGCTCTGCGGCCCGGCGGCCCGGCGGACGGTCAGACCCTGGCGCGCCGGATGTCGATGTTGCCGTGCCGGGTACGGGCGAGGATCTTGACGCTGTCCTCGGCACCCTCGGGGGCCCCCGACTCGGTGAGCGCGTTGCGCACCTGTCCGGAGCCGGCGCTGACGTCGAGCCAGGCGGCCGTGCCCGCGCGGACACCGACGTCGATGGCGCCGTACGAGGTCTCCAACTGGACGGTGCCCCGGGCCACGTCGTACACGCGCAGGGTGCCGTGGGCGGTGGTGGCGGTGACCGAGTCCTCGGCGCGCCGGATCTCGATGTCGCCGTGGGCACCGCTCACCCTCAGCTCGCCGGTCACGGCGTCGACGGTCGTGCCGCCGTGCGAGTTCTTCAGGACGGCCGAGCCGGCGACGACACCGACACGCAGGCTGCCGGAGCTGGTGGTGATCTCGGCCGGGCCCTCGACGCGGTCCACGGTGATCGACCCGTGCGAGGCGGTCAGCTTCAGGGGGCCGGTCTCGTCGAGGCGGACGTCACCGGACGAGGTCTTCACCTGGACCTCACCGAGCCGCCCCTCGCCGAGCACCTGGGTCCAGGCGCCGGTCATACCGATGCTGGAGCCCGTGGGCAGGTCGACCGACACGTCCACGACGCCGGTGCGGCCGAACAGGTTGGACTTGGGCGTACGGATCGTCAGCACGCCGTTCACGCAGGTGACCTCGGTCTGGTCGGCCGCCCGTACGTCCAGGTCCTTCTGCGGGTTGCGGGGCCGCACCTCGACGACGGTGTCGAGGCGGTCGTCGGCGGTGAACTGAATGGAACCGGCCTCCACGCGGGCCGTGACCGAGATCGTTCCGGGGGTGTCGAAAGAAGGCATGGCTGTCCCGTCCTCATGAGTCCTGGGGTCGTCCCCGCTGGTGGGACGTGATGTGGGTGACGTGTGTGGTGCGACCCGCGACCCGCGACCTGCGTTGGCGCGGGGGCGGGGCCGGGGGGGGCTAGCGCACCCACCCCGTGAAGCTCGTTCCGACGCTCTGGGCCTTCTCGGCCGTCCGCGGCCGGGCGCCACCGTCGACGGCGGCCGCCACGGCCCGCACCAGCCACGCGTTGACCGACAGGCCCTCGCGGCCGGCGGCCTCCTCGGCGCGCGCCTTCAGGTGGGCGGGCAGTCGCAGGTTGACGCGGGCGGTGCCCCCTTCGTCGCCCTCGGCCGGGACCGGCGCCGGCAACGGTTCGGCGGGCGCGTCCGGCTCCCGGTGGACACCGGCATCGGCGGGCGGCAGGGTCACCACGAAATCGGGGTCGAGCCCGCGCAGTCGTACGTCGACAGAGCCGGGGGCGAGCTCGCGAGTGATCTCGTCCATGGCGGCGGAGAGCACGTTCAGCATGGTCAGCCGGGTCGCCGACTCCAGGGGAGCGGTGAGTCGTTCGGCCAGCTCGCGGGCCGCGTCGCCGCCGGCCTCGGCGGCCACCGCAAGTTCACGGTGGAGGTTTTCGACGTACGGGGTGAGGTCCATGACGTCATCATGGCACCACTATGGCGCCATGTGCAACCCCGGAGCGCACCCGACCTGTCACCGCACTCCGCAGCCGCACCTGACCTGCGAAAACGCAAACCAATCCGCCCGCCTCACGATGGCGCCACCCCCACTCTCACCCCGAGAAAGAGCCACCCTGGCGCCCACTGGCACCCCATGGCGCCACATGACACCACCCGGCGCCACACCCGCCCCCTCCTGTCATCGCCCGGTCCGGGAACCGTCACCGTCGTGCCCCGGTGGCCGTACGACAGAACCCGGCCCCGAGGGGCCCCGTGTCCGCGGTGTCCTCGCCCCGGAACCAGCCGGGCCGGCCCCTCGGCCCGCCCGCCCCGCGCGAAGAACCGGGCGGATTCCCCGGACGGGCCGGCGGCGGTCAGCCGTCCGCCCCCGGCAGGCGGGCCTCCAGGCCGTCCAGGAGGGACTGGAGGCCGAAGTCGAAGGTGTCGTCGGGCGCCTCGGCGTACCCGGCGTCGGTGGCCGCGTCGATCCGGGCCCGCAGCCGCGGGAAGTGCGAGGCGGCCTCGACGGCCTCCTTCATCACGGCCCCGAACACCTCCTCGGGGTCGCCGCCGTCGCGTTCGATCCGGCGGGTGAGCGAGGCGGTGGCCGCGGCGGGCGCGGCATTGCCGAGGACGTACGTGAAGACCGCGGCGACGGCCCGGTCGGCCTGCGGACCGACGAAGCCGGCCTGCTCGTAGACGGCGATGCAGTGATCGTCGTGGCGGGCCTTGCCGACGCCGTGGAAGAGGTGGGTGGCGAAGGCCTGCACCAGCCAGGGGTGGCGGGTGAACATCGCGTACAGGTCGTGCGCCATGGCGGTGGCGGCGGCGCGCCAGCCGTCCGTGTCCGGGTCGGGCAGCCGGACCTCGTCCCAGACCTGGTCCCCGGCGAGCGTCAGCAGGTCGTCCTTGTTCTTGACGTGCCAGTAGACGGCCGTGGCGGCCGAGTTCAGCCGCTTGCCCAGGGCGCGCATGTTGAGGCCTTCCAGGCCTTCGGTGTCGAGCAGCTCGACGGCGGTACGGACGATCTGTTCGCGGGTCAGCGTGTCACGTGGCATGCGCTCACGATAGGTCACCGAGGGCCGACTTGTACAAAGTTCGAGAGACCACTTGCACACCGTTCAAGTCTGGGCCTACAGTTCTCGGTGTCGGGGCTTGAACTTAGTAAAAGCCAGTCCGCCGAACCCCGAGAAAGAGGAACCCCGTGAACACGCTCGCCGCCGTCGCCCTCGCCTGACACCCGCCCCGCCCGGTCGGCCCACCCCACCCAGCTCCCGAAAGGCCCCACCATGGACTCCATCGCCCTCGTCGCCACCCTCCAGCTCCTGCTCGCCGGCACCTTCTTCGTCATCCCCGTCGTCGCCTGGTTCCGCGGCGGCGCCTCGCAGGACGCCGCCGAGGCCGAGATCCGCCGCCAGGGCCACAGCCCCTCGGTCCTCGCCCGCCACGGCATCGCCTTCCGAGAGAAGCCCTGGGAACTCGCCCTCGCCCTGGCCATCGGCGTCACCCTCACCGTGCTCGGCGTCCTCAACCTCACCGCGAACCCCACCGGCCGCCTGCTCTCCTGGATCATCGAGCCGGTCGTCCTCGTCGTCGTCGGCTTCATCACCGCCGGCCAGGTCTTCTCCACCGCCTACACCCGCGCCGCGTTCGCCCGCTCCGCCGACCCCGCCCTGCACACCGTCGACGCCCCCGCCCTCATCGCCGCCGCCAACACCGCCTTCCCCGCCTGGCTCCGCCCCGTGGTCCTGACCCGATTCGCCCTCGCCACCCTCGGATCCGCCCTCGTACTGGTCCTGCTCTGGCTCTGAACCGCCCCACCCCTGGTAGCCTTCCCGGCCTCGATCCGCAGCCTCGATCCCGCGGCCGTCGGTGCGGCAGGGGCCGTCCGGTGCCCGGGGCAGGTGCAAGATCTCCGCTCACGCGTCGAAAGGTCTTGCCGTGAAAAGGTTCGAGCAGCACGGGACGCCCACGCCCACCCCCACGCCCCCGACATCCGACGGCGTCTGCCTGCTGACCGCCGTCAGCCCGCGCAAGGAAGAAGGCAACAGCCCGACCGGGATCGTCGGCCGGTGCCTGGCACGACACCTCCTCGCCATGGGCCTTCGCGTACGGGTGATCGCCGAGGCGGACCAGCTCGACGACTGGCCCGACACGACCGAAGTCGTCGAAGGCTCCATCACCCGCCCGCTGGAGTGCGCCCGGGCCTTCGACGGTGCCGGGCGCCTGTTCCTCGCCGGCGCCCATCCGTCGACGGTCGAGGACGCCCTGACCCTCGCGCGCGAAGGCGGCGCCACCCGGGTCGTGGTGCTGTCGTCCCACGGGCCGGAGTACGAGGCGGCGTACCCGCCGGAGACCTGGTACTGGCTGGCGATCGAGAAGGCGGTGGAGCGCTCGGGCCTCGCCTGGACGCACATCCGGCCGTCGGCCGTGATGGGTTCCGTCATCGAAGGGACCTACCCGGCGACGGGGTCCGACTGGCCCGAGACCATCCGCGCCGAAGGGGTGGTCCGGGAGGCCTTCCTCGACCGGGGCCACTACCCCTTCATCCACGAGGAGGACCTCGCCGCCGTCGCGGCCGCGGCCCTGACCGGCGACATCCGCACCGGGACGGTCGTCGAGGCGGTGGGCCCGCCGCTGAGCACGCGTTCACGTGTGCTGAGCCTCGCCGCCGCTCTCGGCCGCGACATCGAAACGGTCGATCTGGCGCCCGGCGAGAGCCGGGCGGTCTGGCGACGCCGCGGCTGGCCCGACGGAGCGATCGACGTGACGCTGTACGCCCTCGAGGAGTACGGCGCCCGGTACGCCGAGCTCGTCCGGTGGACGCTCGAACAGCGGCCTTCCGTACAGGACATCACCGGCCGCCCGCCGCGCACGTACGACGACTGGGTGGGCGAGAACATCGACGCGTTCCGCCGCCCCGCCGACCAGCGGTAGCGTTCACTCTCAATCATTGCAACGAATCCCTCACCGTTGTTGCGTTAATCCCAACACCAGTTGCAACGATTTCGCCTATCTGACCTGCGAATACATAAATCTTGCGCAACGAATGCGTTGCCGAATTCTTGAACGCAACGTAGCTTTTCTCATGTCAGAAACACCACCTCGAAGGAGAGCACGATGCACACGTTCACCACCCCCGCCCCGGTCTCCGCCGTTCTGGACATCCCCGCCGGCCGTATCCGCTTCATCGCCGCCGACCGGACCGACACCACCGTCGAGGTCCTGCCGGCCGACGCCTCCAAGAGCCGCGACGTGAAGGCGGCGGAGCGGGTCACGGTCGCCTGCGCCGACGGCGTCCTGCACGTCGGCGCCGCGCCGGCCGAGATCCGGCTCCTGGGCGACACCGGCTCCGTCGAGATCACCATCCAGATGCCCGCCGGCTCCCACGTCCGGGCCAAGGCCGCCAGTGCCGAGTTCCGCGGCGTCGGACGGCTCGGCGACGTCACCCTGGAGGGGGCACAGGGCACGGTCAAGCTCGACGAGACCGAGGGCGCCCGCGTCACCCTCGCCGCGGGCGACGTCACCATCGGCCGCCTGGGCGGCCCCGCGCAGATCGCCGTCCAGAAGGGCGACATCCGTATCGCGGAGGCCATGCGCGGCACGGTCGTGCTGGGCACCGAGGCCGGCGAGATCTCGGTCGGCGCCGCCCGCGGCGTCTCCGCCTCCCTGGACGCCGGCACCGCCTACGGCCGGATCCACAACGCGCTCGTGAACACCGACGGCGCCGCCGCCGGCCTCACCATCCAGGCCACCACGTCCTACGGCGACATCACGGCCCGCAGCCTCTGAAGCACCCCACCCGACCCCGCCCCCCGACCCTCCCCCCCAACCCCCCCAACCCCCCAACCCCAGAAGGAGCAGCACCACATGAGCACCCTCGAGGACTACCAGGCCGCGGAGCGGCTGCTGCGGCGCCCCGCCCGCCCCGGCGAGCTGGTCGTCGGGGACCGGGTCAGGCCGCACTGGATCGAGGGGGGCGCCCGGTTCTGGTACGCGGTGAGCAACGGCGCCGGCAAGCGGTTCGTCCTGGTCGACCCGGCGGCGGGCACCCGTGAGCCGGCCTTCGACCACCCCCGGCTCGCCGCCGCGCTGTCCGTCGCCTCCGGGCAGCAGGCGGACCCCGAGTTCCCGCCGGTCACGGCGATAGGACTGACCGGGAACACCGTCGAGTTCGACGCCTTCGGCGCGTACTGGCGCTGCCACCTGGACGACTACACCTGCGAGCGGGCCGAGTTCGTCCCTCCGGGCAACCCGCTGGAGGTGCCCTCTCCCGACCGGAGGACCGCGGTCTTCCGACACGGCCACGACCTCTTCGCCCGCTCACTGTCCGACGACGGCCGCACCTGGCCCCTGACCACCGACGGGGAGCCCGACCACGGCTACGGCCCGGGACCGGACGCCACCGGCAACACCACCCTGCTGCGCAAGCTCGGCCTGCCCCACCTGCCGCCCGCCGTCGCCTGGTCGCCCGACTCGACGAAAGTGCTGGCGCACCGGACCGACGAGCGGGACGTCCGGCAGACCCACCTCGTCCAGGCCATGCCCGCCGACGGCGGCGCTCCGCTCCTGCACACCCAGCGGTACGCCCACCCCGGGGACGAGCGGCTGCCCCGGGCCGAGTTGGTCGTGCTGGACGTCGCCGCGGGCACGGTGATCCGCGCGCAGGCCGAGCCGCTGCTCATGACGCAGTTCTCGCCGATCACCGCCCAGTGGGCCTGGTGGGCCGAGGACAGCTCGGCGGTGTACTACCTCGCCCGCCCCCGCGACCCGCGCACGCTCACCCTCCACCGCCTCGACGCCGCCACCGGCGAGGTCACCACCGTCCTCAGCGAGAGCGGCCCCACCCGCGTGGAGCCCAACCAGTGGCTGTTCGAACCGCCGATCATCAAGATCCTGGCCGACGAGGTGCTGTGGTACTCGCAGCGGGACGGCTGGGGCCACCTGTACCGGTACGACCTGCACACCGGCGAGCTGCTCGGACAGGTCACCTCCGGCCCGTGGGCCGTACGCCGGATCCTGCGCGTCGACGAGGCCGAGCGCACGGTGTACTTCACCGCCTCCGGGCTGGTCGAGGAGGACCCCTACCGGCGCACGGTGTGCCGGGTGGCCCTGGACGGCTCCGGCTTCGCCAGGCTCACCGAGGACGACCTGGACCACACCCCCACCCTCCCCGACCACGGCCCCGACCACTGCTTCATCGACTCCGCCTCCACCGTCGACACCCCTCCCGTGACCAGCGTCCGCGACTGGAACGGCACCGTACTGGTCGAACTGGAGCGCGCGGACACCACCCGCCTCACCGCCACCGGCTGGACCCCGCCGGAGCGGATCCGCGTCAAGGCGGCCGACGGCGTGACGGACCTGTACGGCGTACTCCACCGACCGCGCGGCTTCGACCCGGCACGCCGCTACCCGGTGGTGGACAACCTCTACCCCGGCCCGCAGGTCAACCGGGTCGCCCCCGGCTTCGACCCCGGCGGGATGGGCATGGACGCCGAACCCCTCGCCGCGCTCGGCTTCGTCGTACTGGCGCTGGACGGACGCGGCACCCCCGGCCGGGACAAGGCCTTCCACGACGCCTCGTACGGCCACCTGGCCGACGCGGGCAACCTCGAGGACCACGTGGCCGCCCTCCACCAACTGGCCCGGACCCGGCCGTGGATGGACCTGGAACGGGTGGGCGTCCTCGGCCACTCCGGAGGCGGCTTCGCCGCGGCCCGCGCGATGCTCGACCACCCCGACGTCTACAAGGCCGGCGTAGCCCTCTCCGGCTCGCACGACGCCCCCACCTTCAACCCCGGCTTCGTGGAGACCTACGACGGCCCCGGCAACCCCGACGCCTGGAGGCGCACCTCCAACGTGGACCTCGCCGGCCACCTCGCGGGCAAGCTCCTGCTGATCCACGGAGAGCTGGACGACCAGGTCCACCCCCAGCACACCCTCCGCCTGGCCGACCGGCTCATCGCCGCCGACAAGGACTTCGAGCTGCTCATCGTGCCCGGAGCCGAACACACCTTCATCGACTGCCTGGCCTACGTCCGCGGCCGCTGCTGGGACTTCCTCGTGCGCGAACTGATGGGCACCGAGCCCCCCGGCCACCGTCCCGCCCCCATCACCATCAGCCCGGACATGCTCGCCGACCTGTTCGCCTGACCGCGCCCCTCCGGCGGCCGCCGGAAGAACGTGCCCGCGAGACCGATGAGTTCACGCCCCCGCCCCGGTCCACCCCTCGACGACACCGAAGCGCCGTACCCCCGCCCCCGGAGGCGGCGCACGAGGAGGGAAACGAATGCCCCGCACACTCGACGCCCCGTCGGCCCACCGCACGGGCCCGTCCCTGCCGGGCCCGGCACCCCGGGCGACGAGGATCCTGCTGGCCGGCGCGGTGACCGCGGGCCCGCTGTTCCTCGCCGCGGGACTCCTCCAGGCCCTCACGCGCGACGGCTTCGACGTCACCCGCAACGCGATCAGCCAGCTCGCGCTCGGGGACGCGGGCTGGATCCAGACGGCGAACTTCCTGCTCACCGCAGCCCTCCTCGCCGCGGGCGCGACCGGCTTGCGCCGGGCGCTGCGCGGCGGACCGGGCGCGATCCGGGGGCCCGCCCTCGTCGGCGTGTTCGCCGCCTCGTTCCTGGCCGCCGCCGTCTTCCCCGCCGACCCCGGCGCCGGCTTCCCCGCGGGCACCCCCGAGACCACGCACCTCAGCGCGCACGGCGCCGCGCATATGATCAGTGGAATGGTCGGCTACCTCGCCCTGAGTGCGGCTTTCCTCGTCCTGGCCCGCCCGCTCGCCGCCCGGGGGCATCGCGGCTGGGCCACGGCCTCCCGCCTCGCCCCGTTCGGCGTCCTCGCCGGATTCGCCGGCTCCTCCGTGACCGTCCTGGCCTTCACCGCCGGCGCGGGGCTGGGCCTGGCCTGGCTCGCCGCACTGACGGCCCGCCTGCTCATGGATACGGCGAACAGCTGACCACCGAGCCCACCCCGCACCACCCGATCCTCGACCATCCGCCTTCCTCAAGAACGGAGATCCGCATGACCGGCACCGCACAGGGCCCCGCCTCCTACTTCCCCTCCATCGAGAAGAAGTACGGCCGCCCGATCGCCGAGTGGCAGGAGCTCATCCGCTCCTCGCCGCTGACCAAGCACATGGAGCTCGTCTCCTGGCTCACGTCCGAACACGGCCTCGGACACGGCCACGCCAACGCTCTGGTCGCGCACACGCGCGCCGAGGACAGCGGCGAGGAGGCCTGACGAGCGACCCGCCGAGAGCCCACCGGAAAAAACTTTCCCGCTTCCTGTCACATTCACCCGCCCCCCTCCGTCAGTGCTGTGAAGACCTCGACCGAAGGAGCACAGCAGCCATGACGGACGCCACCGCCACCACCCCCACCGCCCCCTCGATCTCCCGGATGCCGAACCCGACCGAGTTCGTGCCCGAGCTGAAGGACGTCAGCGCCGCCCTCTTCCGGGCCACGGGCAACCAATCCGTCCCGCGCACCACGATGAACCTCATCCACCTGCGCGCCGGGCAGATCGTGGGCAACACCTACCTGACCCTCCTGAACACCGGCTTCCTGCGCAAGGCCGGCGTCAGCGAGGAGCGGATCACCGCCGTGGCCTCCTGGCAGGACGCCCCGTACTTCACCGACGCCGAACGCGCCGCGCTCGCCCTGACGGAGGCCACCCTCCAGCCCGCCCCGCACGGCCGGGAGCGCGTCACCGACGAGCTGTACGCCGAGGTGGCCGAGCACTACGACGAGAAGGCGCTGGCCACCCTCACCATCGCGATCGGCCAGGTCAGCTTCTTCATCGCCCTGGCCCTCATCGGCAAGCCCCAGCCGGTCACCTCCCTCGCCGAGCAGCAGTGGGGCTGACGGTCACCCCGGAGCCGCGACCGTGGCGAGGCTACCCATCACGCACATGATGCTATTACCATTAGCATCATGCTGCTGAGACTGGACGCCACGGACGGCCGCCCCCTCCACGAGCAGGTGGCGGGTGCGATCCGGCGCGCCATCGCCGAGGGCGAATGCGCGCCGGGCGACCGGCTGCCTCCGGCCCGGGACCTGTCCCGGGCGCTCGGGGTCAACGCGAACACCGTGCTCCGCGGCCTGCGCACTCTGCGCGACGAGGGCGTACTGGAGTTCCGGCGCGGCCGCGGCGTCACCGTCGCCGCGGCCGCCGACCAGCGGTCGCACCTGCTCGAACGGGCACGGCAGCTGCTGGCCGACGCGGCACACCTCGGGTACAGCAGGAACGATCTCATCGAGATGATCAGGGGGCTGTCGTGACCGACCCGACGAAGCCGAAGCCGAAGCCGAAGCCGAGAACGAGGACGAAGACGAAGACGAAAGGGCAGAGGAACGGCCCCCACCGGGCGGCGACCCTATGGGCGGTCGCGGTGCTGGTCGTGCTGGCCGCTCTTCCCCTCGCCGCGAGCGGGCGCCTGCCGGACCCGCTCGCCACGCACTGGAGCGGCGCGGCCCCGGACGGCTCGATGCCCCTGTGGGCGGCGGCGCTGTTCCCGGCGCTGGTCTGGGCCGTTCTGGCGCTCTCGATCGCCTTCGCCGCCCGACGCGGAGCATTCCCCTCGGGGGCCTGGGCAGCCGCCCCGCTCCTCTCCGGCGGAGTGTTCCTGACAGAGGCGCCCAGGTCTCGGTCGTACGGGCCAACCTGGACCGGACCGACTGGCAGGACGCGGCTCCGGTCGGCGCGGGCGTGGCGGTCACAGCCGCCGCCGCGGTGGCGGCGGGCGTCCTGGGCTGGCTGGCCGGCCGCCGCGCGACGCCGCCCCTCGCCTCCCCCCACCCCACCCCGGGCGACGTCATGGAGATCCCTGCGGGCGAGCGCCGGGTCTGGCTCTCCCGCACGTCGAACCGCTGGCTCCACCGGATCGGCGCGCTCACGGGCCTGGTGGCCGCGGCCGGCACGGTGGCGGCCATGGGCGGCCTGACCGGCGTGACATGGCCGCTGATCACCCCGTTCGCCCTGGCCTCGCTCGGACTGCTCTCCCTCGCCTCCGTCCAGGCGCGCGTGACGGACGCCGGGCTGGAGGTGGCCTTCGGCCCCCTGGGCTGGCCAGCGCGCCGCTGGGCGGCCGGTGACATCGTCTCGGCGCGCGTGGAGAGCCGCAGGCCCGCGCAGGTGGGCGGCTGGGGCTACCGGCTCAGCGGGCTGGGGACCACCGTCATGCTCCGCTCCGGCGAGTGCCTGGTCATCCACCCCCGCAAGGGCTCCGAGTTCGCCGTGAGCATCGACGACGCCGAACGCGGCGCGGCCCTCCTCAACGCCCTCTCCTCACGACAGCAGCCGAACACATGAGAAGCTCCACGGCCGCCCGGGTCATGGCTTTCCGCACTGGGGTGAGTCCTGCGCGGACGCGTTCCACTCTTCGGAACTCACCAGGTCGGGCCTCCCCGACGGCACCCACGCATCCATCCTGGCCACGGCCCCTCCACTGCTGCGGACCCATGCCCGGTCCATCGGATCCTTGAACTCCAGCCGCAGTTGCGCCAGGTCGGCCTCCGCCAGGCGCACCGACGGCTCCTTGGCGGCCATGGAAGCCAGCAGCATCCGGCTCGGGACGGCGATCTGCTTGCACGGCTGAAGGAAGTCCAGCTCCCAGCTGAGCTTGCTCGCCGGGAGCATGAGCCGCATCGTCATCACGCGGGAACTCCCGTTGACCACGATCACCTCCGAGCCCATCCAGTAGAAGTCGACGAGAGCGGCGAACTCCTGCTCCCGCGTCTCGCGCACCCGCTGTTCCTCGGCAGCGGCCCGCCGCTCCGCCGCCTCCGCCCGCTCGTCCGCCCGGCCGGCGTACAGCTCGGCCCGGATCCCGAGAACCAGCCCGACCAGTGCCGCGACCACCGTGACGGCGGCCACCGTGAACCGCCCGAGGTCCCGCATGCCGACGCGGTACGCACCGGCCCCCGACCCCTCGGAGGCATCCGCATCCCCCGCGCCGACAGCCCCGTCGGGCGAGGCCGCGGTTTCCACCCGGCCGCCACTCGCCGACGCCTGACCCGGCACCACGGCCGTCCCGGCGCCGGAGTGCCCGCCCCGCCCGGAAGCCGACCCGCTCCCAGCACCCTCGTCCTGATCGGCGGTGGCGGGCGCGCCGCCCCCCGAAGCCGACCCGCCCCCAGCACCCTCGTCCCGAGTCATGACCCCAGCATGCCCGCACCGCGCCGGTGCGATCTCCCGGTTTCGTGACACCGGGCCCGACGCCGCGGGCTCGACCATGACACCGACTACGGCGCCCCCACCGCGGCGCCGGACGCGAGGGTGCCCAAACCCTAGGGCCGACGGCCGGTGGCGGAGGCGAAGCCGAGCCAGGTGTGGCGGTTGTTCCACCAGCACCACCCGATCTTGGGAGCGTCGCGACGCTCACGGCCGTCGCGCCCGGTGCCGTTGCTGATCCAGATCGCCGGGGTACGGGCGTCCAGGGCGCCGTTGGGCTTGCGGAGCCGCGAGCCGATCGTCATGAAGCAGTGGTTGCGGTCCAGCACGGCGGGCTGCTGGAGCAGCCAGTGGATGCCCTCGGTGAGCACGAGCGGGGTGCGGCCCTCCCCGATGAGAGCGGGCAGTGCCTCGTCCGGGCTCCAGTTGGCCATGCGGTCACCGCGGTCGAGGCCGGTCACGAGGTAGAGGGGCCCGTCGGGCACGTCGACCCCATCGGGCGCGAACCGGTCGACGTCGTGCATATCGGTGACGACGAAGCCGGGCTTGCCCGCGCGGTGGAGCAGCGGTGTGAGGACGGAGGCGGGGGCCCGGTCCGGATGGAGGGCGAGCAGGACGTCATCACGACCACCACCGCCACCACCAGCGAAGGCGCGCAGTTCGGCGGCGGAGATCCCGGCGAGCTCGGGCACCCCGAGCTCGATCAGGCGCTCGGCCTGCGCGGCGAGCGGCGGAAGGGCGGTGCTGTCGTCACCGGAAACGGTCTCGTGCGGGGGCACAGTACTCCTTCTGTTCATGCCTTCTGTTCATGGTCGGACCTGGGACAGGACCGGTCAGCGGCTCAGGTCCCGGAACCGCTTCACCGCCAGCGGGAAGAACACCGCGACCAGGGCCACCGGCCAGGCCACCGCGAGGAGTTCCGCGTGGGTCGCGGCCCACGAACCGCCCGCCGCGCCCGGGCTGCCGAACAGACCGCGTACCGCGGTGGCCGTCGCCGACATCGGGTTCCACTCCACGATCGCCCCCAGCCACGACGGCATCGACGCGGGCGCGGCGATGGCGTTGGAGAGGAAGCCGACCGGCCAGACCAGGACCTGCACCGCCTGCACCAGCTCCGGCTTGCCCGCGACCAGCGCCAGGTGGATACCGATCCACAGCATCGCGAACCGCAGCAACAACAACAGTCCCACCGCCCCCAGGAAAGAGGCGAATCCGTGGTGCCAGCGCCAGCCGATCGCGTATCCGACCGCGATCATCACCGCCAGTCCGGCCGCCGACTGCAGCATGTCGGCGACGCTCCGGCCGACCAGGACCGCGCCGGAGTTCATGGGCATCGAGCGGAACCGGTCGATGACCCCCTTGCCGAGGTCCTGGGTGACCGACTGCATGGTCGCCTCGAGACCGAAGGCCATGGTCATGGTGAGCATGCCGGGCACCAGGTAGTCCTTGAAGTCCCCGTCGACGCCCCGTCCGCCGCCGATCAGGTAGCTGAACATCAGCAGCATCATCACCGGGAAGACCAGGCCGACCACCACCTGAGTCGGCTGGCGCGCCCAGTGCGCCAGCTCGCGCCGGGTCATCGTCCACGAGTCGGCGGCCGCCCAGCTCAGCTGCGAACCCGTGCCCTGGACCGCACTCACGCGGCGTCCCCCTTCGTCAGATCCATGAAAACCTCATCGAGCGTGGGCCGGCGTACCGCGATGTCCCGCGCCTCGATACCGGCCGCCTCCAGCGCCCGTACGGTCTCCGTCAGCGCGGCCATCCGGTCGGTGACCGAGGCGCTCAGCAGCCGCCGGTCCTCGTCCACCACCACCTCACCGGGCAGCAGGGAGGCCGCGTGCGCCAGTTGTGCCGTGTCGCGCAGCACGACGTCGATACGGTCGCCGCCCGTCGTGGACTTCAGCTCGTCCGCCGTGCCCTGCGCGATGACCCTGCCGCGGTCGATCACCGCGATCCGGTCGGCAAGCTGGTCGGCCTCCTCCAGGTACTGCGTGGTCAGCAGGACGGTCGTACCGCCGTCCACCAGCGAGCGCACCGCGTTCCACACCTCCGTACGGCCGCGGGGGTCGAGCCCGGTCGTGGGCTCGTCCAGGAAGAGCACCCGCGGCTGCGAGATCAAAGAGGCCGCCAGGTCGAGCCGCCGCCGCATACCACCGCTGTACTGCCTGACGGCCTTCCTGCCGGCGTCCGCGAGCCCGAACCGGCCCAGGAGCTCATCGGCCCGGGCGCCGGCCCGGCGCGCGCCGAGACGGTAGAGCCGTCCGAACATCTCGAGGTTCTGCCGGCCGCTGAGTTCCTCGTCGACGGCGGCGTTCTGGCCGAGCAGCCCGATCCGCGACCGCACCTGGTCGGGCCGCGCCCGCACATCCGCACCCGCCACCACCACACGTCCCTCATCGGGGCGCAGCAGCGTGGACATGATGCGCACGGCCGTGGTCTTGCCCGCGCCGTTCGGCCCGAGGATCCCCTGCACCGTCCCGGCCCGCACCGTGAGATCGAGCCCGTCGAGGGCCTGCTTGTCCCCGTACCTCTTGCGCAGGCCCTCGACGACGATCGCCGGATCGGAGTCGAACACAACACCCTCCCACCAGTCGTCAAACTTGACTACATCGAACGCTAAACCCCCTCACCCCCACTAGTCAAACTTGATTACGAAGGGGACGGTGACCAGCTAGTCAAACTTGTACAGTAGGTGGCCACGCTTGCCTCGAAGGGAGACGCCCATGTCAGCGATCCGGCTGCTGATCCTCGGCGCGGTGCGCCAGCACGGCCGAGCGCACGGCTACCAGGTGCGCAACGACCTGGAATTCTGGGGCGCGCACGAATGGTCCAACGCCAAGCCGGGCTCGATCTACCACGGCCTGAAGCACATGGCGAAGCAAGGCCTCCTCCTGGCCCACGAGGTCGCACCGAGCACCGCCGGCGGCCCGCCCCGCGTGGAGTACGAGGTCACCGACCAGGGCACGGAGGAGTACTTCACCCTGCTGCGCCAGGCGCTGACCTCGTACGACCAGAAGATGGACGTGCTCTCGGCCGGCATCGGCTTCATCGTCGACCTGCCCCGGGACGAAGCCATCGCGCTCCTCGAGCAGCGGATCGAGGGCCTCCGGCAGTGGCGAGCCTCGGTCACCGAGTACTACGTACCGGAGAACGGGCCCGAACAGCTCGGGCACATCGGCGAGATCATGAACATGTGGGTGCACTCGGCCGACAGCGAAGCGCAATGGACCCACGGCCTGATCGAACGCATCGAGGGTGGCGCCTACACCTTCGCGGGGGAGGGCGACCCCTTCGTGGGCGTCCTTGCAGAAGGCGAACCGAACCCGTACGCCACGGGACCACACCCCGAAGACCCCCACTAGATCCCACCGTAAAGCAAAATCATTGCGTCTAGCGAACCCTCAGCGAACCGCCCACCTCCCTCCGGCGCCCCGACGCCACTCGTTCGACGACGGCCGGGCCTGCTCGTAGGCGTGGCCGACTCGCAGGAGCACGCTCTCTCCGAGCGGTCGCCCGAGCAGCTGCATGCCGATCGGCAGACCCGCCGCATCGTGGCCGACCGGTACCGACAGGGACGGCAACCCGGTGATGCTGGCAGGGGCCGAAAGGCGTACGTAGGCGTCGGAGACACCCTCGACCGTGCCGCCGGCCCAGGTGATCGTCTCCTGGCCGGCCTCGACCGCGGTCGCCGGCACGGTGGGGGCGGCGATCAGGTCGACGTCCCGCAGCATGCGCGCCCATTCCTGCCGCATGAGGGTGCGGGCGCGCTGGGCGCGAAGGTAGTCCCCGGCGGGCATCAGTTCGCCGGCCTCGAGAAGGATGCGGACATCGGCCCGGTACAGCTCGGGAACGGTGCGCAGGGTGCTCTCGTGGTAGGCGGTCGCCTCGGGCACCATCAGGCCCCACTGAGTGGCACGGATGTAGCGGGTCATGGGGATCTCGACGTCGACGAGGCGTGCGCCGAGGGCCCGGAGCTGGTCGATCGCGCGCCGTACGGCGGCTTCCACCTCCGCATCGACGTGGTCGAAGAAGTAGGTGCGCGGCACGCCCACGCGAAGGCCCGTCAGGTCCGCGTCCGCGACCGGCCGGTAGTCCGTGCCGGGTGCGTCCAGCGAGGCGGGATCGCGGGGGTCGTGTCCGGCCAGGGCCGTCAGGACCAGGGCCGCGTCCTCGACGGTACGGGTGATCGGGCCCACGTGGTCCAGTGACCAGGACAGCGACGTGATGCCGTGGCGGGGGACGAGGCCATACGTCGGCTTGAGGCCGACCACCCCGTTCAGCGCGGCGGGCACCCGGATCGATCCGCCGGTGTCGGTGCCCAGGGCGAAGGTGGCGGTGCCCGCGGCGACGGCGACGGCGGATCCGCCGCTGGAGCCGCCGGCGACCCGGCCGGTGTCCCAGGCGTTGTTGGTCTGCGGGGTGGTCAGCCCGTAGGCGAACTCATGGGTGTGGGTCTTGCCGACCAGGATGGCTCCGGCCGCCGACAGGCGTGCGGCGACGGTGCTGTCGGCCTGCGCGCGGTGGTCGTCCCGGACGCGCGAGCTGGCCGACGTCGCCGCGCCGGAGACGTCGATCAGGTCCTTGAGGCCCATCGGGATGCCGTGCAGCGGACCACGGTAGCGGCCGGCCGCGATGTCGTTATCGGCTTCGCGCGCGGCCCGGCGGACGTGCCCGGCGGCCACACCCACGTAGGCCTGAAGGTGCGGTTCCACCTGCTCGATGCGCTCCAGGACGGAGCCGGCCAGCTCGACGGGGGACAGCTGCCGGGCCCGGACCGCGTCGGCGGCTGCGCTCAGGGACAGTTCATACGGCTGCATCGGGCATCTCCTGTTCCACGCGGTAGGCGGGGGCGGGCGGGGTGTCCCCGAAGTCCAGTTCCCGCAGGACCGCGACGACGGAGTGGATGTGGTCGGCGGTGGCCGCGACCGTGGCGTGGCGGTCGGCCGGCAGCGCGAGCCCGGCGCGGGCGGCCCAGCGGGCCGCTTCCGGCGGGGTGAGTTCAGCGGAGCACACAGACTTCCCTCCCAAAAGCAAAAGGTTTGCGTTAGTCGACGCTAAGTCCTACCGTGACCTAAAGCAAACTCATAGCTTTTAGCGCCGAGGAACCCCATGCCGTCACCCCGCGCACCTGCGCAAAGCCACCCGGGAGCCCGCACCCAGACCGCCGAACACGCGGCGCCCTTCGCCCTGAACGCCTCGATCCTGGCAGCGCTCCTCGCGGCATCCAGTGCGCCGACGCCGCTGTACCCCCACTACCAGGACTCCGGGTCCCTGTCCGCGCTCACCATCACCGTGGTCTTCAGCGCCTACTCCCTGACGCTGCTGCTGGCTCGGGCGGCGCCCCGTCCTGGTGGGCGCCCTGCTGCTGGAGGCCTTCGCAGCCCAGGCCATCGCGGTCACCATCACCACGGAGACGCCCGCGCACACCCCGGTGCCCTGCGATCGTCGCGCCCCCACCTCGCCGTACCGAGGCCCGCACGCAGCGCCCTGCCCCCGCCCGGCACCGCCGTCGTCGCCGCCACCGGCGGAAACCTGGCCGTCATCCCGTCCGTGGCCTTCGGGGCCGTCCCCCAAGGGGCGCTGCGCATGACACTCGCCTCACTCGACGAGCAGAGCCGCGCCACGACCCCGGCCGCCTACTCCGTCCTCAGCTACCTGTCCATGAGCCTGCCCGCCATCGCCGCCACCCAGCACTACGGCCTGAACACCGCCGCCCACGCCTACGCCACAGCCGCCGCCCTGCTCGCCGTCGCGGCCGTGGCAGCACTCGCCACGTCGAGACGCAGAACACCCCACCACCGTAACGACCCCAAGGGAAACAACCGCCCATGAAAACCCCACCCACCCCCCACCCCACCCCCCACTGGACCGTGGGCGACATCGCCATCCACCGCATCGACGAGATCCCCCTGCCACCCGCCACCGGACCGTGGCTGCTGCCCGGCGCCACCCCGGACCTCGTCGCCGGCCGGGCCTGGCTGCGCCCCCACTTCGCCGACGACGAGGGCGCCCTGCACCTCGACAGCCACAGCTTCGCGTTCACCGTCGGCGGGCTGCGCATCCTGGTGGACACCGGCATCGGCAACGGCAAGGAGCGGGCCAACTCCGCCTGGCACAACCTGAACACCGACTACCTCCAGCGCCTCACGGCGGCCGGATTCCCCCCGGACTCCGTCGACCTGGTGATCCTCACCCACCTGCATGCCGACCACGTCGGCTGGAACACGCACGAGGTGAACGGAGAGTGGGTCCCCACCTTCCCCAACGCCCGCTACCTCACCTCGCGCGTCGAGCGGGAGTTCTGGGCCGGGTACGACATGGAGGAGGCGCGCGAGCAGATGTTCCGCGACTCCGTGATTCCGGTGGAGGAGGCGGGGCTGCTCGACCTCGTCGACGTCTCCGCGGACGGCGCCGAAATCGTCCCGGGCCTGCGACTGATCCCCACCCCCGGGCACACCCCCGGCCACATCGCCGTCGAGCTGACCGGCCACGGAGACACGGCACTGATCACCGGCGACTGCATCCACCACCCCGTACAGCTCGCCCACCCCACCATCGGCGCCTGCGTCGACATCGACCCCGAGCGGTCCGAGGCCTCACGCCGCACGCTGCTCGCTGCGCTCGCCGACACGGACACCCTCATCCTGGGCACCCACTTCGCGCCCCCCACCGCCGGCCGTGTCATCACCCACGAGGGCACCTACCGCCTCGCACTGGCGGACGGGCCGCCCTCTTCCCTGCGTTCCCTGATATGAGTTGATCACGAGTACTCACACGCTCGACCCGATGGAGCGCCTGCTCGCAGAGCGCTCCTGCGAGCGACTGATCCTTGACTTCGTCCACCGGCTCGACCTCGGGGACCCGAGCTCGGTGGCGGACGTGTTCACGCGGGACGGGATCTGGGAATGGCCCGCCGGCGATCGCCGCATCGCGGGTCACGAGGCCCTGCGCAGCTACTTCCGCAGTCGGCCCGCGGACCGGCTGTCACGCCGTATATGCACCAACATCCTCGTGACCGTCACCTCTGCGAACACGACCGCCGCCACCACCTACTTCACCACCTACCGCGTCGACGGCTACACCGAAGGCTTCGTGCCGCCCCGGCCCCCGGTCCAGGTGGGGCACTACGAAGACACGTTCCGCAAGACAGACGGCACCTGGCTGCTCACCACACGAACCCTGTTCCTCTCCTTCGCCGGTCCCACGGAACGCCTCGACGGACCTGGCCAGTCCTGATCCTCAGGCGATCGGACCCGAATCCCCGGACCCCGGCGCACCGTGGGCGGTCACCGCTCAGATCTCGAAGAGGGCTCCCTCTTGTGCCGGGACCGCAGGGCCGAGCACATCGCGGAGGCGAGTGACGCCCTGGCGCCCCTCCGACCACTTCGCAGCTTCGGCCCACAGCTCGGCAAGTTCAGACCAGCTCTGAAAGGCCATGGTTCGAACACCCCGTCTCGCCCCCAGGACGCTGGCCGACGATCAGGGCAACTGCGGCCACTGCCCGCTCGCCTGTCTCCTGGGAGGTGTCAGTGGTGGCTGGGCGTTGGGATACGACTGACCGGACTGCTTTGATCACTGCCTATTGGGACGCTGCGGCGGGGGCCTTGGGACTGTAAATCGTTCGGCTCTGTCCCGTCATCGGTGGTAACCAAGGGTCACGGTCAGTGCAGGAGGATGCGGTGCCGAAGGAGGTCGAAGCCCGCGCGGCCGTGCATCTGCCTCGTGATCCGTTTGGTGCGGGTATTGACGCCTTCGGTCCGGCCGTTGTGGTGCGGGAGGGTGAGGCCCGCGTTGACGGCCGCGCGGTCGAGCTCGAGACCGTTCGCAAAGGCATGGAGGTAGGGCAGCTGGGCCGTGCGGACGCCGACGATCCACGCGGTCAGCTTCTTGTCGTTGCTGCGGCCGGAGTGAGGAGCTGCGCGAACTCGCGGATGAATGAGGCTAGTTGGGTCATCTCGGGGCAGGCTGCGGTGAGCTCGGCGAGGAGACTTGTGTCCTTGTCCCGGAGGTGGTCGGGATGGGTGAGCAGGAGGCGGGTCAGCCATCGCGGGGTGGTGACGGGCCGGTCGCCTTCGGCCCGGCCCTGGGTGATGTAGCGGTAGAGGAGGTTGAAGCTGCCGGTGTAGCCCTGCTCCTGGACCTCGCGGAACAGCTGTTTCACGGGGACGGCGGGGCCGGCCGCACGGCGTTCGCGCAGGTGGTCGCGGTAGGGGTCGACCAGGGTGGGCCGGTAACGCGGCGCCCGGCGCAGGGCCTCGGGTTCACGGGTGCGTGCGTAGCGCTTGACGGTGTTGAGGGACAGGTTCAGGCGGCGGGCGCATTCGAGGAGGCCGACGCCCTTGCCGAGGAGTTCGTGGATCTGGTTCCAGCGTTCCCGGGTGGTCTGCTCGTGGACGCCGGCCGGGCGGGGTGTGTTCGCGGTGGCCCAGCAGGCGCTGTGGGAGCGGACCTCGGCCAGGGTCTTCTCGCACAGGTTCTTCCACAGGTGCCAGCGGTCGCTGACCTGCACGGCTTCGGGGAGGGCCCGGCGGACGGCCTCGCCGTAGGCGCCGGAGCCGTCGCGGCAGACGATCTCGACGCCGGGGTGCGCTTGCGCAGCCATCTCTCCAGGGCGTCGGCGCCGCGGCCCGGGAGTACGTCGGTGCGTTCGCCGGTTTCAGCGTCGATCAGGACGGTCGCGTAGCGGTGGCGGCGCTTGAGCGCGAAGTCGTCGACGCCGAGGACGCGCGGCACCCGCACCACGGGCAAGGGCAGGTGGGCGAGAAGCCTGAGGGCGGTCGAGCGGGATATTGCCGCAGCCAGGACACGGGAGAGGCGGGCGCCTGCCCGGCCCGCTGACTCCTTCACCACAGACCCGAGCTGGTCGGCGAGCCGGCATGTGCGCCGCTGGTAGCGTTCGATCAGGCCTGGGACCTGTTCCCGGAACGTCTGCCGGGGGCAGCCCAGGACCGGACAGACCAGGCGCCGGACCTGTACCGACACCACGGCCCGCCTGCCGTCCGCCGGCACGTCCGCGATCGTACGACGGTGGATGCCGTGCACCTGCCCAGTAGGCTGCCCGCACACCGGGCACTGCACTGGCTCGTCCCGCGTCCGGGCCCGCACCCGGATGCACTCGCCCTCGTCCGCCACATCCTCGACGACCAGCGATGCAAGTCCCGAAAACACCACGCTCACAAGGTCGTTGACATCTTCCATGCAGCATCAACGACGACCGTCACCCTTGGTTGCCACCGATTACGGGACAGAGCCGTTCGATTGACAGACCCGCCAGGCGCGCTGCGGGCGCGTGCGTGCCGGCACGACACCGATGCCTAGGAGCTCGGCTTCTGGCCCAGGCTCTGCGGCCCGGCCAACTGAGTCACTGATCAGCGCGGGTGGGACGCGGCTCCCAAGGCCCTGGCGAGTGATGCTCAGTGGTGGTGCTTCATTGGGGTGTCACTGGGGTTCGTCATCTTCGTCTGTCGTGGTGTCCCAGGTAGGCAGAGGTGTCCCGGCTGCGGTGGTGATCGCGAGGATGTTGCAGGCCATGAGGCGGATGGCGGCGGTCAGGCGTCGGTGGACCGTTCCGTGGTCGTGTGGTGGGTAGCTGATACGGATCTGGTGGGGGTTGGCCATGTCGTAGGTCAGCTGCCAGTCGGTGTCGGTCGTGGCGAAGTGGTCCTGTCCTGACTGGCCGTCCTCTGTTCGCCAGGTTCCGCGGTCCGCCGTCGGTGCCAGGGCACTGCGGAGCATGCGCAGGCGTTCAGCGTGGGGGAGGGGCCCTTCGGACAGGCGGATGCACCGGTCGTTCCGGGGGCGGAAGGTGTTGAACCAGGGAGCGAGGTCCGGCTCCATGTCGGCAAGGTGGCGGGAGCTCACGTGTCCACCGGTCCAGCCTTCGATGAATTCGGCTGCGCCCATGGGGAAGGTCTCGTACTCGCCGTCCCGGCTCCACATCACGACGGGCCAGTGCTCCGGGTCTCCGGCGGTGAGCCAGCACAGCCGGTCGGCGTCCATGGTGGTACCCCAGATGAGCGCACCGCCTGGTGCCGGATGCAGCGGGTAGGGGTAGCGCTTCCGCCCGTCCCACCGAAGAGGCTCTGCGAGACTCCCGCTCTGCCACTTCAAGCCGTTGTACGGGCTGTTCCCGAAGGGCGTGTGCAGGTACACGAAGTCGCAGAATTCGCCCCAGCCGTATCGCTCGACGAGGGCCTTGTAGTCCTCGGGCAGTCGCACGCCGAGTTCCTGCTCGACCACGGCCCAGTCCCCGCGGGCGTCAACGGGTTCAGCCGGCGGCGGTACGAGTCGTGCCAGAGAGCCAGGAAGCGGCTGCAGGTTCTTCGGGCGAGCCATGTTTCCAGCGTAGGTGTCCGTCTGCAGGTGAGTGCCCCCTGGATCCTCGCCCCTCCCTCACCCTCCCACGAGCCCACCTCCTGACCCCGCACCCCGTGGGGCGTCCCAGTAGGGCAGGGCAGCGCCGCGGGACCCTGGCCGCCTGCTCACATCCGCCAAGCACCGCGCCCATAGATGTTCACCACTCCCGGAGGCACTGGAGTGATCCTGGATTCGAACAGCCTCTGTGTCGGGGTCCGCGCCGGCCTGCATCCTGACGGGCATCTGCACTGTGGATCGGCGCGAGGCGGACTCCGCTGCGGGGCCGACCTGACGGTTGTCTGTCAGGCTGCGTCTTCGGGGCCGCAGACCATGCCACCGGGCTTCATGCGCGAGGAGTCGACCATGGCGCGGCCTGGCCGCGACGCCTCACTGCCGTCAGCGGAGGCGAGGGTGCAGGAGAGCGTGAAGGCATCTTCGGTGACGATGTCCAGGACTCCCGTGTGCACGTACGTATGAGCCAACAGCAAGGACTTACGGCCATGCTGTCCGGGCACCGAAAGTCATCAGAGCCCACCGGACTCACGCCCGGGTATCAGCGACAGCTTCGGCGTGGCCGGGCCCGCCGCACACGCCTTCCGCGGCAGTTCCCGGACGGAAGGCCGAGGAGCCCCGGGTGCCGGGGGCGGCACCTCGAAGGCGTAACAGCCCGCCACCGACCGCTCGTACACGAAGATGAAGGCCCGCGGCGGTCCGTGGCCGAGCACTTCCGCGACGACGGTGACAGCCTCGCCATACCGCGTCACACCGACGAGTCCCCTGGCGGGCTTCGACGGAGGAAGGACCTGGGCGATCTCCGTGTCGAGCAGACTGCCGTCGGCCGCTGCCCCGCCCAGCCGGTCCCGGAGCACCTCGACGTTCGCCCGCAGGTCCTTCCGCGCCTGGGCCTCGTCACGCGCCGGCTGTGTCTCCAGCCAGATCCACACGCCGACGACGACCACGAGCAGCAGGCCCAGGAGGGTCAGACATCCGGCCTGTGATCGTCTCGCCATGGGCACAGCGTGTACCGCAGGTACACCACAGGCCAACCGCTGCTCCAAGTCGTGACCGAACTGCGTCGTCAGCAGCGGAGCACCTTGCGGGACACCAGGTTGCCGCACCTCATCGGCACGTCCTTCGAACACTCCCGGGGTTACCCCCTCCCGGAGAGCCAGTCGGGTGGCCTGCGGGTGTGCACGTGGCGCCGTCCGCATGGTCGAGGAAGGGGGCGCGTGCCGCCGCTACGACTGTGGCGGCCTGGTCCCGGCGTCCTGGTGCGCCGAACACGGGGACGCGGCCGGGTCCGGTGATGGAGTGGTACCCCAGTGGCGGGATCCGCTGCGCAGCGCTGGCCGAGGGGCGGGCGCAGGCTGGCCCTTCAGTCCGTTCGGCGCTTTCGTAGGTGGCAGTGGCGTTTCGGGGGTGAATCGGTCGCTCCGTGTGGGTGAAGTACGGGGTGGGGGCTTGTTGTCGGTGTGGGGGTGGCGGGGTACAACCCTGGCCGTGATGATCATGATGATGGGGGCCGTTACGGCGACCGCTGCCCTCGTCATGTCTCTGCCCGCCACGACTGCGCACGCCGTTCAGGAGCGCGCTGCGGTGCCGCAGGTCGTGCCGATGGGCGTCGCGGTGTCCGTGCTGCCGGTCGCGGCTGAGGACCGGAATGGCTATCAGCGCACCAGCTTCAGGCACTGGAATGCTGGCGAGAATCCCGGCGACGGCTGCAACACCCGTCAGGAGGTCCTGATCCAGGGGGCGATCGAGGCGCCCGAAGTCGGTCCGGGCTGCACGCTGATCGGGGGTGTCTGGTGGTCGTACTACGACGATCAGCGGGTGACGCCGGCCGGGGCACTGGACATCGACCACATGATCCCGCTGGCTGAGGCCTGGGGTTCGCAGCAGGTCATCCCGCTCTACCACCCGGTCTGGGCCCGGACCGATCCCACGGACATCGCCTTCGCCGACCGCCACGCGGCCCATGGGAACTTCCGTAACTGGGCCCGGCTAACAGCCCACACCCTGACCGCACTCGAACCGACAGGCCGCAGCCACCCTGACCAGGAGGTACTGCGCTGGGCGTTCAGCAGGCTGGGCAGCTGGCGTGGCTGATGACGGATCGCTGCGCTACCCCAGACCTCAGGTGCCGCGGATCAGCTGAGCGCACCATGGCCTTAGATCCTGAGCTCATCCGAGAGCTATTTTGAACCATCCTGCCACTAAGGCCACTCGCAGGTCTTGCCAGCCCGGCCCAGCCCGAGGGACGGGGCCGGGCTGGCAAGCTTCTGAGAGGCCCTTGTTTCCCGGCGCCGGTTGGGCCGTGACCACCCCCGCGCAGACCGGGAGGACTGCCGTTGAGTCTCCAGTGCTGGATGCTTCGGAACCGGCCCCGCCATCGGAGACTCTAACCGCCACCACTGACACCGATGCTGGTCGGGCGCACGGCAGGACCCAGCAGATGGGTGACAGCCGACTTGGTTGGCTTTGTTCACGAGATCGGGAGTCGTTTGTCGATGAGTGCGGGAGGCGCTCCGAAGGCGGCCGAGTCGATGTTCACGAGTTCGGGAGGCACCCGCCGCTGACCTGGTGGGGACATGTACTCCCGGACTCCAGGCGCCGCGCGCTGTGAACCGTGCTGCCGACATCGTCGCCAGCCGCGACCAGGCCGGCGACTGCGCCCGTAGGCAGGAGCTCTCCAGACCCTTGGATGTGTCTCTGCCGGACCGATCGGTAGAGTCTCGGAGACGAGAGAAGAGATCCTCCGATGGACTCCCGCATCACCCGCATACGCTCCAAGCTGGCGAAGATTCCGTACCAGGCGCGACGAAGCCACTCGGTGTGTGCGGAGCACCACCAATTCCGCCTCGGCCCGCGCATCAGCGCTTCAGAAGCCGACGCCTTCGAGGCCGAGCACCACATCGTCCTGCCTGCGGCCTACCGAGCGTTTCTCATCGAACTCGGGGGCAGCGGCGCCGGCCCCTTCTACGGTCTCCTTCCGCTGGACGAGTGCAGGCTGTTCACGATGAACCGGAAACCGGCGGACGGCAGCCCGCGGGGATTCACTCATGTCGACCACCCGGACGCGCTGCAGGGTGACCTGTTCCTCCACATCATCGAGATGGGCTGCAGCGATCTGTGCCTGATCGCAGTGACCGGCCCCCTCACCGGCCGTGTGGTCACGGGCAACGCGGACGGCTTCTGGCCCCCGAACGTCTCCTCCGCACAGGACTTCCTCAGCTGGTACGAACGGTGGCTCAACCACATGCGGGACGGCAAGGACAACCGCGCGCTGGGACTGACCTCCCCGGCAACCATCGCGACCGCCCCGTGGGGTTTCCGCGCCACAGCCAGTCCTCGCTGCCGTAACCCCGTACATCGACCAAGCCGCACTCCGTAACCGCATCGCAGAGCTCACGGCCTTCACCGAGAGAGCCTTCTCAAGACGCCGACCCAGCCGTCAGTGACTTCCGAACTCATCGACATTGATCAAGCGATGGGATCACGCGGTGACTCCCGAAGCCGTCGACAAACGACTCCCGTTCTCGTGTACAGAGCCAGAAGCCCGGAGCGAAGCGGAGGGCTTCAGCACCCGAGGGGTGCTTCAAGCAAGCGAAGCAAGCTCGGTCACTCCCCAGCACACAGTGCTGAGGGCCCGGAGCGAAGCGGAGGGGCCAGCCCCTAAAGGGCCGCGGCAAGCGCAGCGAGCTGGGGTCTTCACCAGCACGCAGCGCTGAACCTCCGAAGCGGAGCAAAGGACGCAGTGCCTCCGAAGGAGGCTCCGGGGAGCTCAGCGAACCCAAGCCTCTCCCGAGCGCGTAGCGCTCGGAGCCCCGGAGCGAAGCGGAGGGGCCAGCCCCCCGAAGGGGGGCGGCGAGCGCAGCGAGCCGGGGCCTTCACCAGCGCGTAGCGCTGGGGTTCCGAAGCGAAGCGGAGGAACCAGCCCCCCGAAGGGGGGCCCGGCGA
>NZ_JBIVFN010000037.1:0-64371 GCF_044748145.1 Streptomyces sp. NPDC090022
GAGCCAAGCACGCACTCCCCCTTTCCGAACGAACGTACACGTGCACCGCATGCGGAACCGTGTCCCCCCGGGACAAGAACTCCGCCCGCGTGATGCTCGTCCGGGCTGGTCTCAACCCGGCTAGTGCTGATCTTGTAAGCCCTGCCACCTGCTAGGTGTCAGGCGAAGTGAGCTAGGAATCCCCTCCCTTCAGGGAGGGGAGGAGTCAACATGCGGAATCGGCCGGTACGTAGGTGCCCCAGACCTCCCGCAGCGCGGTGCAGACCTCCCCCACGGTGGCCCGGGCCCGCAGTGCCTCCTTCATCGGGTACAGCACGTTCTGCGTCCCGGCCGCGGCCTCCCGCAGCGCCGCCAGCGCCGCGTCCACCGCCCGCCGGTCGCGCTCCGCGCGCAGCCGCGCCAGCCGCTCCCGCTGGCGGACCTCGATCTCCGGGTCGACGCGCAGCGGCTCGTAGGGCTCCTCCTCGGCCAGCGCGAACCGGTTGACCCCGACCACCACCCGCTCGCCACTGTCGGTCTCCTGCGCGATGCGGTAGGCGTTGCGCTCGATCTCGCCCTTCTGGAAGCCCGCCTCGATGGCGGCGACCGCGCCGCCGAGGTCGGCCACCCGCTCCATCAGGGCGAGGACCTCCGCCTCCAGCTCGTCGGTCATCCGCTCCACGGCGTAGGACCCGGCGAAGGGGTCGACGGTGTGGGTCACGTCCGTCTCGTACGCGAGGACCTGCTGCGTGCGCAGGGCCAGCCGGGCCGACTTGTGGGTCGGCAGGGCGATGGCCTCGTCGAAGGAGTTGGTGTGCAGCGACTGGGTGCCGCCGAGCACCGCCGCGAGCGCCTGGACCGCGACCCGCACCAGGTTGACCTCCGGCTGCTGGGCCGTCAGCTGCACCCCGGCGGTCTGGGTGTGGAAGCGCAGCATGAGCGATTTGGGGTCGCGGGCGCCGAACTCCTCGCGCATGACGCGGGCCCAGATCCGGCGCGCGGCCCGGAACTTGGCGACCTCCTCCAGCAGGGTGGTGCGGGCGACGAAGAAGAAGGAGAGCCGGGGCGCGAACGCGTCCACCTCCATGCCGGCGGCGAGCGCGGTGCGGACGTACTCGATGCCGTCGGCGAGGGTGAAGGCGACCTCCTGCGCGGGCGAGGCCCCGGCCTCGGCCATGTGGTAGCCGGAGATGGAGATGGTGTTCCAGCGGGGGATCTCGGCCCGGCAGTAGCGGAAGGTGTCGGCGACCAGCCGCAGCGAGGGCGCGGGCGGGAAGATGTACGTCCCGCGCGCGATGTACTCCTTCAGCACGTCGTTCTGCACGGTGCCCGTGAGCCGGTCCGCCGCGATGCCCTGCTCCTCGGCGACGAGCTGGTAGAGCAGGAGCAGCAGGGCGGCCGGAGCGTTGATGGTCATCGAGGTGGAGACCCGGTCGAGCGGAATGCCGTCGAAGAGCACCCGCATGTCCTCGACCGAGTCGACGGCGACCCCCACCTTGCCGACCTCGCCGTGCGCGAGCGGCGCGTCGGAGTCGTGGCCCATCTGTGTGGGCAGGTCGAAGGCGACGGACAGTCCGGTGGTGCCGGCGTCGATGAGCTGCCGGTACCGGGCGTTGGACTCGGCGGCGGTGCCGAAGCCGGCGTACTGACGCATCGTCCACGGCCGGCCCGTGTACATCGTGGGATGGATCCCCCTTGTGTACGGGTAGGTACCGGGCTGCCCCAGTTGGTCCACCGGATCCCAGCCCGTCAGAGCCTCGGGCCCGTAGACGGGTTCGATCGGCAGTCCGCTCTCGGTTCGCGCCATTGTGACCAACACCTCCATGGAGCGGGCGGGCCCGGTGCTGATACAACCGTCCCCGCACGGCGGGTCCCCGGTCACAATGGCGCAACATCCCGGGACTCCGCGCAACTGTCCACGCCTGCCAGGCATCGTTCAGACAGACGACGTAGGAATTTCGGGGGGAAAGCATGCACCGCCACACGCACCGCCAGAGAGTCATCGTCCGCGGCCTCGGGGTGGCCACCGCCGTCGCGCTCGCCGCGACCGCCTGCGGGCCGCAGAAGGCGGGACCGGCCGACGCCGCCCCGCCGGCCCCCTCCGTGTCCGCGGCGGGAAGCACCCCCGAGACCTCCGCCCCGGCGTCGCCCTCGCCCGACGCCAAGCCCGGTGACGCCTCGCCGTCGCCGTCCGCGTCGGCCTCCAAGTCCCCCTCGGCCACCCCGACCGTCAAGGCGATCATGGCCAACGGCGACGAGAACGACCAGGTCCGCGAGCTGCAGGCGCGCCTGAGGCAGCTGGGCCTGATGAACGTCGCGCCCACCGGTTTCTACGGCTCGAAGACGACCGGCGCGGTCAGGACCTTCCAGTCCAAGCACGGCCTGAGCGCCCACGGATCGGTGGACGACGCGACCTGGAAGAAGATCCAGGGCGCCAGCAAGAAGCCCTCCGAGGCCGAGCTGCGCCCGCCGACCACCATCGAGGCGGACGCCCCCGACCCGCGCTGCATGCAGGGCCGGGTGCTGTGCATCAGCAAGGAGAGCCGCACCCTCGCCTGGATGATCGACGGCAAGGTCATCTCCACCATGGACGTGCGCTTCGGCTCGGAGAACACCCCGACCCGCGAGGGCGTCTTCAAGGTGGACCGCAAGGAGAAGGAGTGGACCTCCACGCTCTACCACACGGCCATGCCGTACTCGATGTTCTTCAGCGGCGGCCAGGCGGTGCACTATTCGGCCGACTTCGCGGCGCGCGGCTACAACGGCGCCTCGCACGGCTGTGTGAACGTCCGTGACAAGGGGAAGCTCGCGGCGGTCTTCAACCAGGCGCAGGTCGGCGACAAGGTCGTCGTCTACTGGTGATCCGGGAGCGGTGGTCCGGAGCGGTGATCAAGGCCTGGTGAGTGATCCGGGCCTGGTGATCCAGGACGGTTGAGGGCGCGGGCGGGGCCGGGGGAACGTGCCCCGCCCGCGCCGGTTGCGCAGAGCCCAGGGGTACGGGGGGAACCCCGGCTCATGCGCCGCCGATGACCAGTCGGCTCGATATGTACTGCGCCGCCGGGTCGAAAAGTGTTACAGGCGGGTGAGCGCAAGGGTCAGCGGCGGTTGCGGAAGTCCAGCGAACCGCCGCCGGCCGACGCGGACGGCAGCGCGGTCGGGGCCTCGGCGACGTCGCCGCCGCCTCCGGTGCCGGAGCCACTGCCGCTGCCGCCTCCGGCGCCGCCCTTGCCGCCGTCGAGCAGGGTGTCGCAGAAACGCGCCACGCGCTGGGTGCCGCGCGCGAGCCGGGTGAGCCGCTCGCGCCGGTCGTCGCTGAGGCGGCCGGCGCGGAAGTCCTGGCACAGGTCCATCGCCCGGTGGCGGGTCTCGCGGTCCTTGGTGCCGGCGGCGGAGCCCGCGTCCATGCCGGTCTCGCCGTCGCCGTCGCCGTCACGGCTCTTGCCGCCGTCGCCGGAGCCGCCGGCGCCCGGCGTCTGCGGGTCCGTGAAGGCGCCGCGGCCGTCCGGGGCGGGGCTCTGGACGGGTCCGGAGGACGCCGTCGCCAGGTCCTCGCGCAGCGGGTCCCGCCGCGGACCGGGCGTGGGCTGGGGCGCCGCGGTCATCCCGCCGGCCGAGTCGGCGGTGACGCCGGCGCTCACCGACACGGCCGGCGCGGGCCCGGCGTTCGTGTGCTGGGCGCGGTCGAACAGGCCCGCGCCGGCGGCCGCCGCGGCGACGCCGCCGATGGCCACCGTGGCGAAGGCGGCGGCGAGTCCGAACCGTACGGTGGCACCGCGCCGGGGTGCGGCGGCGGTGCAGACGGGGCTGAGCTCGACGACGGGCTCGTCGGCGGACAGCGGGCCCGCCGCGGGGGCGCCGGCCTTGCGGGCCGGGGTGCCGTGCGCGGCGCGGAACGCGGCCACGGCGGCCGCCTCACCGGGAAGTTCGGGGCCGCCCGGGGGCGGGGTGGGCGGCGTGAGGGCATGCAGAGCACCGCGCAGCCGGGCGGCTTCCGCCCGCGCGCGGTGATCGGCTACAGGTCCGACCGGCTCGCCCCGCAGCAGCCTCTCCGCCGCGGCTCCGTCCAGCCACCTGTTGCCCTCGTCGGCCATCACATGTCCTTCTGCGTCCGCCAACGTGAATGCGTCACACCGGTTTGTTCCACGAGTCCCCCGCCCGGACCGCGCTGCGCGGGAACGGCGTCCAGATCCCGGCCGGGGTTCCCGGAATTATGTCCGACTTCGGTCCCGGGCTCGGCGTTCAGCAGTTCCGCCAGCTTTTTCAGGCCACGGTGCGCGGCGGTGCGGACCGCGCCGGGGCGCTTGCCCAGCGTCTCGGCGGCGCTCTTGGCGTCGAGGCCGACCACCACGCGCAGCACCACGGCCTCCGCCTGGTCCTGCGGAAGCCGGGCGATCAGCGCCATGGTGCGGCCGGTGGCCAGGGATTCCATCGCCTCGCCGGCGGTGTCGCAGTCGGCGGCGCGCCCGGTGAGCTCGGTCTCGTCGCCGCCGATGGCGGGGCGGCGGCCGCGCATGCGCATGTGGTCCAGGGCCCGGTTGCGGGCGATGCGCGCGGCCCAGCCGCGGAAGCGGTCGGCGTCGCCGGTGAAGGAATCGAGGTCGCGGGCGATCTGCAGCCATGCCTCGGAGGCCACGTCCTCGGCGTCCGTGTCACCGACGAGTGTCCGTATGTACCCGAGCAGGCGCGGGTGCACGGCGCGGTACACAGCACGGAACGCGTCCTCGTCGCCGTCCTGTGCCGCGAGCACCGCGGCGGTCAGCTCCGCGTCGTCCCCCAGCAAAGTCCCCAACCTGTCCTGTACGTGTGGCGCAAATCAGCACGTTACGGCTTTCAAGCACCTCTCGTCCATGAGTTGTACAACGAGCAACCAGTCCTGCGCGGAGCGGGGTGTGACACAAAACGCACCGCAGACGCTGACAGGGGTACGGGCTTGTCGCACGAGTCCGTATTCGAAGGCGACCGGGGCCTCTCCTGTGGGGGGTGGCGGCCTCGGTCGTCTTCTCCCTCGTCCCAGTGTCGCCCGGTCGCGCCCGGGCGTCTGCCTGGCCCGACGCCCCTTCAAACGCCTCATCCGGGTGAAATCCCGCGAGAGGGTACGACACGCCCGGCCCGACCTCGCTAGCGTGGTGGGGATCCCCCGCGACCGTCCCCGAGGAGCCCCCCGCTGTCCAGCCACCTTCCGGCACAGGTCCGCGGCGGCTCCACCCCCGGTCTGGTGCGGCTGAACGCCGCGACGACCGCGGCCGCCGAGGAGGCGCTGCTCCAGTGCTGCGGCAGCCTCCGCTGGGCCCAGCGGGTGGCCGCGCACCGGCCGTACCCGGACCTGGCGGCGCTGCTGGCCGCCGCCGACGAGGCGTCGTACGACCTGCGGCAGCCGGATCTGGCCGAGGCCCTGGCCGCCGAGTACTCCGCGGAGCTGGACGAACGGGCTCCGTACGCCGCCCATCTGGCGCTGCGCGCGGCCCACGCGGAGTACGAGCGGCTGTTCGGGCACGCCTTCGTGATCTGTCTGGACGGGCACCCTCCGCACGACCATCTCAACGAGGTGCTCAGCGGGATCCAGTCACGGCTGGCGAACTCGCCCGACGAGGAGCGGGCGGTGGCGGCCGACGAACTGCGCCGGCTCGCCGGGGAGCGCCTGAGGGACCTCGCGATCCTGGCGGACGCGCCCGAATTGGTCTGATTCGCCCCTGTGCGATAGTCCGTCCGTGCCTGTTTGATCACACCGATGGACCCCGCGCGAAGGAACCGACAACTCGTCGCTACGATGTCCGGGGCCGGTGGACCGTACCCGGCCGGGCCCGACCGACAACGAAGCCGGCTGGCCCCCGCCCCGCTTCCGGAGGGTTTTCCGTGCCGGCTGGAACGTTGTACCGCGGCCGGGAAGGAATGTGGTCCTGGGTGGCTCATCGAGTCACCGGCGTCCTCATCTTCTTCTTCCTGTTCGTACACGTCCTCGACACCGCTCTCGTCCGCGTCTCACCCGAGGCGTACGACGATGTCGTGGCTACCTACAAGACTCCGATCGTCGCGCTGCTGGAGTACGGCCTCGTCGCCGCCATCCTGTTCCACGCGCTCAACGGTCTCCGTGTCATCGCCGTGGACTTCTGGTCCAAGGGCCCCCGCTACCAGAAGCAGATGCTCTGGTCCGTCGTGGGCATCTGGGTCGTCCTGATGATCGGGGCCCTGTACCCCGTACTCGGCCACGCCTACCTCGAACTGTTCGGGAAGTGACACGCATGTCTTCTGACACTTCTTCCGCCTCGGCGATCGGCGACGTGGAGGGCGCAGGCCTCTACGACGCCGACAACCCGGCGCCGTACATCGAGGCCCCGCGCAAGCGGACCGGCAAGACGCCCCGCTCGACCCGCGGCAACTTCGAGATGGCCGCGTGGCTCTTCATGCGCCTCTCCGGCGTCGTCCTGGTCGTGCTGGTCATCGGCCACCTCCTCATCCAGCTGGTGCTGGACGGCGGCGTCTCCAAGATCGGCTTCGCCTTCGTGGCCGGCCGCTGGGCGTCCCCGTTCTGGCAGGCCTGGGACCTGCTGATGCTGTGGCTGGCGATGCTGCACGGCGCCAACGGTCTGCGTACCGTCATCAACGACTACGCGGAGCGCGCCAACACGCGGCTGTGGCTGAAGGGCCTGCTCTACACCGCCACGGTGTTCACCATCCTTCTGGGCACGCTGGTGATCTTCACCTTCGACCCGAACATCCGCTAGGCACGGGGCTGAGGCAGAAACGATGAAGATCCACAAGTACGACACCGTCATCGTCGGCGCCGGCGGCGCCGGCATGCGCGCCGCCATCGAGGCGACGAAGCGCAGCCGTACCGCCGTCCTGACGAAGCTGTACCCGACCCGCTCCCACACGGGCGCCGCGCAGGGCGGCATGGCCGCCGCGCTGGCGAACGTGGAGGAGGACAACTGGGAGTGGCACACCTTCGACACGGTCAAGGGCGGTGACTACCTGGTCGACCAGGACGCCGCCGAGATCCTGGCGAAGGAGGCCATCGACGCCGTCCTCGACCTGGAGAAGATGGGCCTGCCGTTCAACCGCACCCCGAACGGCACCATCGACCAGCGCCGCTTCGGCGGTCACTCCCGCAACCACGGCGAGGCCCCGGTCCGCCGGTCCTGCTACGCCGCGGACCGCACCGGCCACATGATCCTCCAGACGCTGTACCAGAACTGCGTCAAGGAGGGCGTGGAGTTCTTCAACGAGTTCTACGTCCTGGACCAGCTCATCGTCGAGGAGGACGGGGTCAAGAAGTCGGCCGGCGTCGTCGCGTACGAGCTGGCCACCGGCGAGATCCACGTCTTCCAGGCGAAGGCCGTCATCTACGCCTCCGGCGGCACCGGCAAGTTCTTCAAGGTGACCTCCAACGCGCACACCCTCACCGGTGACGGCCAGGCGGCCTGCTACCGGCGCGGCCTGCCGCTGGAGGACATGGAGTTCTTCCAGTTCCACCCGACGGGCATCTGGCGCATGGGCATCCTGCTGACGGAGGGCGCCCGCGGTGAGGGCGGCATCCTCCGCAACAAGGACGGCGAGCGCTTCATGGAGAAGTACGCGCCGGTCATGAAGGACCTCGCGTCCCGTGACGTCGTCTCGCGCTCCATCTACACCGAGATCCGTGAGGGCCGCGGCTGCGGTCCGGCCGGTGACCACGTGTACCTGGACCTGACCCACCTGCCGCCGGAGCAGCTCGACGCCAAGCTCCCGGACATCACCGAGTTCGCCCGTACGTACCTCGGCATCGAGCCGTACACGGACCCGATCCCGATCCAGCCCACCGCGCACTACGCCATGGGCGGCATCCCGACCAACGTCGAGGGTGAGGTCCTGGCCGACAACACCACCGTCGTCCCCGGCCTGTACGCGGCCGGCGAGGTCGCGTGCGTCTCGGTGCACGGCGCCAACCGCCTGGGCACCAACTCGCTGCTGGACATCAACGTCTTCGGCAAGCGCTCGGGCATCGCGGCGGCCCGGTACGCGGCCGAGAACGACTACGTCGAGCTGCCCGAGAACCCGGCGCAGCTCGTCGTCGACCAGGTCGAGCGGCTGCGCGAGTCGACGGGCAACGAGCGGGTCGCGGACCTGCGCCTGGAGCTCCAGGAGACGATGGACGCCAACGTGATGGTCTTCCGTACGGAGCAGACCATCAAGACGGCCGTCGAGAAGATCGCGGAGCTGCGCGAGCGCTACAAGAACGTGTCCGTCCAGGACAAGGGCAAGCGCTTCAACACGGACCTGCTGGAGGCCATCGAGCTGGGCAACCTGCTCGACCTGGCCGAGGTCATGGCCGTCTCGGCCCTGGCCCGCAAGGAGTCCCGCGGCGGTCACTACCGCGAGGACTACCCGAACCGCGACGACGTCAACTTCATGCGCCACACCATGGCGTACCGCGAGGTCAGCGCCGACGGCACGGACTCGGTCCGTCTCGACTACAAGCCCGTCGTCCAGACCCGCTACCAGCCGATGGAGCGTAAGTACTGATGGCCACCCCGACCCTCGACAAGGTGGAGGCGGAATCCGCCGCCTCCCCGTACATCACGGTCACCTTCCGGATCCGCCGCTTCAACCCCGAGGTCTCCGACCAGGCGGAGTGGCAGGACTTCCAGATCGAGATCGACCCGAAGGAGCGCGTGCTCGACGGTCTCCACAAGATCAAGTGGGACCTCGACGGCACGCTCACCTTCCGCCGCTCGTGCGCGCACGGCATCTGCGGCTCCGACGCGATGCGGATCAACGGCAAGAACAGGCTCGCCTGCAAGACGCTGATCAAGGACATCAACCCGGAGAAGCCGATCACGGTCGAGGCCATCAAGGGCCTGACGGTGATGAAGGACCTCGTGGTCGACATGGAGCCCTTCTTCCAGGCGTACCGCGACGTCATGCCGTTCCTGGTCACCACGGGCAACGAGCCGACGCGCGAGCGTCTGCAGTCCGCCGAGGACCGCGAGCGCTTCGACGACACCACCAAGTGCATCCTGTGCGCCGCGTGCACCTCCTCGTGCCCGGTGTTCTGGAACGACGGCCAGTACTTCGGCCCAGCGGCGATCGTCAACGCGCACCGCTTCATCTTCGACTCGCGTGACGAGGCCGGCGAGCAGCGGCTGGAGATCCTCAACGACAAGGACGGCGTGTGGCGCTGCCGCACGACGTTCAACTGCACGGACGCCTGCCCGCGCGGCATCGAGGTCACCAAGGCGATCCAGGAAGTCAAGCGCGCCCTGATCACGCGCCGCTTCTAGCCTTTCCGACGCGTCTCTCGCACGGCTCGGCCCTGGCGGGCCTCCCCGGCTTCGAGGCGCTGCGCCGGACTCCGTCCGTCGACTCCCGGCCGAGCCCTCGGCCACCGAAGGCCCCGCCCCCGGTTCCACACCGGGGGTACGGGGCCTTCGCCCGTTCGGGTGAGCACGCGCCTTCCGTCCGCGACACCCGGTTCCGCCCTACGATGATGTCCTCGACAGCAGCCCACGGGAGGCACGTGATGTCCGCAGCACCCGCTGAGCACCCCCACGGCGAGCCCCAGGTGCCGGCCGAGAAGAGCCTGCTCGAATACGCCGACGAGCTCATGGAGCACAACCCGGGCCACCGAGTCGAGATCATCGAAGGACTGGTCCTCATGACCCCTCCGGCGGACCGCCGCCATGCCCGGGCCCTGACCAAGATCATGCGGCCTTTCATCAGCGCCGGGCTGGACGACGGCGAAACCGAGGTGCTCCAGGGCGTCGGGATCTGGCTCCCGGACGGGCCCGAGGACTACGCCATTCCCGACCTCGCGATCGTCGACGTGGACGGCGAGGACCACGAGCTCGCGTTCAGGTGCCTCGACCCCGTCGTCTTCCGCCTGGTCCTGGAGGTCACCTCCAGCAACTACCAGGCCGACCTGCGCACCAAGGTCCGCGCCTACGCCAACGCCAAGGTCCCCGTCTACGTGATCATCGACCGCAGGCACAACCGCCTGCACGTCCTCACCGACCCGGCCCAGGACGACTACGCCACCCACCGCGTCCACGCCCCCGGCGAGGTCGTCACCCTCCCCGAGTCGATCGGGGCCAAGGTGACCCTGGACGTCGAGGCGGTGCTCGCGGCCGCCCGCTGAGCACCGGTCCGGCGTGCCAAGGCCCGGGCGCGGGCCCGTGACGGCCACCGATAGGCTCGGACACCGTGACTGATCAGAAAGCTCCCAAGAGCGAGCAGACCCGCACGCTCATCCTCGAAACCGCGCTCCGGCTGTTCCAGGAACGCGGTTACGACAAGACGACCATGCGGGCCATCGCCAAGGAAGCGGGGGTATCGGTCGGCAACGCCTACTACTACTTCGAGTCCAAGGAACACCTGGTCCAGGGCTTCTACGACCGGATCGGCGCCGCCCACCAGGCCGCGGTACGGCCCATCCTGGCCCGGGAGACCGACCTGCAGAAGCGGCTCGCGGGCGTGCTGACCAGCTGGCTCGACGTCGCGGCGCCGTACCACGAGTTCGCCGCCCAGTTCTTCAAGAACGCGGCGGACCCGGCCAGTCCGCTCAGCCCCTTCTCCCCCGAGTCCGAACCCGCCCGCAAGCAGGTCATCGACCTCCACCGCGAGGTGCTCGCCGGGGCGAAGACCAAGGTCCCGGACGAACTGGCCGACATCCTGCCCGAGCTGATGTGGCTCTCGCACATGGGCCTGGTCCTGTACTGGGTCTTCGACCGCTCCGAGAACAGCGAGAAGACCCGGCGGCTGGCCGAGCGCGGCGCGCAGCTCACCACGCGCGGCATCGTCCTGGCCCGCTTCCGCGTACTGCGCCCGCTCGTACGGGAGGTCCACGAGCTGTTCGCGGACTTCCTGCCCGGCATGGCGCAGGCGGCCGTCGGCCGCAAGAAGGCCTCGGACCCGCACCCCGCCGAAGCGGGGTAGCGGGTCCGGGACACGCGGCCGGCCGGTCCGGCTACAGCCAGTTCAGCTCCCACAGGCGCCACACGCCGGTGCCGTCGGAGAGGTACTGGGCGCCGGACACCGCGTCGCGCGACATCACGTAGTCCTTCTTCTGCCAGATCGGCAGCATCGGCACGTGCACGGCCGTCAGCCGCTGCACCTCGCGGAAGTCGTTGGCCGCCTCGGCGCGGTGGGAGAAGGACTGGGTACGGGTGATCAGCTCGTCGATGGCCTTGTCGCTGAACGCGTTGTTCATGCTGGAGTCGCGGCCGATGAGCGGGGCGGTGAAGTTGTCCGCGTCGGGGAAGTCGGCGATCCAGCCGATGGTGTAGGCGTCGAACTCGCCGGCCGCGTACGCCTTCTGGAAGTCGGCCCACTTCTCGACCGGCTTGAGCGTGACGCTGAACAGGCCGGTCTCGTCCAGCTGCCGCTTGAGCTCCTGCGCCTCCGCCTCGTTCGCGCCGCGCACGTTGAAGCCGAGCGTGAAGGCGACCGTGCCGCCCACCGAACCCGCCTTGAGGATGTTCTTGGCGTTGGTGCCGCTGGGCTCGGGGAACGCGTCGAAGAACGGCGTGGTGTGACCGCCGATGCCCGCCGGGACCAGCGAGTACAGCGGGGTGACCGTGCTCTTGTAGACCTGGCTGGAGACCTTGCTGCGGTCGATCGCGGCCGCCACGGCCCGCCGTACCGGCTCCTTCTCCATCGCGGAGCCGGGGCGCACGTTGAAGACCATGCTGCGGGTCTCGGTGCCGCCGCTCTGCTGGTAGCGGGTGTCCTTCAGGCCCGGGTTGAGCCCGGCCAGGACGTCCGGCGGCATGTCGCGGTGGGCGACGTCGATCTGCCGGTCCGTCCAGGCCTTGTACAGCTCGGCGGAGCCCTCGTAGTACTTCACGGTGACCGGCGCGTGCGCCGGCTTGGCCTGGCCCAGGTAGTTCTCGTTGGGCTTCAGCTCGGCGGAGGTGCCCGCCTTGAAGGCGCCCAGGACGTACGGGCCGGAGCCGTCCACCTTCTCCTCGGTGCGCAGCGCCTTCGCCGGGTACTTGTCCTTGTCGACGATCGACGCGGCACCCGTGGCGATCTTGAAGGGGAAGGTGGCGTCGCGCGCCGACAGGTTGAAGGTGACCGTCCGGCCCTCGGCCTTGACCGATTCCAGGGTGTTGAACAGCGGGGCCGGGCCCTGCTCGGAGTTGATCGCCTTGATCCGGTCGAAGGAGTGCTTGACGTCCTCCGCGGTGATGGCACGGCCGCTGGAGAACTTCACGTCCGGGCGCAGCTCGCACTGGTACGTGGTGAGCTTCTGCCCGATGAACTTGCAGGAGCTCGCCGCGTCCGGGATCGGCGTGTCCGAGCCCGTCTTCAGCGTCAGCAGCGACTGGTAGACGTTGCTGTACAGGGCCCAGGAGCCGGCGTCGTACGCGCCGGCCGGGTCCAGGGAGGAGACGACGTCGGTCGTCCCCACCTCGATCGCGCCCTTGGCGTCGCCCCCGGTGGCCGGAAGCAGCTGCCAGGCCCCCACCCCCGCGACACCGAGGACCAGTGCGGCCGCTATGGCCTTGGACCGGACAGACCGCATCCGTGACTCTCCTCTTGCCCCACCCCGCGACGGCCGTCGGGGACTGCACATGTCCGACTGCCGGCGCATACCTATCCGATTACCGGTCACCCAATCACGGAAAATCGGGAGGCGGAAGGGTGTTTCATCACGGGCTCTTCACGATCGCCTCGAACCCCTTGCGCGATCCGCGCGGCGCTCACGCCTGGTACGAGGCGAGTTCGACCACGGTGATGTCGGAGGGCGCGCCGACCCGTACGGGCGGGCCCCAGGCGCCGGCGCCGCGGGACACGTACAGCTGGGTGTCGCCGTAGCGTTCGAGTCCGGCCACGGTGGGGTTGGCGAGTTCGGCGAGGTAGTTGCCGGGCCAGAGCTGGCCGCCGTGGGTGTGCCCGGACAGCTGGAGGTCGACGCCGTGGCGGACGGCGTCGTGGATGACGACCGGCTGGTGCGCGAGCAGCACGGCGGCGCGGGAGCGGTCCCGGTCGCCGAGGGCCCTGCCGAAGTCGGGGCCCTGGCCCTCGCGCTCGCCCGCGATGTCGTTGACGCCGGCGAGGTCGAAGTACGGCATCTCGCGGCGGGCGTTCTCCAGCGGGGTCAGCCCCAGCTCGCGGACGTGGTCGATCCACTGCTGGGCACCGGAAAAGTATTCATGGTTGCCGGTGACGAAGTACGTCCCGTGCCGGGCGCGCAGCCGGGCGAGCGGCTCGGCCGCGCCGCGCAGGTCGCCGACGTCGCCGTCGACGAGGTCCCCGACGATCGCGATCAGGTCGGACTGCGTCCGGTTGACCGTCTCCACGATCCGTTCGGTGTGCGCCCGGCCGAGGACGGCGCTGAGGTGGACGTCGCTGACGACGGCGATCCGGAAGCCCTGGGCCGCGCGCGGCAGCTTGGCCAGGGGCACGGTCACCCGCTTGACCCGGGGGCCGCGCAGCACGCCGTACGTCCCGTAGCCGACCGTTCCCGCGGCCGCGGCGACCGCGGCCCCGGCGACCGCCCGCGCGACGAAGGTCCGCCGGGTGAGGTCGGCGGCCGCCGACGGGGCTCCGGGGTCGGCGGGGGCCTCGTCGGCGGAGGACGCGGCGGGCCCAGCGGACCCGGAGGACGCCGGGGCCTCGTCCGCGGAGGGCCGTGCCTCGGCCGCCGGCGGGGCGGGGGTGGCCGCGAGTTCGGCGACCGGTGCCTCGTACGCGCCCCGCCCGGCCCGGGCCGCCCGGCGCAGCCACACGGCCCGCACGGCTTCGCCGACGAGCATGGCCAGGGTCAGGTACAGCAGGACCGGCAGCCACAGGTACCCCGGCCAGGAGACGAGCTGCTGGAGCCAGAACGGCGCCCCGACGCGCTCCGCCGACAGGGCGGCGAGCGCGAGGAGGGGCAGCGCGAACGCGGTGACCGTCAGCACGCGGCGCGGCCGGGAGCCGGCCGTCGTGGTGTCCCGGACGAGCCGGATCCACAGCCAGCGGTGGACGACGTAGAGCAGGGCGAGGACCAGCAGGACGGCCCCCGTGGCGAGGACGACCGTCATGCCGCACCATCCTTGGTACCGCGCTCGGTACCGCGCTCGCGTGACGCGCGCCGCAGCGCGAGCACGCCACGCAACCCGATCACCCCGACGGCCGTCCCCAGGAGAAAGGACGTCACGGCGAGGGCCAGGTGCACCCAGAAGTACGTGGTCGGGTCGCCGGCGTCGTCGAAGGCCAGCCCGCTGCCGTCCCTCCACAGGTTCCGAACGAAGGACACCCAGATGAACCAGGTCCACGCTCCGAACGCGAGCAGGAACCAGGAGGCGGCACGGCTCAGTTTCATGCCCTCAGTATCGACAGCGTCCCCGGGACGGACCCTCCGGGGTGGGCTGTCCCGGCGGTGGTATCGGCGGGTTGGCCGAACCGTCACGATAAATATGACAAAGAGCTGTACGTTCACCTGCGTGTCTGCAAAGAAGACCGCGCTGACGGTCCTTTCCGCCGTGCTGCTGGTCCCCGCCGTGCTCGTGGGTCCCGCCCGTGCCGACGACAAGCCGGGCGCGCCCGCCAAACTCCCGGCGGAGCCGCCCTCGTCGATGTCCACGGTGGGCGGCGCCGCGCTCGGCAAGCCCGGTCCCCAGGTCCAGCTGCTGCCCGGCGCGCCCGCCCTTCCGACGGGTCTGACGGGCCGTTCCTGGATCGTGGCCGACGCTGAAACGGGTGAAGTCCTGGCCGCGCAGAACGCGCACTGGCGGCTGCCGCCGGCCTCCACGCTGAAGATGCTCTTCGCGGACACGGTCCTGCCCGGACTGCCCAAGGACCGGGTGCACAAGGTCACCGCCGAGGACCTGGAGGGCGTCGGCCCGGGCAGCAGCCTGGTCGGCGTCAAGGAGGGCATGGAGTACTCGGTGCACGACCTGTGGCTGGGGGTCTTCCTGCGGTCGGGCAACGACGCGGTGCACGTGCTGTCGGCGATGAACGGCGGCATCGAGAAGACCGTCAAGGACATGCAGGCGCACGCGGAGGAGCTCCAGGCCCTCGACACGCACGTGGTCTCCCCCGACGGGTACGACGCCCCGGAGCAGGTCTCCAGCGCCTACGACCTCACGCTCATCGCCCGCTCCGGCATGCAGAAGAAGGACTTCCGGGAGTACTGCGGCACGGCGAACGCGGACTTCCCCGGCCTCCAGGTGGCCGGCAAGGAGCGCGAGACGTTCGAGATCCAGAACACCAACCGGCTGATGACGGGCGCGGCCGGGCTGCCCGCGTACAAGGGCATCGCCGGGGTGAAGAACGGCAACACGACGATGGCCGGGTCCACCTTCACGGGCGTCGCCCAGCGCGGCGACAAGAAGCTCCTGGTCACGGTCATGAACCCGAGCGCGGGCGGTGTCAACCCGGTCTACGAGGAGACCGCGGCGCTGCTGGACTGGGGTTTCGCGGCGGCCGGGAAGGTGAAGCCGGTCGGTGAGCTGGTGCCGCCCAAGAGCGTGGACACCCGTCCGCACGGCTCCCCGGCCCAGTCCCACGAGAACCAGCCGGCCGCGGCCGGCCCGCAGGCCGCCACCGGTTCGGGCTTCGGTACGGCGCTGGGGATCGCGGGCGGCGCGCTCGCGGTGGTGGCGGGCGGCGCGTTCGTGGTCAACCGGCGCTGGCCGCGCGGTTCCCGGGGCCGTCGTCCCGAGCCTCCGGTGGAGTGACCTCGTCGGCCTCGTCGTGCTCGCGGGCGGGGGTGGCCGTCCAGGCCGCGCAGAACAGCAGCAGCTTCGCCGTGAAGTTGATCCACAGCAGCAGGGCGATGGGGACGCCGAAGGCGCCGTACATGCTCTTGGCGGCGACCTCCCGGATATAGCCGCTGAGCAGCAGTTTCAGCAGTTCGAAGCCGGCCGCGCCGATCAGTGCCGCCGTCACCAGGGTGCGGCGCGGCGGCTCCACGCCGGGCAGCAGGCTCAGGACGTACAGCAGGAGCAGGAAGGCGGCGAGCACGCCGACGCCGAAGGCCCCGGCCCGCATCAGGGCCCCGCCGGCCCCCTCCTGGGGGATGCCCAGCCAGCTGCCGAGCCGGCCGACGGCGCTGGAGCCGGTGATCGAGGCCACCGACGAGGCCAGGGCCGCGACGCCCAGGCCCAGCAGCACCAGGCCGTCCTTGCCCTTGCGGACGACGGGGTTGCCCTCGTCCTCGTCGTCCTTGTCCCACACCGCCCGCAGGCAGTCGCGCAGCGAGCCGATCCAGCTGACGCCGGTGAGGAGCAGGACGGCGCCGGCGACCAGGCCGACGGTCGCCGCGTTGGCCACCAGCGCGTTGAGGTCGAGCTGGTCGGAGATGCCCGGGACCTGCTCGGCGAGGCCCTGCTGGAGCCGGTCCAGCTGCTCCTGGCTCAGGGCCGCCGCGCCGATGGCCGCGGTGACGGTGATCAGCGGGAAGAGCGCGAGGAAGCTGATGAAGGTGATGGCGGCCGCGAGCCGGGTCCAGTGCACGCGGTCCAGCCGCTGGTACGAACGCCAGGCGTGCGTCCGCATGAGACGGGTCGCCAGCGGGCCGATCACCGGGAGTTTGGTCAGCCAGTCCATGGGGGTCACCGTAATTCAGTGTCCGGAAATAGCCAGGATTGCCCGCTTTGGGCGCTACGGTCGTCCACTGTGACTTTTCGTGACCTGGTCCTGCGCAGGCTCCGCTTCCTGGCCGTGCACGCCGTGCGCCCGCTCCGTCAGGAGCGGCGTACGGCGGTCTCGTCGACCGGGGAGCACGCCTGCGAGGGCACGGCGGCCGCGCCGCCGTGCCCGAACGGGTACTCGCGCAGCTTGCGCCAGACGCCGTCCGAGCCCTGCTCGTAGAGCGCGAAGCCGTCACAGATCCACTCGGCCCCGTAGTCGGCCAGGGAGGCGTACGCGACGTCCATCGCCTCGTCGGAGATCCCGTGGGCGACGGTGACGTGCGGGTGGTACGGGAAGGCCAGCTCGCGGCCGAGCGGCCCGGCGGGGTCGCGGACCTCGCCCTGCAGCCGGGTGCAGCCCGCGCCGCCCTCGGCGACCTTGACGAACACCACCGGCGAGACCGGGCGGAAGGTGCCGGTGCCGGCCAGCCGCATCGGGAACGACCGGAAGCCGGCCGCGACCCGGTCCAGGTGGGCCCGGATCGCCGGGAGCCGGCAGGTCTCCGCCTCGGTGGGCGGGACCAGGGTGACATGCGTGGGGATGCCGTACGCGGCGGCGTCCCCGAAGCCGGCGCGCAGCTGCTGGAGCTGGCTGCCGTACGGCTCCGGGACCGCGATCGAAACGCCGAGCGTTACGGTCCCAGTCCCCACGTATGTCTCCTCGGTCTGTGGATCGGCTGTGCGGCGGTGCCGCAGCCCCCAGTGTGGGGCCAGCACCCCCCTGTCGGCCAGTGGCGCATGTCTCGTCCGCCCCGGCCGGTGTCCGCCCGGCGCGCGCTCAGTGCTTCGCGGGCAGGAATCCGAGCCGGTCGTACGTCTGCGCGAGGGTCTCGGCGGCCACGGCACGGGCCTTCTCCGCGCCCTTGGCCAGCACCGAGTCCAGCGTCTCGGGGTCGTCGAGGTACTCCTGGGTACGGCGGCGGAAGGGTGTGACGAAGTCGACGACGACGCCGGCGAGGTCCGTCTTGAGCGCGCCGTACCCCTTGCCCTGGTACTTCTCCTCCAGCTCGGCGATCGTCTCGCCGGTCAGGGTCGAGTAGATCGTGAGGAGGTTGCTCACGCCGGGCTTCTTCTCGGCGTCGAAGCGGATCTCGGCCTCGGTGTCGGTGACCGCGCTCTTGATCTTCTTCTCGGTGACCTTGGGCTCGTCGAGCAGGTTGACCAGGCCCTTGGGACTGACGGCCGACTTCGACATCTTGGCCATCGGGTCCTGGAGGTCGTAGATCTTCGCGACCTCCTTGACGATGTGGGCGGCCGGGATGGTGAAGGTCTGCCCGAAGCGCTGGTTGAAGCGCTCGGCCAGGTCGCGGGTCAGCTCGATGTGCTGGCGCTGGTCCTCGCCGACCGGGACCGCGTTCGCCTGGTAGAGCAGGATGTCGGCGACCTGGAGGATCGGGTACGTGAAGAGGCCGACGGTGGCGTTGTTGACGCCGCCCTTGGCGGACTTGTCCTTGAACTGGGTCATCCGGCTGGCCTCACCGAAACCGGTGATGCAGTTCATGACCCAGCCGAGCTGCGCGTGCTCGGGGACGTGGCTCTGGACGAAGAGCGTGCACCGCTCCGGGTCGAGCCCGGCCGCCAGCAGCTGCGCCACGGAGTACCGGGTGTTCTCGCGGAGGGCTGCGGGGTCCTGGGGCATGGTGATCGCGTGCAGGTCGACGACCATGTAGAAGGCGTCGTGGGATTCCTGCAGGGCGACGTACTGGCGGATGGCACCGAGGTAGTTCCCGAGGTGGAACGAACCCGAGGTGGGCTGGATACCGGAGAGCGCGCGCGGACGGTCGAAGGCCATGGGCCCATTCTCGCAGGTACGCCGGGGTGAGTTCGGCATGCGCTGGCCGGAAGCGATCAGCTTGTCGCCGCCCCCGGACCCCGGACCCCGGCACCCACCGGCATACCGCCCGGTAGCCCGGCGTCCGGATCCCACCCCGGCCGAGCGACCGACCGGCGAGCGCACCCGTGCGGCCGCGCCGGGGGATGGTGTGCGGGGGTCGAGCCCCGCACGCCGTCCCCCGGCGTCCGGGCGGAGGTCAGGCCGGCAGGCCCGGGGCCGGGTGCTCGGCCATCAGGGCCGCGACCTCCTTGCGGATCCCGGCCAGCGCGTCCTCGTCACCCGTGGCCGCCACCGCCCGCGCGATCCAGTCCGCCACCACCGGCATGTCGCCGGTGCCCAGCCCCCGCGACGTCAGCGACGGCGTGCCGATCCGGATCCCCGAGGGGTCGAAGGGCTTGCGCGGGTCGAACGGCACCGTGTTGTAGTTCACCACGATGCCCGCCCGGTCCAGCGCCTTGGCCGCCACCTTCCCCGGCACGTCCTTCCCCGTCAGGTCGATCAGGATCAGGTGGTTGTCGGTGCCGCCCGACACCAGGTCGAAGCCGCGCTCCAGCAGCGCCTCGGCCAGCGCCCCGGCGTTGGCGACGACCGCGTGCGCGTACGCCGCGAACGACGGCTGCGCGGCTTCGTGCAGCGCCACCGCGATGCCGGCCGTCGTCTGGTTGTGCGGGCCGCCCTGCAGGCCCGGGAAGACCGCCTTGTCGATGGCCTTGGCGTGCTCCTCGCGGCACATCAGCATCGCGCCGCGCGGCCCCCGCAGCGTCTTGTGCGTGGTCGTGGAGACCACGTCCACGTGCGGCACCGGCGAGGGGTGCGCGCCGCCCGCGATCAGGCCCGCGATGTGCGCGACGTCCGCGACGAGGACCGATCCGGCCTCCTCGGCGATCGCGGCGAAGGCCTCGAAGTCGATCGTGCGCGGCAGCGCCGTACCGCCGCAGAAGATCAGCTTCGGCCGCTCGGCCAGCGCGAGGTCGCGCACCGCGTCGTAGTCGATCAGGCCGGTGTCGGCGCGGACGCCGTACTGCACGCCCCGGAACCACGAGCCGGTCGCCGAGACGCCCCAGCCGTGCGTGAGGTGGCCGCCCATCGGCAGGGCCATGCCCATCACCGTGTCGCCGGGCTTCGCGAAGGCCAGGTAGACGGCGAGGTTGGCCGGGGAGCCGGAGTAGGGCTGGACGTTGGCGTGGTCGACGCCGAAGACGGCCTTCGCGCGGGCGACGGCGAGGGCCTCGACCTGGTCGATGTTCTGCTGGCCCTCGTAGTAGCGGCGGCCCGGGTAGCCCTCGCTGTACTTGTTCTGCAGGACGGTGCCGGAGGCCTCCAGCACGGCCGCCGAGACGTAGTTCTCGCTGGGGATCAGCCGCAGGGTCTCCGCCTGCAGGGCCTCCTCGGCGGCGACCAGCCCGGCGAGCGCCGGGTCGGTGGCGGCGAGCGCGCGATGGCGCGCGGACGGGGACGCGGCCGTGGACGGGAAGGACGGGGACGCGCTCATGGCGGCTCCTCCGGGGTCGATGTCGTTTCGTACCCCGCGAGGCCCAGGCGAGCGGCCCTGTGTGCGGACATGCGCGCACGACTCCCCCGGAGTTGGTTCCCCGTACGCCAGTCGCCGTGCGTACCGGACACCTTAGCGGCCGCGTCACGGGGAAGGTTTCCGCGTCCGGTATCCGAGCGACGATAGAAGTGACGTCACCCTCGTCACTCACTGGCCAGGACCGACGAAACGGAGATCCCGTGTCGACCACCACGCACACCACAGCGGACGCCATGCGCGCCGCGGACGCCCACAGCGCGCACAACTACCACCCGCTGCCCGTCGTCGTCGCCACCGCCGAGGGCGCGTGGATGACGGACGTGTCGGGCAAGCGCTACCTCGACATGCTCGCCGGCTACTCGGCCCTCAACTTCGGCCACGGCAACCGCCGCCTGATCGACGCCGCCAGAGCGCAGCTGGAACGCGTCACGCTGACCTCCCGCGCCTTCCACCACGACCGCTTCGCCGCCTTCTGCGCGGAGCTGGCCGCGCTGTGCGGCAAGGAGATGGTGCTGCCGATGAACACCGGTGCGGAGGCGGTCGAGACGGCCATCAAGACCGCCCGCAAGTGGGGGTACGAGGTCAAGGGCGTCCCCGACGGACAGGCCAAGATCGTCGTGGCGGCGAACAACTTCCACGGCCGCACCACGACCATCGTCTCCTTCTCCACCGATCACGAGGCGCGCGACCACTACGGTCCCTACACCCCCGGGTTCGAGATCGTCCCGTACGGCGACCTGACGGCGCTGGAGGCCGCGGTCACCGCGAACACCGTGGCCGTGCTGCTGGAGCCGATCCAGGGCGAGGCCGGCGTCCTGGTGCCGCCCGCCGGATACCTCGGCGGCGTACGCGAGCTGACGCGCGCGCGGAACGTGCTGTTCATGGCCGACGAGATCCAGTCCGGGCTCGGCCGCACCGGCCGGACCTTCGCGTGCGACCACGAGGACGTGGTGCCCGACGTCTACATCCTCGGCAAGGCGCTGGGCGGCGGTGTGGTGCCCGTCTCCGCCGTCGTCGCCGACCGCGACGTCCTCGGTGTGTTCCGGCCCGGCGAGCACGGCTCCACCTTCGGCGGCAACCCGCTGGCCTGCGCGGTCGCCCTGGAGGTCATCGCGATGCTGCGCGGCGGCGAGTACCAGGCGCGGGCCGCCGAACTCGGCGACCACCTGCACCAGGAGCTGGGGCTGCTGGTGGGCGGGGGCGCGGTGACGGCCGTACGCGGGCGCGGGCTGTGGGCCGGCGTGGACATCGACCCGTCGCACGGCACGGGCCGGGAGATCTCCGAGAAGCTGATGGAACGCGGGGTCCTGGTGAAGGACACCCACGGCTCCACCATCCGCATCGCGCCGCCACTGGTGATCACCAAGGAGGACCTGGACTGGGGCCTGGAGCAGCTCCGGGCGGTCCTGGCGGCGGAGTAGCGGTACGCCGGGCAGCCGGGCCGGAACGCCCCGGAAGGCCCCTCTTGCAGCCGGTTACAGGATGACGTGGGGCAGGAAGCGGGCGTACTCGTCCGTGACCGGCCCCGCCGATTCGCGGATGCCGAGCCCCGCCGCCTCGTCCTCGACGACCCACGCACCGAGCACCACCCGGTTGCCGTCGAAGTCGGGCAGCGGGGCCAGGCCCTGGAAGCAGACCGGCCCGTCGCCGTCGGCGCGCACGTACGGCGCCCCGCCCGCCTCGTGCAGGGTCACCCCGGCGCCCTCGCGGCCCAGGAGGGGCTTGGCGACGTACCCGGTGGTGGTGGCGAGTTCGCGCGGCCCGTCGAGGTAGGCGGGCAGCAGGTTCGGGTGGTCCGGGAAGAGCTCCCAGAGGATCGCCAGCAGCGCCTTGTTGGACAGCAGCATCTTCCAGGCGGGCTCGATCCAGCAGGTGGTGCCGGTGCCGCCGCCCTGGTCGATGGTGTCGAGGACCTGGGGGCCGAACTCGTCCGTGGCCAGCCACTCCCACGGGTAGAGCTTGAAGCAGCTGCGGATGAACCGGAGCCGCTCGTCGACGAAGCGGCCGGACAGCCGGTCCCAGCCGATCTTCTCGACGGCCAGCGCCTCGGTCTCCAGACCGGCCTGCTCGGCGGTCTCCTGGAGGTACGCGACCGTCATCAGGTCCTCGCCGAGCTCGTCGGCCTCGGAGTGCGCGAAGTGCACCGGGCCGGGCGGCAGCAGCTCGGCCTGGCGGCGCCAGGCGTCGACGAGCCGCTCGTGGAGGGAGTTCCACTGGTCGGCGCCGGGGAAGCACTCCTCCATCCAGAACCACTGCGGGCTGGCCGCCTCCACGAGGGAGGTGGGCGTGTCGGCGTTGTACTCCAGCATCTTGGCCGGGCCGGTGCCGTCGTAGCGCAGGTCGAAGCGGGCGTAGAGGGAGGGCTGCTCGGCGCGGCGCCGCCAGGACTCGGCGACGACCTCCTTCAGACGGGGGTCGGTGATCCCGAGGTCGGCGAACCGGTCCTGAGAGACGATGTGCTCGGCCGCGGCCAGGCACATCGCGTGCAGCTCCTCCACGACCTCCTCCAGCGCCTCGACCTCGGGCAGCGTGAAGGAGTAGTACGCGCTCTCGTCCCAGTACGGGCGCAGGGAGTCGTCGGGGTAACGGGTGAGGGGGTAGATGAGCCCCTGCTCCTCGACGGTCCGCTGCCAGTCGGGGCGCGGTTCGATGGTGTGCCGCTGCATGATGCCGATGCCGATCCGTCCGTACTCGTGCCGCGGCGGATACCGCCGCCGGCGCCTGGCATGGGCCCGTGGCCCGTGGGCCCGGGCCCGTCCCGCCCCTGACCTCCCCCCAGGCCTCAGCCGCCGGAGGAGGACGAGCCGCCGCCGAGGCCGCCGCGCTTGACGGCGTCCTTGTCAAAACTGCCGCCGGTGACCTTGCCGGCGCTGACGTAGCCGCCGTAGTAGTGCGAGCCGCGGCCGCCCTTCTTGCACTCCTTCATGGAGTACTGGTCGAGCGTGACGCGGTCGGCGCAGCGCCGGTCCGGCTCGTTGCTGCTGCCGCAGGCGACGAGGCTGGCGGCGAGCAGGCCCATGCCGCCGAGGGCGACCGTGCCGGAGCGCATGCGGCGTTTGCTGGTGGTACTGCTGCTGTCCATGTCCGAGGCTCCCCCTTGTGGCGTGCTGCCGGACAGACTAGAGGCGTGGAGGGGAGGGATGGAATCCGGCCGCCCGCCCCGGCCTTCCCCTGGAGTCCTTTTGTGCTGCTTGGGATGATCTGCGCGCTCGGTGCGGCGGTCTGCTCCGGTACGGCGTCCGTACTGCAGGCGGTGGCGACACGGGCGGCGGAGCCGGGGACCGGGTCCGGGGTGGACCCCGGACTGCTGTGGCGCGCGGCACGGCAGTGGCGGTATCTGCTCGGTCTGGTGCTCGACGGGGTCGGGTTCGTGCTCCAGATCGTGGCGCTGCGGTCGATCCCGATCTACGCGGTGAGCGCGGCGCTGGCGGGCAGCCTCGCGGTGACGGCAGTGGTCGCGGCGCGGCTGCTGCGGGTACGGCTGTCGGCGGCCGAGTGGGGGGCGGTGGGCGTCCTGTGCCTGGGCCTGGCGCTGCTGGGGCTGTCCTCGGGGTTCCTGCTGCTCGACCGCGGCGCCGCGTTGACGGGGTCGAGCCGCTGCGCGGGGCTCCTCCCCCACCCCGCCCCTTCCCGAAACCGGGGCTCCGCCCCAGACCCCACCCGCGCGCTGCGCGCCCGGTGCGCTCAAAACGCCGCGCAGGCTGAATCCACCGCCGCCGGGCACCCTGGGCGTTTGAGGCGCGGGGACCGGGGCCAGGTGGCCCCGGCCTGAGTCGCCAGGCGGGCCTACGGAAGGGTGGCCGTCAGGGCGGCCAGCGTCGGGGTCCAGGCGCTGTCCGGCGGCGTCGCGTACCCCACCACCACCGCATCCCGCGCCGGCAGCTCGGCGTCCGGGTGGCGGAACAGCGACAGGCCCTCCAGCGCCAGGTCGTGCCACGCCGCCGACTGCACCACCGACCGCTCCGTACCCGGCGGCAGGTCGAGGACCGCGTGCAGCCCGGCCGCGATGCCCGACACCCGGACCCGGCCCTCCAGGGCCGCGACCAGCTGGTCGCGGCGCCGCCGGTACCGCAGCCGCATGCTCCGCACGTGCCGGTCGTACGCCCCCGACCGCAAGAACTCGGCCAGCGTCAGCTGGTCCAGGGCGCTCGACGTCCAGTCCGCCCGCCCCTTGGCCGCCATGACCGCGTCCAGCAGCCCCGGCGGCACCACCATCCACCCCATCCGCAGCCCCGGCGCCAGGGACTTGCTCGCCGTACCGAGGTACAGCACCCGGTCCGGGTCCAGACCCTGCAGCGCGCCCACCGGCTGCCGGTCGTAGCGGAACTCCCCGTCGTAGTCGTCCTCCAGGATCACGCCCCCCGACGTCCGCGCCCAGTCCACCGCCGCCGCCCGCCGCTCCGGCGTCAGCGCGACGCCCGTCGGGAACTGGTGCGCCGGCGTCAGCAGCACCGCGCCCGCCGGCATCCCCGCCAGGTCCTGCGTCCGCGCGCCCGCCGCGTCGAGTCCGACCGGCACCGTCCGCAGCCCCACCTGCGCCAGCAGCCGGCGGTGCACGTGGACCGCGTACGCCTCCACCGCCAGCTCCCGCACCCGCCGCGCCCTCAGCATCCGCCCGACCAGCATCAGCCCGTGCGCGAACCCGGACGTCAGCACGATCCGCTCCGGGTCCGCCGCCACGCCACGGGCCCGCGCCAGGTACCCGGCCAGGGCCTCCCGCAGTTCGACACGGCCCCGCGGGTCGCCGTACCCGAACGCCTCGTTCGGCGCGTCCAGCAGCGCCCGCCGGGCCGCCGACAGCCAGGCCGTCCGGGGGAAGCCGGCCAGGTCGGGCGAGCCGGGCATCAGGCTGTACGTGGGGCCCCGGCGCACGGCCGGCCGCCGTACGGCCTGCTGCCCGGCACCCACACCACCCCTGGCGCCCCCGGCACCCCCCGCGCCCCCGGCGCCCTTGCGCGGACGCGCCCGTTCCGCGACCCTCGTACCGGACCCCTGGCGGGCCGTCAGCCACCCCTCGGCGACCAGCTCGCCGTACGCCTCGGCGACCGTGTTCCGCGCGATCCCCAGGTCCGCCGCCAGCGTGCGCGAGCTCGGCAGCCGGGTCCCCGGCGCCAGCCGGCCGCTGCGCGCGGCCTCGCGCAGCGCCTCGGCGAGGCCGGCCCGCAGGCCACGCCCCGCGACCGGTTCCAGATGCAGGTCAGCCCCGAAAGTGGCCCACGATTGCGTCATGGATATGGACCATATCGTCGGGACGTTTCCTTCCTAGCCTGGGTGCATGACCACGAACCAGGAACACGCTCACGAGCACACACCCCGCATGCAGCTGGCCAAGCTCGCACCGGAGGTGTACAAGGCCGTCCTCGCCCTGGAGATCGCCTCCCGCAAGGGCCTGGACCCCACGCTCGTCGAGCTCGTCAAGATCCGCGCCTCGCAGCTCAACCACTGCGCGTTCTGTCTCGACATGCACACCAAGGACGCCCTCGCGGCGGGCGAGAGCGTCGAGCGCATCGTGCTGCTCGGCACCTGGGAGGAGTCGCGGCACTTCTACACCGAGAAGGAGCTCGCCGCGATCGAACTGACCGAGGCCGTCACCGTCCTGACCGACGGCTTCGTCCCCGACGAGGTCTACGAGAAGGCCGCGAAGCACTTCGAGGAGAAGGAGCTCGCGCAGCTCATCTCGGTGATCGCGACCATCAACGTCTGGAACCGCTTCGGCGTCACCACCCGCATGGTCCCGGGCCACTACACGCCGGGCATGTACAAGACCTCGTAGCCTCCTGGTCGGGAACACCGGAACACCCCGGCCGATGACGGCCGGGGCGTTCCGGTTGCCTTGCACGGTTACCCGCGCGGGCGGGTCAGATCAGGCCGAGCTCGCGCACCGCGTCGCGCTCCTCCGCGAGCTCCGCGACCGACGCGTCGATGCGCGCACGGGAGAACTCGTTGATGTCCAGGCCCTGGACGATCTCGTACGTGCCGTCCTTGCAGACGACCGGGAAGGACGAGATGAGGCCCTCGGGGACGCCGTAGGAGCCGTCCGACGGGATGCCCATGGAGGTCCAGTCGCCCTCGGCGGTGCCGTTGACCCAGGTGTGGACGTGGTCGATGGCGGCGTTGGCGGCGGAGGCGGCCGAGGACGCGCCACGGGCCTCGATGATCGCCGCGCCGCGCTTGGCGACGGTCGGGATGAAGTCGTCGGCGAGCCAGGCCTGGTCGTTCACGACCTCGGCGGCGTTCTTGCCGGCGATCTCCGCGTGGAAGATGTCCGGGTACTGGGTCGCCGAGTGGTTGCCCCAGATCGTCAGGCGCTTGATGTCGGAGACGGCGGCACCGGTCTTGGCGGCCAGCTGCGAGATCGCGCGGTTGTGGTCCAGGCGGGTCATCGCGGTGAAGCGCTCGGCCGGTACGTCCGGGGCGGCGGCCTGCGCGATGAGCGCGTTGGTGTTGGCCGGGTTGCCCACGACCAGGACCTTGATGTCGTCCGCGGCGTGCGCGTTGATCGCGGCGCCCTGCGGCTTGAAGATGCCGCCGTTGGCGGAGAGCAGGTCACCGCGCTCCATGCCCTTGGTGCGCGGGCGGGCGCCGACGAGCAGCGCGACGTTGGCACCCTCGAAGCCCTGGTTCGGGTCGTCGAAGATGTCGATGCCCTTGAGCAGCGGGAAGGCGCAGTCGTCGAGCTCCATGGCGGTGCCCTCGGCGGCCTTCATGCCCTGGGGGATCTCCAGGAGACGGAGCTTGACCGGCACGTCCGCGCCGAGCAGGTGGCCGGACGCGATACGGAAGAGCAGCGCGTAGCCGATCTGGCCGGCGGCGCCGGTGACGGTGACATTCACGGGAGTGCGGGTCATGGCCTTCTCCGTTAGACAGCTGGCGGTGGGGCGTCGCTGCCCCGTGTGCGCAGGCTATCCGACGGGGACCCGGCCCAATCCCCGGGTCCCTGTGGTGCGTCGCACACGGCGCCGTCCGTTCGAAGGCGAACGAGGGCCGTCACCTTGGGCCGTGGCCCCCGCGGGGGTCGCGTCGCGAGGCGACGTTCCCGGCTGGTCGGGAACCCCTCGATCGGCGTGCCGTACGGGGACGCGGGCGGCACGTGGCGGTACCGGTCCCGCCACGTGCCGCCCGCCGGCGCCCGGCGGGGTCAGCGGAAGATGAACCGCACGGTGGACTCCACGAACGGGAGCCTCAGCCACGGACCGGGCTCCGCGACCAGGGCGAGCAGGGTGATGGCGACGCCGAGCACGCCGTAGGTGAGGAGGTCGGTGAAGCGCGAACGCACCGCGAGCATCCCGACGGACGGCAGGACGCGCCGCATCACGGCGGCGGCGATCAGCGCGATCCCGATGACCAGACAGCCGGCGCGTACGAAACCCAGCGCGGTCGTGAGCAGTCCGGCGGCCGTGGCGGCCAGCACGCTGAGCATGGGCCACTGGCGCGCGGGCGCGGGCGCGTCCCCGGGCGCCGCCCGCCCTCCGCCCTCGGGCCGAGCGGTGTCCCGCGTGACGGACGGAAACCGCCGTGAGGCCCGCGTCACCGGCCGCCCGTCTGCGGCGGCACCCACGCCACCGTCCGGGGAGGACCCGGCCGCGCCACCGTCCACGGAGGACCCGGCCGCGCCACCGTCCGCGGAGGACCCGGCGGCGCCACCGATCCCGGCAGCCCCTTCGCCACCGTCCGCGGAGGACCCGGCCGCGCCACCGTCCGCGGAGGACCCGGCGGTGCCACTGTCCGCGGCCGCCTCTTCACCAGCGTCCGTGGAGGACCCGTCGCCACCGTCACCGGAGGACCCGGCCACGCCACCGTTCACGGCCGCCTCTTCACCACCGTCGGCGGAGGACCCGGTCACGCCACCGTCCGCCGCGGCGTCGCGGTCCTCCGGGCCGTCCGCGCCGCTCGCCGCGGGCCCGGCGCCCGCTGCCTCCGGGCCGCCTTCCCGGCCTCCGGCCGCACCGGCCGCAGACGCGTCCACGTCATCGCCGGCCCCGACCTCGCGGCCCTCCGGCCCGCCCGCGGTGCTCGCGGTGGGGCCGACGCCGTCCTTCTTCCGGCCGCCCCGGGCACCAGGGGCACCAGGGGCACCAGGGGCACCCTCGGACGCACCGGACCCACCCGATCCACCGGACGCAGACTCACCGGACGCACCGGACGCAGACGCACCGGACGCACCCGCGCCCGCCCCGACGGCCGCCTCGGCGTCGCCGGCAGCCCGCCCCTGGTCGCGGGCCCCGCCCGCACGGGACTCGGGCAGGCCCGCGTCGCCGTCCGCCCCGGCCCCGGCCCCGCGGGCCTCCGGGCCACCCTGAGCGGCACCGGTCAGCCGTTCGGCGGCAGCCGTCGTACCGGTCGTACCGGCGGACTCGCGGCGGTCCGCGCCGGCGGAGCCACGCGCCTCACGGTCAGTTCGCACCGGACACGGTCCGTTCCGCCGCCTCGACGACGTTCACCAGCAGCTGCGCCCGCGTCATGGGACCCACGCCGCCAGGGTTCGGCGAGATCCACCCCGCCACCTCGGCGACCCCCGGGTGCACATCGCCGACGATCTTGCCGTTCTCGTCGCGGCTCACGCCCACGTCCAGCACCGCCGCCCCCGGCTTCACGTCGTCGGCCTTGACCAGGTGCGGCACGCCCGCCGCCGCGACCACGATGTCCGCCCGCCGCAGCACCCCCGGCAGGTCACGCGTACCGGTGTGGCACAGCGTCACCGTCGCGTTCTCCGACTTACGCGTCAGCAGCAGCCCGATCGAGCGACCGACCGTGATGCCCCGGCCCAGCACCACGACGTGCGCGCCGTTGATCTCCACCCCGTGGTGGCGCAGCAGCTCGACGATGCCGTACGGCGTGCACGGCAGCGGGCCGGGCTCGTTCAGGACCAGCCGGCCGAGCGACATCGGGTGCAGCCCGTCCGCGTCCTTGGCCGGATCCATCAGCTCCAGCACCCGGTTGGTGTCGATGCCCTTGGGGAGCGGAAGTTGGACGATGTAGCCGGTGCACTCCGGGTTCTCGTTGAGTTCCCGTACGACCGCCTCGATCTCCTCCTGCGTGGCCGTCCCCGGCAGTTCGCGCTGGATCGAGGCGATGCCGACCTCGGCGCAGTCCTTGTGCTTGCCGCCCACGTACCAGCGGCTGCCCGGATCGTCCCCGACCAGCAGGGTGCCGAGGCCGGGGGTGATACCCCGCGCCTTGAGCGCCGCCACGCGGACGGTCAGATCGGACTTGATCGCGGCGGCGGTGGCCTTGCCATCGAGAATCTGGGCAGTCATGACCCCATCCTCCCGGATCGGGTGCCCCCGGTTCCAGTCAAGCCGCGCGACGACGACAGCGGTTGGTTGCACTTGCACAACAAGTGACCACCCCTCCACCCCTTGACTGGACAAGGACGGGCCAGGACGACCACGATGACCGAAAAGAGTGCCGCGGGCAGTGCCGGGGGGCGGACCGCAGATCGAGATGTTCCTCCGCGCGGGCCGCGCGTCCCCGCACGTTGACGGAGGAACACCCCACCATGAGCTTCGGCGACCCGAACAACCCGTACGGGCAGCAGCCGCAGGGCCAGCCCCAGTACGGCTACCCGCAGCAGGCCCCGCAGGGCATCCCGCCGCAGGCCGGTTACGGCTACCCCCAGCAGGGCGCGCCCGGCTACCCGGCCCCGGCCGGCTACGCCGTCGCCCCGATGGACATGCCGGGCCTGATCAAGACCGCCCGTGTGCTGCTCTTCATCGTCGCGGGTCTGCAGATCCTCTTCGGCGTCATCTTCGGCATCGTCCTGATGGCCGCCAGCGGCGCCGCCGCCGGCACCAGCGTGAGCGACGAGGCGGACCTGCTGGCCGGCCTCGGCGGCATCCTGGTGTTCATCCTGCTCGCCTTCGCGGCGTGGGCCATCACCCTGGGCGTGAAGTTCTCCAACGGCGGCAACGGCGTGCGCGTCACGACGATCGTCTACGCCGCGCTGTTCATCGCGCTGAGCCTGCTCAACTTCCTGAGCGCCGTCAACAACTCCTCGGCGGGCGGCGGTGGCGGCCCGATCGTCGGCGCCATCGTCGGCCTCGCCATCGGCGGCATCATCCTCGCCTCGATGGTCAACAGCGCCGCCACCGCCTGGTTCAAGCGCCCGCGCTACTGATCCGCACGGATCCGTACCCGTACCGTTCCGTACGGGTACGGAAACGGTACGACCCGCTCCGCGCCCCACGGACGCGACCGCTCGCACACCAGCCGGAGCAGCCGGAGCAGACCGACCGGACCGGAACCTTCCGGAGCGGACAACAGGCCGCGCCCCGCACCATCCGGTGCGGGGCGCGGCCTTCGCGTTGCGCGCGTCAGCGGAACGACGCGTCAGTGGAAGAAGTGCCGCGTCCCCGTGAAGTACATCGTCACGCCCGCCTTCTGCGCGGCCTCGACCACCTGCTCGTCGCGGACCGAACCGCCCGGCTGGACCACGGCCTTGATGCCCGCGGCCGTCAGGATCTCCAGGCCGTCCGGGAACGGGAAGAACGCGTCGGAGGCGGCGTACGCGCCCTGCGCGCGCTCCGCGCCCGCCCGCTCGACGGCGAGCTTCGCCGAGTCGACCCGGTTGACCTGGCCCATGCCGACGCCGACCGAGGCGCCGTCCTTGGCGAGCAGGATGGCGTTGGACTTGACCGCCCGGCAGGCCTTCCACGCGAAGGCGAGGTCGGCGAGCTCCGCCGCGGAGAGGGCGTCACCGGTGGCCAGAGTCCAGTGGGACGGGTCGTCGCCGTCCGCCTGGAAGACGTCGGACTCCTGGAGCAGCACCCCGCCGGAGATCGGCTTGAGGTCGCCGGGCTGGTGCGGGTCGCCGTCCACCTTCAGCACGCGGATGTTCTTCTTCTTGGCCAGGACCTCCAGCGCGCCGTCCTCGTACGCGGGGGCCGCGATGACCTCGGTGAAGATCTCGGCGACCTGCTCGGCGAGCGCGACCGTCACCGGGCGGTTGACGGCGATGACACCGCCGAACGCCGACAGCGGGTCGCAGGCGTGCGCCTTGCGGTGCGCCTCGGCGATGTCCGCGCCGACGGCGATGCCGCACGGGTTGGCGTGCTTGATGATGGCGACGCACGGTCCGTCGTGGTCGTAGGCGGCCCGGCGGGCGGCCTCGGTGTCCACATAGTTGTTGAAGGACATCTCCTTGCCGTGCAGCTGCTCGGCGTTGGCGAGTCCGCCCGGCTGCCCGTCGGTGTAGAGGGCGGCCCGCTGGTGGGGGTTCTCCCCGTAGCGCAGGGAGGCCTTGCGCTCCCAGGCCCCGGCGAGGAACTCGGGCAGGGCGGTGCCCTCCCCCTCGGCCTCGACCTCGGGGGCGTATGCGTTCGTGAACCAGGACGCGACGGCGACGTCGTACGCGGCGGTGTGCTGGAACGCCTCGGCGGCCAGGCGCTTGCGCGCCGTGAGGTCGAAACCGCCGCCCTGGGCGGCGGCGAGCACGTCGGCGTAGCGGGCGGGACTCGTCACGACCGCGACGGAGGGGTGGTTCTTGGCCGCCGCGCGGACCATGGACGGCCCGCCGATGTCGATCTGCTCGACGCACTCGTCGGGCGTCGCGCCGGAGGCGACGGTCTCGCGGAACGGGTAGAGGTTGACGACGACGAGGTCGAACGGCTCGACACCGAGCTCCGCCAGCTGCGCGCGGTGGCTCTCCAGGCGCAGGTCGGCGAGGATGCCGGCGTGCACGCGCGGGTGCAGGGTCTTGACGCGGCCGTCCAGGCACTCGGGGAAGCCGGTCAGCTCCTCGACCTTGGTGACCGGGACGCCGGCGGCGGCGATCTTCGAGGCGGTGGAGCCGGTCGAGACCAGCGTGACGCCCGCGTCGTGCAGCCCGCGCGCGAGCTCCTCGAGGCCCGTCTTGTCGTAGACGCTGATGAGCGCACGGCGGATCGGCCGCTTCGTCGTACCTTCGGCGGTCACTGGATCGTTACCTTTCGTCCCTCAATGCGGTAGCCGTGCCGGGCCAGTCGCCCCACGACATCGACGAGCAGCCTGCGCTCGACTTCCTTGATGCGCTCATGGAGAGCGGCTTCGTCGTCCTCGTCCCGGACCTCGACCACACCCTGGGCGATGATCGGTCCGGTGTCCACGCCGGCGTCCACGAAGTGGACGGTGCAGCCGGTGACCCGCGCGCCGTACGCGAGCGCGTCGCGCACGCCGTGCGCGCCGGGGAAGGCCGGCAGCAGCGCGGGGTGGGTGTTGATGAAGCGGCCCCCGAACGTGTCGATGAACCTCTTCCCCACGATCTTCATGAACCCGGCGGAGACCACCAGGTCGGGCTCGTGGGCGGCGGTGGCGGCGGTCAGGGCCTCGTCCCACTCCTCGCGACTGTCGTACGCCTTGACCGGGCAGACAAAGGTCGGGATCCCGGCCCGCTCGGCCCGCTCCAGCCCGGCGATGCCGGACCGGTCCGCCCCCACGGCCACGACGCGGGCGCCGTACCCCTCGGGATCGGCGGCGATGGCGTCGAGCAGGGCCTGGAGGTTGGTGCCGGAACCGGAAACCAGCACGACCAGGCGGGAGGCAGCCATGAAAGGCCCTTTCTGGGCGGATTCGTCTTTGCATGATCGTACGAAACTCCGGGTCCCCTATATACGGGGAACCATACGAAGCCACCGACCGCCTGCAACGATACCGGCACACCGGACGGCCCCCGAGGGACGGGGGCACGGCCGAGCTGTAGCGTCTGGACCACACGTCCCACCACACGCTTCACCACCCGCCTCACCGCACCGTCACAGCAACGACACAGGGGAAGAAACGCACCCGATGCCGGACCGCCGTCAGCCCTCCTCCACCGACGACAACCCCTACGCGGCGCCGCCCGAGGGGCGGCCCGACCAGCCGTGGCAGCCGCGCGAGGGCGCGAACGAGCACGAGCGCCGCGGCGGCGGCGGCGACCAGGGACAGGGTCCCTCCGGGGGCGGCCCGGCCCGCTGGGACCCGACGGACCCGCTCCAGCGGCGGGCCCGCTACGCGCTGCTGGCCGGTATGTGGGGCTTCTTCTTCGGGCTCTTCGGGATCCCGTCGGTGGGGCTGCTGCTGGGTGCGCTGGCCCTGTACTGGGGGATCAGCGCGCTGCGCGCGAAGCGCGACCCCTCGGAGGAGACGCCCGCGGGGACCCCGCCCCGGGCCGACGGGCTCGCGGCCCTGGGCGAGGCGGCCCGCCCGCAGCGCACGGCGGCCATCGGCGGCCTGGTCACGGCGTCCCTGGCGATCCTGCTGGCGGCGAGCTCGTACACGGTGCAGCTGGTCTACAAGGACTTCCACGTCTGCCGCGACGACGCGCTGACCCAGACGGCGGCCCTGCAGTGCAACGACCTCCTCCCGGACAACGTCCTGGGCACGTGGCTAGAGGTAAAGCGCTGACCCCGCCCACCACCTGACGCCCCCGGCCCACGCCCGACCCGGCACACGCCGGGTGTCCTGGCCCGGCCCCCTTGTCCCCTCCCGGCCTCGGACCGAGCCGGCCCGCACAAGCGGCCCTCGGCTCCGCCGCACCCAGGCCCCACAAGGCCACAGGCCCCGCGGCCCGACGCTCCTCACCGGAGGTGACGACGGTGGACCGGCGGGCCGCCGGGCCGCCGGGCCGCCGGGCGGGACGGCGGCCGTTCCGGCCGAGGCTGCCGGAGGGGCCCGGCCGGCCATGCGGCGCCCCTCGTGCCGCCCCCGCACGGACGCGCGGACGACGAGGGGCGAGTGGGCGGGGGACCAGGCCCGCGCCCGCCCACGGTCACGGCTGGCGCCGCCGACGCGGCAGCACCCGCGCCCCCGTCACCGGCGGCGACAGCTTCTTCTCCGGTCCGGCCGGGGCCGGCTCGGCCGGGGGCTTCGGCGTCCGCTGCCATGCCCTGGCGCCGTTCAGCCCCGCACCGGGCGGATCCGGCACGGGCCCGCCCGGCGCCTTCGGCGACGGGACCCCGGAGGGCTCGGGTGCCGCCGCCGGGGGCCGCGGCCCCAGCAGCCGCGCACCGCCGAGGCCGGGCCCCGGCTCGAGCGGCGCTTCCGCCGGCCCGCCGGGCCGCGACGGCCGCAGCCACGCCAGCGCCTCACCGAGCCGCGACCCATCGGCGTCGGGCGCCTGCGCCCCCGGACGCCCGTACTCGGACGAACCCGGGCACCCCGGCGACGACGCCGCCGGATCCCGCTCCGACGGCCGCCCGCCAGCCGTACCGGCCGCCACCGAATCCGCCGCCCGAGGCGGACGCGACGGCTCCACAGGGGCCGGGGGACACGACCCGGACGGGTCACCCCCCGACCCCGCGGACCGCGACGGCCGCAACCACGCCAACGCCTCACCGAGCCGCGAGAGCAGAGAGGCTGAGGTCGCATCAGTCCCGGGCCGACGCCTCCGTGCCGACGTCTGACCGGCCGGACCCGCCGGGCGCGGCCCGCCGAGGGCCCGATCGCCCGCGGAGTCCGACGGCCGCGGCCCCGGCGCCTCGCGGGCTGACGGAGCGACAGGCTCCGGGGCCCCAGGCCGCGATGCCCCTGGCCGCCGGAGGCCGGACACGCCGGGCCCGGTCAGCCCCGGCCGCATCCCCCCGCCCACTCCGGCGGAACCCGGCTCCACCACGCCCCCCGACCCCGACAGCCTGGGCCCCGGCCCGCCCGGACCTGCAAGGCCCGGGTCCACCGCAGCCTCGGACCCCGACGGCCCCGACCCCGAAACGCCCGGAGCCGGCGGAGCCGCAGGGTCCTGGCGTCGCGTGCCGGGGTCGGGTGGGGCGGCGGCCGGCGACGGTGCGGGGGGCGCTGACCGTGGCCCCGGCGGGGCCTCCGGGGCCGGCGGCCCGGTCACCCCCACCGGGGGTACGGGCTCCGCCGGCGGGGTGAGGTCCGGGATCAACGTGCCCGAGGTGCGCCGCAGGGCCGCCCAGCGGGCCTCGCGCCCGGCGTTCGTGTGCCAGTCGTCGTCCGCCGGCTCGGGCGCGAACGACGGCCGCGTCCGCCACCGGTGCACCGCCACCGCGACCGGTACGGCCAGCGCCAGCGTCCAGCCCGCCGCCGCCGCTCCCGCCTGCCACCACACCGGCCCGAACCGCGCCAGCTCCCCCGAGCCCAGCGCCCCGCCCGACGCCCCCGCCAGCCCCGCGAGCAGCAGTCCGCACACGACCGCCCCCAGCGCCGCCGTCAGCGCCGTCTCCCCCAGCGACACCTCCCGCGCCCGCCGGACCGCGAACCACCCCACCACCAGCCCGGCCACCACCGGCACCGCCAGCGCCGCCAGCGCCGCCCACGTCGGCGTCGCCCCCGCCCCCGCCGGCGGCAGCGCCGCCAGCAGCGGGAAGTGCGGCAGCGCGGGCGAACCCTCGAAGCCCAGCGGGGTCGCGACCGCACCGGTACCCAGCTCGAACCCCGGCCCGAGCCCGTACGCCGCGCCCCACACCGCCGCGTTCGGGATCAGCCCGACCGCCAGCAGCAGCACCGCGAACCGCCCCGACCACACCCCCGTCAGCTGCGTGAACGATTCCTGTGCCGCCTGCGCGTGCCAGACCAGCGACGCCCCGAGCAGCAGCGCGCCCCCGCCCACCAGGACGAGCGCCCCCGCGCCCCCGGCCCCCAGCGCCAGCGCGTACCGGGGGCGCGCGACAGCCCGCCGTACGCCCTCCGGCACCCACGCCGGCAGCGGCCCCCGCGGCCGCCCCCGTGCCGCCCACACCCCGCCACCCGCGGCCGCCGCCGTGACCAGCGGCACGTGCCAGGCCGCGCTCAGCGGATCGGCCGGCATCGGCCCTCCGGCCGCGTACACGGTGGCGGCGGCCCCCACCGCCAGGTAGCCGCACATCACCGCCGAGAACACCGCCCCGGCCGGCAGCGCGTCGTCGTCATCGGTCGCCAGCCGCGCCGCACGCCGCGTCAGCAGCACGGGCAGGGCCAGCAGGAGCAGTGGCGTCACCCCCACCGGCGCGGGTGCGCCGGACAGCGTGTCGTACCGGATCAGCTCAGTGCCGTGCGCCATCAGCCACAGCCCGGCGGCGAGGTGCAGCGCCCCGCCGGGCCCACTGTCGGGGTACGGCGAACTGATCCACAAGGTCATGACGAGTACGGCCAGGAAGCCGAGTCCCAGCCCGGCGGCGACGACGCCGCTCAGCACACACGCGGCGGCGGCCGGAGAACGGCGGCGGCCGCCGGACCGCGGGAGCGCCGGCAACGACGTCCCGCGTTCGGTCACTTGGGTCACCTCGCCATGGTCCCAACGACACGCGCTGACGCCGCGTAACAGGCGATTACCCGTGGTGTCGCCCAATATACGGTTATGTACTTTTTCGCCCAGAGCTGCCGGGTCACGGGGAGAACGGCATGACACCCAGCGCCGGCACGCCCTCCGAACTGCCCCTGCCCTCCCCCAAGGAGCGCCGCAGACTGCGCGAAGCCGTCGGTCTCAGCCTCGACGACGTCGCGGCGTCGCTCGGCGTGTCCGCGTCCACGGTCCGCTCCTGGGAGACCGGCCGCACGAGCCCGCGCGGCCACAAGCGCCAGGCCTACGCGAGGATCCTGGGCACGGATACGGACACAGGCACGCATGCGGGTACGGATAGCGGTACCGATACGGGTGTCCATACGGATGCCGGTTCGCGTTCGGGTACGGGTACGGATCCGCATACGAGTTCGGGTGGCGGCACCGGCACCGCGTGGGCCTGGCCGGGCCTGGCCCACGACACGGCCGACCTGCCCGCCGCCCTGCGCGCCGGCGGCGAGGGACTGCGGGCCGCCTTCACCGCCGGCGGGGCGGGCCGGCCCGCGGCCGGGCCCCCGGTGGACGCCGGCCCGGCCTTCTCCCCCGCCGGCCTCCCCGCCCGGCCCGGCTCCGGCGACAGGCCCCCGGCCCCGGGCCGCCACGCCTCCGAGATCGGCCCCGAATCCCTCCCGGATCCGGCTCCCGCCCAGGCTCCGGCCACGGGCACGGGCACGGGCACGAACCCCGCGCCGGATCCCCGGGCGGACGGCCATCCAGAGGCCACCACCGGCCCGCCCGACCCCGACCCCGACCCCGCGCGCCCCCGCCGGGTGGGGCGCAGCCTCAATCCCGTCCCTCCCGAGGGCGGATTCCGGGCCTCCGTCGTCCATCTCACGCCCGGTCAGGCCTTCGACGCCCTCTACGCCTACGCCGCCCCCTCCCTGGTCCGCCAGACCTACCTGCTCACCGGCCGCCGCACGCTCGCCCGGCAGTCCGTCGAGCGGGCCTTCCGGCGGGCCTGGGAGCGGTGGCCGGAGGTCGCCACCGACCCCGACCCCGTCGGATGGGTGCGCGCGGCGGCATACGAATGGGCGCTCAGCCCCTGGCACGTGTTCCGCCGCCCCCGCAAGCACCCCGACAAGACCCCGGCCGACCCCGCCGACCGGATCCTGATGGACGCCCTGCTCGCGCTGCGGCCCCGGCACCGCCGCACCGTGCTCCTCTACGACGGGGTCGGCCTCGACCTGCCCGACACGGCCGCCGAGACCGAGGCCAGCACCCCGGCCGCCGGCGCCCGGCTGCTGCGGGCGCACGCCGAACTCGCCCACCGCGTCCCCGAGCTGGTCTCCGTACCGGCCTCGGGCCGGTCGGCGGTGCTGCACGAACAGCTGTGCGCGCTGCGGCCCGCCGTACGGCTGGAGCCGTGCCGCGCGGTGGTGGTACGGATGGCCGGCGAGCGGCGCAGCCGGCTGTGGACCCGGGCCGCGCTCACCCTGACGGCGTGCATCGCGGCCGCCACCACGTACACCCTGTTCACGGCGCCCACCCGGTACGTGCCGCGCATCGCGCCCGGCGCAAGCGTGTCCGGCGTACCGCCGCACGCGGGCCCGCAGCACCTGACCGAGGAGCGCAGGCTGCTCCAGGAGAAGCTGCGTACGGAACGGGAGAGCGGGCCGGCCCGGCTGCTGCCCCGGGTCGAGTGAGCCGTCCGGTACCACGCGGAAACGGGCGTGGGCCCCCCCCCCCCCCCCGGGGGGGGGGCCCCCCCCGGCCCCCGGGGGGGGGGGCGGGGGCGGGGGGGGGGGGGGGCCCCCCCCCGGCCGGCGCCCCCGCCCCCCCCGGGGGGGCGCGGGGGGGGGGGTGGCCCGGCGGGGGGGGGGGGCGGGCCGGGGGGGGGCCCGGGGGGGGGGGCGCGGGCGGGCCCCCCGGGGACCGGGGGGGGCCCCCCCCCCCCCCCCGGGGGGGGGGCCCACGCCCGTACTCGCGGCGTCAGGCCGGGATCAGGCGGTGATCAGGCGCCCGCGCCGTTCAGGATCTCGCGCGCCAGCTTGGCGGTCTCGGTCGGCGTCTTGCCGACCTTGACGCCGGCGGCCTCGAGGGCCTCCTTCTTGGCCTGCGCGGTGCCGGAGGAGCCGGAGACGATGGCGCCGGCGTGGCCCATGGTCTTGCCCTCGGGGGCGGTGAAGCCCGCGACGTAGCCGACGACCGGCTTGGTGACGCTCGATGCGATGAAGTCCGCCGCGCGCTCCTCGGCGTCGCCGCCGATCTCGCCGATCATGACGATGAGCTCGGTCTCCGGGTCGGCCTCGAAGGCCTCCAGGGCGTCGATGTGCGTGGTGCCGATGACCGGGTCGCCACCGATGCCGACGGCGGAGGTGAAGCCGATGTCGCGCAGCTCGTACATCATCTGGTAGGTCAGCGTGCCGGACTTGGACACGAGACCGATCTTGCCGGGCTTGGTGATGTCACCCGGGATGATGCCGGCGTTGGACTGGCCGGGGGTGATCAGGCCGGGGCAGTTCGGGCCGATGATCCGGGTCTTGTTGCCCTTGGCGGTCGCGTACGCCCAGAAGGCGGCGGAGTCGTGCACCGCGATGCCCTCGGTGATGACGACGGCCAGCGGGATCTCGGCGTCGATGGCCTCGACGACGGCGGCCTTGGCGAAGGCCGGCGGGACGAAGAGGACGGAGACGTTGGCGCCCGTCTTCTCCATCGCCTCGGCGACGGTGCCGAAGACCGGGACCTCGGTGCCGTCGAAGTCGACGGACGTGCCGGCCTTGCGCGGGTTCACGCCGCCGACGATGTTCGTGCCGTCGGCGAGCATCAGCTTGGTGTGCTTCATGCCCGTGGCACCGGTCATGCCCTGGACGATGACCTTGCTGTCCTTGTTGAGGAAGATAGCCATGGTGAGTCTGTGACCTCGTCCCTTTACTTCGCAGCCGCAGCGAGCTCGGCGGCCTTGTCGGCCGCGCCGTCCATGGTGTCCACGCGCTGCACCAGCGGGTGGTTGGCGTCCGAGAGGATCTTGCGACCCAGCTCGGCGTTGTTGCCGTCGAGGCGGACGACGAGCGGCTTGGTGACCTCTTCGCCCTTGTCCTTGAGCAGCTGGAGGGCCTGGACGATGCCGTTGGCGACCTCGTCGCAGGCGGTGATGCCGCCGAAGACGTTGACGAAGACGGACTTGACGTCCGGGTCGCCGAGGATGATCTCGAGACCGTTGGCCATGACGGCGGCGGAGGCGCCACCGCCGATGTCCAGGAAGTTGGCGGGCTTGACGCCACCGTGGTTCTCACCGGCGTAGGCGACGACGTCCAGGGTGCTCATGACGAGACCCGCGCCGTTGCCGATGATGCCGACCTCGCCGTCGAGCTTGACGTAGTTGAGGTTCTTGGCCTTGGCGGCGGCCTCGAGCGGGTTCGCGGCTGCGTGGTCCACGAACTCCTCGTGGCCCGGCTGGCGGAACTCGGCGTTCTCGTCGAGCGAGACCTTGCCGTCGAGGGCGATGACGTCGCCGTTGGCGACCTTGGCGAGGGGGTTGACCTCGACGAGGAGGGCGTCCTCGGCGATGAAGGTGTCCCACAGGGTCACGAGGACCGCGGCGACCTTCTCGGCGACCTCGGCCGGGAACTGCGCGAGCTCCACGATCTCGCGGGCCTTCTCGATGGTCACGCCCTCGTTGGCGTTCACCGGGACCTTGGCGAGCTTCTCCGGGGTCTCCTCGGCGACCTGCTCGATGTCCATGCCGCCCGCGACCGAGGCCATGGCCAGGAAGGTGCGGTTGGTGCGGTCGAGGAGGTAGGAGACGTAGTACTCCTCGAGGATCTCCGGAGCGGTCTCCGCGATCATCACCTTGTGGACCGTGTGGCCCTTGATGTCCATGCCCAGGATGTCCGTCGCGCGGGCGACGGCCTCGTCCGGGGTGGCGGCCAGCTTGACGCCACCGGCCTTGCCGCGGCCGCCGACCTTCACCTGCGCCTTGACGACCGACTTGCCGCCCAGCCGCTCGGTGGCCTCGCGCGCCGCCTCAGGCGTGTCGATGACTTCACCGGCCAGCACCGGTACACCGTGCTTGGCGAAGAGGTCCCTCGCCTGGTACTCGAACAGGTCCACGCGCGTCCGTCCCTTGTCTTAAAGATTCGCAGTGTTCGCGGTTGTCTGCGTGGGCGTGCCGCGAGGGCAACGTGACGGCGCTGTCACAAGGGGAGCGCACACGGTGACCGTGGACGCGGCATGTCCGTCCGGCAGGTTATCCCCGTGGGGCTTAGGTCCCTAAATCAGGGATCACACATGAGCGGTGATACCTGTCACAGATCGCCTCACGTGTGAGCTGGATATTCGTGTGATCTCACGATTTCGCGCGGTCACGGCTCACCCCTCGGGAACCGGAAGGGGCCGCTTCTCGATCGCCGCGGCCATCACGTCGGGGAAGAGGTCGGGGGTGCAGGCGAAGGCCGGGGAGCCGAGGGCGGCCAGCGCCGCCGCGTGCTCGCGGTCGTAGGCCGGGGCGCCCTCGTCGGAGAGGGCCAGGAGCGTCACGAACCGGACCCCCGCCGCCTGCATCGCCGCGACCCGCCCCAGCATCTCGTTGCGGATCCCGCCCTCGTAGAGATCGCTGATCAGGACCACGACGGTGTCGGCGGGGCGGGTGATCTTGGACTGGCAGTAGGCGAGCGCCCGGTTGATGTCGGTACCGCCGCCGAGCTGGGTGCCGAAGAGGACGTCCACCGGGTCGTCGAGCTCCTCGGTCAGGTCCACGACGGCGGTGTCGAACACGACGAGGCGGGTCGTCAGCGAACGCATGGAGGCGAGGACGGCCCCGAAGACGGAGGCGTAGACGACGGAGGCGGCCATCGAACCGGACTGGTCGATGCAGAGGATCACCTCCTTCTTCACCGACTGGCCGGCGCGGCCGTGGCCGACGAGGCGCTCGGGCACCACGGTGCGGTACTCGGGCAGGTAGTTCTTGAGATTGGCCCGAATGGTGCGGTTCCAGTCGATCTCGTGGTGGCGGGGACGGCTGATCCGCGCGGACCGGTCGAGGGCGCCGGTGAGCGTGGCCCGTGTGCGCGTGGCGAGCTTCTTCTCCAGCTGCTCGACGACCTTGCGGACGACCGCACGGGCGGTCTCCCGGGTGGTGTCGGGCATCGCCTTGCCGAGCGAGAGCAGGGTGCCGACCAGGTGGACGTCGGGCTCGACGGCCTCCAGCATCTCCGGCTCCAGCAGCAGCGCGGACAGCCCGAGCCGCTCGATCGCGTCGCGCTGCATGACCTGGACGACGGAGCTGGGGAAGTACGTACGGATGTCGCCGAGCCAGCGCGCCACGTTCGGCGCGGACCCGCCGAGCCCGGCCGACCGCTCCCCGGCCGCCTTCCGGCTCCCGGCCCCGGTGGTGCCCCCGTACAGCGCGCCGAGTGCCGCGTCCATGCCCACGTCCCGCCCGCGGAGGGCGCAGCCGGTGCCGTCGGCCTCGCCCCCGCCGAGGACCAGCCGCCACCGCCGCAGCCGCTCCCCCGCCACGTCCGCCGTGCCCGCCAGGTCAGCCCTGCCCGTCGCGTCCGGCTGCGCGGTGTCCGTTCCGGTCATGTGTCCGTCCCCCTCCGGTCGGTTGGTCTCGGTTCGCCGAGTGATACGTCGAGTGCTGTCGTCGTGACGGCGCGGTCGTGCGGCGTCGTCGTGGGGCGTCGTCGTGCGGCGTCGTCGTGCGGCGTCGTCGTGCGGCGTCGTCGTGGGGCGCGGGTCAGCCCGCGGCGGCCAGCAGCATCCGCACCAGCGGAACCACCGCGTCCGCACGCTCCGGGTCCAGCTCGGGGGCGAAACCCGCGGGTGCCGCGCCCCGCGCCGCGGCCGGGGCACCCGGCCCGCGGCGCACCAGTTCACCCAGGGTCCGCCGGACGCCCGGTTCGTACGCGCCGAACGTACGCCGCAGCAGCGGCAGGACGTCCGTGAACGCGCCCGCCGGTATGCCGGTCAGCCAGGCGTCGATCAGCGCGAGCAGCCGGTCGTCGTGGACCAGCAGGGTGCCGCCGCCCGCCGCGCCGCCCGCGAAGCCCTCGATCCAGCCGGCCGCGTCGGCGGGCGCGGCCGCCGGGGAGAGCGCGAGACCCATCAGGCGGGCGGTGTCCGCCGCCTCCAGCCGGCCCTCGTCGAGCAGGAGCCGCACGGCCCGGCCGCGGATGACGCCCGGCACGGTGTCCCGGCCGGCCAGCGTCCGCAACACCGCCGACCAGCGCTCGCGCAGCCCCTCGTCCTCCAGCAGGCCCACCGCGCCGTGCACCGCGTCCACGTGGCCGCGCAGCTCCGCGGCGCCGTCCGCGTCCAGCCCGGCGCAGGCCGGCGGCAGCGCGACGCATATACGGTCGGCGAGCCCGGCCGCGACCGTGCCCAGCGCCGCCGTGTCGGTGCCCCGGACGTCCCCGTACCGCAGGGACCGGGCCAGGGCCGGCAACGCCTTGGCGAGCCGGGCCACGTCGGTGTCCAGGGCGGCCCGGTCGGCCAGGGCCCGCAGGACCGCCGGGAGCGCCTCGGGCAGACCGGCCAGCAGGCAGCGTTCGGCCAGCGAGGTCACCTCGCCGAGCTCGCCCGTGGCGGCCGCGTCCGCCTCGGCCCGGCCGGTGGCCGCGGCGAGGACGGTGGTGCCCCAGATGCCGGCCTCGGCGACCCGCACCGACAGCTCCGGCTCCCAGCGCAGCCGCCAGGTCTCGCGGAACGTGCCGGTGCTGCCCCGGGAGGCGGCCGGTATGCCCCAGTCGACGCCGAGCAGCCGCAGCCGGTGCAGCAGCAGGCTCTTGGCGGCGTCGGAGTCCTTGCGCAGATCGAGCTCCAGTTCGCGCTCCTGCGCCTGCGCCTTGAGCCGCAGCGAGCGCTGCTGGCGCGTCAGGTCCCGCTGGAGGGGCACGACGGGCGCGGCGTCGGGGACTTCGCCCAGCGCGTCCCCGACGACGAGCCGGTCCTCGATGAGCGCGAGCGGCACGTCGGAGCCGTCGCACATCACCGCCCGGACCGCCTCCAGGGTCTCGGTCAGGCCGGCCAGCGGGCGCCCGCGCACGGCGGCCAGGGTGTCGGCGAGCCGGACCGCCTCGATGACGTGGGCCGAGGAGACCTGGCGGTCCTCCTCCCGCAGCAGCCCGGCGACCTTGGTCAGCCAGCGCTCGACGGGCCGGTCGGGCGCGGCGAACAGGTGCCCGTACCAGCCGGGCGAGGTGATGCCCGCCCCGTAGCCTCCGGCCCGGGCCAGGCGCCGGTGGGTCCAGGGCACCCAGGTGGTCTCCACCTTGACCTTGGGCAGCCCGGCGAGCAGGGCCCGGTCCGCGGCCACCGTGGTTCTCGCGCGCAGCGCCGGCACGTGCCAGGCCCCGCACACCACCGCGTAGGCGTCCCCGAACTCGCGGCGGGCGGCCCGCATCCGCTGCCGCATGTGGGCCTCGCGGACCAGGTCGCGGGCGTGGCCGCCGTCCCCGTAGGTCTCGCGCAGGGCGGCCATGGCGTCGCCGAGGGCCTCGAAGGCGGCGACCGGGTCGGCGGAGCCCGCGCCCCGGTGCTCGACGACGTCCTCCCACCAGCGTTCCGGGTCGTCGTACCCGGCGGTCTCCGCCAGCACCGCGAGCGGGTCCAGCCGCACCGCGTCGGGTCCGCCGGCCCCCGGCTCCCGCCCTTCGTCCTCCCCCTCCCCCTCCCCCTTCCCCTTCCTCTCCTCCTTCTCCTTCTCCTCGTCCCGTTCCGCCAGCGTGTGGGCGGCCGGGAGGTCGATGAAGCGGACCGGGACCCGCTCGGCCAGGGCCCAGCGCACCGCCACCCATTCGGGCGAGAACTCGGCCAGCGGCCAGAACGCCGCCCGGCCCGGGTCGTCGGCCGCGTGCGCGAGCAGCGCGACGGGCGGCCGCATGGCGGGGTCGGCTGCCAGCGGCAGCAGCGCGTCCCCCTCCGGCGGGCCCTCGATCAGGACGGCTGCCGGCCGGGCCGCGTCCAGGGCCGCCCGCACCGCGCGCGCGGAGCCGGGGCCGTGGTGTCGTACGCCCAGCAACAGCGGCCCCGTGGTCCCGCCGCTCACGCCGTCACCTCCCGGCAGGCGCGGTAGAAGTCCTTCCAGCCGTCCCGCTCGCGCACGACGGCCTCCAGGTACTCCTGCCAGACCACCTTGTCGGCGGCCGGGTCGCGCACGACGGCGCCGAGGATCCCGGCCGCCACGTCGGAGGGGCGCAGCACGCCGTCGCCGAAGTGGGCGGCGAGCGCGAGGCCGCCGGTGACCACGGAGATGGCCTCGGCCGTGGACAGGGTGCCGCTGGGCGACTTGACCTTCGTCCGGCCGTCGCCGGTGACGCCCTCGCGCAGCTCGCGGAAGACGGTCACGACGCGGCGGATCTCGTCCATGCCCTCGGGAACGGCCGGCAGGTCCAGGGCGCGGCCCATCTGGTCGACGCGACGGGCGACGATGTCGACCTCGGCGTCGGCCGTCGCGGGCAGCGGCAGCACCACGGTGTTGAAGCGGCGGCGCAGCGCGCTGGAGAGTTCGTTGACCCCGCGGTCGCGGTCGTTGGCGGTGGCGATGAGGTTGAAGCCGCGCACGGCCTGCACCTCTTCGCCGAGTTCGGGTATGGGCAGGGTCTTCTCGGACAGCACGGTGATGAGCGTGTCCTGGACGTCGGCGGGGATACGGGTGAGTTCCTCGACGCGCGCGGTCATGCCCTCGGCCATGGCGCGCATGACGGGGCTGGGGACGAGGGCGTCGCGGCTGGGGCCGTGGGCGAGGAGGCGGGCGTAGTTCCAGCCGTACCGGATCGCCTCCTCCGGGGTGCCGGCGGTGCCCTGGACGAGCAGGGTGGAGTCGCCGCTGACGGCGGCGGCCAGGTGCTCGGAGACCCAGGTCTTGGCGGTGCCGGGGACGCCGAGCAGGAGCAGGGCGCGGTCGGTGGCGAGGGTGGTGACGGCGACCTCGACGATCCGGCGCGGGCCCACGTACTTGGGCGTGATGACCGTGCCGTCACCGAGGGTGCCGCCGAGCAGGTAGGTGGCGACGGCCCACGGCGAGAGCTTCCAGCGGGCCGGACGGGGCCGGTCGTCGGCGGCGGCGAGGGCTTTCAGTTCGTGGGCGTAGGCGTCCTCGGCGTGCGGTCGCAGCGCCTCGGCGTTCGCGGTCTTCTCGGACATGGTGATGCTCCCCCTCCAGGCTCGGCAGCCGCGCGGCGACTGCTGTACTCCACGGTGCACCACCCCACTGACAACGCCCCCTTTTCCTACCGTTGTTGCAGGTCAGACGCATTGTCAGTGGGAGTGCCTACGGTGGTTTCCATGACTGAGCAGCAGGTCCGCTGGACGGCGGAACAGGTACTGGCTCTGGCTCCTGACGAGGCGTCGCGCAAGGCGGGGGGCAAGCTCGGCTCGGCGGGTCCGTGGTCCCGGACCGGAGGTTCCGCTTCCGGTTCGGTGTGGGGGTTGTGCAAGGGCAGCGGCAGTACGCCGTACCGGACGGTGGTGGACCTGACGGGACCGGCGTACAAGTGCTCCTGCCCGAGCCGGAAGTTCCCGTGCAAGCACGCGCTGGGGCTGCTGCTGCTCTGGGCGGCCGAGGGGCTGGGGGAAGCGGCCGAGGCGCCGGACTGGGCCGGGGAATGGCTGGCCGAGCGGGCCGCGAAGGCGGCGCGTCCGGCCGCCGCTTCCGGGTCGGCCGGCGCTCCGGCCGACCCGGAAGCGGCCCGCAGACGGGCCGAGCGGCGGGCCGCGCGGATCGGGGCGGGGGTGAGCGAGCTGGAGCAGCGGCTGGCCGACCTGGTGCGCGGCGGTCTGGCCGGACAGGAGGCGGCGGGGTACGCGCAGTGGGAGGAGACGGCGGCCCGGATGGTCGACGCGCAGGCGCCGGGACTGGCCGCGCGGGTGCGGGAGCTGGGCACGATACCGAGCTCCGGCGCGGGCTGGCCCGGCCGGATGCTGGAGGAGTGCGCGCTGCTGCACCTGCTGGACCGGGCCTGGCTGGGCGTGGCCGCTCTGCCCGAGCCGCTGGCCGCGACGGTCCGGGCCCGGGTGGGCCTGCCGGGAGCGGTGGCGGGGGCGGCGGTGCGGGACCACTGGCTGGTCCTGGCGCAGCACGACTCCGTCTCGCCGGACGGGCGGCTCACCACCCGCCGGATCTGGTTGCGCGGTCTGGAGAGCGGCCGCCCGGCCCTCGTGCTGGACTTCGGGCCGCCCGGCCGGCCGCCGCAGCTCGCGCTGCCGGTGGGCCTGGTGCTCGACGCGCAGGCCCGGTTCCGGCCGGGCGGCGCGGGGCTGCGGGCGGAGCTCGGCGAGCGGTTCGCCGCGCCGGTCCCGTTCCCGCACGCACCGGCCGGCGTCTCGACGGGCGAGGCGCTGGACGCGTACGGGGCGGCGCTGCGCGAGGACCCGTGGCTGGACGCCTGGCCGGTGGTGCTGGGCCAGGTGGTGCCGATACCGGGCGAGCACGGCTGGCAACTGGCGGACGCGGAGGGGAAGTCCGCCCTGCCGGTGCCGCCGTCCGGGGCGCGCACCCGGTCCGGGCTGTGGCAGCTGGCCGCGCTGTCGGGCGGGGGCCCGGTGACGGTGTTCGGCGAATGCGGCCACCGCGGGTTCACCCCGCTGACGGCCTGGGCGCCGGACACGGCGGAGCCGGTGGCCCTGGGCTGAACCGAAGGACGACTGGGGGGCTTGTGAACGACAACCACGCGACCTGACACACACCGGCACGAGCTGCCCCGGTCCCGCGGAGGGGGCGGGACCGGGGCGCACCACAGGCGAGGGAGGGGTTTCGATGAGCGGGGTTCGGGAGCGGCGGCGGGACGGGGAGACGACCGGGCGGATGGACGGACAGCGGGGCGGGGACCGGAAGGAGCCAGCCGGGGAAAGGGAGGAGTTCAGCGGGGGCTGGGAGCCGGTCGGGCGCGGGAAGGAGCCGGTCGGGGACTGGGAGCCGACGGGGCACGGGGAGGAGGCGGCCGTGGACTGGGAGGGGCTGGTCGGGGCGGCGACGCTGGGGACCGACCGCAGACGTGGCGGGACGCCGGGGGCCCTGCTCGACGCGGCGGCGGTCCTGGCGGTGCGGCGGCGGGCGGGGCTGCGGCCGGCCGAGGCGGGGGCCCGACCCGATCCGGTGGCCGACGATCCGCGGCCGGCCCCGCCGGAGGCCGCGCGCCGCCGGCTGGCGCAGCTGCTGGCCGGCCGGGGCGGTGCGGGCGCCGGCGGGCGGCGCGGGGCGGCGCCGGATCTGACGGAGCTGCTGCCGCAGTGGCTGGCGGCCGCGTCGCGGTGGGGGTACCGGGCACCGGCCGCGCTCGTGCCGGCGCTGCTGGACGCCGCCAAGGCCCGTACGGATCTGCGCCCGCAGGCGCTGGCTCTGGCCGGGGCGCGGGGGCTGTGGCTGGCCCGGCTGAATCCGGAGTGGCGGTTCGCGCTGCGCAGCGGGGCGGGCGGCGGGGAGCTGCCGGATCCCGGGGACGGGGCGGGCGTGGAACGGCTGTGGCAGGAGGGGCTGTTCGCGGAGCGGGTGGCGCTGCTGGGGGCGGTCCGGGCGTACGATCCGGCGGCGGCGACCCAGCTGCTGTCGGGCACCTGGGCCACCGAACGGGCCGAGGACCGGCTGATGTTCCTCGATTCGCTGCGGGTGGGGCTGTCGGAGCGGGACGAGCCGTTCCTGGAAGCGGCGCTGGGCGACCGCAGCCGCAACGTACGTGCGACGGCCGCCGAGCTGCTGTCGGCGCTGCCCACCTCCGCGCTGGCGGCCCGGCAGGCGCGGCGGGCGCTGGCCTGCGTGGGCCCGAAGGGAGTGGTGCCGCCGGCGGACTGCGACGCGGGGATGCAGCGGGACGGGGTGGTCAGGCGTCCGCCCGCCGGCCGGGGGGAGCGGGCGTGGTGGCTGGGGCAACTGGTGGAGGCGGCCCCGCTGGCCTGCTGGCGGGAGCGGTTCGGGGGGCTGGACCCGGCGGCGATCCTGGCGCTGCCGATGGCCGAGGAGTGGCGGGAGGAGCTGCACGCGGCCTGGTGCCGGGCCGCGGTGCGGCAGCGGGATCCCCAGTGGTCGCGGGCCCTGCTGGGGTCGGCGGCGGCGCCGCCCGCGGCCGGGCCGGCGACGGCGTCTCTGGCGGAGCGGGCCAAGCTGCTGCAGACGCTGCCGCGGGAGGAACGGGCCGGGTGGGTCGCGGAGTTCGTGCGGGCCCACGGGTTGTCGGAGGCGTTCCAGCTGCTGGGCGTGTGCGCGGTGCCGTGGTCGGCGCCGCTGGGGCGGGCGGTCGTGGACGCGCTCGACATAGCCCGGGAGGCGGGGAGCTACCCGTGGAGCTTCAGCGGGGTCATGGGCCTGGCGGAACGCTGCCTGGACCCCACCGAGGCCGGCCACCTCGAGGCGCTGACCGCCGCGTACGACGATCCGCCGGACGCCTCGCCCGGCGCCGGGGGCTACTGGGCGGAGGCGTTCCAGCGGCTGGTGGCGACCCTGCGGCTGCGCGCGGCGATGCTGGCCGAACTGACCCCGCCACCCGCCTGACCGGCAGCCGCCCGACCTGGCGGCCGCCCGACCCGGCATCCGCCGGGTGGACGCCGGCGTCGAGCCCGCCGGCGCCGACCGGCTCGAGCGGCGGGGGCAGGACGGCGGGCTCGGACGGGCGTCAGACGGCGGGGCGGACGTGGGCGCGGACCCAGTCCACGATCGCGGTGGTGGTGGCGCCCGGGGTGAAGATCTCGGCGACGCCCTTCGCCTTCAGCGGGGCGATGTCGTCCTCCGGGATGATGCCGCCGCCGAAGACCTTGATGTCCTCCGCGTCGCGTTCCTTCAGCAGGTCCAGCACCCGCGCGAACAGCGTGTTGTGCGCGCCGGAGAGGATCGACAGCCCGATCGCGTCGGCATCCTCCTGGATCGCGGTGTCGACGATCTGCTCGGGGGTCTGGTGCAGGCCCGTGTAGATGACCTCCATGCCCGCGTCGCGCAGGGCCCGCGCGATGACCTTGGCGCCGCGGTCGTGGCCGTCGAGACCCGGCTTGGCCACCACCACACGGATCGGACCGGTCACACCCATCGCACTGCCTCCCGAGTGAACGAACGTTAAGTACAGCATCGCGCACCGCGTCGTTTCGCGGTCAAGCACGAGGGGGAAATCACACGTGGGACGCCATTGATTCACACGCACCGGTCGCAAGGAGAGCCGCAACGAGTCGCCGCGCCACCGCGCCGTCAGCCGCACGGCACGGTGGCGCGGCACATCGCCGCAGAACGGCACGGATCGGCAGCCGGAGCCACAGGGGGGCCGTCGATGGGGCTGTCGTTCACGTTCACCGTGCCGCGATCCGGTGCCGCGCTGCGCGCCGCCGCCCTGGAGGTGGCCGTGCTCGCCGGACATCTCGCCCTCTATCCGACCGGTGTGGCACAGGAGAGGATCCGGCCCCTCGCCCAGGGCCAGACCCGGCCGCCCGTCCTCCTCCTCCACGGGTTCAGCGACAACCGGTCGGTGTTCGTGCTGCTGCGCCGGGCGCTCGGCGCCGACGGCCTGCGCCGGGTCGAGGCGTACAACTACTCCCCCTTCACGCGCGACCTGCGGTCCACCGCCCGGCTGCTCGCCGCGCGCGTCGAGGAGCTGTGCGAGCGCACCGGGCAGGAGCGGGTGGACGTGGTCGGGCACAGCCTGGGCGGGCTGGTGTGCCGCTACTACGTCCAGCGGCTCGGCGGCGACGCGCGGGTGCGCACGCTGGTCACGCTCGGCACCCCGCACGGGGGCACCCGCGCCGCGCCCTTCATGGACGCGCACCCGCTGGTCCGGCAGATGCGCCCGGACTCCGAGGTGATGGCGGAACTGAACGCGCCGGCGCCCGGCTGCCGCACCCGGTGCGTGGCGTTCTGGGCCGAGTTCGACACGGTGATGAGCCCGGCCGGCACCGCCCGTCTCGAGCATCCCGACCTGATGGCGGTGAACGTGCAGGTCACCGGGATCGGGCACCTGGCGCTGCCCGCGCACCCGGCCGTCATCGCCGCCGTCCGGCGGGCCCTGGACGGGCCGGCACAGGCCGTCCCCGAGGCCCCCGGAGCCGCCTCCGTCGCGTGAACGACAACCGGCCTTTTGTCGAACGTATTTCGAACTCAAGGCCAAGGCTCCGCCTTGCGGCGACCGAAAGACAGCCGAATGCCCGGTTCCTGAGGAACCGGAACCCCCGGAAGATTGTCGTCGCCAGTGACCGCCGGGTACAGTCACGCCACTGCTCTCCTCCGGGGAACCTCCCATTCCCCGGCCACCCAGGCCCCCCACCGCCGAGGCGAAAGAGAAGTTGGTGAACGACCGCCCCACGTCGGGCCAGTACCCGGATCCCGGGTACGACGGCCTTGCCACCACCACTTTCGCTGGCGATGTGTCCTACGGTTCCTTTGAAACGCAGGGGCAGGGGTACGACTACTCCTCCTACGCCGCGTACGACGCGAACGCGACGGGCAGTTACGACGCCACCGCCTGGGCCACGCCGGCCGCGCAGGAGAGCTACCTGACCAGCATCCCCGCCCAGTCGCTCCCCGAGGACGGCACGGGCCAGTGGGACGCGAGCGCCTGGTCCGCGCACACCGATTACCAGCAGCCCGCCGCCGCCTTCGGCTACGACACCTCCGGCGAGCAGAGCGGCCACTGGGCGATGCCCGGCTTCGGCACGACCGCCGCCGAGACCGGCGCGTACGACGCGACCGCGTGGAACTCCGTGGTGCAGGAGGAGCTCCCGCAGCAGCTCCAGCCCGAGGCCTCCTACGGCTACGAGAACGAGTCCTCGTACGAGTACGGCGCGGGCGGTGAGTACACCTCCGAGTACGCAGCGCCGGCGCACGCCTACGAGTCCCCGGCCGAGTACGGGGCGATGGCCGAGACCGCCGCCTTCGAGACCGCCGCCTTCGAGGCCACGCCGACGGCCACCTTCGACGCCGTACCGGCCACCGCCTTCGACGCGGCGCCGACCGCCACCTTCGACGCCGTGCAGGTTGTCGAGGACACCGAAGCGGAATCCCCCGACGAGGCGGCCGCCGCGGTGCACGCCGCCGAGACGCAGACCATGTCCGCGGCCGATGTCGCCGCGGCCTCCGCAGCCTTCGAGGCGACCGCGGTGTCGCGCGCCGCGCGCCGCGCCGCCGCCAAGAACGCCGCCGCCAAGAACGCGGCGGCCAAGGGCGCCGCGGCCAGGAATGCGACCGCCCAGACCGGCTCCGCGACCACCGGCAGCGGCCCGGGCGGCGGCACCGGTGGCACGGGCCGTGCCGCCAGCCGCCGGCGCACCCCGGCGAAGCGTTCCGCCCTGCTGACCGTGGCCGTCCCCTCCGTCTGCGTCATGGGTGTCGCGGGCGTCGCCGCCGCCTCCGTCAGCGGCCTGACCGGTGGCGCGGAGAAGACCACCGAGGACACCACCACGCTGGCCGCGCCCGACCCGGCCTCGGTCCAGCCGGCCGCCGCCAACAGCAAGCTCGATACCCAGCTCGCCGCGCTCAGCGCCGACGCGGGCGACTTCGCGGACCGCGCCAGCCGTACGCAGGAGCGCATCGACCTGCGCGTCCGCCAGGAAGAAGAGAAGAAGAAGCGTGCGGAGGAGGCGGCCGCCAAGGAGGCCGCCCGCCCCAAGTTCGCCGTCCCGGTCGCCCAGCACGGACTCAGCGCCGGCTACGGGCAGTCCGGCGGCATGTGGATGTCGGTGCACACCGGTATCGACTTCCCCGTCGGCTACGGCACGCCGGTCATGGCCGCCACCGACGGCACCGTGCGCACCCAGTGGAACAGCGCCTACGGCAACATGGTGATCCTCACCGCCCCCGACGGCACCGAGACCTGGTACTGCCACCTGAGCAGCTCCAAGATCCGGTCCGGCAAGGTCAAGGCGGGCGAAGTGATCGCCTACTCCGGCAACTCGGGCAACTCCACCGGCCCCCACCTCCACTTCGAGGTGCGGCCCGGCGGCGGGTCCCCGATCGATCCGTCCGCGTGGCTGCGCAGCAAGGGCCTGAACCCCAACTGACCCGGCCGCAGCACAGCGGCCGCCGGCACTCCGCCGGCACGCACCACAGCGACGCCGGCACTCCAGCCGCAGCACTCCCGCCACACCACAGCGGCGCCGGCACTCCGGCCGGCGCCACCGCTCCTGCCCGTCCCTACAGCTTCTGCACCGGCGCGTAACGCAGCAGCAGCCGCTTGGGCTTGGCGTCCCCGAAGTCGATCGTGGCCTGCGCGTCCGCACCCGACCCCTTGACCTCGGTCACCGTGCCCAGCCCGAACTGGTCGTGCGTGACCCGGTCCCCGACCGCCAGCGCGACGACCGGCTTGTCGGTGGCCCGCCGCGTGGCGAACCCGGACGGCCCGGCCTTCGTACGCGACGACGACAGGAACGCCTCGGGCGACGTACCGAACGACGACTTCCCGGAACCGGAACCCGAACCGGAACCCGACCGGGAGCCCGGCCCGAAGCCGCGCCCGCCCGACACGGGACCCGCCGGCTTCTGCGCGCCCGTGCGCTTCCACCGCAGGTACTCGTCCGGGATCTCCTCCAGGAACCGCGACGGCGGGTTGTAGGAGGGCGTCCCCCACGCGCTGCGCATCGCCGAGCGCGTCAGGTACAGCCGCTCCCGGGCACGCGTGATGCCGACGTACGCCAGCCGGCGCTCCTCCTCCAGCTCCTTGGTCTGCCCCAGCGCCCGCATGTGCGGGAAGACCCCGTCCTCCATGCCGGTCAGGAAGACCACCGGGAACTCCAGGCCCTTGGCGGTGTGCAGGGTCATCAGCGTGATGACGCCCGAGCCGTCGGTGTCCTCGTCCGGGATCTGGTCGGAGTCGGCGACGAGCGCGACCTGCTCCAGGAACTCGGCCAGGGTGCCGCCCGCGGCAGCGGCCGTGGCGGCGGCCGGTGACGTCCCGGTGTCCTCACCGCGCGCCTGCTCGAACTCCAGGGCCACGGCGGCCAGTTCCTGGAGGTTCTCGATCCGCGTCTCGTCCTGCGGGTCGGTGGAGGCCTGGAGCTCGGCCAGGTAGCCCGTCCGCTCCAGTACGGCCTCCAGCACCACCGCCGGGCCCGCGCCCGAGTCGACGATCGTCCGCAGCTCCTCCATCAGCACGTTGAACCGCTTGACGGCGTTGGTGGAGCGCGCGGCCATCCCGTACGCCTCGTCGACCCGCCGCAGGGCCTGCGGGAAGGTGATCTTCTCGCGCAGCGCGAGGGCGTCGATCATCGCCTCCGCGCGCTCGCCGATGCCGCGCTTGGGCACGTTCAGGATCCGGCGCAGCGGAACGTTGTCCTCGGGGTTGGCCAGCACCCGCAGGTAGGCCAGGACGTCCCGGACCTCCTTGCGCTCGTAGAAGCGGACCCCGCCGACGACCTTGTAGGGCAGGCCGACGCGGATGAAGATCTCCTCGAAGACGCGCGACTGCGCGTTCGTCCGGTAGAAGATCGCCACGTCGCCGGCCTTCGCGTCGCCCGCGTCCGTCAGCCGGTCGATCTCGTCGGCGACGAACTGGGCCTCGTCGTGCTCGGTGTCGGCCACGTACCCGGTGATCACGGTGCCGGTGCCGGCGTCGGTCCACAGGTTCTTGGCGCGGCGGTTCTCGTTGCGCTCGATGACGGCGTTGGCGGCGGACAGGATCGTCTGGGTGGAGCGGTAGTTCTGCTCCAGCAGGATCGTCGTCGCGTCCTTGTAGTCCTCCTCGAACTGGAGGATGTTGCGGATCGTCGCGCCGCGGAAGGCGTAGATCGACTGGTCCGCGTCACCGACCACGCACAGCTCGGCGGGGGGCAGGTCGTCGTACCCGGGCCCGACCAGTTCGCGTACGAGCGTGTACTGCGCGTGGTTGGTGTCCTGGTACTCGTCGACCAGGACGTGCCGGAAGCGGCGCCGGTAGTGCTCGGCGACGTCCGGGAAGGCCTGGAGCAGGTGCACCGTGGTCATGATGATGTCGTCGAAGTCGAGCGCGTTGGCCTCGCGCAGCCGCGCCTGGTACATCGCGTACGCCTGGGCGAGCGTCTTCTCGAACCCTCCCCCGGACTCCGTCTGGGAGGTGCCCCCAGCGGCCTGGGCGGCGAAGGCGTCCTCGTCGATCAGCTCGTTCTTGAGGTTGGAGATCTTGGCGTTGAAGGACTTCGGCGGGAACTTCTTGGGGTCGAGGTCCAGGTCGCGGCAGACCAGCGCCATGAGCCGCTTGGAGTCGGCAGCGTCGTAGATCGAGAAGGACGAGGTGAAGCCGAGCCGCTTGGACTCGCGGCGCAGGATGCGTACGCACGCGCTGTGGAAGGTGGACACCCACATGGCGCCCGCGCGCGGGCCGACCAGGCCCTCGACGCGCTCCTTCATCTCGCCGGCGGCCTTGTTGGTGAAGGTGATCGCGAGGATCTGGCCGGGGTGGACGCCCCGGGCGGCCAGCAGGTGGCCGATCCGGTGGGTGAGCACGCGGGTCTTGCCCGAGCCGGCGCCGGCCACGATGAGCAGCGGCGAGCCGGCGTGCACGACCGCGGCGCGCTGCTGCTCGTTCAGCCCGTCGAGCAGGGCCGCCGGGTCGATGACGGGCCGGGCGGAGCCGTCGCGGTAGTACGCGTCGCCGCTCATGGGCGCGTCGAAGTGCCCCTCGAAGAGGTCGTCCGCGCCGGCTTCCGGGGCGTACTCCTCGGGCGGCGGCGGGGGCTCCTCGTCGGAGGGAGTGAGGTCCGCCAGGAAACTGTCGTCAAAGAGGCTGCTCATCGCCTTCCGAGTCTAGGGGGCCGGACCGACAGGCAGCCCCGCCCCGGGAAAACTGGCGGCCCCGCCCCCGGAAACGAGCGGCCCCGCCGCGGAGGACAGGCGGCCCCACCCCCGGAAAATCGGGGTCCGGAGCCACCCCGTACGCTCGCTCGCATGAGCGTTCTCATCCATCTCTTCGTCGGTCTGCACATCATCGGCATCGCCGCCCTGCTCGGGGGGTTCCTCGGCCAGATGAAGGCGATGGGCGCAGGTCAAGCCCGCTTCACCCCCGGCATGCTGCACGGCGCCCTGACCATGCTGGTGACGGGCGTGGTCCTGGTGGGCCTGCGCGAGATGGACGGCGGCACCCTCAACCACGTCAAGATCGGCGTGAAGCTGGCGGTGCTCTTCGTGATCCTGGCGCTCGTCTACGTCAAGCGCGACGACGAGCGGGTCGACAAGGCCCTGTTCGGCGCGGTCGGCGGACTGACCATCGCCAACATCTTCATCGCCGTTCTCTGGCGCTGACCGGTCAGATCCGGTCACTTCGGATCATCCCGGCCGGAACCCGTTACCTTCGGGTTTAGCGTCCTCCCCCAGGACCCGGCGACCACCGAGTCGGCCGGCGAGTCGACCGGCGAGTCGATCAGCGACCAGGGGAAGGACGTGAGGCCCGCGTGGCCAGTCATCGAAAGCCCAGGCAGCGCCCGCTCTCCGGCGGCACGGTCCGTACCGCCGCCACCCTCGCCCTCGCGGGCGCTGCATCCGCCACCGCGTTCGAAGGCGCCTCCCAGGCCGACCCCCGCCCGACGCCGTCGCAGGTCAAGGCGGAGGTGGACCGGCTGTACGGGGAGGCCGAGGAGGCCACCGAGCGCTACAACGGGGCGAAGGAGAAGGCCGACGAGGCCCAGCGCGCGCTGACCGACCTCCAGGACCAGGCGGCCCGCAAGACCGACCGCCTCAACACCGCCCGCGCCGCACTCGGTTCGCTCGCCGCCTCGCAGTACCGCTCCGGGGGCCTGGGCCCCGCGGTCCGGCTCGCGCTCGCCGACGACCCGCAGGAGTACCTGGCCGGCGCGGCCCTGATGTCCCGGGCCGGCGACCGCAGCACCGCCGGGCTGGCCTCCGTACGCCGGGGCCTGGAGGAGGTCAGGGGGCTGCGCGACCAGGCGTCCGGCCGGCTCGCCGAGCTGCGCGCCCGGCAGGACGAGCTCGCCCGCCACAAGTCGGTGATCGAGAACAAGCTGGAGGCCGCCCGGCGGGTGCTGGCCCGGCTCACCGCCGAGGAGCGGGCACGGTACGAGGCCGAGGACCCCGACGCGGGCCCCGCCGTTGCGGCCGCTGCCCCCGGCGCCCCCGCCTCCGGCGCCGCCGGCGCCCGTCCGAGCCAGGCCCCGCCGCCCGCCGACGGCTCGCGCGCGGCCCGCGCGGTGGCGTTCGCGTACGGGGCGATCGGCAAGCCGTACGTGTGGGGCGCGACGGGGCCGGGCTCGTTCGACTGCTCGGGGCTGACCCAGGCGGCCTGGCGCTCGGCCGGGGTGTCCCTGCCGCGCACCACCTACACCCAGATCAACGCCGGCCGCCGGGTCGCCAAGAGCCAGCTGGCCCCCGGTGACCTGGTCTTCTTCTACTCCGGCGTGACCCACGTCGGCCTCTACATCGGCAACGGGCAGATGATCCACGCCCCGCGCCCCGGCTCGACGGTCCGCATCGCCCCGATCGACTCCATGCCCTGGGCGGGCGCCACCCGCCCCGCCTAGGTCCGGCCCCTGGCCCCCTTGGCTCCCCGGCCCGGCTAGCCCGTCCTGAGCTGGGCGCTCAGCCAGGTGAAGGTCTGCGGGAGCTGGCGGACCCAGGTCTCGATGTTGTGGCCGCCCGTGACCTTCTCGGCGTGCACCAGGGTCGGCTGCTTCGCCGCCTGCTGGAGCTCCTGCCCCGCGGTGTAGCCGTCGGCCTGGGCCCCGGAGATCCACAGGGAGACCGGGGGCGGCGTGGGCGCGGCCTTCAGGAGGGCGACCAGGTTGTGGGTGCGGCGCAGTTCGGGGTCCTGGGCGACCAGCGAGGCCGGCTCCTGGCCGGGGTCGTTGTAGCCGGAGAGGGAGAGGGCTGCGGTGTAGCGGTCGGGGTGGGCGATCGCCAGCTTGGCGGAGCAGTAGGCGCCGGCGGAGTAGCCCGCGACGGCCCAGGAGCGGGCCTCGCCCGCGACCCGGAAGTTGTCGGTGACCATCTTGCGGACGTCGACGCTGAGCCAGGTGTCGGCGTTGACCTTGCCGGGGATGTTGGCGCAGCCGGTGTCGGTGTTGCCCAGGAGCATGGTGCGCGGCGAGACGAGCACGAACGGCTGGATCTGTCCGCTCTTCATCAGCGGCTCCAGGGTCTCGTGCACCTTGAGCCCCTGGAACCAGGACTTCCCCGTGCCCGGCATGCCCGGGATCAGCTCGACGACGGGGAACTTCTTGTCCTTCCAGGCCGGGTCGTCGTACTGCGGCGGCAGCCAGACGAAGACCTCGCCCTTGACCCCGGAGATCTTGCCGTCCAGCTCGGTCCGCTGGACCCGTCCGCCCAGTTCGGCGACGGGCGTGAACTCCTGCCGGACCTTCGGCTGGGCGTCGATCTTCCGGCCGCCGAGCCCGTCGGGGCCGAGGTCGTTGGCGGCGGTGACGTAGTCACCGGTGCCCATCAGGTCATCCCAGGAGGCGTAGAAGTTCTCGGTCCGGTTGATCCCGATGAAGACCAGGGCGATCGCCGTGGCCTGCGCGAAGACGACCATCAGGCAGCGGGTCACGCCGCGGACGACGGCCGGGCCGCGCACCCTGCTCCACAGCACGAGCGGCAGGACGACGGCGGCCGCGGTCAGCGCGGCCGCCGCCACGAACACAGGAGTCCCGGTCAAGCTCATCACGCACCCCTAGAGGGTGCGCCGCCCGCCCGGGTTGCCCCGGTTTTCCGCGACGTGCATCACAACGCCGCCGGACCCGGTCGGCGAGACCTCAGACCAGGCGGCGCGCGGTCGCCCAGCGCGTCAGCTCGTGCCGGTTGGACAGCTGGAGCTTGCGCAGCACCGCCGAGACGTGCGACTCGACCGTCTTGACGGAGATGAAGAGCTGCTTGGCGATCTCCTTGTACGCGTAGCCGCGCGCGATCAGCCGGAGCACCTCCCGCTCGCGCTGCGTGAGCCGGTCGAGGTCCTCGTCGACCGGCGGCGCGTCGGTCGAGGCGAACGCGTCCAGCACGAAGCCCGCCAGCCGCGGGGAGAAGACCGCATCCCCGTCCTGCACCCGGAAGACCGAGTCGACCAGGTCCGTGCCCGTGATCGTCTTGGTGACGTACCCGCGCGCGCCGCCCCGGATGACCCCGATGACGTCCTCGGCGGCGTCCGACACCGACAGGGCCAGGAACCGCACCGGGTCCTCGGCCGCCGTCATCAGCGGGGCGCAGCGGCGCAGCACCTCGACCCCGCCGCCGCCGGGCAGGTGGACGTCGAGCAGGACCACCTCGGGGCGGGTGGCGGTGATGACGGTGACCGCCTGGTCGACGTCGGCGGCCTCGCCGACCACCTCGACGCCGGTCCGCGCGGTCTCGCCGATCTCGGCCTGGACGCCCGTACGGAACATGCGGTGGTCGTCGACGAGGACCACGCGGACCCGCCGGCCGCCCCCGGCCCCGGTCACGTCCTGGTGTGCAGCCTCTTCGCTCATGTTCCGCTCGCCCTCTCCATCTCCAGCTCGACTTCCGTGCCGCCGTCGGGCGCCGACCGCAGTCGCGCGGTCCCGCCGTTGCGCTGCATCCGGCCGATGATCGATTCTCGTACGCCCATGCGGTCGTCGGGTACCGCGTCGACGTCGAAGCCCGGCCCCCGGTCCCGTACGGACACGAACACCGTCCGCCCCTCCACCTCGGCGTAGACCTGTACCGGTCCGCCCTCGCCACCGTACTTGGCGGCGTTGACCATCGCCTCGCGCGCGGCCTGGACCTGTGCGGTCAGCTTCTCGTCGAGCGGGCAGTCGCCGACGACGACGATCTCGATCGGGACGCCGTGGTGGTCCTCGACCTCGGCGGCGGCCTTCTTGACGGCCTCGGCGAGGGTGGCGGGCTCCTCCGCCTCCTCCTTGCCGGTGCCCTCGGGCTTGTACAGCCAGTTGCGCAGCTCCCTCTCCTGCGCGCGGGCCAGCCGCCGCACCTCGCCGACGTCCTCGGCGTTGCGCTGGATCAGGGTGAGCGTGTGCAGCACGGAGTCGTGGACGTGGGCGGCGACCTCGGCGCGCTCCTGGGCGCGGATGCGCATGAGGCGCTCTTCGGAGAGGTCCTGGGTCATCCGGATCAGCCAGGGTCCGGCCAGCAGCGCGACGCCGACGAGGACGGCGAGGGTGGCGGTGAGCATGTTGCCGAGCTGGGCGGCGGAGCCGCGGACGACGATGAAGACGGTCAGGCCCACGCCGACCAGGGCGACGCCGGCGAGGGCGCGGGCCATCTGGAGCAGCCGGCCGTGCCGGCCCGCGGCCGCCGTCCAGTGCGCCCGGCGGGCGTTGTCGGCCTGCCGCCACACCAGGACCACGCCGGCGCCGACGAGCAGGGTGGGCCAGACGTAGCGGCCGGTCTCGCCGCCGAGCTGGATGCGCGAGATCCAGATGCCGACGCCGACGAACAGCACGACCAGGGCGACGACCTGGCCGCGCTCGGGTTTACGCAGCCGGCGCGAGCCGTCGGCGAGCGTCTCGAAGAAGGACCGCTCGGTGGTGCGGCCGCCCTGGCCGAGCGGTACGAACACCCAGAACGCGGCGTAGAGCAGCACCCCGAGGCCGTCGCCGAACATGAACATGCCCAGGAAGGCGAGCCGGACCCAGATCACCGGCACCCCGAGGTGCCCGGCCAGGCCGCGCGCGACTCCGCCCAGCATCCGGCCCTCGGCGCTGCGGTAGAGCTTGCGCGGCGCGGGTTCCTCGGACTCGGGGGCGTGCGGGATACGGGGTGCGACGACTGCGGACATGACCCCAGGGTCACACGCGGAGGCGCCGGGGACATCAGGGCATCCCCCCAGTTCTTCCGGGGGGATATCAGGGTTGCGCCAGGGTAGGACCGGATTCCGGAGCCCGCGGCGGCCGGTCACCATGGAGCCATGACCGATCTCCACGCCTCCCCGCCGGCGGACCCCGCGCCGCCGCTCGACCGTCCGACACTGCGCCGCAGCAGGCGCAACACCGTCGTCGCGGGCGTGTGCGGCGGCCTCGGGCGGCACTTCGACCTCGACCCGGTGATATTCCGGATCGTGCTCGCGGTGCTGACGGTGACGGGCGGCGTCGGTCTGATCTTCTACGGCTTCGCCTGGCTGCTGGTGCCGCTGGAGGGCGAGGAGGAGAACGAGGCGAAGAAGCTGCTGACCGGCCGGGTGGAAGGCGGCACGCTGGCCGCGTTGCTGGCCTCGCTGGTGGGCTGCGCGCTGTTCCTGTCGCTGCTGAACAACGGCGCGACGTCCGGGTTCACCGTGCTGTCGGTGGTCGCCGTCGGCGCCGCGGTCCACTGGGCGCAGCGCCGCCGCGGCGGCCGGCGCCCGGCCGCCGAGAGCGAGCCGGACGCCGCACATATACGGGCGGCCGAGGCGCCGCCGGAGACCCAGGCGCCCCCCGTGCCGGGCAGCCCTTCCTGGTGGCGGGACCCGCTGGTCAAGGACGGCACCACCGGGCACTCCCCCACGGGCTACCTGTGGGGTCCGGAGGAGGCCGGTGCGACGGACCGGCGCGGCGCCGGCCCCGGGCGGAGTCCGCGGCCGCGGCCCTACCGGGCGCGGGGCGGCGGGATCGGCGGCCGGGTCTTCGTACTGGCCGTCCTCGCCGGGGCGGCCGCCACGGCCTCCGTGTGGCACGGCCAGCCCCTGGGCCACGCCCTCCAGGTGGGACTGGCGGCCGCGCTGGCGGTGTTCGGCCTCGGACTGGCCGTCAGTTCGTTCACGGGCCGCACCGGGTTCGGCACCGTCGTGCTGGCGGTGGTCACCGCCGGCCTGCTGGCGGGCGCGGCCGCGCTGCCGCGGGACATCGGCACCGAATGGCGCGAGGTGACCTGGCGCCCGGCCTCCGTGGCCGAGCTGCGCCCGAGCTACGACGCGTCCAACGGGTACGCGGTCTTGGACCTCAGCCGTCTCGACGTCCCCCGGGGCACCACTGTCGCGGTCGGCGCCTCGCTGGACGCGGGCAAGCTCAAGGTGATCGTGCCGCGCCAGGTCACGGCCCGGGCCGGCATCGAGATACGCGTGGGCGACGTACAGCTGCCCGGTGAGCGTGCGGACCGGCTCGAGCACCTGGGCAGGCACAGTCAGCACACGACCCTGAAGCCCGCCGCCGGCACCGAGGCCGGCGGGACGATCGAGTTGCGCCTGAAGACGGGCGTGGGACAGGTGGAGGTGGCCCGTGCGGCGTCATGAGTTCCAGCCGGGACGGCTGCTGGCGGGGCTGGTCCTGCTGACGGCGGGCGTGCTCTATCTGCTCGACGCGGGCGGCGAGGCGGACGTGCCGTGGTTCGTGGTGATCCCGATGACGATGGGCGGGCTCTCGCTCGCCGCCCTGCTGGGCATCGTCACCTACGCCGTACGGCGCGACCGGCGCGACGGGATCAGCCGGTCCAGCCACGGGAGCGATCGGTCCTGAAGCATGGCGTCCAGGGAGGGGGCGGCCGCCCCCGCCATGATCAGCGGCGTCCAGGCCAGCAGATAGATCAGATCGTTGCCGTAGTAGTAGGGCGTGACCTGCCAGCTCACGGTGAGCCACAGGCTCAGCGAGATCAGCGCACCGCCGGCGGCCGCCACCCGGGCGAACAGTCCCAGCAGGGTGGCGACCCCCACCAGGAGTTCCCCGACGGCGATCGCCGCGCCGAAGCCGGCGGGGGCCTGAAGGGCCAGGTCGACCAGGGCCGGAACGGCTGAGCCGTCCCGCACCCCCTGCATGGTCTCGCCGATCGAGCCGGTGCCGGAGGCGGAGAGGAACGCGGCGTCGGTCAGCTTGTCCAGACCCGCGTAGACGAAGGTCACGCCGAGGAAGAGGCGCAGCGGCAGCAGCGCGTGCCGGGTCGCGCGGTCCCTGAGATCAGTGAGATTCACGTCCCATGTCTACCCCGCTCACTCACCGACGTCGATGGTGCAGCGGTTGGATTCCACCCCGGCAGCCGTGACCACCTGGATGTCGACCCGGCCGGGTTCCACGTCGACCGGTACCGGCACGGTCAGCACCGTGTCGGACGGGTTGCTGAAGCCCCCCGCCACCGGCACCAGCGGCACGTGCACGTGCACCGCGCCGATCCGCACCACGAGGCGGGCCAGCATCTCGGGGGTGCCCGCGCCCGGCGGCAGGAAGCCGACGCCCCGGATCTCGATGTCGTCGCCGGTGCGGACGGCCGCGTCCAGGTCACCGGGCTCGCGGGTGCGGACCACCGACAGCACCAGCGGACGGCTGCCCTCGGCGTACTTGGCCGCGAGGTAGACGGCCGCCGACAGGGCCACCAGCAGCGCCAGCGCCCACGGCAGCCGCGGCAGCCGGTCGGGGAAGCGGGCCAGCGACACGACCGCGAAGGCCAGCACCACGGTGGAGACCAGCACGTACTGGGCGTCGGGGAAGCTGCCGCGCCCGGCGTCGTCGGTGAGCAGGTCGGCGCCGCGCGGCCGGTCGGCGGGCAGCTTCTGCAGCCGCTGGCCCATGATCCGTACGGACACCACGCGCCGTACGAGCACCGCGACCCCGGAGGTCAGCGCGACGACGGTGAGCAGCGGCACCGCCCGCCACAGGTCCAGGCCCGCGAAGAGGGCGGTCCGGTCCGTGCCGGGTGTGGAGGCGGCCAGCCGGACGGCGGGCAGCAGCGCCGCGAACGCGGTCAGCAGCAGCCAGGCGCAGGCCACCGCCTTGGACGTGGAGAGCCGGTTGTCCTCGCCGACGAGTGGCGCGAGCAGCCCGCCCCGGACGGTCTGGGCGCGGGCGGCGACGGTGAGCAGGCCCGCCAGGACCACGGCGGCGAGCAGGCCGGCGGTCCGGGCGGCGCTCCAGCCGGTGCCGAGGGCGGTGCCGACCTGGACCAGCAGCAGCACCCCGGCGGCGATCCACACGGCGAGGACGGCCCGCCGGGACAGGACGTGCAGCCAGGAGTGGCCGGCCTCGCGGCCGCGGTCGGCGACGGTGCGGGCGGAGACGGTCAGTTCGTCGGAGACCCACTGCCGGGAGGCCCCGGCCGAGCGGGCCACGGCGGCGGGCAGGCCCTGGCCGGCGGCGAGCGCGTCGCGCCGTTCCAGGAAGGCGGTGACGGCGCGCCGGTGGCCCTCGCGGGCGCCGTGCGGGCAGTCGTCGCAGGTGCAGCCGCCGCCGTGCGTACTTCGGTGGATCTCTTGGACAGCCACGTGCGTGCCGCCTCTCTCACTACCGTGCTACTACCGTGCAAGTACCGGGCAATGCCGCGAATTGTGCACCACTGCGGCAGTGCTCCGGTTTGCGCACGATGTCAGAGCAGGTGATGAGCGGTTCATGATGTTGACGTCACGCGCTGCAGGAGCGGCTGGCAGTTGACCCAGGCGGCCAGGTCCGTGCCGAAGCGTTCGCGGACGGCCACGGCGTCGCGGTGGTCCATCGCGGCCGGTTTCCCGGCGGCCCGCGCGATCAGCTGGACCCGGGCGGCGCGCTCCATCGCGATCAGCCACCAGGCGGCGGCGTCGACGGAGTCCCCCACGGTCAGCAGGCCGCGGCCGGGCAGCACGAGGGCCTTGCGCGGTCCCAGCGCACGGGCGATCCGGGCCGCGTCGGCCGTGCCGGCGTAGCCCTGGAGCACCGCGTGGTCCTCGTAGAAGGCGCAGGCGTCCTCGCTGAGCGGGGCGAGCGGATCCCTGAGGGCGGCGAGCGCCGTGCCGTACGGAGTGGGGGTGTGGGCGACGGCCACGACGGCGGGCCGGGCCCGGTGGACGGCGGCGTGGACGGCGAACGCGAGCTGGTTCACGCGGCGTCCGCCCCGCACCACGCGGCCGTCCCCGTCGACCAGGACGAGGTCCCCGGGCGTCATACGGGTGAAAGTGCGGCCGAACGGATTGACCCAGTAACAGTCGCTATACTCCGGGTCCCTCGCGGTGAGGTGGCCTGCCACGCCCTCCTCGTACCCGAGCTCCGCGAACAGTCGCAGCGCTGCGGCCAATCGTTCCTTCAGGTGGGCGCGCTCCTGCGCGGGGCTCTCGAAGCGGGGCGGCAGGTCCAGGGCGAGCCGCTCCACCGGTACCGGCTCCGGCCGCCCGCCCGCCGCGCCCGGTCCCGCGCCCGGTCCCGCGCCCGGCGCCACGCCCGGTCCCGCGCCCGGTGCCCCGCCCGGTCCCGCGCCCGGTGCCGCCTCCGGCACCCCGCCCGGTGCCGTGCTCCCGGCCCTCTCGTCGGTCATGGCCCGCCCCTCCCCCGCCCCACGGCGTCGTCGGCGCGCACCGTACGTCGGCCCGCCCGAGGAGAACAGAGCCGTGCGGACGCCGAACGGCCGTGGGGGGGCCCCCCGGGGGGCGGGGGGGGGGGGGGGGGGGGGGGGGGCCCCGGGCGGGGGGGGGGGGGGGCCCGGCCGCCCGGCGCCGCCACCCAACCAAGGGCCCAGGGGCGCGGGGGGGGGGTG
>NZ_JBIVFN010000038.1:0-56307 GCF_044748145.1 Streptomyces sp. NPDC090022
AGTCGACCGTGATCATGAAGGAGAACCTCGAGGAGCTCAACCAGCGCAAGATGGCCGCCGACTACCCGGTCATCCTCGGCGGCGCCGCCCTGACCAGGGCGTACGTCGAACAGGACCTCCACGAGATCTACGAGGGCGAGGTCCGCTACGCCCGCGACGCCTTCGAGGGCCTGCGCCTCATGGACGCCCTCATGGGCATCAAGCGCGGCGTGCCCGGCGCCGAGCTGCCCCCGCTGAAGCAGCGCCGCGTCGCCAAGCGGGACACTCCGCTGCTGGTCACGGAACCGGAGGAGGGCGGCCGCTCCGACGTCGCCGTCGACAACCCGGTGCCGGCCCCGCCGTTCTGGGGGACCCGTGTCATCAAGGGCATCCCGCTGAAGGACTACGCCTCCTGGCTCGACGAGACCGCCCTGTTCAAGGGCCAGTGGGGCCTCAAGGACGCCGAGACCATCGAGACCGACGGCCGGCCCCGGCTGCGCGGCTGGCTGGACCGGCTGCACACCGACGGGCTCCTGGAAGCGGCCGTCGTCCACGGCTACTTCCCCTGCGTCTCCAAGGGCGACGACCTGATCCTCCTGGACGAGGACGGCGGTGAGCGGACCCGGTTCACCTTCCCGCGCCAGCGCCGCGGCCGCCGGCTGTGCCTGGCGGACTTCTTCCGCCCCGAGGAGTCGGGGGAGACGGACGTGGTCGGCCTCCAGGTCGTCACCGTCGGCAACCGGATCGGTGAGGAGACCGCCCGGCTGTTCGCCGCCGACGCCTATCGCGAGTACATGGAGCTGCACGGCCTGTCGGTGCAGCTGGCCGAGGCCCTCGCCGAGTACTGGCACGCCCGGGTCCGCGGCGAACTGGGCATCTCCGGCTCCGACCCGGCCGCCATGGAGGGCATGTTCCGCACCGAGTACCAGGGCTGCCGCTACTCCCTGGGCTACCCCGCATGCCCCGACCTGGAGGACCGCGCCAAGATCGCGGACCTGCTCCAGCCGGAGCGGATCGGCGTCCTGCTCTCGGAGGAGTTCCAGCTCCACCCCGAGCAGTCCACCGACGCCATCGTCGTCCACCACCCCGAGGCGAACTACTTCAACGCCCGCTGACCCGCCACGCCGAAAGGAGTCCGACCGTGCCGACAGCCCTGGCCGCCGCAGCCGCCACCGCCGAACGCCCTCGTACGTCCACTCCCCGCACGCCCAGCGTGCGCGAGCTGCTGGCCCAGGGCCGTACGAGCTTCTCCTTCGAGTTCTTCCCCCCGAAGACCGCGAACGGAGAGCGCATCCTGTGGAACGCCATCCGCCGGATCGAGGCCTTCGCGCCGTCGTTCGTGTCCGTCACGTACGGCGCCGGCGGCTCCTCCCGCGACCGCACCGTCGAGGTCACCAAGCGGATAGCCGCCGAGACCACCCTGCGGCCCGTCGCGCACCTGACGGCCGTCGGGCACACGGTCGCCGAGCTGCGCCACATCATCGGCCAGTACGCCGACGCGGGCATCCGCGACGTCCTGGCCCTGCGCGGTGACCCGCCCGGCGACCCCAAGGGGGAGTGGACGCCCGATCCCGCGGGCTTCACCCACGCGCACGAGCTGGTCAGCCTGATCCGGCAGCTCGGTGACTTCACCGTCGGCGTGGCGGCGTTCCCCGAGCGGCACCCGCGCTCGCCCAACTGGACCGAGGACATCAAGCACTTCGCCGCCAAGTGCCGGGCGGGCGCCGACTACGCCATCACCCAGATGTTCTTCCACGTCGAGGACTACCTGCGGCTGCGCGACCGGCTCGCCTCGGTCGGCTGCCTCACACCGATCATCCCGGAGATCATGCCGGCGACCGACTTCCGGCAGATCCAGCGGTTCGCCGAGCTCAGCGACGCCCGCTTCCCGGCGGAGCTCGCCGCCCGGCTGGAGGCGGCGCAGGACAGCCCGGCGGACGGCCACCGCATCGGCGTCGAGTACGCGACCCGGATGTCCGAGCGGCTGCTGGCCGAGGGAGCGCCGGGGCTGCACTACATCACCCTGAACAAGTCCACCGCGACTCTAGAGATCCATCAGAACCTGGACGTGCGTCCGCAAGAGACCCAGCCCACCGTCACCACCACCATCACGGAGTAGCCGCAATGGACTTCAAGGTCGCTGACCTTTCCCTCGCCGAGTTCGGCCGCAAGGAGATCACCCTGGCCGAGCACGAGATGCCGGGCCTGATGTCGATCCGCAAGGAGTACGCCGCCTCCCAGCCGCTGGCCGGGGCGCGGATCACCGGTTCGCTGCACATGACGGTGCAGACGGCGGTCCTGATCGAGACCCTGGTCGCGCTCGGCGCGCAGGTGCGGTGGGTGTCGTGCAACATCTACTCCACGCAGGACCACGCGGCGGCGGCCATCGCCGCGGCCGGGATCCCCGTGTTCGCCTGGAAGGGCGAGACGCTGGAGGAGTACTGGTGGTGCACGGAGCAGGCGCTGACCTGGCCCGACGGCGACGGCCCGAACATGATCCTGGACGACGGCGGTGACGCCACCCTCCTGGTCCACAAGGGCGTCGAGTACGCCAAGGCCGGTTCCGTGCCGGACCCCTCGACCGCCGACAACGAGGAGATGGCCCTGGTCCTGGCCCTGCTGCGGGACAGCAGCCTGGACTGGGTCGAGCTCGCCGCCGGGATCCGCGGTGTCACCGAGGAGACCACCACCGGTGTCCACCGCCTGTACGAGATGCACCGCGACGGCGCCCTGCTGTTCCCGGCGATCAACGTGAACGACGCGGTGACCAAGTCGAAGTTCGACAACAAGTACGGCTGCCGCCACTCCCTGATCGACGGCATCAACCGCGCCACCGACGTCCTCATCGGCGGCAAGACCGCCGTCGTGTTCGGCTACGGCGACGTCGGCAAGGGCTCCGCCGAGTCCCTGCGCGGCCAGGGCGCCCGTGTGATCATCACCGAGATCGACCCCATCTGCGCCCTCCAGGCCGCGATGGACGGCTACCAGGTCGCCACCCTCGAGGACGTCGTCGAGACCGCCGACATCTTCATCACGACCACCGGCAACAAGGACATCATCATGGCCTCGGACATGGCCAGGATGAAGCACCAGGCCATCGTGGGCAACATCGGCCACTTCGACAACGAGATCGACATGGCCGGTCTCGCGAAGATCGACGGCATCGTCAAGGACGAGGTCAAGCCGCAGGTCCACACCTGGACCTTCCCCGACGGCAAGGTCCTGATCGTGCTGTCCGAGGGCCGTCTCCTCAACCTCGGCAACGCCACCGGCCACCCGTCCTTCGTGATGTCGAACTCCTTCGCGGACCAGACCCTGGCCCAGATCGAGCTCTTCACCAAGACCGACGAGTACCCCATCGGCGTCTACGTGCTCCCCAAGCACCTTGACGAAAAGGTTGCCCGTCTCCACCTCGACGCGCTGGGCGTCAAGCTCACGACGCTCCGTCCTGAGCAGGCCGAATACATCGGCGTGAACGTCGACGGCCCCTACAAGCCGGACCACTACCGCTACTGACGCGTGGCCGACCGGCCGGAAACGACCACCCGCTCTCGACGCCCGCTCAAGGGCGGGTGGACGGCCATGGCAGGAATTCCCGGGGGAGTGCCACGATCGGATGTCCGTGCCGAGGGCAATCAGTACTCCGACGACCCCAGATGAGGACGCACCCCATGAACCCCAATCCGGCCGGTAGCCACAACCCCTATTCCGCGGCTCCTCCTGGCGCCCACCAGCCCCCGGCGCAGTCCGCGCCGGCCCCCGGGAGCACCAAGCTGGGCACCGCCCTGCTCGTCGTCTCGACCGTGCTGGTGGGCCTGATGGCGGGCCTGTTCTTCGCCTACGACGTCTCGGTGATGCCGGGCCTGGCCGACACCGACCAGCGCACGTACGTCACCGCGATGCAGAACTTCAACGCGGAGATCGACGGCAACGGCCTGTTCGGCATGGCCTTCGTGCTGGCCCTGCTGACGGCCGTGGCCTCGGCGGTCATCGAGTTCCGCAGGGGCCGCAAGGCCGTGGCCCTGTGGGTCGGCGCCGCGGCCGTCGCCTACTTCATCATGCTCATGATCACCTTCTCCGTGAACATCCCGCTGAACAACGAGCTGAAGGACCTCGGCGACGCCGCGAAGGCCACGGACTTCTCCGTCGTCGACACGTTCAAGAGCACGTGGGTCTCCACCAACATCATCCGTACGCTCCTGTGCACGGTGGCCCTGACGGCGCTCTCCCGTGCCCTCGTCCTCTACGGCCGGGCCACCGCCCGGCGCTGAGCCGCGTCGCACCGACCCCGAAGGGCCCGCAGGCCTGGCCTGCGGGCCCTTCGCCGTCTGAAATGATCATGTTGTCGCACCCGTGCGGGCAACGTAGCCTCGCGGTGTCGGAAACAACCCGAAGGAGCCGCTGGGCAGGTGCTTGCGAACATGGGCGGGGAATCGAAGGAAGGCGCCTCCGGGACGCACCCGCAGAGCACGACGGCGGGGCTCCCGACGTCCCGCGGGGCACTCCTGACGGCGTTGGTGATCGCGCTGCTCCTGGGCGCCCTGTCGGTGCTGGTGATGTACCCGGCGGCCCGGCATCTGCGCTCCCTGCAGGACGGCAAGCGGGCCGAGGCGACATTGGTCTCGGGCGGCTCCTGCATCCTGGGCGGTCGGTGCCAGGTCGAGTTCGAGGCCGACGGGCGGACGGTGGTGTCGTACCTGCCCCTCGGCAGCGGCGGCGGCAAGAGCGTCGCGGGCGAACGCCTCACCGTCCGGTACGAGGCGGCCGATCCCCAGGTGGTGGCCAGCGAGAACGATGTCAACGGCGGCGGGGCAGCCGTGCTGGCCGTGACGTCGGGCGCGAGCGCCCTGATCTTCCTGGGGCTGGCGGGCTCCATGGCCATCACGAGGCGGCGGCGCGGGCGCCGGCCCGCAGAACTCACCTGATCCAGCGGCCTACGTCAGGTCGCCGTACAGGAACAGCGCCCACGCCAGGCAGCCCAGCGACGCCGTGCACAGCAGGGTGCGCCAGACGTTGGCGCGGGCCCAGGGGCCCTCGAAGGCCCGCCGGACCGCGGCGGGGTCGGCGATCCGGGCGACCGGGCCGGCCTTCTCCAGGACGTTGTTCAGCGGGATGTTGACCTTGTTGGTCACGCCCATCGCGATGACGTACAGCACCAGGGCCGCGATCAGCGGCGGCAGGACGTCCCGGCCGTCCTCGGGGACGTGCAGGCCGACCGCCAGCGCCGTGAAGAGGAAGGCGCCGATGTAGCCGAGGACGAACCAGCCGTTGAGGATCGCCACGTTGATCTTCTGCATGACCTCGATGACGGTACGGTCGTCCGTGCGCTTGAGGCCCGGCATCACCGAGACGGAGAAGCCGTAGAAGAGGCCGCTGACGAGGCCCATCGTGATCGTCGCGGCGATGAGCGACGCGAGCCGTGCCGTTTCCACGTCGGATTCCCCCTGCTCGTGGTCAGGTCATGAACGGGTCATCGAATCGTCAAGTCACCGCGATCATACGGGCGGAAGGGCCACCGGTCGCGGCGGATTCGAGTGGGCTTCCAAGGAGTCTTGAGGGCTCCGCGCGACGGTGGCTGAATCCGGCCTTCAGACCTGGAGGATCCATATGACCATCGCCGACGCACCGCCCGTACCGCTCCAGGACCGTGCCGCGGAACTGGCCGACATCAAGGCCCTGGCCGTTGCCGGGCCGGACGAGCGGGCCACCGAGCGCCAGCACGCCAAGGGCAAGCTGACCGCCCGGGAGCGGATCGAGCTGCTGCTCGACGCGGGCTCGTTCCACGAGATCGAGGCCCTGCGGCGGCACCGCGCGAGCGGATTCGGCCTGGAGGACAAGCGGCCCTACACCGACGGTGTGATCACCGGCTGGGGGACCGTGGAGGGCCGCACGGTCTTCGTCTACGCGCACGACTTCCGCATCTTCGGCGGGGCCCTCGGCGAGGCGCACGCCGAGAAGATCCACAAGGTGATGGACCTCGCGGAGGCCGCCGGCGCCCCGCTGGTCTCGCTCAACGACGGTGCGGGCGCCCGGATCCAGGAGGGCGTCTCGGCGCTCGCCGGGTACGGCGGCATCTTCCAGCGCAACACCCGCGCCTCGGGGGTCATCCCGCAGATCTCGGTGATGCTGGGTCCGTGCGCGGGCGGGGCGGCGTACTCCCCGGCGCTGACGGACTTCGTGTTCATGGTGCGGGAGACCTCGCAGATGTTCATCACCGGTCCGGACGTGGTGCGGGCGGTGACGGGCGAGGAGATCACCCAGAACGGGCTCGGCGGCGCCGACGTGCACGCCGCGACCTCCGGGGTGGCCGCCTTCGCGTACGACGACGAGGAGAGCTGCCTGGAGGACGTCCGCCACCTGCTCTCGCTGCTGCCCGCCAACAACCGCGAGACCGCGCCGCGCGAGGAGTGCGACGATCCCGCCGACCGGCCGACCGACGCCCTGCTGGACATCGTCCCGGTCAACCCGCAGCAGTCGTACGACATCCGGCGCGTGATCGAGGAGGTCGTCGACCACGGCGAGTACTTCGAGGTGCAGCCGGCCTGGGCGCAGAACGTGGTGTGCGCGCTCGCCCGGATGGACGGCCACGTCACCGGCTTCGTCGCGAACCAGCCCGCCGCCCTCGCCGGGGTCCTGGACATCCACGCCTCCGAGAAGGCGGCGCGGTTCGTGCAGTTCTGCGACGCCTTCTCCATCCCGCTGGTCACCCTGGTCGACGTGCCCGGCTTCCTGCCCGGCGTGGACCAGGAGCACGGCGGCATCATCCGGCACGGCGCCAAGCTGTTGTACGCCTACTGCAACGCGACGGTGCCGCGGATCTCGCTGGTGCTGCGCAAGGCGTACGGCGGCGCGTACATCGTGATGGACTCCCGCTCCATCGGCGCCGACCTGGCCCTGGCCTGGCCCACCAACGAGATCGCGGTGATGGGCGCGGAAGGCGCCGCGAACGTCATCTTCCGCCGCGAGATCGCGGCCGCCGACGATCCCGACGCGATGCGCTCGCAGAAGATCAAGGAGTACACGACCGAGCTCATGCACCCCTACTACGCCGCCGAGCGCGGCCTCGTCGACGACGTCATCGCCCCGTCGGAGACCCGCTCGGTGCTCACCGGCGCCCTCGGGATGCTCCGCGCCAAGTACGCCGACCTGCCCTCGCGCAAGCACGGCAACCCGCCCGTATGAGCGGCGACGGCACCTGGCGCGTCGTACGGGGACGGCCCGACGCGCTGGAGACCGCGGCCCTGGCCGTCGTCCTGGCCCTGGCGGTGGCCGGCTCGGCGGCGCCCGTACGGCAGTGGCTGCGCACCGGGCCCACCGGCTGGGACCGGAGCACGGCATTCCGGCAGGCCGGCACCTGGCGCCGCCGCTGATCCCCGACGGCGTAAGGTCCCCCGTCGGCGGAGGCCCCTCCATCGGTGGGGGCCCCGTCGGTGGGGGTGCCCCGATCGGTGGGCCCCGCCGTCGGCCGGGGGCCGCGCTACGAGGCCCAGGCGCCCGGCGGCCGGAAGTCCTGCCGCCCGCGCCGCCAGACGGTGCGCGCCGGGCGGGCCTGCGCCTCCGGCTCCGGGGCCGCGCCCAGCCGGGCGGTCAGGAGCGCCGCGATGGCCGCGACCTCCTCCCGGGGTCGGCGAACCGCCGACCACCCGGAACGCCGCCTGCTGCAGTTCCGCGTCGACGGCGCTCACAGCGGAAGGTTCCCGTGCTTGCGGGCCGGCCGCGGGACGTGCTTGCCGCGCAGCATCTCCAGGGCGCCGATCAGCCGGCCGCGGGTCTCGGCGGGGTCGATGACGTCGTCCACCAGGCCGCGCTCGGCCGCGTAACAGGGGTGCATCAGCTCGCTCCTGTATGACGGGACTGCCGGCCAAGACCGAGCAGGCCGACCTGCTCCAGGCGATGTACGGGCGCAACGGTGAGGCGCCGGTGCCGGTGGTGGCCCCGCGGACCCCGGCGGACTGCTTCGAGGCGGCGCTGGAGGCGGCGCGGATCGCGCTGTCGTACCGGACGCCGGTGTTCCTGCTCTCCGACGGCTACCTCGCCAACGGTTCCGAGCCCTGGCGGATCCCCGATCCCGAGGAGCTGCCCGACCTGCGGGTGCGCTTCGCCGACGGACCCGACCACACCCTCGCGGACGGCACGGAGGTGTTCTGGCCGTACAAGCGCACGACGCCCGCGCCACCTCCCCCACCACCGCCTTCGCCCTCTCCCGCCTCACCGACCCCGACACCCTCCACCGCACCCCCATCGGCGTCTTCCGCAGCACCGATCGCCCCGTCTACGACACACTGATGACTGATCAACTCGAGGCCGCCGTCGCCCGCCACGGCGAGGGCGACCTCACCACCCGGCTCCTCGGGCGCCGCCCCAGTCCCGCCCGACCGTCGGGATGGACGCTGTACGACATCGCGGTGACGCGCGCGAACACCCGACACCACCAGGAGGGACACATCGTGAAGGACCCCAAGGACAGGCTGGACTCGCTGCGTGCCGAGATCGAGCGCCGCAACCCGGCGCAGCCGGAGTTCCACCAGGCGGTACGGGAAGTGCTGGAGACCCTGGCCCCCGTCTTCGCGGCCCGTCCCGAGTACGCCGTCCCCGGCCTCGTCGAGCGGCTGACCGAGCCCGAGCGCCAGATCATCTTCCGGGTGCCGTGGCAGGACGACCGCGGTACCGTCCACGTCAACCGGGGCTTCCGGGTGGAGTTCAACAGCGCCCTGGGCCCGTACAAGGGCGGCCTGCGCTTCCACCCCTCCGTGGACATCGGCGTGGTGAAGTTCCTCGGCTTCGAGCAGATCTTCAAGAACGCCCTCACCGGGCTCGGCATCGGCGGCGGCAAGGGCGGCAGCGACTTCGACCCGCGCGGCAAGTCCGACGCCGAGGTCATGCGGTTCTGCCAGTCGTTCATGACCGAGCTGTACCGGCACATCGGCGAGCACACCGACGTCCCGGCCGGGGACATCGGCGTGGGCGGCCGCGAGATCGGCTACCTCTTCGGCCAGTACCGGCGGATCACCAACCGCTGGGAGGCCGGCGTCCTGACCGGCAAGGGCACCGGGTGGGGCGGGTCCGCGATCCGGCCGCAGGCCACCGGCTACGGCAGCGTGCTGTTCGCGGCCGAGATGCTCCGGCGCGACGGCCTGGAGCTGGACGGCCGCTCCGCGGTGGTCTCCGGGTCGGGCAACGTCGCCCTCTACACGATCGAGAAGCTCCAGCGGCTGGGCGCGTACCCCCTGACCTGCTCGGACTCCGAGGGCTACGTCGTCGACGAGAAGGGCATCGACCTCGACCTGCTCAAGCAGATCAAGGAGGTCGAGCGGGGCCGGGTCAGCGAGTACGCGGCCCGGCGTGGCTCCTCCGCCCGCTTCGTGCCGGGCGGCCGGGTCTGGGAGGTGGCCGGTGAGGTCGCCTTCCCGTCCGCGACCCAGAACGAACTCGGCGCCGACGACGCCCGCGCGCTGATCGCCGGCGGCGTCAAGGCGGTCTCCGAGGGCGCCAACATGCCCACCACGCCGGAGGCCGTACGCCTGCTCCAGGAGGCCGGTGTCGCCTTCGGGCCGGGCAAGGCCGCCAACGCCGGCGGTGTCGCCGTCAGCGCGCTGGAGATGAGCCAGAACGCCGCGCGCACCGCGTGGAGCGCCGAGCGCGTGGAGGAGGAGCTCGCGGGCATCATGCGCGACATCCACACCGTCTGCTCCGACACGGCGGAGCGCTACGGCGCGCCGGGCGACTACGTGACCGGCGCCAACATCGCCGGCTTCGAGCGGGTCGCCGACGCGATGCTCGCCCAGGGCATCATCTAGCGCGTCTCCTGGCCCCGCATGAGCCGGGCGAGGCGGTCCCAGGCCGGGGACGAGACCCCGGCCTGGGTCAGCGCGGCCAGCCGGGCGATCCGCGGATCGTCGACGGACTCGGCGTCCGACGGGCCGTGGTGGCCGGCGAACCACGCCAGGGTGCGCTCGGCGAGCGCGGGCAGGCGGGGGTCGTCCGGCGACCAGTCGTAGGCGGCGTCGGTCTCCTGGTAGAGGGCGCGGAACTCGGGGTCGCGGATCAGCTCGCGCTTCTGCGCGAACCACTGGTCGACGTCCTCGGGCGAGGTGGGGTGCAGCAGGATCCAGCCGTCGCGTTCCAGGCGTACCTGGCGCTCGCTGATCCCGAGTTCGCGCAGCTCGTCGAGATACTCGACGACCTCCGGGGAGACGAACAGCCGGTCGCCGCCGCGCAGCTGGGCGAGTTCCGTACGGGCTCGCCGCAGCTGCGTGATGCGGTCCCGGATGTCATGGTCGATCTCGGTGATGGCCGCGGTGAGCGTCTCCGGGTCGGCGTCCAGCAGGTCCTTGACACGGGCCAGCGGCACGCCTGCGGTGGCCAGCGTCCTGATCTTGACCAGGGTGAGGGCGTGCCGGGCGTCGTAGCGCCGGTAGCCGGACGCGTCGCGGCCGGGCTCGGCGAGCAGGCCGCGCTCGTGGTAGTGGCGGACGGCCTTGGTGGTCACCCCGGCGTAGTCCGCGAGCTGTCCTATCGTCAGCATGCCGGACATCCTGCCACTTGGGAGTCATGCGGCAGGCGCCGGACCCGGCTGCTCAGACCCCGCGGGTCAGACCCGGCTGCTCAGACCCGGCGGGTCAGTCGGCCGCCGCCGTTGCGGAAGCGCGCCTGGCCGTCGCGGACGTCGTGGTAGGACACGAGCAGCATGCGCAGGTACCCGTCGAACGACTCCAGGGGGTACCCGGCCGGTGCGAACAGGCCGGGCCGGATCGGCACGAGGCGCTGCGGCGGGGCGGAGGTCGTCCCGCCGACGAACTCCGTGAAGATCCGTTCCTGCGAGGCGTCCGCCGGCTCGTACGTCGTCCGCTCCTCCAGCTGGCCGTCGACGACGCTGACGTCGACGCGGAGCTGGTCGGAGCGGTACGTTCCCACGTACGGGGTGAGGTCGACGTCCTCGGCCGGCTCGGTGATCAGCGCGGGGACCTGGACGCCGAGGTGTTCGCCGAGCAGCCATTGCAGCAGCTGGTCCTGGAGCATGATCGCGCCCGGGTTGTTGCCGAACGCGGTGAAGACCAGGTCGTGCTCCGGCAGGACGCACAGGATGGACACGCCGCCCGGCGAGGCGCCCGACATGGCCAGGACGGTCGTGTCGCCGAACGGGTACCGCACCCATCCCAGGCCGATCGGCGGGGTGTTCGGGGTGCCCATGTCGAACGCGACCTGCCGCATCAGCGCGGTCGACTCGGCCGACAGGACGCGGGTTCCGGACGGGGAGATGCCGTCGGCGAGGTGGGTGCGTCCGAAGGCGAGCAGGTCGGCCGCGGTGCCGATCGGCGTGCCGCCGGCCGGCCCCCAGGTCTCGGGCAGCGTGAACATGGTGGTGGGCCTGGCCGTCATGCTCTCCGGGTCCAGGAAATGGCCGACCGCCGTGCTGCGCAGGATGGCCTCCTCGGCCGAGGTGCTGGAGTCCGTCATGCCGACCGGCGCGTAGACGTCACGCTCGAGCAGCTCGGGGAAGGACAGGCCGGTCACCACCTCCAGCAGGCGGCCCGCCACGATCATGCCGCCGTTGGAGTAGCTGAGCTGCTCGCCGGGCTCGAACAGGACGCCGCAGTTGCCCGCGAGGCCGTCGACGTACGTCTTCAGGGCGTCGCGGCCCTTGGCATCGGGGAAGAACAGGTCCGCGTCGATACCGCTGGTGTGCGAGATCAGGTGCCGGACCAGGATCTTGTCCGCCGCGCCCGGCACGGTCAGGGCCAGTTCGGGCAGGTACGTCACCACCGGCGTGTCCAGGTCCAGGCAGCCGCGGTCGACCTGCTGGAGGACCAGCGTGGTGGTCATGACCTTGGTGACCGAGCCGAAGAGGAATCCGGTGTGGTCGAGCATCGGCGCGCCGGTGGCGGCGTTCGCGGTGCCGTGGGCGACGACGATCTGCTCGCCGGCGTGGTGGACGCCGGCGACGAACCCGGGGACGTGGTGGGACGCGCAGAAGGCGGCGGCCTGTTCGCGGATATGGGCTTCGACGGTGCTCAGGGCGTGGGTGCTCGGCGCGTCGGTGTTCAGTGCGTCGGTGTTCATTGCGTCGGTGTTCAGTGCGTCGGTGTTCAGTGCGTCGGTGGTCATGCGGACCATCGTCGAACCTTGCCCCTGGGGCAAGGTCAAGCCCGGCCGCGCGGGGCGCCGTACCCCGCTCCGGGGAACGACGCGCGCGGTCACTCGGCGACGTACGTGTACCCGCTCCACTGGTAGACCATGAGCTCGAGCTCTTCAGCGGTGATGGTGCCGTCCGTGGGCTCGAAGTGCTCGTACCGGTTGCCCCAGAGCACCTTGACCTTAGTCATTGGTGTCCGCCACGTAGCGGACCCGCTGCTCGGGGCTCAGTTCGTGGGCGGGCCCGCCGTGCAGGATCACGTTGGGGGTCTGCGTGGACATGGGGCCTCTCCCTTTTCGGCGCGGATACGGAGGCAGCGACCTCACTGCGCGGCCAGGATCGGCCCCCCTGCCAAAGCCGCTCCGAACGACGCCGTCCGCCCGTTCCGGGGTCGTGGCGCGCCGGGCTGGGGTGGCGCCTGCGGGGCCCGGTCGGGCAGCCTGGTGGCAGGACCACGAAAGGGGAGCAGCGGTGCTCACGGCACTTGAGGGCGCGTACGGGGACCGGCGGGACGCCGTCGAGATCGCCGGCCGCGCCGCCTCGTACGAGGAGCTGCTCGCCGCCGCCGGCGCGGTGGCCGCCGACATCGCGGGCCGCCCCGCCGTGGCCGTCACCGCCACCGCCACCCTGGAGACGGTCGCCGTCGTCGTCGGCGGCCTGCTGGCCGGCGTCCCCGTGGTGCCGCTGCCGCCCGACGCCGGCCCCGCCGAGCGCGAGCACATCCTGCGCGACTCCGGGGCGCACCCCGTCGAGGCCGACTTCGCCCGGCGCGCCGACTTCAGCGGCCCCGTGCCCGCCCCCGAGGACCCCGCCCTCATCCTCTACACCTCGGGCACCACCGGCGCCCCCAAGGGCGTCGTCCTCACCGGCGCCGCCGTCGCCGCCGACCTCGACGCGCTCGCCGGCGCCTGGCAGTGGACCGCCGAGGACACCCTGGTCCACGGCCTGCCGCTGTTCCATGTCCACGGTCTGGTCCTCGGCGTGCTCGGCGCGCTGCGCACCGGCAGCCGCCTGGTGCACACCGGCCGCCCCACGCCCCAGGCCTATGCCGCGGCCGGCGGCAGCCTCTACTTCGGGGTCCCCACCGTCTGGTCCCGGATCGCCGCCGACCCGCGGGCCGCGGCCGCCCTCGCCCCGGCCCGGCTGCTGGTCTCCGGCAGCGCCCCGCTGCCCGCCCCCGTCTTCCGCGACCTGGAGCGGCTCACCGGCCACCGCCCCGTCGAGCGGTACGGCATGACGGAGACCCTCATCACCGTCAGCGGCCGCGCCGGCGGCGAGGTCCGGCCCGGCACCGTCGGCACCCCGCTGCCCGGCGTCCGGACCCGGATCGCCGCCGAGGAGGGCGCCGAGATCGGTGAACTCCAGCTGACCGGGCCCACCCTGTTCGCCGGCTACCTCGGCCGCCCCGAGGCCACGGCAGCGGCGTACACCGAGGACGGCTGGTTCCGTACGGGTGACATCGCGGCGATCGGCGAGGACGGCGTGCACCGCATCGTCGGCCGCGCCTCCATCGACCTCATCAAGTCCGGCGGCTACCGGATCGGCGCCGGCGAGATCGAGAACGCCCTCCTGGACCACCCCAAGGTCGGCGAGGCCGCCGTGGTGGGCGTGCCCGACCCCGACCTCGGCCAGCGCATCGTCGCCTTCGTCGTCGCCGAGGGCGTCACCGGTCCGGAACTGACCGACTTCGTCGCCGCCCACCTCTCGGTGCACAAGCGGCCGCGTGAGGTCCGCTTCGTCGCCGCGCTGCCGCGCAACGCCATGGGCAAGCCGCAGAAGAAGCTGCTGCTGGAAGGGATGTGAATCCGGCGGTCTCCGCACGGCACAGCCGTCCCACCCGCCCCATCCGCCCCACCCGTCTCACCTTGCGAGAACAGCCCCTGAAGCAAAGGGAGTTGGGCGTACCGTGACCCGGTGTCCACCCTCCTGATCACCGGCGCGGCCGGATTCGTCGGCAGCCATGTCGCCCGTGAGGCCGCCCGGCAGGGGCTGGCCGTCCGGCTGATGACCCACCGGCGCACCGCGCCCGCAGGCTCGGCCGGCGCGAGCGTACGGGGCGACCTGACCGACCCCGGCTCCCTGCGCGGCAGCTGCGACGGCGTCGACGTCGTGGTGCACTGCGCCGCGCAGATCGGCGGTACCGCCGAGGCCAACGAAGCGGTCAACGTCCGCGGCACCGCCGCCCTGCTGGAGGAGGCCGCCCGCGCCGGGGTCTCCCGCGTGGTCCATCTCAGCACGGCCTCGGTCTACGGGCGCGGTACGTACGTCAACAGCCGCCCCGAGGACCTCGTCCGCAACCCCGGCTCACCCACCTCGCACACCCGGGCCCTGGCCGAGGACGCCGTCCTCGCGGCCGGCGGCACCGTCCTGCGCCCCCATCTGGTCCTCGGCGAGGGCGACACCTGGGTGGTGCCGGGCCTGGCCCGGGTGCTGCACGCCCTGCCCGGCTCCGTCGCGGGCTGGCCGGCCCGGCTCTCCCTCATCGGCGCGCCCGCCCTCGCCCGCCTGCTGCTGGGCGTGGCCCTGGCGCCGGCCGGCCGGCTGAGGGCGTCCGTCTATCACGCCGTCCACCCGGAGCCCGTCACCGTGGCCACCCTGCTGGGCCTGGTCGCCGAGTGCGCCGGCCTGCCGCTGCCGGCCGGCCGGATCACCGAGGAGGACGCCCGGGAGCTGCTGACCCGGGCCGGCCTGCCGCCGCGGTCCCTGGACATGTTCACCACCGACCACTGGTTCGACGGCGCGCCCCTGTGGGCCGACCTCGGCGCCGACCCCGGACCGGGCCCGGCAGCCGAGGGCTTCGCCGGGGCCGCGCCCTGGTACGCGCGGATCGTGCGGGAGGCCGTCGGGCAGGCCGTTCCGTAAGGAAGATCAGCGGGCCGTCCAGCCGCCGTCCACGGGAAGGGTGGCGCCCACGACGAACGAGGCCTGATCGCTGAGCAGCCACGCGGCCGCCCGCGCGATCTCCGCCGGATCGGCCGTCCGGGGCAGCGGAGCCATCGCGTGCAGCTCCTCCTCCAGGCCCGGGTTCAGCTCGAACCACTGCGCCATCATCTCGCTGCGCGTGGTGCCGGGCGCGATCGCGTTGACCCGGATGCCCTGGGCGGCGTACGAGGAGGCCGCCTTCGTCAGACCGATGACCGCGTGCTTGGAGGCGATGTACGGCGCCGCGGCCGGGGTGGTCACCAGACCCGCCACGCTGCTGTTGTTCACGATCGCCCCGCCTGCCGGCAGCATCGCCGCGATCTCGTGCTTCATGCAGTTCCAGGTGCCGCGGACGTTGGTGTCCATGATGGTCTCGAAGTCCGCGTCGTCCGTCAGGTGAAGCGGTGCCGGCACGGTCGACGTGCCCGCGTTGTTGAACGCGGCGTCCAGTCCGCCGAGCGACTCCACCGCCCGCGCGACCGCGGCCGCGGCCTCCTCCGGCCGCGCGACGTCCGCGGCGACGTAGTCGGCGACGAAGCCCTCCGCGGTCAGCTCGGCGGCCAGCGCCGCCAGCTCGTCCTTGCGGCGGGCCACCAGGAACACCGAGGCCCCGCTCTCGCACAGGACCCGTGCGGCGGCCGCGCCGATGCCGCTGCTCGCGCCGGTGATCAGGGCCCGCTTGCCGGCCAGGAGGCCGTCGATCTTCACCATGCCGGAAAGATGCCACGTCAGAGCACCGGCCGGTACGGCGGCGCCTCGCATCTGGCTTGATCCGCGGTGTCGTGTGCCGTACCGGCCGGAGGAGAGGCGAAGTGCCGTCCGGACCGACGACTTGACCTCAGTGGCCGGAAACCGCCCCCACCGGTGTGCGCAGCAGGACCGGCAGCGCGAGGTGCCCGTTGGAGATGAACGACTCCTGCGGCCGCAGTTCGGCGACCGGGACCGCGAGCGTCAGATCGGGGAACCGCCCGAAGAGCGCGGGCAGCGCGACGGCGACCTCCAGCCGGGCCAGCTGCGCGCCCAGGCAGAAGTGCGCCCCGTATCCGAAGGAGACGTGGTCCCCCCGGGTCGGGCGGGTCAGGTCGAAGCGGGCGGCGTCCGGCCCGTGGTGCGCGGGGTCGCGGCCGGCGGCCATGAACGACAGGACGATGGCGTCGCCCTGCGGGATCGTCACCTCGTCGTCGATCTCGATGTCCTCGACGGCGTACCGCAGGATGCTGTGGGCCCCGGAGGCCTCCAGGCGCAGCGTCTCCTCGACGGCGTCCGCCCAGGAGGCCCGGCCGTCGCGGACCATGGCCAGCTGCTCGGGGTGGCCGAGCAGGGCGGTGACCGCGTTGTCGATCAGGTTCACCGTGGGCTCGTAGCCGGCCGAGTACATGAGGATGAGGTTGTCGAGGAGCTCCTTCTCGCTCAGGTCGGCCGTGCCCGCGTCGCGGGCGGCGATCAGCCCGGACGTCAGGTCGTCGCCGGGGTTCTCCCGCTTGTGCGCGACGAGCTCGCTCATGCTGCGGTAGAGGTCCATCGCGTTGGCCATGGCCTCCTCGGCGGTCGAGGAGGTGGCGAAGAAGCCCTTGATGATGCGGTGCAGGGCCGGGCGGGACTCCTCGGGGATCCCGAAGAGCTCGGCCACCACCTGGTGGGACAGGACGTGCGCGAACTCCTCGCGCAGGTCGACCGGGCCGGGCGGCAGGGCTTCCAGGGCGTCGAGCAACTGCGCGGTCATGGCCTCGATGCGCGGGCGGAGCGTGGCCACCCGGCGCGTGGTGAACTCGCCGGCCACCGGCTTGCGCAGCCGTCTGTGGTCGTCACCGTAGGCCGTGACCATGTTCTGGACCGAGACCCAGATGGCGAGCGGCCATTCCTGGGAGATCTCGCCGTTGATCCAGGCCGGCCAGTGCCGGTACGCGTCCTTGGAGACCCGTGGGTCCACCAGAAGGCGTCTGACGGTGTCGAAGCCCGTGACCGACCATGCTTCCACTCCGCCCGGCAGCTCGACCTTGACGGCCTGGCCCCGGGAACGGATCTCCTCCACCTCGCCGTGGATGTCCCGGCCGAGCGGATCGATGCGGAACGGGCACTGCTGAGTCACAGGAATATCCCCCCTCAAGGAAGCCGTGACCCGGCCTCGCGGACGGGCACGGCGTGCTGTGGTCGTGCGCTTGTGCTCATGCTGTGGCGTGCACTCAGTCGGACGGTGAAATTCCGCTGATGAGCGCGAAGAACACCCGCTGGTCCTGTTGATGGCCGGTGACGTGCAGCGTATGCGAGCCGTCTCCGGCGGCTCCGGCCGGCCGTGCCTCGATCATGACCGGAGCGCCGTACTCCGCGTAGCGGTCGTAGACCACGCTCAGCGAGGTCGGGTAGAACCCGCCGCCCGTGGTCGCCGCGGTGGCGGCGATGGCGGCCTGGTGGGTCGCCTCCAGCAGCACCATGCCCGGCAGATGGTCGCCGGTCCGGGCGAACAGCGTCGGATTGCTCAGGTCCGCCCGCAGCAGCCAGCAGCGCGGGTGGTCGGTGGGCGCCAGGACCACGTTGGCCGGGTCCGTCCGCCCCACGGAGGCCGGCGCCACCGGGTCGAGCAGCTCCGGCGCGGGCACGGTCCCCAACTGTGCGCCGCGCAGCCGCCGGTAGGCCGCCGGGGAGGTGCAGGTGAGGCTGCCGAAGCCGGTGGCCAGGAGCCGGCCGCCCCGGGTGATGGCCATGTGACAGGTCATCCGGGTGAGCTGGATGCCACGGCGGCGGATGGCGGAGCAGGTGACGTCCACCAGGAGCGGGAGGTCGTCCTGCCCGGTATGTGCGAGATCGGGTTCGATCGTGTAGTTGAGGTCCCACATCAGGAAGTGGTGATCCAGCGGGACGTTGTACTCGGCGTGCGCGATCAGCCGGCCGGCCTGGCGGATGGTCTCCGCGATCAGTGACGGCGCGTGCCGGCCGTGCAGCGGCGTGTGGAACGGATGGAATTCGGGCCATTGCAGGGTGAGCGTGAAGCGGTCGTCATCCGTCTGGGTCCAGTCCGAAAGCAGGATGTCGGACCTGATCGTGCGGTGGACGAGCTCACCGGCCTTCTGCCGTGCTAAATCGCGGGCCCCCTGGTCATGCGGACGCTGGATCGTGCCGTCCATGGCTGTACCGAACGACATGGTTCCCCCCTCTGGATGCACATGACGTTTTCGGACCTTCACGGTCCGAACGAGAGGGAAGATACGTGCTGCCTGGTATAATTTACAATGACTATTGTGTAGGACAAGCTCTCGCCCCCACCGACTCACAGCCGTGAATCGGAGCAAACCAGCACAGGAGCATGCGTGACTCAGCAGGAGCGGTCTGCGAGGACCCGGCGGCTCATCGTCGAGGCCGCTGGTGCAGTCTTTGCCGAAAAGGGGTTCAACGGGGCCACCATCGCCGACGTCTATCAGCGGGTGGGACTGACCAAGGGCGCCTTCTACTACTACTTCACGGGCAAGGAGGATCTGGCCCGGGCGGTGCTCGGCAGCCAGACGGGCGGCGTTCTCGTCTTCCCGCTGGTGCCGCGCACGACCCGGCTGCAGGAACTGGTCGACGGCGGCATGGTGTTCGCGCACCAGATCCGCAGCGACACCACGGTGCAGGGCAGCCTGCGGCTCTCGCTGGAGCGGGGCGCGCACGAGCTGGACCGGCGCCGTCCGTACGAGGACTGGATCGCCCACAACCGGATGGCGCTCTCCCGCGCCAAGGACGCCGGTGAGCTGCACAGTCACGTGGATCCGGAGACGGTCGCGCAGCTCCTCGTCGGCGCCTTCTCCGGCATCCAGGTGCTGTCGGAGGTGCTCAGCGGCTGGTCCGATCTGGAGGAGCGCATCTCGGTCATGCTCCAGCACATCCTGCCGACCATCGCGCTGCCGGGCCCGCTGGCCCAGCTCGACATGAGCTGCACGCGAGGGCAGCGGGTCCTGGACGAACTCCAGCGGATCCAGCAGGAAGAGGACGAGGCGGCGGAACTCGCCGCGCAGATCGCCTAGCCGTTCCCCCTCCACCTCCCTCAACCCTCGACCCCCACCCTCAACCCCCCACCCCACGTCGGCCACCTGGCCCGATGATCCCCACGCGGTCACCGGGCCAGGTGGCCGACGTGCATCTGCCGGCCAGGCATCAGAACTTCCGATGACAGTTGCATACCTTCTTGCACGTTTGTTTCCATCGGTTCTGTCTTCGCGGGAGGCCCCGCGCCCAGAAACGAATCGGCTCATGACCGACCACGGAGAAGTCACATGATCAAGCTCGATGACATTCGCCGGCACGCGGCCAACGGAGCGACGCGGGACGCGCTGGTCGACGGACAGGTGCGGCTGACGTGGAGCCAGTTCGCGGACAGCGTGGAACGGGCCGTCGCCGGCCTGGCCGAGCAGCTGCCGGTCCAGGGACCGGCCCGCGCGGTGTTCCTCGCCGGCAACACCTGGCAGCTCGCCGTCGCCATGAGCGCCTGCGCGACCCTCGGGGTGTCCTGCACCGGCGTCGACCCCGCCCTCGGCCCGCGGGCCCTCGGCCAGGTCCTCGACCAGCTCGAGCCCTTCGCCGTCTTCACCGCCTCCGACCGCCGGGCGGCCCTGGAGGAGGCCCGGCCGACGGCCGCCGGGACCACCCTGCGCGTCCTGCTCGACGGACCGGCCACCGCCCCGTACGTCTCCTTCGACCGCCTGACCTCCGCCGAGCCGCTGCGCGAGCTGCCGGCCCCGCTGCCGTACGAGTCCTTCACGGTCGCCGCCGACGGCGCCGGCGAGGTGCGCGTCGCCGTGCGCCGGACCCCGTCCGAGGGCCGCCACCTGGTGGACCTCGTCGACGAGTTCGGCCTGGCCCGCACCGACGTGCACCTGGCCTCCGCCCCGCCCGCCCAGCACGTCTCCCTCGCGCTGACCCGCACCATGCTGGGCATCGGGGCCACGGTCGTGCTCGCGGACGGCGCCGACGCCCCGGCCCTGACCGCGCTGCTGGCCGCCGAGCGCGTCACCACCGGCGTGGTCACGCCGACCACCCTGCAGGGGCTGCTCGGGCAGCCCGCCGCGGCCGGCCCGCTGCGCTTCCTGCTCGCCCCCGGCGCGCACCTGGGCCGCTGGGCCGTCGACGAGGCCTGGGAGCGCTTGGGCCCCGTCCTGCACACCGCGCTCGGCAGCCCCGAGACCGGCCTGACCGCCGTCCTCGGCCCCGAGGAACTGCTCGTCTCGCCGCCGCGCTCGGGCCACGCCACCCTGGGCACCACCGTCGCCGTCCTCGGCGAGGACGGCCGCCCGCTGCCGCGGGGCGAGGCCGGCCGCATCGCGGTCGCCGGCCACCAGGTGATGGACGGCTACCTGCACGGCGAGGCCGAGTTCACCACCCTCGACCTGGGCGCGGGGGAGCAGCGCTTCCTGGTCACCGGCGAGCGCGGGCTCATCGACGAGACCGGCCGGACGCGGCTCACCGGACGCACCACCCCGGTGCCCGTGGAGGTGCGCGACTCGGCGGTGGACACCGAGCTGTTCCGCCTGGAGTCGGACCTGCTCAACCTGCCCTGCCTGCGCGACACCGCCGTCATGCGGGTCGGCGGCGGGGTGCTCGGGGACGCCCTGGTCGTGCCGTTCATCGCGGTCGCCGTCGGCCGCGAGGCCACCGGCTACCAGGCGCTCAGCGCCGCGTGCGCCCGCCGGGTGCCCTCGTTGCCCGCCCACGTCATCGCCGTGGACACCATCCCGTACAGCCCGACGGGCCGCATCCGCACCGCGGACCTGCTCGACGCGGTGCTCCCCATCATCAGCCTGAACCTGCAGCTCGAGCAGTCGATGCACCAGGAGATGTCCGCATGAACCTGCCCACCCTCGACGACGACCGGATCGACGGCGACACGCCGGCCGAGGAGTTCGAACCGGCCTTCTTCGCGCTCGAACTCGAGCTGCTGAGCCTGCCCTGCGTCAAGGACATCGCCCTGCTGCGCACCCGGCTCCCCGAGGTCGGCGAGACGCTCGTGGTCGCCTTCGTGCCGCTCGCCGCCGACCAGGAGATCGGCGGCCGGCGCGCGGCGCTGGCCGCCTGCGAGCGCCGGCTGCCGTGGGTGCTCTCGCACGCCGTGGCGGTCGACGCCATCCCGCGCACCGCCGACGGGCACCCGCGCACCGGCCTGCTGATCGACCGTCTGCTCCCGCAGATCGCCCGTGACCTGCTGTCCCCGATGGAGATGTCCGACTGACGTCCGACCCTTCGCACCAGCGTGTGGCCGTGCCCCCTCGGGGTCACGGCCACAAGCGGTTTTCGGCCCCGTCGGCGCGACATTTATACGTGCACCGTGGTATGTTTCTATCTCCGGGGCCGACCTGGCCCCGCAGAAGGGAGCCTTCGCCGTGCAGTTCCAGCAGCTGCGCACGTTTCGCGAGGTGGCCGCGGAGATGAGCTTCACCCGCGCCGCGCGGAACCTCCACTACTCGCAGCCCAGCGTCACCGCCCACATCAAGAACCTCGAAGAGTTCATCGGCGCCCCGCTGTTCCATCGCACCGGTGGCCGGATCGCGCTCACCGAGGCGGGGGCGCGGCTGCTGCCCCACGCCGAGCAGATCATCCTGATCGCCGAGGCGGCCTGCCGGGAGGCGGCGGCCGCCCGCCCGGCCCGGCCGGCCGCCTGAAGAGAATTCAAAAAAACCGCCCGACGGTGAATCGCGACGTGGTCGTGCCCACCGTCGGGCCGATGTTTTTCAAGGCCCCCGGAATTCATCAATCCACCAGTAAATCGACTTCCCGGAAGTGTGTTCCTGCGACGGCCAACTGCCCTGATGACAGCGGCGGTTGGCGTGGATGCGCAATTCTCCGTGCGCGCACCAGCAAAGCCGTAGCCAAGGCCCCGCATAGTCTCGGATTCATCGAACTGTGCGCCCTAACCGGTTCGCCTGCTTTAACCCCCGGAGAGGATCATCAAATGGGTCAGGTCCCGATAACGGATCAGTCGGCCGCGGAGGCCCCGAACGACCTTATGACGGGTGACACGTACCTGGAGAGCCTGCGCGACGGCCGCCAGGTCTACCTGGACGGCGAACTCGTCAAGGACGTGACCACGCACCCGGCCTTCGCCAACGCCGCGAAGTCGACCGCGCACCTCTACGACGCGCTCCACCACCCGGACACCAAGGACCTGATGACGACGGTCGACCGGTACACGGGTGCCCGCGTCCACCGCTTCTTCACGCCCGCGCACTCGCCCGAGGAGCTCCTCAAGGCCCGCGACGCCATCGAGCACTGGGCGCGGCTGAGCTACGGCTTCATGAACCGCACGCCCGACTACAAGGCGTCGTTCATGGCCGGCCTCGCGGTCACCCACGACTTCTACGAGCCGTTCGGCGACAACGCCCGCGCCTGGTACGAGAAGTACGCGCGCCAGGGCCTGTCCATCAGCCACGCGATCGTCAACCCGCCGGTCGACCGCAACAAGCCGGCCCACGCCATCCGCGACGTCTACCTCAAGGTGGTCGAGGAGCGCGGTGACGGCATCGTCGTCGAGGGCGCCAAGCTCATGGCGACCGCCTCGGCCCTGACCAACGTCGCCTTCGTCGGCCAGATCCACCTGGCCAACCTGGAGGCCGGCAAGGCCGACGACATGGCGCTGGCCTTCCTCGCCCCGCTGAACACCCCGGGCATGAAGGTCGTCTGCCGCCCCTCCTACGAGCGCAAGGCCACCAGCCCGTTCGACAACCCGCTCTCCAGCCGGTTCGACGAGAACGACGCGGTCCTGGTCTTCGACAAGGCGTTCATCCCGTGGGAGAACGTCCTGATCTACCGGGACACCGAGAAGATCCACCAGTACTTCCCGCGCTCGGGCCTGCTCAGCCGCGGCTTCTTCCAGGGCGCCATCCGCATGGCCGTCAAGCTGGAGTTCATGGCGGGCATCCTCGACCGCGGCACGCGCCTGAACGGCACGGACCAGTTCCGCGGCGTCCAGGCCGGCCTCGGCGAGCTGCTGGCCTGGCGCCACATGACCTGGGCCACCACCACCGCCATGGCGATGGACCCCGAGTCGGGCCCGGCCGGCACCGTCCTGCCGCGCATGGACTACTCGGCCGGCTACCGGGCGCTGGCGCCCATCAGCTGGGAGCGCACCCACCGCTTCTTCGAGGAGCACCTGGCGGGCGCCCTGCTGATGACCCCCTCCAGCAACAAGGACCTCCAGAACCCGGAGCTGCGTCCGCTGCTGGACCGCTACTACCGCGGTTCCGGCGCCACGGCCGAGGAGCGCGCCAAGCTCTTCAAGCTGGCCTGGGACGCGCTGGGCACCGAGTTCGGCGCCCGCCACGAGCTCTACGAGCTCAACTACGCCGGCGGCCCGGACCAGGTGCGCCTGGACACCCTGAACTGGTCCCGCGGTGCCGGGCTGCTCGACAGCTACGGCGACCTCGTCCAGCAGGCCATGGACGACTACGACCTCGACGGGTGGCGCCGCGGCCGCTGGGCCGACGAGAGCTGACCCGAGTTCCGCGTCCGGACGGGTGCCCGCGGCCAACCGGGCCCCGTGCACCCGTCCGCGCCCAGCAGAGAGGCTGGTCATGAAGAACGACCTGCGTGACGTGATGCGTACCTTCGCCACCGGGGTCTGCGTCGTCAGCACCTACACCGAGCAGGGCGGCGAGCGGCGCCACAACGCCATCACCGTCAACTCGCTCACCTCCGTCTCCCTGGACCCGCCCCTGGTGTCCCTGAGCTTCCGTCAGGACTCGGAGTTCTTCGCCGAGCTGATGAAGTCCCGCGTGGTCGGCATCTCCATCCTCGGCGCCGAGGGCGAGGGCACCGCCCGCGCCTTCGCCCGCCGCCGGCCCGAGCGCGACCAGAGCCTGGCCGAGCTCCCCAGCGAGCCGGGCGAGGCCACCGGGACGCTGCTGTTCGAGGCCGCCGCCTGGATGGAGTGCCGCTACCGCGACCACATCGTGGCCGGCGACCACGTGATGGTGATCGGCGAAGTCGTCGGGCTGGGAGCCCGTGAGTCCCAGACCCCCCTGATCTTCCTCCAGGGCGGGTTCCACAGATTCGAACTGGAACAGGTGTGACGTGCGAGCCAAGAAGTTCCTGACCTGGCGCGGCATCCTGGCCGCGGCCCTGGCCATCGCGGGCATCACGGTGCTGCTCTGGCCGAACATCCCGGCCGAGGCCACGACCGTGGACCGGGCCGCCGCCTCTTCGGGCCCGGTGTCCGTCTGTCTGGTCACCGCCAACGCGCCCGACCGCGAGCGCACGGTCAGGGTCGCCCCGTGGGCGGCCCAGGTCCTGCTCCAGCAGACCCGCTCGTACGAGGGCCCCTGCGCCTCCTACGGCGCGCCCAGCGCCCTGGGTGACGGCGCCGTCCGCACGTACGCCCAGATCGCCGGCGGCAAGCCGCAGACGGTCGGCATCACCTTCCCCAAGAGCACGTTCAACAACCTGCCCACCGCCATGACCGACGGCAACCACTGCTTCGACATGGACGGCAACGGCACGGTCGACCCGCACACCGAGTGCGTCGGCGGCCACGAGCGCCCGCTGGAGCTCCCGGCCCAGCTGACCTCGCTGCCGAACATGCCCCTGAAGTGGGCGCTGGTGAACTTCAACCCGATGGGCCACGGCCCGCACGGGATCTACGACACCCCGCACTTCGACTTCCACTTCTACACGCAGTCGAAGGCCGAACGCGACGCGATCCGTAGCGGCCCGTGCGGCCTGGCGATCAACTGCGAGGACTTCGCCACGGCCACCAAGCCGCTCGCGCCCGAGCACATGCCGAAGGACTACAAGGACAACGGCGTGGCCGAGGCGGCCATGGGCAACCACTTGGTCGACATGACCTCGCCGGAGTGGGGCACCGAAAAGTTCACCCAGACCTTCATCTACGGCGCCTACGACGCCAAGATCAGCTTCCTCGAGCCGATGATCACCAAGGCCTGGATGGAAGGCATCGCGGCCGGCACCAACCCCAACCGCTGCTGGCCCATCAAGCAGCCGCAGCAGTGGCAGGTCGCCGGCTGGTACCCGCAGGAGTACTGCATCAAGTACCGGGCCAACCGCGGCGACTACACCGTCTCGATGCAGAACTTCACGAACAGCGCCGGCTGAACCGACTTGATTGGTGACTGACACATGTCCCGAGGATTCTCGATCGGCGTCGTCGGAGGAGGCGCGGCTGCAGTCTGCCTGATCGACGCGTTGTCCCGGACACACAGCGAACCAGGCAGCCTCACGGTCTTCGAGCCTTCGCCGCACCTGTGGCGCGGCCGCGCCTACCAGGTCGACACCGAGACGCTCAAGGTCAACGCCACCCCGGACGACATGTCCGTCCGGGCCGGCGACCTCCAGCACTTCGAGCGGTGGCTGGAGACCCGGGACAAGGTCATCGGTGTCCCGGTCGGCATCGACCGCTGGTCCGGCAGCCGCTTCGCCCCGCGCACCGTCTACGGCGAGTACCTGGAGCAGACCGCGTACGCCGCCCTGGGCGAGCTGCGCCGGCAGGGCTGGCGGGTGGACCTCGTGGGCGAAGGGGTCACCTCCGCCAGCCGCGCCGCCAACCGGGTGCTGCTGCGCACCGGCAACGGCCGGGCCCGCGCCTTCGACTACGCGGTCCTGTGCGTCGGCGGCGACAGCCCCAAGGACGTCTACGGCCTGACCGGCACCCCCGGCTTCGTCGCCGACCCGTACCCCATCGTCAGCAAGCTCGCCGACGTCGGCGAGCAGGACCACGTCGCGGTCATCGGCAGCGGCCTGACGGCCATCGACATCATCCTGTCGCTGGCCGCCCAGGGCCACCAGGGCCGCATCACGCTCCTGTCCCGGCGCGGGGTGCTGCCCGGCGTACGCCAGAAGCACGTCCCCTTCGAACTGCGCCACTTCACCCCGCACCGGATGGAGGCCCTCGCGGTCGGCCGGACCGAGGTGACCCTGGAGGACGTCGCCGCCATCATGCGGGCCGAGTTCCGCGACGCCGGCGCCGACCTCGACGCGGTCGTCTCGGAGATCATCCGGGTCGACCTCGAGGACCCGGTGGAGCGGCTGCGCCGGCAGATCGAGGAGGTCGACTCGCCGCACATGGGCCTGCGGATCCTGCAGCGCGCCGTGCCCGAGACCGGCCCCGACGTCTGGCCGATGCTGCGCGAACAGGACAAGGTCCAGCTGCTGCGCGCGCACTACCGCACGATCATGAGCCTGTGCTGCCCCATGCCGCCGGGCAGCGCGGGCGTCCTGCTCGAACTCGTCGAGGCCGGCCGGCTCGACATCGCCGCCGGCCTGCAGAACATCACGCCCCACCCCGAGGCCGGTTTCGACATCGTCACCGCCGAGGGCACCGACTTCACGGCCGACCGGGTCGTCAGCGCCGTCAACGCGTCCGAAGGACGCATCCCCACCAGCGCCGCCCCCCTGGTCACGTCCCTGATGCGCAGCCGCGTCGCCAGCCGCCACCCCCACGGCGGCCTGCACATCGCCCGCCCCACCAGCCAGCTGACGACGAACGGACGGCCCGACCCGCGCCTGTACGGACTCGGCAACATCGCCGCCGGCTCGCTCTTCTTCACCTTCGGCATCCCGTCCCTGGTCGACCGCAGCCAGGACATCGTCAGCACGATCCTCCAGCACGCCGAGACCGTCCGGGCCGCGAACACCGAGGACGTCCTGCTCACCGTCTAGCCGCCCCGCCCAGATTGAGGACTGCCCGCGCATGACCATCACCGAGACCGAGACCGAGACCGCCACCGCTCCCGACACCACGGCAGGGGCCGACCGCCCCGCGTACCTCGCCGACACGCACACCGGTCTGCCCATCCCCGGCGAGCCGGTGTTCGCCACCCACGAGGAGACCCGCAGGCACCGCAAGCAGCGCCTGGCCGCGGCCCTGCGCCTGTTCGGCAAGTACGGCTTCGGAGAGGGCATATCCGGCCACATCTCCGTCCGCGACCCCGAGTACCCCGACCGGTTCTGGGTCAACCCGTTCGGCGTCTCCTTCAACCTCGTCAAGGTTGCCGACCTGATCTGCGTCAACGCGCAGGGCGAGGTCGTCGAGGGCAGGCACCGCGTCAACCCGAGCGCCTTCGTCATCCACTCGGCCATCCACGAGCTGAGCCCGGGAGCCACCGCGGCCGCCCACGGCCACACCGCCCACTCCCGCGCGCTCGGCTCGCTCGGCCGGCTGCTGGAGCCCATCGACCAGGAGTCCGCCGCCTTCTACGGCCGCCAGGTCCTCTACGGCGAGTACGAGGGCCCCTCGGTCTCCGCCGAACTGGGCCGCGACATCGCCGAGAAGCTCGGCGACAACCGCGCCATCCTGCTCCAGCACCACGGCCTGATCACCGTCGGCGGCTCCCTCGACGAGGCCGTGCACTGGTTCTTCACCTACGACAGCTGCGCCCAGGTGCAGCTGCTCGCGCAGGCGGCCGGCACGCCCAAGACGTTCACGCACGAGCAGGCCGTCGCCGCGGGGGACGGCTTCGGCAACGAGCAGCTGGGCTGGTTCAGCTTCCAGCTGCTCTGGGACGAGATCACGCGCGAACAGCCCGACCTCCTCGACGAGGAGTAGTCCGGCCCCGGACCACCCACCCCCGAGTTCCACCGAGATGAAGAAGGAAACCATGAAGATCCTGCTCTTCGGCGCCAGCGGCAACATCGGCAGCGCCATCGCGGACGAGCTCCTCTCCCGCGGCCACCAGGTCACCGGCGTGACCCGCTCCGGCCGCATCGAGGGCTCCGCCGACCGCGAGGGCTTCACCGTCGTCGCGGGCGACGCCACCGACGCCGACACCGTGGCCGAGCTCTCCGGCCAGGGCTACGACCTGATCGCCTCCGCCGTCGGCCCCCGGGTCGGCGCCGAGGACGACCGCAAGATCATCGTCGGCGCGGCCAAGGCGCTCATCGAGGGCCTCGGCCGCAGCGGCGCCCGCCGCCTGGTCGTCCTCGGCGGCGCCGGCAGCCTGGAGACCGCCCCCGGCGTGCGCGTCATCGACAGCCCGCACTTCCCCGAGATGTGGCGCAACAACGCCCTCGCGCAGATCGAGGCCCTCGGCCTCTACCGCGCCACCGAGAACCTGGACTGGACGTTCATCTCCCCGGCCAAGCTCATCGAGCCCGGCGAGCGCACCGGCACCTACCGCAAGGGCGGCGAGCAGCTCGTCGTCGACGCCGAGGGCAACAGCCGCATCAGCTACGCGGACTACGCCGTCGCCTTCGCCGACGAGCTGGAACAGGGCAACGCCATCAAGTCCCGCATCAACGTCGCCTACTGACCGCGATCCCCCCGGAGGGACTCGACCCCATGTCTTCACCCGAGACCACACCGAGTGCAGGCGGGCGCGCCCGCCTCGTCATCATCCTCGGCGCCCTCACGGCCCTCGGCCCCCTGGCCAACGACGCCTACCTGCCCGGCATGCCGCAGATCGCCGAGGACCTCACCGCGAGCGCGTCGGCCACCCAGCTGACCCTGACCGCCTGCCTGCTCGGCCTCGGCATCGGCCAGATGATCGCCGGACCGCTCAGCGACGCCCTCGGCCGGCGCCGCCCGCTCATCGCCGGCCTGGTGCTGTTCGCCGTCACCGCCGCCCTGTGCGCGGTCGCGCCGAACATCTGGACCCTCGTCATCCTGCGCGCCCTCCAGGGCCTGGGCGGCGCCACCGGCATCGTCATCGCGTCCGCGGTCGTGCGCGACCGGCACTCCGGTGCCGCCGCGGCCCGCTTCTTCGCGATGCTGATGCTCATCACCGGACTCGCGCCCGTCCTCGCCCCGGTCCTGGGCGGCCAGCTGCTCCTGGTCACCTCGTGGAGCGGCATCTTCGTCGCCCTCGCGGTGGTCGGCGCGATCATGCTGCTCGGCGTCGCCGTCGGCCTGCCCGAGACGCACCCCGCCGAGAAGCGCATCAGCGGCGGCCTGAAGGCCACCGGGCCGGTGTTCCGCCGGCTGCTGACCGACCGCGTCTTCGTCGGCTACCTGCTCGCCTGCGGCCTGGGCTTCGCCGCGATGTTCGCGTACATCTCCGGCTCCACCTTCGTGCTGCAGTCGCTGCACGGGATGTCGCCGCAGATGTTCAGCCTGGTCTTCGCCGTCAACGCGCTCGGCCTGGTGATCGCCGCGCAGGTCAGCGGCCGCATCGTGCACCGGACCGGACCGCGCGCCCTGCTGGCCACCGGCCTGGTCGTCTCCGCCGTCGGCGGCCTCGGCCTGCTGGCCGTCACGCTCACCGACGCCGGCCTGGCGCCGCTGCTGGTGGCCCTGTTCCTGGTGGTCTCCAGCGTCGGCCTGATCATGCCCAACTCGTTCGCCCTGGCCCTCCAGGACCACGGTGACGTCGCGGGTTCGGCGGCCGCGCTGCTGGGCCTGGCCCAGCACCTCATCGGCGCCGCCGTGGTGCCGCTGGTCGGCCTCGCCGGCGAGGACACCGCCGTACCGATGGGCATCGTCATCGCCGTCCTCGGCGTCGGCGGCCTGCTCTCGTACGCGGTGCTGACCCGCTCGCACCAGGCGGCCGCACCGGACGCCCAGGACGCCCCGGCGCCGGCCCCGGCCGCCGCCCCGGAGGCCGCGGCGCCGGTCCGCGGCTGACCCCGCACCACCGATGCCGGCCCGGGTGCGTACGCGTATCCGACGTACGCACCCGGGCCGGCCACCCGGACGACAGGAACCCCGCACCCCCGCCCCCTTCCGACCGAAACCGATTGAGGCACAGCCACCATGACACTCGCCCAGCACGTCACGGCAGCCGACTCCTGGCGGTTCCGGCCCGCGGCCCAGCAGCCTGCCTGGCCTGACCCGCACCGGCTGCGCGCCGCCGTGGACGACCTGTCCTCCTACCCGCCCCTGGTCTTCGCCGGGGAGTGCGACCGGCTGCGCGACCGGCTCGCCGCCGTCGCCCGCGGCGAGGCGTTCGTCCTCCAGGGCGGCGACTGCGCCGAGACCTTCGACGCCGTCACCGCCGGCCAGGTCCGCGACAAGGTCCGCACCCTGCTGCAGATGGCCGCCGTCCTCACGTACGCGAGCTCCGTGCCCGTCGTGAAGATCGGCCGGATCGCCGGCCAGTACTCCAAGCCCCGCTCCAAGCCCACCGAGACCCGCGACGGCGTCGAACTGCCCGTCTACCGCGGCGACGCGGTCAACGGCCTCGCCTTCACCCCCGAGGCCCGCACCCCCGACCCCGAGCGGCTCAAGCGGATGTACCACGCCTCCGCCACCACCCTGAACCTCATCCGGGCCTTCACCACCGGCGGTTACGCCGACCTGCGCCAGGTCCACGAGTGGAACCGCGACTTCGTCGCCGGCTCCCCCGTCGGCGAGCGCTACGAGCGCCTGGCCCGCGACATCGACGACGCGCTGACCTTCCTGGAGGCCTGCGGCGCCGACCCGTCCGCCTTCCACTCCTCCGAGATCTTCGCCAGCCACGAGGCGCTGCTGCTCGACTACGAGGCCGCCCTGACCCGCAACGACGCGCGCACCGGCCAGCCGTACGACGTCTCCGCGCACATGATCTGGATCGGTGAGCGCACCCGCCAGCTGGACGGCGCCCACGTCGAGTTCGCCTCCCAGGTGCGCAACCCCATCGGCGTCAAGCTCGGCCCGACCACCACCGCCGACGACGCGCTCGCCCTCATCGACAGGATCGACCCGCAGCGCGAGCCCGGCCGGCTCACCTTCATCACCCGCATGGGCGCCGGCGCCATCCGCGACATCCTGCCGGAGCTGGTGGCCAAGGTCACCGCCGAGGGCGCGCAGCCCGCGTGGATCTGCGACCCGATGCACGGCAACACCTTCGAGGCCCCCAGCGGCCACAAGACGCGCAGCTTCGACGACGTGCTCGACGAGGTCCGCGGCTTCTTCGAGGTCCACCACGCGCTGGGCACCCACCCCGGCGGCATCCACATCGAACTGACGGGCGACGACGTCACCGAGTGCGTCGGCGGCGGCGCCCCCGTCACCCTGACCGACCTGGAACAGCGCTACGAGTCGGCCTGCGACCCGCGGCTGAACCGCAAGCAGTCCCTCGACCTCGCCTTCCAGGTCGCCGAGCTCTACCGGGAACGCGAGCGCACGCTCGCGCCGGCCCGCGCCACGGCCGGCCGCGCGCCCGCCGCCGTCCCCGCCGCGGCCTGACGCCCGGCCCCCGGGCCGCCGCCGCGGCCGGGGGCCGCCCCCGGTCCCGGCTCCGGTCCCGGCCCCGGGCCCCCGCCCACCGACTGACGTACGCCAAGGAGAAGACCATGACGGTGCGCGCCCTGCGCGGTGCCATCCAGCTGGAGCGCGACGAGCGGCTCCACCTGCTCGACGGGGTCCGGACGCTGTTCCAGGAGATGCTGGACGCCAACGGGCTCGGCCACGACGACCTGGTCAGCGTGATCTTCACGGCCACGCCGGACCTGGTCAGCGAGTTCCCGGCGCTCGCCGCCCGCGAACTGGGCGTCTCCGACGTCCCCCTGATGTGCGCCCAGGAACTGGACATCGCCGGCTCCCTGCCGCGCGTCGTACGGATCCTCGCGCACGCCGAGACCGACCGGCCCAAGCCCGAGATCAAGCACGTCTACCTGGGGGGTGCGGCCGCCCTGCGCCGCGACCTCGCCCCGGGCGGGACCACGACATGATCCGCTCCGCCGCGGTCGTCGGAACGGGCCTGATCGGCACGTCCGTCGCGCTGGCCCTCGGCCGGCGCGGCGTCGCCGTCCACCTGCTCGACGAGAACGAGTCCGCGGCCCGCACCGCCGCCGCGCTCGGCGCCGGCGTCGTCGGCGCCCCCGACCACCCCGTGGACCTGGCGGTCCTGGCGGTGCCGCCCGCCCACGTCGGCGCGGTCCTCGCCGCCCAGCAGGCCCGCGGCCTGGCCCGCGCGTACACCGACGTCGCCAGCGTCAAGACCGAACCGGAGCTGTCCGTCGCCGCCACCGGCGCCGACGCCAGCACCTTCATCGGCGGCCACCCGATGGCCGGGCGCGAGCGCTCCGGCCCGCTGGCCGCCTGCGCCACCCTCTTCGAGGGCCGCTCCTGGGTGCTCACGCCGACCGCCGCCACCACCCGCGAGACCCTCAACATGGCGCTGATGATGGTGGCGCTGTGCGGGGCGGTCCCGGTGGTGATGGACAGCGGCACCCACGACCGGGCCGTCGCCCGGGTCTCGCACACCCCGCACGTGGTCTCCTCGCTGCTGGCCGCGCGCCTCCAGCACGTACCCGAGGACGCCTCCCGGCTGGCCGGGCAGGGGCTGCGCGACATGACGCGGATCGCCGGGGGTGACCCCCGGCTGTGGAGCGACATCCTGGAGGCCAACGCCACCGCCGTCGCCGACGTCCTCACCGAACTCGCCGAGGACCTCGAGGTCACCGTCGCCGCGCTGCGCGGCCTGGCCACCGGTGACGCCGACGAACGCGCCCAGGGCACCACGCTCCTGGCCGACCTCCTCGACCGCGGGGTCACCGGCCGCGACCGGATCCCCGGCAAGCACGGCCACCCGGCGCCGGCCTGCACGCCGGTCCGGGTCCTGATCGGGGACCAGCCCGGGGAGCTGGCCCGCCTGCTGGCGAGCGCCGCCGATCTGGGCGTCAACATCGAGGACATGACCATCGACCACTCGCCGGGCGAGGAGAGCGGCCTGGTCGAGCTGATGGTCTCGCGCGCCAGCGCCCACTCCATGGCCGGCCGGCTGCGCGAGGCGGGCTGGCGCGTCCAGCGCCTGCACGACCCGGCCGGCCCCGCGGCCCCCTCCGAACCCCCGGCCCCGGTCCCGGTCTGACACCGCGGGCCGCGCCGGACCCGGCCCCGGGGCCGCCGGTCCGTCCCCGGTCCGTCACCGGGCGGGCGGGGGCAGGGCGGGACGGGGCCGGCCGATGCGGCCGCCGGGGCCCGGGCCGGTCCGGGCCGGTCCGGACCCCGGCGGCCGCATCACGGTGACGGGCCCCGCACGGCTCCCGCCGACCCGGGGTCCCGGCCCGCCGGTCCGCCGACGGCCCGTCACTGGTCCGGTCGGTGACCGGTTCGGTCCGGCACCGGTTCCGGCCCGGAGGGGCCGGGCTGGGACCGGACCGGTGCCAGGAACGGGGCGGGGACGGGGCGGCGGTTGCGGCCGCCGGGGCACGGGTCGGTCCGGGCCGGCCCGGGTCCCGGCGGCCACATCCGCCGGACCCGTACGCCCCGCCTCCGCAAGGCCCCGCCCGGGGGACTCCGCACGGCCCACCCACCGCACGCAGGACACGGAACGGACAGGACAGAGGCCCCCCTTGACCACATTGCGACGGCTCACCGCCCGTGCACCGCACGGTCCCGCGAGGACCGCCCGCGGCCACCGCACCCACCCGGCGGTCCGGTGAACACCGCGACGGCGACCCTCGACGCCCCCGCCCCCGCCCCCGCCGCCACGGCGCCGACGGCCCGGATCCCGGTCGGCGGGCAGCGCCCGTACGACGTGGTCCTCGGCACCGGGCTGCTGGGCGGCGCCGGACGGCTGCTCGGGCCCGGTCCGCTGCGGGTGGCCGTCGTGTACGGCCGCGCCGTACGGACGGCAGCGCGCCGCGTGGCGGCCGGGCTCGTCGACGAGGGCCGGATCGTGGTGTCCCTGGAGGTCCCCGACGGTGAGCCCGCCAAGGACCCGGCGGTCCTGCTGAACCTGTGGCGGGCCTTCGCCGACGCCGAACTGAGCGGCGGCGACGCGGTCGTGGCCGTCGGCGGCGGGGCGACGACCGACCTCGCCGGGTTCGCCGCGGCCGGCTGGCAGGGCGGCGTACGGCTGGTGCTGGTGCCGACGACCCTGCTGGGCATGGCGGTCGCGGCCGACGCCCGGCCGGCCGCCGTCAACCTGCCCCCGGGCAAGAACCTCCTGGCTGCCCACCACCCGCCGGCCGGCGTCCTGTGCGACCTGGACCTGCTGGACACCCTGCCGCCCGCCGGCCACGCCGCCGGGCTCGCCGCGATCCTCAGGACCGCCTTCGTCGCCGACCCGCCGCTGCTGGACGCGGCCGCCTCCCGCACCGACACCCGCCTCCTCCTCGACCGGGCCCTGCGGGCCGCCGCCCGGCTCACGGCGGGTCCGGCGGACCGGCGCGCGCACCTCGACTACGGGCTCACCTTCGGCCACGCGCTGGAGCGGGCCACCGGCCACCGGGTCCCGCACGGGCACGCCCTCGCCGTCGGGATGGTCTACGCCGCCGAACTCGCCCGCCTCGCGGGGCGGCTGACCGGCGCCGAGGCCGACCGCCACCGCGAGCTGCTCGCCGCCGCCGGCCTGCCCACCGCCTGCGACGCCGGCTGGCTGCCCCTGCGCACCGCCATGAACCTCGACGCCCACACCCGCGGTACCCGGCCGCGTCTGGTCGTCCTCGACGCCATCGGCTGCCCCGCCCTGCTGACCGGCCCGCCCGAGGACCTGCTCACGGCCGCCTGGCGAAAGGTGCACCGATGACCCACCCCACCCCCCTCGCCGCGGGTGCGCCCATGAGCGCACTCGCCACCGCCCCCACCGCCGACGACGCCGTCGCCGAGCTCTGCCGCGCCGTCTTCGCCGGGCTGCCCCGGCGCGACCAGCGGGCCACCGCCGAGAGTTACGTACGGGCGCTGCTCGCCGTGCCCGGGCGCAAGAGCCTGCGGCACATCGCGCGCTGTGCCGGCCACGGTGACGACGGGCAGCGGCTCCAGCACCTGATCAGCTCCGCGCCCTGGGACTGGCGGCCCGTGCGCGCCGCGCTCGCCGAGTCCGTGGCCGAGCTGGCCCGGCCCGTGGCCTCCGCCGTCCGGCCCGCCACCGTCGTGCGGCGCGGCCGCCAGTGCATCGGCGTCGACCACTACGTCGACTACCGCAGCGGCCGTTCCGTCCGCGCCCAGCGCTGCGTCGGCCGCTGGCTCGTCACCGACCGCGGTGACATCCCCGTCGACTGGCGGCTCGTCCTCTCACCGGCCTGGCTGGAGGACCCCGTCCACCGCACCCGCTCCGCCGTCCCCGAAGGCGTCGCGCCCGCCGACACCGCCCGTACCGCCCTGGACTGCGTGCTCGACGGCGAGCCGGACCCCCTCGGCCACCCCGTCGTCCTCGACGCCCGGCAGGCCGACGTCCCCACCGTGGTCGCCGAGTTCGGCGCGCGCGGGATCCCGTACCTGCTGCGGGTCGGCGGGTCCGAGCCGCTCTCCGTCGCCGGGGACACCGCCCCCGTCCCGGCCCGCCGCCTCGGCGCGCTGTCCGCCGCCGGGCTGCCGCCCCGCCGGCCCGGCACCGCCGCGCTGACACTGGCCGGCCGGGACGGCGGCCGCCGGGACATCGTCCGCGTGGCCTGCCGGCCCGCCGACGGCCCGCCGGCCGGCCGCCCGCACGTCCTGCTCGCCGAGCGGGTCGACCGGGCCGAACGCAGCGAACGGTCCGAGCGGCCCGACCGCATCGGCCCGGCCCCCTCCGCCACCGCCTTCTGGCTCACCGACCTCACCGACCGCACCACCTTCGACCTGCTGAGCCTGCTGCGCGCGGCCCGGCGCGGCGGCCCGCAGCCCGACACCGGGCTGTACGCGTACACCGGCCGCTCCTTCCCCGCCTGGCACCGCCACATCACCCTCGCCTCCGTCGCCCACGCGGCCGCCGTCCTGCTGCCCGTCCGCTCCACCTGGCAGCCCCGGCCGCTCGCCGCCGCCTCCTGACACCGAACCGAACACGAAGGGCTCCGCCATGACAGCCGCCGCCCCCGCCGACCTGCTCTGGAGCGACCTCGACCGCCGCGCGGTCGACATCGCCCGCGGCCTGACCGTCGACGCCGTCGAGGCCGCCGGACACGGCCATCCGGGCACCGCGATGAGCCTGGCCCCGGCCGCCTACCTGCTGTTCCAGAACCTGGTCCGGCACGACCCGGCCGACCCCGACTGGCCCGGCCGCGACCGCTTCGTGCTGTCCTGCGGCCATGCCAGCCTCACCCTGTACACCCAGCTCTACCTGTCCGGTTACGGGCTCGGCCTCGACGACCTCAAGGCCCTGCGCACCGAGGGCAGCCTGACCCCCGCCCACCCCGAGTACGGGCACACCCCCGGCGTCGAGACCACCACCGGCCCGCTCGGCCAGGGCGTCGCCAACGCCGTCGGCATGGCCATGGCGGCCCGCCGCGAGCGCGGGCTCTTCGACCCCGACGCCGCCCCGGGCACCTCGCCCTTCGACCACACGGTCTGGGTCATCGCCTCCGAGGGCGACCTCGAGGAGGGCGTCGCCCACGAGGCCAGCTCGCTCGCCGGCCACCAGAAGCTCGGCAACCTCGTCGTCCTCTACGACGACAACCGCATCTCCATCGAGGACGACCGCACCATCGCCCACTCCGAGGACACCCTGGCCCGCTACCGGGCCTACGGCTGGCACGTCCAGCACGTCGACTGGACCGCGGGGGAGGCCGGAGGCTACCGCGAGGACGTCGACGCGCTGTACCGCGCCCTGGCCGAGGCCCGCGCCACCACCGACCGCCCCTCGCTCGTCAGCCTCCGCACGATCATCGGCTGGCCCGCGCCCCGCAAGCAGGGCACCGGCGCCGTCCACGGCTCCGCCCTGGGCGCCGAGGAGGCCGCCGCCGCCAAGCGGGCCATGGGCCTCGATGCCGACCTCGCCTTCCAGGTCCCCGGAGACGTCCTCGCCCACGCCCGCCGGGTCGCCGACCGGGGCCGCGCCGCGCACGAGGCCTGGCAGAAGACGTACGCCGACTGGCGCGCCCTGAACCCCGAGCGCGCGGCCCTCTTCGACCGGCTCGCCGAGCGCCGGCTGCCCGAGGGCTGGCAGGACCGGCTGCCCGTGTTCGACGCCCCCGGCCAGATGGCCACCCGCAAGGCCTCCGGCGAGGTGCTGAACGCGCTCGCCGCCGTGCTGCCCGAGCTGTGGGGCGGCTCCGCCGACCTCGCCGAGTCCAACCTCACCACCATGAAGGGCGAACCCTCCTTCGTCCCCGAGGAGTTCGCCACCGGCGCCTTCCCCGGCCACCGCTACGGCCGCACCCTGCACTTCGGCATCCGCGAGCACGCCATGGGCGCCGTCCTCAACGGCATCGCCCTGCACGGCGGCACCCGTCCGTACGGCGGCACCTTCCTGGTCTTCTCCGACTACATGCGGCCCGCCGTCCGCCTCGCCGCCATGATGCGGCTGCCCGTCACCTACGTGTGGACCCACGACTCCATCGGCCTCGGCGAGGACGGCCCCACCCACCAGCCCGTCGAGCACCTGTGGTCGCTGCGCGGCATCCCCGGCCTGGACGTCGTACGCCCCGCCGACGCCAACGAGACCGTGGTCGCCTGGCGCACCATCCTGGAGCACCACGACCGCCCCGCCGGCCTGTGCCTGTCCCGGCAGAACCTGCCCGTCCTGGAGCGCACCGCCGGCAGCGGCCTGGCCCCGGCGGACGGCGCCGCCCGCGGCGGCTACGTCCTCGCCGAGGCCGACGGCGGCCGGCCCGAGATCGTCCTCATGGCCACCGGCAGCGAGGTCGCCGTCGCCCTCGACGCCCGCCGCATCCTCCAGGACGAGGGGCTGCCCACGCGGGTCGTGTCGATGCCCTGCCTGGAGTGGTTCCACGCCCAGGACCAGGACTACCGCGACCAGGTGCTGCCGCCCGAGGTCACCGCCCGGGTCTCCGTCGAGGCGGGCTCCGTCCTCGGCTGGTACGCCCTGCTCGGGCAGGCCGGCGTGCCCGTCGGGATCGACTCGTTCGGCGCCAGCGCCCCCTACCAGGCGCTGTACGAGGCCCACGGCCTGACGGCGCCCAAGGTCGCCGCGGCCGCCCGCGCCAGCCACGCCCGCTCCCGCCGTACGTCCGCCGCCCGATGAGCGCGCCGGCCCCTGCGACGGCCCCCGGCCCCGTGCTGCACGCGCGGGTCCCGGGGTCCAAGAGCATCACCAACCGGGCCCTGCTGCTCGCCGCGGCGGCGCCCGGCCGCAGCCGGCTGTCCGCCCCGCTCGTCAGCGACGACACCCTCGCCTTCCGGACCGCGCTCACGGCCCTGGGCAGCGGGGTCACCGACGACGGCGGTGACGGGGGAGCCGGGGCCTGGACGGTCACCGGTACCGGCGCCGGCCCCGCCCGCCCCGCCGACGTGTGGTGCGCCGACGCGGGCACCGCCGCCCGGTTCCTGCCCCCGTTCGCCGCCACCGGCCACGCGCCCGTCCGCTTCGACGGCTCGGACCAGCTGCGGGCCCGCCCGCTGGAGCCGCTGCTGGCCGCCCTCACGGGCCTGGGGGCCGACGTACGCGGTGCGGGCCTGCCGTTCACGGTCGCCGGCCGGGGCCTGGCCGGCGGCCGCGTCCGGCTCGACTCGGGGCTGAGCAGCCAGTACCTCAGCGGGCTGCTGATGGCCGCCCCGCTGATGGCCGGCCCCCTCACGGTGGACGTGCCCCGGCTGGTCAGCCGCCCCTACCTGGACATGACCCTGGCCCTGATGCGCCGCTTCGGGGCCGACGTCGAGGAGCACGGCAGCACCGTCACGGTGCGCCCCGGCGGCTACACCGCCACGGACCTGACCGTCGAACCGGACGCCTCCACCGCCAGTTACGTCTTCGCGGCGGCCGCCGTGACCGGCCGTACCGTCCGCGTCGCGGGCCTGGGCACGGGCAGCCTCCAGGGCGACACCGCCTTCGTGGAGGTCCTGCGGCGGGCCGGCGCCGAGGTGACCGTGACCCCCGACTGGACCCAGGTCACCGGCACCGGAGCGCTGCGCGGCGGGTTCGGCGTCGACATGGGGGACATCTCCGACACCTTCATGACCTTCGCGGCGATCGCCCCGCTCGCCGACGCGCCGGTCACCATCACGGGCATCGGCCACGCCCGGCTCAAGGAGTCCGACCGCATCGCGGCGGTCGCCGAGAACCTGGCCCTGCTCGGCATCCGCACCGAGGTGGGCCCGGACCGCATCACCGTGCACCCGGGCACTCCGGTCGCGGGCGCGGTCCTCGGCTGCCGCCGCGACCACCGCATCGCGATGTCCTTCTCGGTGCTGGGGCTGCGCGTTCCCGGAATCGTCCTCGACGACCCGGCCTGCGTCGGCAAGACCTTCCCGGGCTTCCACGAGGAGCTCGCCCGGCTCTTCGCCCCGGACACGGCGGCGCCGGCGGGCCGGCCATGACCGCGCCGGCCGCTCACCCGGCCGGCGCCGACGGCCGCGGTACCGGCGCTTCGTACGGGGAGGCGCCGGTCCCGCTGGCCGTCATCGTGGGCCGGGTGCTGCGGCGGGCCTGCACCGCGGCCCGCCCGGCCCGCGGCCGCGCCCGGTCCCGGTCCCGCGCCGGGACCGGGACCGGGGAGCGGGCGCGCGGCGTCAGCGCAGCCAGTCCGCCGCGGTCTTGAGCAGCCGGTCGTTGGCGTCCGGCGCGCCGATGGACACGCGCACGCCCTCCTCGCCGTACGGGCGGACCATCAGCCGGGCGGCCTCGCAGGCGTCGGTGAAGTCCGCGGTCCGTGCGCCCAGCCGCAGCCACACGAAGTTGGCCAGGCTCTCCGGCACCGTGTAACCCGCCTCCCGCAGCCCCTGCGTCACCCGCGCCCGCTCGGCCACCAGGTCCGCGACCCGCTCGGCCAGTTCGTCCCCGGCGCGCAGCGAGGCGACCGCCGCCGCCTGCGCCGGCCCGCTCACCCCGAACGGGACGGCGCAGGCGCGCAGGGCCGCGGCCACCCGGGGGTGCGCCACCGCGAAGCCGACGCGCAGCGTGGCCAGCCCGTACGCCTTGGAGAAGGTGCGCAGCACCGCCACGTTGGGCCGGTCGCGGTACAGCTCGACGCCGTCGGGCACCTCCGGGTCGTCGACGAACTCCCGGTACGCCTCGTCGAGGACGACCAGCACCTCGCGCGGCACCCGGTCCAGGAACCGCTCCAGCTCGGCGCGCCGTACCGCGGTGCCGGTGGGGTTGTTGGGGTTGCAGATGAAGATCAGCCGGGTCCGGTCGGTGACCGCGCCGGCCAGCGCGTCCAGATCGTGGCGCTCCTCGCGCAGCGGCACCTGCACCGAGGCGGCCCCGGCCGCCCAGGTGATCAGCGGGTACGCCTCGAACGACCGCCAGGCGAAGAGGACCTCGTCGCCCGGGCCCGCGGCGGCGGCCACCAGGTGCTGGGTGATGCCCACGGACCCGGTGCCCAGCACCAGGTGCCCGGCGGGCACGCCGAGGAAGGCGGCCAGCTCGGCGGTGAGCTCGCGGGCGGCCGGGTCGGGGTAGCGGTTGAGCCGGCCGAGCTCCTCCTCGATCGCGTGGATCACCGACGGCAGCGGGGGATAGGGGTTCTCGTTGGAGGAGAGCTTGTCGACGAGTGCGTCGGGGGCGGGACGGCCCGGGACGTAGCGGGGGAGCGTGGAGACGTCGGCGCGCAGCCGCGGGAAGGCCGGATCGGACATGGCAGCGGTGCATCCCATCGTGAGGTCGGTGGAGTCGTGTGGAGTCGTGTGGAGTCGTGTGGAGGCGGTGGCTTCGGGCGCGGGAGGTGTCCCCGGCGGTGCGGAGCACGGACGTGAAACGCCGTCCGGCCGCGCCGACGGGGGAGACGGCACGGCCGGACGGGGCCCCGGTCGGACCGGGGCGTCCCAGGGGGTGAGCGGGGGTGGTCAGCCCTGGGGGGCGGGCGGGTTGAAGGGCGAAGGCGCGCCGTAGGCCCAGCGCAGCCGGGTCGCCCCGTCGATCTGGACGACCTGCTCGATGTCGAACTCGCACATCCGCAGGGCGCCGGGCACGTGGGCGCGGTGCTGCTCGTCCCAGTCGATCCGGGCCCTGCCCGAGATCTGGAGCGTGCCGCCGGTCTCCCAGTCCAGGAAGAGCAGTCCGCAGCCGGCGTCCAGCTGCAGGTTGCCCAGGGTCATGTAGAAGGAGTTGCCGAAGTAGTCGGGCCACACGAGCTTGCGCGGCCCGGCCACGGTGACGAAGCCGGGATCACCGCCGCGGTGCGAGGAGTCGGCCCCGTAGCCCTCGGCGTGGCTGGCGATGAAGAAGGTGTCCGCGCCGCGGATCCACTTCTCCTGCTCGGCCGTGAGCGCGGTGCCGGCCCGTGACGGGCCGGGCGGGTCCGCGGGCCCGTCGGGGGCCGGCACCCGTACCTGGAGGTACTTGGGGCAGTTGCCCAGGACCTGCTCGGTGCGCACGCGCAGCGTCTCGCCGTCCCGCCGGGCCACGCCGTTGATCCGGATCCGGCTGGTCGTGTGCGGCTCGAGGGCGAGCAGCCCGATGTCGGCGGTCGACTCGAACGCGTCCGCGAGCGGATCGCCGGGCACCGGCAGCGCGTTCAGCACGATCGTGCGGGTGTCGGGCGTCGTCGCGAAGCCCGTCTCGCCGGTGACCAGCGAGGACCAGACGGCCCCCGCGGTGTCCCGGCCGCCGAGGAAGAGCATGCGCTGGCGGTGCAGGTACTGGTCGAAGCCCGGCAGGATCTCGTCCTCGAACATCGGCGAGCCCCAGCCGGGCCCGCGGCCCTCGCGGGCCCGCCGCTGCACGGCCTGCTCTCCTTCGTGGTAGGGCGTCTTGATCACGGTGACCTCCGGTCAGCCACGGGCGCCGATCAGCAGGGCGGTGTCCACCACACGGTTGGAGAAGCCCCACTCGTTGTCGTACCAGCCGACGACCTTGACCTGGCGGCCGTCGCCGATGACCTTGGTCAGGCCCGAGTCGAAGATGCAGGACGCCGGGTCGGTGACGATGTCGCTGGAGACGATCGGCTCGTCGGTGTAGGTGAGGATCCCCGACAGGGCGCCCTCGGCGGCCTTGGCGAAGATCTCGTTGACCTCCTCGGCGGTGGTCTGCCGGCCGACCCGTACGGTCAGGTCGGTCGCCGAACCCGTCGGGATCGGCACGCGCAGCGCGTAGCCGTCGAGCTTGCCGTTCAGCTGGGGCAGCACCAGGCCGATGGCCTTGGCGGCGCCGGTGGTGGTCGGCACGGTGTTCGTGGCCGCCGAGCGGGCGCGGCGCAGGTCGGCGTGCGGGCCGTCCTGGAGGTTCTGGTCCTGGGTGTAGGCGTGGACCGTGGTCATCAGGCCGTGCTCGATGCCGAGCGCGTCGTCGAGGACCTTCGCCAGCGGGGCCAGGCAGTTGGTGGTGCACGAGGCGTTGGAGACGATGTCGTGCGCCTGCGGGTCGTAGAGGTGGTCGTTGATGCCGAAGGCGATCGTCAGGTCCTCGTTCTTCGAGGGCGCGCTGATGATGACCTTGCGGGCGCCTGCGTCGAGGTGGGCGCGGGCCTTGTGCGCGTCGGTGAAGACACCCGTGGACTCGATGACGACGTCGACCCCGAGCTCGCCCCAGGGCAGGTTCGCGGGGTCGCGCTCGGCGGTCACCTCGATGGTGCGGCCGTCGACGACGAGCGCGCCCTCGGCGGCCCGCACCTCGTGGCCGAGGCGGCCGAGCGTGCTGTCGTACTTGAGCAGGTGCGCGAGCGTGGCGGCGTCGGTGAGGTCGTTGATCGCGACCACCTCCAGCCCGGCGTCCCGCTGGAGGGCGGCGCGGAAGAAGCTGCGGCCGATACGGCCGAATCCGTTGATGCCGACCTTGATCGTCACGTGATACCCCTCTTCGAAATTACATCCGCCACCGTACGGAAAATCGCCGGTGCGGGCCGATCCGGGGCTTCGACGGTACCTCGGGATCCACCCCCGTGGTTGCCGAAATGCGCCTGATGATCAGCGGTTTGCGCAGGAAACCCGAGATGGGCGGCGGTGGATTGAAACCTCTGATGACGCTCGGATACGTGCACGCGGGTATGTTTTTATGGCATCGCCTGCCCGGTTGCACGGCAGGGCACGCCACGGCAGAGCACGGCACGACGCTTCGCGGAGCGAGGAGGACGATGGACATGCCGGACGCGCGCACCGCCGTTCCCGGAGCGGGACCGCGGGATTCCCGGCCCGGTCACGAGCCCGCCCATGTCCTGCGCGGCCACGACGACTGCGTCCGCGGCTCCGCCGTACGCAAGCAGTTCGGCGACGTACAGATCGTCGTCGCGGCCGGCGGCCCCCACGAGGCCATCCGCCCCGCCCGCGCCATCCGCCCCGGCCCTGGCGCCTACCTGCACCTCTTCCGGCCGCTCAGCGGCGGGATCGGCGTCCACCAGGACGGCCGCGAGGGCCACGCGGTCGCCCCGCAGATCGTCTGCTGCGACAGCACCCGCCCCTACCAGCTGTTCCTGCCGCGCCCCTTCCGCCTGGTCGAGGTCCTGCTGCCGCACCGTCAGATCGGCATGCCGCCGGCCGACACCGCCAAGCTCACCGCCACCGCCTGGTGCGGCCGCATGGGCGCCGGCGCCCTGCTCTCCCAGCTGCTGGCCGGCCTCGACGAGCACGGCACCGAGATCCACTCCGCCCTCGACCGCGTCGGCGGCACCATCGCGGGCCTCGCCGCCGCCGTCCTCGCCGACCGGCTGCGCAACCTCGCGGCCGAGGACGAGGTGGCCCGGCACGACCTCATGCTCCACATCCAGGCCTACATCCGCGAGCGCCTCTCCGACCCCGCGCTCACCCCGCACGCGGTCGCCGAGCGCCACCACATCTCCCTGCGCTACCTGCAACGGATCTTCCAGGAGAACGGGACCAGTCCCGCCCGCTGGATCCGCGAGGAGCGCCTGGCGCGCTGCCGGTCCGAGCTGCTCGACGCACGGCTCGACCACCTGCCCGTCGGGGTGATCGGCGAGCGGGCCGGCCTCTTCCAGGCCTCCCACTTCAGCCGGCTCTTCCGCGACCGGTACGGCGTGACGCCCCGCGGCTACCGCACCATGCGCGAGCCCGCCGCGGCCAACTGACGAGCACTGACATCCGAGGAGGATGACGGATTTGACCGGCACCAGCTTCGAGTTCCCCGGCGAGTACTACGAGATCATGCGGAAGGACTTCCGCAGCGTCGACGCCGAGACCGAATTCCTCAGCTCCCTGCTCCCCGACGGCGGCACCGCCCTCGACCTGGGCTGCGGCACCGGCACCAACCTGCGCGCGCTGGCCGCGCGCGGCTACCGCGGTACCGGCGTCGACCAGAGCGCCGCCTTCGTCGACTACGCCCGCGCCGCCGGCGGCGCGGGGCTCACCTATGTCCACGGCCGCGCCGAGACGTACCGCACCGACGAGCGCTACGACCTCGTCTACAGCCTGTTCATGACGCTCAACTACCTGCCGCGCGCCGAACTGGGCGCCACCCTGCGCGGCATCCGCGAGCTGCTGCGCCCCGGCGGCCACGTCGTCCTCGAGTTCGGCCACCTGCTGAACTTCGTCGACACCTTCCAGCCGCACACCGTCGCCCACCACCGCGGCCCCGACGGCGTCCTGATCACCCGCCTCGCCCGGCAGGCCGTCAACGCGCACGCCGCGAACTGGCGCAACGAGGAGACCCTCCTGGTCCGCGCCGCCGACGGCACCGTCTCGATGTACGACAACTTCTTCGACCAGGCGGTCCTCACCGGCCCCGAGATGCGCGACCTGCTGGCCGCCGCGGGCCTGACCGTCACCGCCGAGTACGGCGGCTTCCGCAAGGAGCCCGCCCCCTTCCACGGCCGCGGCCCGCTCGTCATCGTCGCCACCGCGGGGGCATCCACCGCCCAGCAAGAGGAGAACCACGCGTGACCACCACCGGCATATCGCTGCTCGACGGCGGGCCCGCCCCCGACCCCGGCGTCCCCGACCTCGGCGCCGCCCTCGTCCGCGCCGCCGGCACCGGCCACGGCGTGACGTACATCCAGCCCGACGGCACGGAGGTGCGCCAGAGCTACGCGGGCCTGCTCTCCGACGCCTCCCGGATCCTGGCCGGGCTGCGCGCCGCCGGCGTCCGCCCCGGCGAGAAGGTCGTCCTCCAGGCCGGCTACGACCCCGAACTCGTCGCCGCCTTCTGGGCCTGCGTGCTGGGCGGCTACCTGCCGCTGCCCGTCAGCGCCGACCCGGAGACCGGCCCCGCCCTGCTGGAGCGCGTCTGGACCGGCTACGGCCGCCCCCGCGTCCTGACCGGCGCCGGCCAGGAGATCGCGGCCGCCGTCACCGCCGACACCGGCTGGGCCGCCGCCCACCTCGGCGACATCGCCGCCCTGCGCGACGCCCACGAGCCCGCCACCGGCCACCACCGGCCCGCCGCCGGCGACCCGGTGGTCCTGCTGCTCACCTCGGGCAGCACCGGCGTGCCCAAGGCGGTCACCCTCACCCACGGCAACGTGCTCGTGCGCAGCGCGGCCACCGCCCGCGTCAACCGGCTCGACCAGGACACGCGCACCTTCAACTGGATGCCGCTGGACCACGTCGGCGGCCTGATCATGTTCCACGCGCGCGACGTCTTCCTCGCCTGCGAGCAGGTCCACGCCAAGATCGGCTGGGTGCTCCAGGACCCGCTGCGCTGGCTCGACGCCGTCTCCGCGCACCGGGCCGACACCACGTGGGCGCCCAACTTCGCGTACGTCCTGGTCAACGACCGCGCCGACCAGCTGGCCGGGCGCGGCCTGGACCTCCACCGGCTGCGCTACATCATGAACGGCGGCGAGGCCGTCCGCTCCGGAGTCGTACGCCGCTTCCTGGAGATCCTCGCCCCCTACGGCCTGCCCGAGACCGCCATGTTCCCCGGCTGGGGCATGTCCGAGACCACCGCGGGCGTCGCCGACTGCCAGTTCACCGAGGCCGCCGCCGGCGACGACCGCTACGTGCCGGTCGGCCGCCCGCAGCCCGGGACGAAGGTCCGGGTCGTCGACGAGCACGGCGCGCTGGTCCCCTGGGGCACCACCGGCCGGCTCCAGGTCCACGGCGCCACCGTGACCTGCGGCTACTACGACAACCCGGCGCAGAACCAGCAGTCGTTCACCGAGGACGGCTGGTTCAAGACCGGCGACCTCGCCTACGTCGAGGACGGCATCCTGACCGTCACCGGCCGCACCGACGACGTCATCCAGCTCGGCGACGTCGTCTACCACGGCCACGAGATCGAGGCGGCCGTCGAGGAACTCCCCTTCGTCGAGCCCTCGTACACCGTGGCCTCCCTCGTGGCCCCCGCGCCGGGCGCCGCCGAGGAACTCGCGGTCTTCTTCCACCCCCGGGCCGGCCACGTCACCGAGGCCGAGACCGGCGAGATCCGCGCCCGTGTGGCCGCCCGCCTCGGCGTCGACGTCACGCACGTCCTGCCCGTCGAACGCTCCGAGGTGCCCAAGACCGGCATCGGCAAACTCCGCCGCGCCCAGCTCCGCAAGAGCTTCGAGGACCGCCGGGCGACCGCCGCCGACGTGGCCTAGGGCCACGTCCGGACGGGTGGCCGCGGGACCCCGCGGCCACCCCTCCGGCACGCCCGCTTCCCCCCACGCACGCACACGACCGTCCGGCCGCCACCCCCCCATCCAGGAGAGCCCACCCATGACCCAGCAGGAGAGAGCCGCCCGGACGCGCCGCGCACTGCTCGACGCGGCCGCCGAAGCCATCGACCGGCACGGCTACGCCGCGGCCTCGCTCACCGCCGTGAGCACGGCCGCCGGGGTGACCAAAGGGGCCCTGACCTACCACTTCACCTCCAAGGCCGACCTCGCCGACGCCGTACGGACCGAGTCCCGGCGCCGCACGGGCCGGGTCCTGGCGCCCGTCCTGCGCTCCGGCGGCGAGCCGTTGCAGACGGCCATCGACGCCACCCAGGCCGTCGCCGGACTGCTGGGCCACGACCCGGTGATCCGCGCCGGCGCCCGGCTCGCCCGCGACGCCACCCGCACGGGCCTGGGCACCGGCGGCATCGTGCACTGGCACGCCTCCTGGATCGTGCCCGTCCACGACCTGCTCAGTGCCGCCCGCTTCGGCGGCCGGCTGCACCCGCGCGCCGACCCCGGCGAGGTCTGCGGCCAGCTCGGCTCCGCCCTGCTCGGCCTGGACGCGCTCACGCCCGGACCGGGCCGCGGTGCCGCGGGGGACTGCGGTCCGCTCCGGCACCACCTGACGAGCCTGTGGCAACTGCTGCTGCCGGGCCTGGTACCGGGTCCGTGGGCCGCCGAGTTCATCCCCGAGGGCTCGTCCGGGGCCTGCCCGGCGGGCTGCGCCACCGAACCGCAGGTCACCTTCCCCACCCCCGCCCTGAGCGACGTATGGGCCTGACCTCCCGCACCCCGACCGAGGCGGCGCCCCCGGACCCGGCCCCCGGCGCGGTCGCGGTCGCCGGTACGGCCGGCGCGGCCCGGGCGCGCGCCGCCGACGGTCCGGAGGGCGGCGGGGACCCGCGGCCGCTTACCGGCGAGCCGCTCTGCCTGGACCTGCTCAACACCCGCTGGCACGACCGCCACGGCCACCACGACCTGCTCGCCGGCACCGACGGCCTGGCCCGGTGGCTCGCCGGCTCCCGTGCCGCCCACCGGTACCGGGACGGCGACCTGCGCGCCGACGCGGCCACCCTCGCCGTCGCCCGGCAGGCCCGGTCGGCCCTGGCCGTCGTGGCCGGCCGGCGGCCGCCCGATCCGCCGGACCCGGCGGCCCTCGACGCGTTCAACCGGCTCCTCGAACCCGGCCGGATCCGCCGCCTGCTGACCCCGGCCGGCCCCGTCGAGCGCACGGACGTCGCCGACCCGGCCCGGCTGCTGGGCTGGCTCGCCGCCGCCGACTACCTGACGCTGCTCGCCGGCGACCCCGGCCGTATCCGCACCTGCGCCGATCCCTCCTGCGGGCTGTACTTCCTCGACACCAGCCGCAACGGCAGCCGCCGCTGGTGCGCCGGCGCGGGCACCGGCTGCGGAAACCGGGCGAAAGCCGCCCGCCACTACGCGAGGCGCACCCGTTCCGCCCCCCTTCCGCACCCTTCCGCGTGAATTCATTGTGAGCCCCCCGACCCACCCCGTGTCAGCATTCCGATGAGGTCCCGGGTAAACGGGAAACACCCGCCCGTACACGCGAATTCGGCCGTTTTCCCGTTGGTCCGTATTTCTCCTCCACGCCGGTCCGCCCGTAATCATCCCGTGATCCGGCGCCCATGGCCGCCCTCCCCCCTCCGGGCGAAAAGTGAAAAGACCCAGAGGACGACCCAGGAGGCATCATGATGCGCGGCGTGCGACACGCCAGATGGCTGACCGCTGCGGCGGTCACCGCACTGCTGGCCACGGCGTGCGGCCCGGGCCCGGACGGCGGTGCCGGCGCGGCCGGCAAGGACGGCGGGACGTTCCGGTTCGGCGTCACCGAACCCAAGGCGATCGACCCCGCCCTGGCCTCCGAGACCACCGGCCTGATCGTCTCCGAGGTCGTCTTCACCGGGCTGTACCGTACGGCCCCCGACGGCAAGCTGGAGCCCCGCCTGGCCGAGTCGGCGACCGCGAACGACACGTGCACCGAGTGGACGTTCAAGGTCAGGACCGGCACCACCTTCACCAACGGCGAGCCCGTGGACGCCGAGGCGTTCATCCGCGGCTGGAACCGGGCCACGAGCAAGCCGATGGCCTCCGACATCGCCTACCACCTGGCCGGCATCAAGGGCTTCGACGAGATCCAGGACGGCAAGGCCGACAAGCTCGCCGGCCTGTCCTCCACCGGCCCCGACCACCTCAAGGTCGAGCTCTCCTCCGGCGACTGCGAATTCGACAAGAAGACCGGCCACACCGTCTTCTCCCCGATGCCCAAGGCCGCCGGCGGACCCGAGAACAAGGAGTTCGCCGACCAGCCGATCGGCAACGGCCCCTTCAAGCTCGACGGCAAGTGGGACCACAACAAGAAGATCAGCCTCGTCCGCAACGACGGCTACGGGCTCAAGCCCGCCAAGCTGGCCCGCGTCGAGATCTCCCTGGTCAACTACTTCAGCATGTTCGACCTCGAGTACCAGGGCTTCCAGACCGGCGAGTTCGACTACGCCCACGTCCCCACCACGCAGCTGACGGCCGCCGAGGCCCGCTACAAGCCGCAGGGCAAGTGGCTGCACAAGGACGTCAACGGCCAGAACTACCTGCTGCCGATCACCGACCAGGGCCCGCTGAAGACGAAGGAGGCCCGGCTGGCGGTCTCGTACGCCATCGACCGCGCCAAGATCGCCAAGAGCCTCTACCAGGGCTACCAGAAGCCGGCGTCCTCCATCGTCCCGCCGGCGCTGCCCGACTCGTACCAGGAGGGCCTGTGCGCCTCCTGCCTCGCCCCCGACCCGGCCAAGGCCCGTGAGCTCGCCAAGGCCGGCGGGCTGACCCCGGGCACCCGGCTCACCCTCGCCTTCAACACCGGCGTGGGCCACGAGGACTGGATCCAGGCCGTCGGCAAGCAGCTGGAGGACGTCCTCGGCATCGTCGTCGAGGTCAAGGGCCTGCCCTTCCCCGAGCTGCTGGAGAAGGAGCACGCCCCCGACGCCACCGGACTCTTCCGCTACTCGTGGGGCGCCGACTACCCGACCCCGGACAACTACCTCTTCCCGATGCTGCACTCCTCCTCCATCGCCAAGGAGGACAACGGCACCGTCGGCGGCGACAACACCGGCCGCTACAGCAACCCGGAGTTCGACAAGGTGATCGAGCAGGCCCGCGCCACCAAGGACGAGGCCGCCCGCATCGCCCTCTACAAGCAGGCCGAGAAGATCGCCATGGACGACATGGCGCTGATCCCGACCTTCAACCGGTCCGAGTACCGCCTCGTCGCCACCGACAAGTTCGACGGACTGGACGACATCGGGTTCGGCGAGACGCCGGTCCTCGAGGAGATCTCCCTCAAGCGGAAGTGAGCCCGGCATGGGTCGGTACATCGCCCGTCGCCTCGGGCAAATGGTCTTCGTCCTGCTCGGCGCGACCATGATCCTGTTCACCTGTCTGTTCATGCTGCCGGGCGATCCGATCGGCTCGCTCGCCGGCAGCGACAACGCGCACGACCCGGCCGTCGTGGAGGTCCTCAAGGAGCGCTACGGGCTCGACAAGCCGCTGCACGAGCAGTACGTCCGCTACGTCGGCAGCCTGGTCACCGGAGACCTCGGCGAGGACTACGTCCAGCGCCGCGAGGTCAGCGACATCCTGGCGCCCAAGCTGGTCAACACGGGCAAGCTGGCCCTGGTGGCCATCGTCATCGACGTCGGACTGGGCCTGGCGGTCGGCCTGATCGCCGCCCTCTTCCGCTACAGCGTCTGGGACGTGCTCACCACCTTCGCCACCACCCTGGCCATCGGGTTCCCGACCTTCGTGACGGGCTTCCTGCTCCAGAAGGTGTTCGTGGTGGAACTGGGCTGGTTCCCCCTGCTCAGCCGGGGCGACTTCCAGTCCATGGTGCTGCCGGCGATCTCGCTGGCCATCGTCGACGCCGCCCTGGTGGCCCGGCTGATGCGCGGGACCATGCTCGAGGTGCTGCGCGCCGACTACGTCAAGACCGCGATCGCCAAGGGCCTGCCCCGCCGGCGCGTCCTGTCCCACCACATCCTGCGCAACTCCGTGATCCCGGTCGTCACCTACCTGGGCATCTCCTTCGGCCTGCTGATGGGCGGCGCCCTGATCACCGAGTCCATCTTCAACTGGGACGGGGTCGGCCTGGCCCTGGTCACCGCCGTGCAGATGCAGAACAACCCGGTCGTGCTGGGGGTGGTGACGTACGGAGTGGCGATCTTCGTCCTGCTGAACCTGGTCGTCGACCTGCTGTACGGGATCCTCGACCCCCGCATCCGCTACCAGTGACCGCCGCGCCCCCGTCCGTGAGGAAACTCCCATGACCGACCTCATCACCCACCGCCCGGCGGCGGACGAGGACGCGGCGGCCGCCCCGCGCGGCGGCGCCCCGGCCGGCGCCCCCGCGGGGGCGGCCGCCGCGGCCGCCGCGCCGGGCGCCTTCCCCGAACCCGGCGAACGTGCCGCCTACTGGTCGGACGTACGCCAGCGGTTCCTGCAGAACAAACTGGCCGTCGCCGGACTCGTCATCGTCGGCCTGCTGGTGCTGGCCGCCGCGTTCGGCCCGCTGCTCTCCCCGTACGACCCCTACGCCCAGGACCTCGACAACGCGCTGGCCGCGCCGTCCGGCGCCCACTGGCTGGGCACCGACACCCTCGGCCGCGACCTGTTCGCACGGCTCCTGGCCGGTACCCGGCTCGCCATGCTCGTCGGCTTCGCCTCGATCGCCCTGACCTGCCTCATCGGCGTCACCCTGGGGGCCCTCGCCGGCTACGCCGGCCGCTGGGTCGACACCCTGGTCATGCGGACGGCCGACATCTTCTTCGCGTTCCCGCTGCTCATCGGCGCGATCGCCATCATCCTCGTCGTCGGCCAGGGCATCACCCCGGTGATCGTCTCGCTGGCCGTCTTCTCCTGGGCCACCGTGGCCCGGCTGCTGCGCAGCTCGATCCTCTCCGTCCGCGAGGCGGAGTTCGTCCAGGCCGCGCGCGCCCTGGGGGCCCGCTCCCCGCGGATCGTCCTCAAGCACATCCTGCCCAACTCGATGACCGCCGTGCTCGTCTACGCCGCCTTCAACGTCGGTACGGCCGTCGTCGGCGTCGCCTCGCTGTCCTTCCTCGGTATCGGCGTCGCCCCCGGCGTCCCCGAGTGGGGCAGCATGCTCGCCACCGGACGCGGCTTCATCGGGGTCAAGGACTACCTGTGGCTCGCGCCCGGCTTCGCCATCGTCCTGACGGTCCTCGGATTCGTCTTCGTCGGCGACGGTCTGCGCGACGCCCTCGACCCCAAGCTGCGCTGAGGGAGACGTACATGACCATCACCGACCACCGGCCCGGCGCCGCACCCGGCGCCGCCCAGGCCCCCGGCGCGGCCGCCGGGCCCGGCAGCGTGACCCCAGTCCTGGAGGTGCGCGACCTGCACGTGGAGTTCGCGACCCGGGACGGGGTCGCCAAGGCCGTCAACGGTGTGAGCTACAGCGTCGATCCGGGCGAGACCCTCGCCGTGCTCGGCGAGTCCGGCTCGGGCAAGTCCGTGACCGCCCAGGCGATCATGGGCATCCTCGACAGCCCGCCCGGCCGGATCAGCCGGGGCGAGATCCTCTTCCAGGGCCGGGACATCCTCACGATGACCGCCGAGGAGCGGCGCAGGCTGCGCGGCGCCAAGATGGCCATGGTCTTCCAGGACGCGCTGTCCGCCCTGAACCCGGTCGTCTCGGTCGGCACCCAGCTGGGCGAGATGTTCCGCGTCCACGAGGGACTCTCCCGCAAGGCCGCCCGCGCGAAGGCAGTGGAACTGATGGACCGGGTGAAGATCCCGGCGGCGAAGCAGCGGGTCGGGGACTATCCGCACCAGTTCTCCGGCGGTATGCGCCAGCGCATCATGATCGCGATGGCGCTGGCCCTGGAGCCGGACCTGATCATCGCCGACGAGCCGACCACGGCTCTCGACGTGACCGTCCAGGCCCAGGTCATGGACCTCCTCGCCGAACTCCAGCGGGAGCTCAACATGGGCCTCGTGCTCATCACGCACGACCTGGGCGTGGTGGCGGACGTCGCGGACAAGATCGCGGTCATGTACGCGGGCCGGATCGTCGAGACGGCTCCCGTGCACGACATCTACCGGCGCCCGGCCCATCCGTACACCCGCGGCCTGCTGGACTCGATCCCGCGCCTGGACCAGAAGGGCCAGGAGCTCTACGCGATCAGCGGTCTGCCGCCCAGCCTGCTGGCGATCCCGAGCGGCTGCGCCTTCAACCCGCGCTGCGTCCGGGCGCAGGACGTCTGCCGCACGGAGATCCCGGCCCTGCACCCGGTCACGGACCGGGAAGGCCACGCGGTACCGGGCCGGGGCAGCGCCTGCCACTTCTGGAAGGAGACGATCGATGGCTGAGGCGACCACGCGTGAGCCGATCCTCGAGGTCCGCAACCTGGTCAAGCACTTCCCGCTGACCCAGGGCATCCTGTTCAAGAAGCAGGTCGGTGCGGTCAAGGCGGTCGACGGGATCTCCTTCGACCTCTACCAGGGCGAGACCCTGGGCATCGTCGGCGAGTCCGGCTGTGGCAAGTCCACCGTCGCCAAGCTGCTGATGAACCTGGAGCGGGCGAGCTCGGGCGAGGTCTTCTACAAGGGCCAGGACATCACCAAGCTGTCCGGGGCCGCGCTGAAGGCCGTGCGCCGCAACATCCAGATGGTCTTCCAGGACCCGTACACCTCGCTCAACCCGCGGATGACGGTCGGTGACATCATCGCCGAGCCGTACGAGATCCACCCCGAGGTGGCTCCCAAGGGCGACCGCCGGCGCAAGGTCCAGGAGCTCCTGGACGTGGTCGGTCTGAACCCGGAGTACATCAACCGCTACCCGCACCAGTTCTCCGGCGGCCAGCGCCAGCGCATCGGCATCGCCCGCGGCCTCGCGCTGAACCCGGAGATCATCATCTGCGACGAGCCGGTCTCGGCGCTGGACGTCTCGGTGCAGGCCCAGGTCATCAACCTGATGGAGAAGCTCCAGGACGAGTTCGACCTGTCCTATGTCTTCATCGCGCACGACCTGTCGATCGTGCGGCACATCTCGGACCGCGTGGGCGTGATGTACCTGGGCAAGATGGCGGAGATCGGCACCGACGCGCAGATCTACGACCACCCCACCCACCCGTACACCCAGGCCCTGCTCTCCGCCGTCCCGGTCCCGGACCCGCAGGTGCGGGAGTCGCGCGAGCGGATCATCCTGACCGGTGACGTGCCCTCGCCGGCCAACCCGCCCTCGGGCTGCCGCTTCCGCACCCGCTGCTGGAAGGCCGAGGACACGTGCGCCACCGAGGAGCCGCTGCTGGCGATCCCGGAGCGCTTCAAGGGCAAGGACACCCCCGCCGCGCACGAGTCCGCCTGCCACTTCGCGGACGAGCGGACCGGCTCCGCCTCAGGGCGTGACCGTGGTCTGGGAGGTCAGCTGCATGAGGCCGGCCCGGTAGGCGAAGGAGACCAGCTGGGCACGGTCCTTGAGACCGAGCTTGTGCCGTAGCCGGTAGATGTGGGTGCGCACGGTCGCCAGCCCGATCGTCAGCTCCTCGGCCACGTCCTCGGTCGACAGACCGTTGGCGATGAGCACGAGGATCTGGCGCTCGCGCGGCGTGAGCGCCTCCGCGGCCGGCTGGAGCAGCTCCTCGGGCTGACTGTCCTGGCGGCAGAACCAGTGCACCAGCCGTTCGGCGATGCGCGGGGCCAGCATCACCTGGCCCCGCGCAGCCGCGTGCACGGCCGCGACCAGCTCGCCCCGGCTGACGTCCTTGACGAGCAGCCCGCAGGCACCGGCGTGCAGCACCTCGGTGATGGTCTCGTCGCTGTCGTCCATGGCGAAGACGATGACGCGCGGCGGCGGCTCCAGGATCTCGTCCTTGAGCCGCCGCATCATGTCCAGACCGGATAGGCCGCTGAGCCGGACCCCGGTGATGACGACGTCCGGCCGACGGGTCCGGATCATCATCATCGCGTGAATTCCGCTGTCCGTGACATCCAGCACACGGATGTCCTCCTCGTCCGCGAGGAGAGCCTTTATGCCGTCGCGAACCAATGGCATTTCATCGCAGATCAGAACGTCGACGGTCATTCTCTTCCCCCGTGAACGCGATTTCGGGCGGCGATTTCGGCCGCACCGGAGCGTATTACGCTCCGACCTTTCGAGGCTGCCTTTGGCCCTGCCCGTCGTCAACGTGTCATCAGACCTGCTGATGGCGGAAAAAGGCCGGGGCGGGGGCCTTTCGGCCACCGCCCCGGCAGGGTCGGTCCGGGGGTGCGGCTCAGGCGCCCGCGGGCGCCGCCGAGACCGCCCCGGACTCCTCGGGCTTCTCGGGCTTCTCGTCGTCCCCCGGCTCCTCGTGCACCGCGCGGAGGTTGCGGGCGGAGCGTACGACGAACAGCAGCGCCGGCGTCAGGAACATCCACACCGCGCCCACCACCAGGACGGTGGTCGGCGAGCTCAGCCCGCCGGCCGGGCCCACCAGGGCCTGCCCCACCGGCAGCAGGCCGATGCTGCCCAGCCACTCGTACGAACTGACCCGGCTCATCGACTCCATCGGCACGTTCTGCTGCATGGCCGTCAGCGAGAACACGTTGAACATCGACAGACCGATGTTGCTGATCAGCGCCGCCACCGCGATCACCCACACGGGCGCGACGAGCGCGAGCGCCAGCAGCTGGAGCCCGTACAGACCGAGCGGGATGAACGAGGCCCGCATGATGTACCGCGGCCGCATCCGCAGGGCGATCACCCCGCCCAGGACCGCACCGAGCCCGGTGGCCGCGCTGATGATCGCCCACGGGGTGGAGCCGCCCAGCTGGTCCCGGGCCACGGCCGGCCCGAAGACCTGCCAGGCCGGCAGCACCAGCAGGTGGAAGCTGGCCGCCCAGGCGACCATGGTCCACAGCCAGGTCCGGGAACGGAACTCGTCCCACCCGAGCTTGAGGTCCTGGAGCACCGACGTGGCCGGCGCGCCCTCGCCGTCCTTGGCCCGGCGGGCGTCACCCGCGGGCGCGAGCCGGATCAGGTACAGCGCGATGGCGCTGATGAGGAAGGTCAGGCTGTCGAAGATCAGCGCGGCACCTGGGGAGAACAGCGCCAGCAGCAGACCGCCGATGGCCGGCCCGACCATGTACGCGGTGTTCTCGCTGAGCCCGACCAGGCCGTTGGCCCGCTGGAGTTCGGCGGGCTTGACCACCTCGGGCATCAGCCCGGTGGCGGCGGGGTGGAAGAACGCCGACGCGGTGCCGGCGACCAGCTGCAACGCCACCATCGAGGCGAGGGTGGCGTTCCCGGAGATCAGCAGCACGCCCTGGACGGCCTGCGCGAGGAACGAGGTGGTGTCGCACAGCAGCATGAGCCGGCGCCGTGACATCCGGTCCGCGATCACCCCGCCGAGCAGCAGCAGGACCACCGTGGGCACCACCCGGGCCGCCAGGACCAGGCCCAGGGCCGACGCCGAGTCGGTCAGCTCCAGCACGGCGAACGCCAGGGCCAGCGGCACGATCGCGTCGCCGATGACCGAGGAGGTCTGGCCGATGTAGAGCAGCCGGAACTCCCGGTTGCGCATCAACCGGCCCAGGTCGGCGCGGGTTCGCTCGCGCTTCCCCGGGCTCGTGTCCGTGGGGGTCATGGCGTCCTTTCAGGTCCGTGTCCGTGTCCGGCTCCGGCTCCGGGGCCTGCGAGCATCCGCTCCAGCTCGGCCGGATCGGCGGCCTCGGCCAGCGCCTCGATCACGGCCACGGCCAGCCGCTCGACGGTCGGCGCGTCGAGCAGGGCCCGCACCTGGAGCGGTACGCCGAAGGCGCGGCGCAGCCGTGCCATGAGGCGCACGGCGAGCAGGGAGTCGCCACCGCCGTCGAAGAAGTTCTCGTGGATCCCCACGGCCTCCCGGCCCAGCACCTCACCGAACAGATCGGCGAGCTCGGCCTCGATGTCGTCGCGCGGGGCGACGTACTCCGCCGAGGTCAGCAGATGCCGGGGGGCGGGGAGTTGGGTGGGGTCGAGTTTTCCGTTGGGGGTGAGGGGGAGGGCGGTGAGGGGGGTGAGGGTGGCGGGGACCATGTGGGTG
>NZ_JBIVFN010000039.1:0-56060 GCF_044748145.1 Streptomyces sp. NPDC090022
GTCTCCCCGGCCCATTCCCCCTGCATGCCAACAAGACTGGCCCCAGCTCCACCGAGCCGGGGCCAGAACAGCAGATTTTCAGCAGCCTTCTAGGCCGGACCGTTCGCCGCGGGCAGGGGCATCGCCCGGGCACGGGCACGCGGTCTTTCGGGCGGGCCCGGTGTCCGGCAGGATGCGCGTCGCACCGGAACGTCCGCCGGACGCCGTCCGGAGGGGCGGTGCCGCGCCCGGGAGGGGGCCGTGTGGCAGCAGGGGACCAGCAGGCGCAGCGGGACGCGTTCTACCGCGACCCCTATCCGCGCTATGCCCTGGCCCGCGGGGCCGACGGTCTGACCTGGGTGCCGGAGGTCGACGCCTGGCTGGTCGCGCGGGACGCGGACGTACGGGAAGTGCTGCGGCGTGCCGAGGACTTCTCCTCCGCCAACGCGCTGCTGCCCGACGTACCCCTCTCGGAGGGGGCGCTCGGCGTCCTTCCGCGGGGGTTCGGGCCGCGGCCGACCGTGGTGTCCTCCGACGGCGCGGCCCACCGTCGCTACCGGATGCCGCTGAACCGCGGGCTGTCCTCGGGCCGCGTCGCGGCGGTGCTTCCGTACGCCCGCGAACAGGCGCACGCGCTGGTGGGGGAGTTCCTCGGCCAGGGCTCGGCCGAGTTGGTGGAGGCGTACGCCCGCCGGCTGCCCGGGCTGGTCATCGGCCGGCTCATCGGGTTGGACCCCGCTGATGTCCCCGCGGCCGTGCGGGGAGGCTACCGGGCCGAGGAGCTGTTCTTCCGCCCCCTGTCCCCGGCCGGGCAGATGGCCGCCGCCGAGGAGGTGGTGGCGCTCCAGCACCTGCTGGACGGGTACGTCCGCGACCGGCGGGCCCGCCCCCGCGAGGACCTGTGCACGGACCTGGTGGCGGCCCTCGCCCCCGGGGACGGCGAGTTGAGCCTCGAACAGCGCCACGAGCTGGTGGCCAACCTGCAGAACCTGCTGATCGCCGGCTTCCTGACGACGAGTGCGCTGATCTCCACCGCGCTGCTGCATCTGCTCGCGGACCGGGAGCAGTGGTCGCTGCTGTGTTCCGATCCGGCGCTGATCGGGGCGGCCGTGGAGGAGTCCGCCCGCTTCGACCCGGCGATCCAGGGCTTCCGGCGGGTCACCACGCGGCCGGTGACCCTGGCCGGCACGCGGCTCCCGGCGGGCGCGACCGTACTCGTGGCCTACGCGTCGGCCAACCGGGACGGGGGCCGCCACCCGGATGCCGACCGGTTCGACATCCGGCGCCCCGCGGACCGGCGGCACCTCGCCTTCGGCCACGGGCCGCACAACTGCCCCGGCGCCCGGCTGGCGCGTGCGCAACTCCACCTGACGCTGGAGCTGTTCTCCGGGACCCTGCCCGGTCTCCGGCTGGACGGGCGGCGCCCGGCGCCGTCGATGCGCCCCACCCTCATCCACCGCTCCCCGGAGACCCTGTACGTGACCTGGTGAGCCACCGGCGGGCACGGGCCGGATGGCCGGGGATTCCCTGCCCGCGGATCCTGCGGAGCACCGGGTCCGGAACGTATGATCAAGAAATGTCTGACGCAACCGAGACCACGCCCGGCTGGCTGACCACGGACGAGCTGGAGACGGCCCGGGCCCGGATGCCGATCCTCTACGTGGAGGCCGTGCCCGTCCGCGTGGACGAGAGCGGCCAGGTCACCAGCATCGGCCTGCTCCTGCGCATCGGACCGGACGGCACGGTCAACCGCACGCTGGTGTCCGGCCGCGTCCTGCATCACGAGCGTATCCGTGACGCGCTGCTGCGCCATCTGGAGAAGGACCTCGGCCCGGTCGCGCTGCCCCGGATCCCCGCCTCGCTCCAGCCGTTCACGGTCGCCGAGTACTTCCCCACCGTGGGCGTCTCCTCGTACCACGATCCGCGTCAGCACGCCGTGTCCCTCGCGTACGTCGTGCCGGTCACCGGTGACTGCCGCCCGCGGCAGGACGCCCTCGACCTGGTCTGGTTCAGTCCGCAGGAAGCGGCCTCCCCGGCCGTCCAGGACGAGATGCCGGGCGGCCACGGAGTGCTGCTGAAGCAGGCACTGGCCCACATGGGCCACATCTACTGACGCGACGCCCGGAAGTCGTCGGAACGGGAGACACCTCTCATGTCATCTGCTCGTCAGCAACGCCCTGGCATACGGCGCTCGGCCGCGCCCGCCTGGGCGGCGGCCGCGCTCGGGCTCGCCGTGCTCGGGGTCACCGCCGTGGTGCCGTCCGCCCCGGCCGCGGCGACCGCGGGGACGGTCACGGCCTCCGCCGCGGTGGGGTCCCAGACGACCACACCGTTCGCCGCCGGCAGCGAGGGCTACTCCTGCTTCAGGATCCCCTCGCTGGTCACCGCGCGCTCCGGCGCCCTTCTCGCGTTCGCCGAGGGCCGGGTCAGCGCGTGCAGCGACATCGGGCACAACGACATCGTGATGAAGAAGTCGACGGACGGCGGGAAGACCTGGGGGCCCCTGACCGTCGTTGCCGGAGCGAACGACGACGACGCCCACGGGAACCCCTCACCGGTCGTCGACGCCGTGACCGGCCGCGTCTCCCTGCTGTACGCCACCAGCGACTGGAGCCGGAACCCCGACGGCAGCCTCAACCGGGGCGTCCGCAGCCTGCGGGTGGCGCACAGCGTCGACGAAGGGGCCGCGTGGCAGAACGGGGCCTCGCTCGGCCACCTGAAGCCCGTGGACTGGACCTGGGTCTCCACCGGACCGGGCCACGGCATCCAGCTCGGCCGTGGCGCGCACCACGGCCGGCTGGTCGTGACCGGTGACCATGCGACCACGGACGGGAAGGCGGGCGGCCAGCTGTACTACAGCGACGACGGCGGACTGACCTGGACCCTCGGCGCGCGCTCCGACGTCGAGAAGAGCACCGCCCACCCGGGTGAGCTGACCGTCGTGGAGACCACCGACGGCGGCCTGTACGTGAACGCGCGCAGCTCGGCCAGGTGTGAGACCGACCAGCACCGGCTGGCGACCACCAGTGCGGACGGCGGCGCGACCTTCGCCGCGCCGTTCACGCCCGTGGCCGGCCTCGACACCGTCCCGGTGTTCGGTTCGCTGCTGCGGATGCGCGCCAAGGACATGGGGGGCGCCCGGGACCGGCTGCTCTTCTCGGCCCCGGCGCGCCTGGGCCCGAACACCCTTGAGGACCGCCGGGAGTTGGCGGTGCGCTCCTCCTTCGACGAGGGGAAGACCTGGCAGACCGTCGGTACGCTGGTCACCGCGGGCCGGTCCGGCTACTCGGACCTGACGCTGTCGGCCACCGGGACCATCGGGGTGCTGTACGAGAACGCCAACAACATCCCGCACAGCAATGTGAGCTTCACGTCCTTCTCCGAGGCTCACATGGACGCGGCCCAGCAGGAACTGCGCCTGCCGCGCACCTCGGACACGGGCCCCAACAACTACCGCAACCATGCGCTCGTCCACGGCGGGGCTCAGCTCACCGACCGCGGCTCCGGCAAGGCGATGGGCCTCGACGGCCAGGACGACTACCTGCGGATCGTCAGCTGTTCCCCGTCGCTGCGCCTGGGCAAGGGCGACTTCACCGTCACGGCGTGGTTCAAGCACTCGGCCACGGGCGGCGGGCTCCCCATCATCTGGGGGTACGGCATGGGTGACAAGGTCCGCCAGTTCTGGCTGAAGGCCGAGCCCGGCAGGAACCAGCTGCGCGCCGCCATCAGCACCGGCGACGGGTACGCGGAGGTGAGGACCACGTCCTCCCACAACGACGGCAACTGGCACCACGCCGTCTTCAAGCGCCAGAACGGTCAGCTCGTGCTGTCCGTCGACGGGGGCCAGGAGTTCACCGCGGCCGCCCCGGCCGGGGACATCACTCCGCCCGACGACTTCACCGTCCACGTGGGTGCCCGGCCCGACTTCCCCAACCAGCCGGTGGGGGTCACCGAACTCTTCAAGGGCGGCCTCGACGACGTCCGGATCTTCGGCCGCGGGCTGACGACGGAGGAGGCCGCCGCCGTCCGGGGCGGCGCACTGGACGTGGCGGGCGATCAGGAACGTCTGCGCCTGGGTTTCTCCACCATCTGGTAACCGTCCGCGCGGTAGCCGATACGGAAGCGGTTGCGCACGGGGCGAGCACCGTCGGCAATGGCCGGTTCCGGACTGGCCCGACGGTGCGGGGCCTGTGATCATTCCGCGCATGTCCGCCTTCAGCGCCCACATGGAGAACCACGCGCCCTCGTACGTCGCGCTCGCCGCGGTGCTGGCCACCGTGGCGGCGGGATGGCTGCACGCCGACAGCATCCTCGACACGGGGCGCGCCCAGGCCCGCAGCACCGTGGAGGCGGCCCGCACCCAGGCGGACGGGCTGAAGGAGACGGCACGCGCCAACGAACGGATCGCGCGGTACGGCGAACTCGTGCAGGCGTCCCACCGCGTGCGCTTCCTGATGGAGCGCCACGAGCGGCTCGGTGACGCTGCCAAGCGGGACCCCGGCACGGTCGAAGCCCTGCGTACCGGCACCGACGAGCTCGCGGCGAAGGCCGCCTCGGCCGCCGTCATCCTGGGCGGACACCCGGACCAGGAGGTCCGGAAGAACGCCCACGGCATCGCCTTCACCCTGCCGCACGCCCTGCGGTGCCTGGAAACGGGTCTGCCGGGCAACGACACGAACGGCTACCGGGTCGACTACCCTGGCCGGGGTCTGACGTCCTGCACCGACCTGCGCAGCTGGCTGGCCGAGCACGAAAGCAAACTCGCCGAGAATCCCCCGGCCCTCCCCTGAGGAAGTGGGCGTGGTGGTGAAAGAGTTGCCGTGAAAGAGGTGCAGAACCGCCTCACCCGTCTCCTGGCCGACGCCGTGAGAGCCGACGTCGTGCCGGAGGCCTGTCCGGACTGGCTACGGCGGCCGGGGCGGACCGAGTGCCGCGCCATGTGGGAGACGGTCTCGGTGATGTACGGCGCCCTCACCGGGCTGGTCCTCCCGGAGCAGGCCCCTCGTCGTGAACGGCGCAGCCTGGACGTCCTGCTGGCCTACGAGGACGGGCAGCGCCAGATTCTGGAGGTCGACGAGAAGCAGCACTTTACGGGGGCCCGCGCCCTCACCCTGGAGCACTATCCGGCAGGGACGGAGCTCGGCTTCGACGCCGCTCGATGGCTGGCCCGCTCGCGGGCCCTCTCCGGGCGCGAACCCGGCGGTGGTTTCGCCCGGCCGAAACCACCGCTGTTCCCCGGAGACGGGGGCCGTCATCGCCAGCGTGCCTTCCGGGACGCGCTGGCGGATCTCCTGCCGTCCCAGCACGGTTGGCTCCCGACCCTCCGGGTCAGCGATACGGAGGTCACCGCCCTCGACTCCGCACCCGATGCGGCCGCCTCGCTCAGGGCGCTGCTCCACGGACGCGGCGTTCCGGCCTCTCATCTTCACGGCGGCTCCTCCCCGACGGACCCGGGACGCGCCGGGCGCGGGGATGCGGGTCAGGCGGCGAGATCCTTGCCGCGGACGTGGCGCAGGCCGGCGAGGTCGGCGTGGTAGAGCTCGCCGTCGTCGTTGTCCGCGACGTTGCGGCGGGCGGCGCCTCCCCCTGCCAGGCCGCGGAAGAAGGCCCGCAGCCAGTAGTACGGCTGGAGCGGCAACCAGCACAGCCCGCACAGCCAGCGGTACACGGTCCGCCAGAACCCGGGGCGCTCCCCGTCGGCGGCCCGGACCACCCGTATCCCGGTGATCAGCTTGCCGACGCTCGCCCCGCACAGCAGCGTCAGGAGGACCTGGTTGACGAAGGAGACGCCCATCAGCAGGGCCAGGGCGGTCAGCGGCCTGCCGTCCTCACCGCGCGCCAGCAGATACGGGCCGGCCACCGCCACCGTGAGGTCCACCGTCGCGGCCAGCAGCCGCCGCCCCTCGCCCGCGGGCCGCGGTACGCGCCGCTGCGGTGCGTGCCCGGGGGACCACGGCTGCTGCGCGTACGGGGTTCCGTAGGGGGTCCCGTACGGGGTCCCGTGAGGGGTCGCGGGGCATACGGCGACGCGGGCGGCTGCGGGGCGTACGGCGACCCTGATGCCTGCGGGGCGTGGCCCTGGCCATGGGCCGGATACTGCGGGTGGTGCGGGTACCCCTGATCCATCGGTGGCGTGCTCATGCCCACATCATGCTGCACCGGTGCAGGTGAAGGGGCCCGGCCCGGCCCCGGGCCGGGCCCCGGGAAGCCGGTCAGGACCCGGCGCCCCAGACGACGAGCTCACCGGAGAACGAGCCCGTGGCGGTGTCGAACGCTCCGACCCTGATCGCCGCGACCCTGCCCCCGCCCGAACTCACGCAGAAGCGGTCCCCCGTTCGGATCGGGAAGGACTGCGCCCGCTGAGTGGAGATCAGCTCCGCGCAGCTCTGCCGGCCGGGGGCGGCCTCACCCCGCCAGCGGGCGATACCGGCCCCCGGCAGGACGTAGATCGTGTGCTGCGGTCTGTCACCGGTGTCGTAGTTCACGTAGAAGCTCGCCCCGGTGTTGTTGGGCAGCGACTTCGGTTCGCGCGCGTCGAGATCGATGTACGTCAGCCCTGTGGTCCCCGACCAGCCCGGGGCCGTGTCCGCGACGGCCGAGGGCGTGACCTGCGGGGACCGGGACGGTGCGGCGGCGGAGGCGACCGGCGGCTGGGCGGGCAAGGCGCCGGCGCCGGTGCCCCCCGCCGGATCGTCCCGCCCGAGCACCGCGACCGCGACCGCGGCGGCCACCGCAGTGGCCGCGACCGCCGCGACGGCGGCGAACACCGCCGTACGCGAGCGCCGTACGTGGAAGTGCTGCTCGGTGACGTGCTGGTCCCGGCCGGCCTGGAAGACCCGTGCCCGACCGGACGCCCGGGCATCCGAGCGACTGCCGCCGTGCTCGTCCGTCATCGCTCGCTGATGTGCTGGTCCCGCCCCGCCTGGTATACACGGGCGTTCCCCGTCGCCCGCGCGGTCATCCGGACCTCGCCCACGTCGGCCGCCCGCTGCGCGGACGACCCGCCGACCTCGTCCAGGAGCGCCCTGAGCATCCCGGCGATCTCCGGGTTCTCGACCAGCAGACGGCGCACGCGCCCCTGCCACTCCGCGCGCAGCTCGGCCTCGGACAGCTCGTCGCTTCCGGACCGGGCGGCGAGCAGATCGTCCCGGCTGGCGTCGAGATCGGTGCCCACCGCATCCGCCCGCTCGGGATACACGCGCCGCCACACCGCGACGACGCCGTCCCGCAGCCGCGGCCACGCGTCCGTGGCGGCCGAACTGATGATGGCGGCGGACGCCGCCTGTGCGAGCTCGTTCAACATTGCCCCCTCCATTGACACTTCCGGAAATGGTATGCCAACACACCTGAGCGGGCGGTTCGTGCTGCCGCGGTGCGGCCGAGAAGGGCGTTCGGCGACCTTCGGGGCCGGGCATCTAACAGAGCAGGACCGCACAGAAGCGGTCGCGACCGCGCCATCCGTCTCATCGAGGTGATCCGAGGGAGGTAATTCCCTTACGGGGTGCGGGAGTCCGGCTTTCGGCCCGGCGTCCGCGCCCCCTACGATTCAATGGCCCCACGGCGTCGGCGGGGGTGCCGGGTGAGGTGCGTGGGCCGGGAGGGGGAGAGGCTGTGGCGACATCCGGACGCGTCCGGTCCTGGCGGCTGCCGGAATCGTTCCCGGCCATCGTGGCCGGCGGGCTCGGCACGCTGGTGACCGGCGTGACGATCGGCCTGCTCATCGACCCGTCGGCGCTGGTCGGCACCAGCGCCTACCTCTTCGGCACGGGATTCCTCCTCGCCGTCGGACTGTACGGTTCCACGTACTCGATCGACCTGAGGGCGTTACGGGCCGATCTCTCCGGTGTCGTGGCGGCGGTGACGCTCGGCGTCGTCCTGAAGGCGTCCCTCATCGCCGGCGTGATGGTGCTGGCGTTCGACCGGCCCGAGTACCTGGTGCTCGGCATCGCCGTGGCCCAGATCGACCCGCTGTCGGTCGCCGCGCTCGGCAAGGGCGACCGCATGTCGCCGCGCGCCCGTTCGCTGCTCACGGCATGGGCGTCGTTCGACGATCCGATGACGGTCCTGCTGACGCTGTACGTCGCCGCCTACGCGTATACGAGATCGGGGCGCGAGGGCATGCCGGCCGTCGCGGGCGGCGGCGCCGACGGCTACGTGCACGGCCTCGCGCTGAACGCGGCGCTGCTCGCCGGGGTCCTGCTCCTGTGGTGGGCCGGGCGCAGGGGCCTGCGGGCGGCGGCGGGTTCGAGGGCGGCGGCGGGGGCGCTCGCGGGCACGCCGCTGGGCCGGCGGACCGGGGCCGTCCTGACGGGAGTGCTGGTCGTGGCGACGCTCGTGCTCGCCGCGAGCGGCATGCTGATGCTCGCCGTGGCGCTGGCCGGTCTGGTCGTCCGTACACCGGCGTTCGACAAGGTCGTCGACGGAGCCGTCGCCGGTGCCTATCTGGCCGCCTCCCTCGCCCTCGGGCTCTTCCTGGCCCAGGGGGTGTCGCTGCTGCCCGGACTCGTCCTCGGCGTGACGGCGTTCGGTGCGCAGGCGGTGGTCGCCCTGGGGGTCATGCCGGTGTTCGTCAAGGGGCTGGAACGGCGGGACAGGGCAGCGCTCGGGCTGGGCCAGCAGAACGGCATCACGGCCGTCCTCATCGCGCTCGCCCTGGAACCCGATTTTCCCGGCACGGTCTCCGTCGTCGGTCCCGCCGTCCTCACCGTCAACCTGCTGCACGCCACGTCGCAGGTGCTGCTGACGGGGGCGCCGCGCCGGTGGCGGGGTCGCGGCCGGGGGGAACCCGACACCGGCGAGGAGCGTCCCCGCGACCAGGGGAAGCCCGAGCCGTTGGCGCGCGAGCCGTTGCCGGACGGGCGTCCTGGGGGCTGAACGCGGGCCCGGCCGGGGCGGAACACGAGGGTGTCACGCGGGCGCCACGGGCGTGGCAGGGGAACGGGCCGGGAGACCGGCGGGGCAGCGACGGGCCGGGGAGGGTGCGCATGAGGCAGTGGACGGGGCGCGGAGGCGCGAGGGCGGGGTGGCGGAGGATCGCGGTCGGCGCCGCCGCCGGGGCGGCACTCCTGCTGACGGCCGCCACCCCGGCGTTCACCGTGCCGTCCGGGTCCGGGTCCCGCTCCAGCTCCGGGTCCGGGTCCGGGTCCGGGTCCGGGTCCAAGGAACGTGACGTCCAGCTCGTGTACTGCCTCGACACCGCGCATCGCGCGGACCTCGTCGCCGCGGGGCTGCGTCTCGGCCTCCTCGAACCCGACACGTCGACGGCGGCCTCCGTGACACCCACCGCCGACGGCGCCGCCGCCATGACACCGGAGACCTGGGCCGACCGGCATCGGGACGACTTCGGCCGGGCCTGCGCCGCGCTGATGGGGGCGGCCGCCGACTCCCCGGGCGCGGGGGGCGAGGCCAAGAAGGACGACGGCTGGCTCACGACGTTCCTCGCCGCCCTGCCCGCGCTCGTCCTCGGCGCCCTGCTCACCCTCGGCGGCCAGGCCTCCGAGCGGCTCTCCACGGAACGGCGCCGGATCGGACAGCAGTTGGACGCCTCGACCGCCGCCTACCGGGCCGCCGCGCGGGAGTATCTGAGGGCCTACGAGGACGATGCGCAGGCGGACCACACGGCGGTGGTGACCGCGCGCGAGGCGCTGGACTCGGCCCTCGCCCAGGTCGACGCGCCCGGCGCGCGCCGCAGCCGGGCCCGGTTCCTGGCCGAGACGCTGCCGCTGGCCGGGCCCCTGCCCGAGTTCGTCGACGGCGAGCGGCTGGGCACGGACGCGCGGGGACAGCAGGCCCGGGACACCCGCCGGTCGGTGGACGAGGCGCTGGGCGGCGTGTCGGATCTCAACAGACGTGCCCTCCAGTGGAGATGGCGTACCGTACGCGAGCGGCTGTCTCGCACGGACCGGGGAGCGGCCGTATGACGGTGCCCAACCAGCACAACCCGTACGGCGTGCGCGTGCCGACGAAGAAGCAGGGTCTGAAGAACGTCGCCTCCCCGCCTCGGGACGATCACCCCCTGGTGCCCTGGAGCGAGGCGGGTCACAGCGAGCAGTGGGTGGACGTCGATCACGCCAAGGCCCAGGTGGACGTCTTCCGCAAGTGGCTGGACACCCTCCCGGAAGTCGTCGACGGCGGTGTCGACCACGGGTGCCTGGTCGTGGTCACCGGCCCGATCGGCATGGGCAAGACCAGTCTCATCCACCGGTGCGTCCACGAGGCGCGGGAGTACATCGGCAGGCTGAACCCGGAACCGCCGCTGAAGCACTTCGTGGCGATGACGGCCGGCTACGGCAACAACGGCCGCGCCATCAGCACGGACGACGACGGCAACTTCGCGCCGACCCGGCTCATCAACTCCAGGATTCTCAAACAGATCGTCGGTGAGCTGCGCAAGCAGCAGACCAAGGTCGACGCCGGGCTGCCCAAAGAGCCGCCGGGGGACGCGTTCACGACGATCAGCGAGCTGCTCGAGGCCCAGGACGCTTTGCTGTTCGTCATCGTGCCGCACATCGCCTGGAAGGACACGGGCGCGCGAACCCGCTTCCTGAAGACCTGTCTGAGCCATGCGCGGAGCCGGATCGTCCTCTTCGTCGAGGTCAGTCTCGGGGAGGCCGAGGAGGCACGGCACGTGACCAGGGAGCTGCGGCACCCAGCGGTCACCCATCTCGCGCTCGGCCACCTCAAGGACGAGGACAGGGTGACCTTCCACCAGAGCGCCCGCTCGGGCCACCCCGACCCCGACGCGTCGCTGCTGACCGGGTGGGAGCCCACCGACGTACGGGAGTTGCGGCAGGTGTACCACGCCGTGGCCGAACACCAGATACGCAACGAACAGCCGGTCCGCATCACCGCCGAGCACCTCAGACAGCAGGCGGAGGCCCTCAACCAGGAGGCCAGACGCCGCCTGCTCGGCGAGCCGAGCCCCGACCCGGACCCCGAACCGGCCCCCGACCCCGACCCCGACCCGGACCCCGCCCCCGACCCGTCGGGCGGATCCCCGCCACCCTACGGATCCTGACCCACGTCCCCACACCTGCCCGCCGCCCGGATCGCATCATTGGAAACACGAGGAGTGCCCGCCGTGGCCCCAGACAGTGGAGACATCATCTGGCACAGCAACCCGTTCCCCCTGACCCCCGTCGTGCGCCTCGGGCCATCCTCCGGCCTCGGGAACGCGCCCGTCGAGCGGGCGGACTCGGGCAACGCGACGGTCTCCACCCCCACCACGGAGGACCTCTCCCGGCTGGTCGACGACTATTTCGCCGACCAGCCGGGCGGAGGCCGCCGGGGCCGGGTGATCGCGCTGGTGGGCGAGTTCGGGCTGGGCAAGAGCCATGCGCTGCGCAAGGTCTCCGACGACCTGGGCGGGCTGCCGGAACCGCTGACGCTGTGGAGCATGGACGAGCCGGTGCAGGACATGGGACGGATGTACCGGGACCGGTTACGCGGCCCGGGCGACACCCCTCAGGGCCAACGGCGCTTCGAGAAACTCGTCCACCGCTACTACACCTACGTGATGGCCAACCGCGTGGCCGCCCAGGGCCACGATCCGCGCCTGGGCGGGCTGGACGAGATCGCGTCGGCGCTGCGGGCCGGCAGCCTCGACCCCGACAAGGTCGTGTCGGCGCTGCGCTACGACCCCGAGGTGATCCATGCGGACCTGCGCCGCGCGATGGGCTCGGTCACCGAGCACCGCCGGTTCGCCACCGCACTGGCGCTGTTCCAGGATCCGTCGTTCACCCGGATGGTGTGGGAGTGGCTGCGCGGTGAGGAACCGGCCGAGCCGCTGCGCGAGCGCGGCATCACCGAGGCCATCGGGCCCTCCGCGGGGACGAGCGGCCCGGAGCACATCAACGCCGGCATCGACCGGGTCTTCGACGCCCTGGCGGTACAGGCGGTCCTGCACGGCACGGTCAGTAGCCCGTACGCACTGCTGATCGACTCCCTGGAGAAGGTCCTGGAGTGGCGTGAGGACCACTTGCGCACCTTCATGGACGCGTTCGAACGGCTCGTCAACATCTACGCCAGCCAGGGCGGTCTGCTGGTCTTCTGCGTGTCGCCGCGGGGGCTGCGCGAGCTGCGGCCGAGTGTGCACGAGCGGCTGGTGCAGCTGTGGCCGGCCGCGTTCGACGAACGCCTCACCGGACAGCTGGTCGCCGCCTACGTCGCGGCGGGCGGCGGGTCGGGCGGGGGCACCGGCACACCTGCCGGCCCGTCCACCGGCCCGAACGCCGAACCGTCCGCCTACCCGACCGCCGGCCCGTCCTTCGGTCCGTTCGACCGGGAGGCGATCGGGCTGATGCACGAACTGACTGAGGGCGTGCCCCGGGAAGTCCTCAAGACCTGCCGCCAGGCGTGGCAGATCGCCGAGGACCGGGACCGCGCCCGGGAGGACGGTTCGGAGGGCGGCGTACGGCGCGTGAGCGCCAGGGACGTGCTGCTGGCGGTGGGCCGGCTGCACGAGCAGGTCTCGCGGCGTCACATCGTGACGGACGTGCGCAAGGCCCTGGACCTCGGGCAGTGGCGGATCGCCTCGCGCGACCCGGTCCCGGACCGCCTCTCGTCCCCGCCCGGGACCCCCGAGGAGGTGCTGCACTGGCTCTCCCCCGGCCCGAACGCCTACCTCGCGGTGCTCCTGACCAACTCCGTCCTGGTCGCCGACGACGCCGAGCGGATCGCCGCCCAGGTCCACAGTCTGCGCAGCGCGGTCAGCCCGGGCCGGTGCGAGGTGCTGCTCGTGGTCAGGGGCCATGTGTCGCACACCATGCAGGACCGTCTCGGGCGTTCGATCGGCTCGCGGCCGCTGGTGTACGAGCAGCGGGACTTCCCGCGTACCGTGGACGCGGCGCTGCGCAAGCTGGGCACGCGGCTCTCGGACGGCCGCCGCGAGGAGGGCCTGGTCCAGCTGGGCGAGCGCATGCGGCGCGACCTCGAGCAGCAGACCGCCGAACTCGCCGAACTGCGCCGGGTGATGAACACCTGGGTCCCGGAGCTGCGATCGCGTGCCTTGGCCCCCGGCGGGGCGCGGACCGCCCCGTCCCCGGGCGGGCCGACGGCGGTCCTCGACCACCCGCCCGGGCGGGAGCCCGACCCCGAACCGGTCGCCGCGGATCTTCCGGGAGCGGTACGGCACCGGTTCCACGAGGCGCTCGAGGTCCTCGACACGGTCACCCGGCGCATCGCGGGGAGGGCGGCCGAACGGCACCCCACCGCGACGCAGAAAGACCTCGGTGTCCTCGGCTGCGCCACCCTGGTGCGGGCACTGACCGAGCACTTCCGCGGCTCCGTGGCGGCCTGGCACCGGTCCGCCGCGCGGGGCGCCCCGAGTGACTTCCAGTGGGGTGAGCTGCGGCGGATCTGCCGGGAGTACGAGAGCGCGGTCGAGGTCCTCCCGACGCATCTGCTGGGCAGCCCGGGCCCGCCCCACCCGCTGACGGCGGCCCGTACGGTCGAGGTGCTCGCGGAGGAGGTGTGGTCCGCGCTCAGCGCGGCGGCGGTGTGATCCCCCGGACGGCGTCGGCCAGCCGCATCAGCTGTCGGTCGGCGTTGCCGACCTGGGTCTGGTCGAGGGTGACCCCGACGAGGAACTCGCGCGGCGAGATCCAGACGAGGTAGACCGCACCCTCCTGCACGTCCAGGACCAGCCGCTCGACGGCCGGACGGCCCGGGTCCGCCGGGGCGACGAGGTTCAGCGCGTCGGTGAGGCGGACCAGGTGACCGCGCAGGCCCCGGGACAGATCCCGGTAGGCGCTGCGCCGGGTGCGCACGCTGACGTTCATGAACTTGTGGCCGAGGTCGGGCGATTCGAAGACGTCGCCCGCGCACACCAGCGTCCAGTCGCGGTAGTAGGCGGCGTAGTGGAGATCGGTGGTGTTCACATGGCCGGTCCACCGGGCGCGCAGGCCTTCCTCGTACCCGGGATCGGCGGGCGCGGCCGTGCCGAAGTCGACGCGCAGGGGGTCGCGTACGCCGTCGACGGAGGACAGACCGGGCTTGGCCTTGCGGTCTCCGCCCGGCAGTTCGTCGGACAGCCGGTGCACCTCGACCCGGATCCGGGTGACCAGATCGTTCAACACGCCGTCCATGAGGTCGACGTTGCCGGCGTCGTCGGCGATGGCCGCCAGGTACTCCCCCGGCTTGACGCGCCCGCCCCACAGGCCGCCCCTGCCGTGGGCGACGACCGTGCGCATCAGCTCTCCGGTGCCCAGCGGCAGCAGCAGCGCGTTGACGTCCTGGGAGCACAGCAGCAGCCGGCTGCCGGGCAGGGACTCCTCCTCCGCCGCGTCGCCGGGGTCGGTGACCATGCTGCTCAGCGGGTGCCGGTCGGTGCGGCCGACGACGAAGTCGAGGATGCCGTTGCTGAAGTGGGACAGCGATCTGATCCCGCCGGCCCCGGTCACCGCCTCGACGCACAACGCGGTTATCCTGCCGTGCCGTTCGGGACGCCAGTGGTGTTCCTTGAGCGTCTCGGTGAGCTGCGGTGCCGGGGCTGCCACGGTCCACTCGCCTTTCGTTGTACGACGGGAGGCTTCCAGATTGCTACGGGGTCGCGTCCGCTTCCTACAGGTCCGGCAGCTCCAGGTCGATGTCGAAGCCCGACGGCGGGGCCGGGCGGTCCGTGTCGGCACCGGTCAGCCGGGCGTGATGGGCCCGCACCCGCCGCCCGTCGGGGCGGTGTGCGACACCGAGGTCGCGCAGCCTGGACAGGGCGCTCTCGGCGAGTACGACGGCTTCCTCCCGCCGGCCGGCGGCGGCGAGGGTCGCGGCGAGCGAGTTCTCCGCGGCGGTGACCCAGGCGTGGGCCTGGCCGAGCTTGAAGGTGAGCCGGTCCACGGCGTTGCGGCCCAGGCTCTCCGCCTGCGCCAGGTCGCCCGTCGCCCGGAGGTACACCCCGTGCCGGACGTTGCTGAGCGCCGTGAACGGGTGGCCCACGCCGAACCGTTCTCCCAGCACCTGCCCGCACAGCCGGGCCTGTGTCTCCGCCTCGTCCGCCTTGCCGAGGGCGTGCAGGTCGGCGGCGTAGCTGAACTGGCAGCGCAGGGTGTCCAGGCTTTCGAGCCCGAAGCGGTTGACGTACAGCCGCAGGGCGCGCAGGTCGCGCTCGTGGGCCATCTCGTAGCCGTAGCGGGGGTCCCGGACGGCGGGGAAGCCGTCGGCGAGGCGGCGCTCGCTGGCGGCGAGGCCGACCTCGGTCCGCAGCCGTGGTCCGTCCCAGACGTCGCCGTGCCGGCGCAGCCGCTGGCGCAGCAGGTCCCGGGCCTCGCCGTCGCGCCCCGTCGCCCGGTAGAGGTAGGCGAGCAGGTCGGTCATGCCCCAGGCACCCGGGTCGTCCTTGCCGCCGACGGCCTGCCGGTGGCGGAAGCGTTCCTGGAGCCGGGTGAGGGCGGCGCTGACACGTCCCGTGAGCGCCTCGGTGAGGGCGAGGTTGTACTCGGCCTGCGCGGTCGCCGGGTGATGCCGTCCCAGCAGCAGGGTCAGGCCCTCCACGGAGGGTCTGACCTGGACCAGCGCGTCGCCGAACCGGCCGAGGGCGCGCAGGGTCGCGGCGTGCGAGTCGGCCGAGAGCAGGGTCCGGGGGTGGACGAGGCCGAGGAGTCTGCGGTGGCCGCGCAGCGCCTCCTGGGAGAGTTCGCGGGACTTCTCGTGCGCCCCGGACAGCCGGTGGGCGCGGGCCGTCAGGTTGAGCAGCCGCAGGTACTCGGGGCTCTGCTCGTCGCCCTCGTCGCGCCACGCCTCCCGGGCCTGGCCGGCGATGTCGAGGAGGCGGGTGAGGTCGGCGCTCTCGCCGCGCGAGCCGAGCGACTGGAGGTGGCGGAGCAGTGAGCGGCGTACCCGGGGCCGGGTGTCCTCCCACAGCCTCAGGCTGTACACCTCGCGTGCCCAGTCGGCGGGGAGGTCCTCGTCGTGTCGCGCGTACTCGGCGAGGACGCCGCGCAGGACCCACTCTATGTACTGCCGTGCCTGGGGGTCCATGTCCTCGCGGATCAGGTCGCGCAGCGCGTGGTGCTGTGCGAGGGGCTGGGCCTCGCTGTCGAAGTCGACGTCGAGCAGGCCGACCCGGGCGAGCGACCACAGGGCGACGCTCACCATGTGCTCGTCGGGCAGTTGCACGTCGTGGGGTCCGCGCAGCGCGTTGTCGCCGCCGTCGCCTCCGCCTCCTGCGGTGCCGCGGGGTTCCGAGGAGTCGTCATGGGCCAGCTCGGACAGGATACGGCGCGAGCGCAGCAGTTCCAGGCCCATGCCGCGGCCGGTGAGCAGCGACGCCGCCCCCAGCAGCCAGCCGAGCGCGTCGTGTGCGGGGCTCTCCGTGCGCCAGGCGGCGGCGCCCGGGGTGCCCTGCGCGAACTGACGGGCGACGCGCACCATGACGGCGACCGGGGTGACGGCTCCGGTGGTGCTCACGCGCAGGAGTTCGGTCTTGGCGGCGCGGAAGGCGTCCAGGAGGTCGGCGACGGCGGCCGCGGCGGCCGTGTCGGGCGGCATGTGGTCCTCGCGGCGGTGGGTCGCGGCCCGCTCGGCGAGGCAGCGGGCCGCCAGATGCAGCGCCAGCGGGACGAAGTCGACGACGCTGCCGACCTGTTCGGCCTGGTCTGGGCCGAGTTCGGGGAGCCGTTCGGCCAGCAGCTCGCCGCATGTGGCTCCGGTCATGGGGGGCATCGCGGTGGCCGTCAGGTAGGGCGGGGGGCCGTTCCCGGGCTCCTCCTCCGCGGGGGCGACACGGCTGGTGATCAGCAGGTGGCCCCGCTCGTGCGGGACGGGGAGCAGTCCGTTCAGTTCGGCGGGGTCGGGCGCGCCGTCGTACACGATCAGCCAGCTCTCCGCGTCCGGGTCGGGGCGCGAGAGGCGGTTGAGGAGCCGGGAGATGTCGCCGTCGGCGGGGGCCGCGCCGAGCCGGCCCTCGGCCGTGCCCAGTTGCGCGGCGAGCCTCGTCAGACCGCGGCGCAGGCGCTGCGGTTCCCAGGAGCGCACCCACCACACCAGGTCGTACGCGCCGCCGTAGCGGTGGCACAGCTCCCGCGCGGTCTCGCTCTTGCCCCAGCCGCTGGGGCCGTGCAGCACCAGCCCGGCGCCGTTGCCGCCGGCTTCGCGCAGCTGCTCCTGGAGCGAGACGAGCAGGTCGTCGCGGTCGATGAAGGCGCCGGCGCGCGCGGCGACGTTGGTGATCTCGGGCAGGCGCGGGAAGCCTACGCTCCGGGCGCCCTCGCGGGGCCGGTCGGGACCGAGGCCGAGTCCGGCGCAGAGGATCCGCAGTGCCTCGTCCTCGGTGGCCGCGCGCAGGTCGATGCGTTCGTGGTGCGCCGCCTCGGCGTGCGGGAAGGGCTCGTCAACCAGGACGATCCGCACGTCCGTGTGGGACAGCGCGCCGATCTGGGCCAGGAGGGTGTCGTCCCCGTCGCCGGGCGAGAGGAAGAGCAGGGCGGTGCCGCGCTCGGGCCGCTCTCCCATGTAGGCGTCGACCCGGCGCAGTTCGGTGCTGATGCCCCGTTCGTCGAGCCGGTCGCGCAGCCAGGCCGCCCAGGGGACGTAGCGCCCCGAGTGGACGACGGTGACGCGGGTGAGCCGCGGCGCGCGGCGGACCCGCAGCCAGTCGGCGAGCTGTTCGTAGTACGGGCGCAGGCCCACGACGGTGCCCGCGTCCTCGGTCTCGACGGCGAGGGCGCGGCTGTCCAGGTAGAGGGGGTTGTACGGGATCTCGAGGAAGGGGTACTCGCGTTCGCCGCGGGCCTGGGCGAGCGCCGAGAACTTGCGGCGCACCCGTTCGCGCCCCTCGCGCAGCCGGTCCCCCACCCCGACGTCGCTCCTGAGCCCGAGGGTGAGCAGCCGTACGGGCCGGTCCGCGCGGCCGCCGGTCAGGTCGTCCGCGAGCGCGGCGACGCCGTCGACGGACCATGCGGTGAGCGCGAAGCAGAACACGAGCGCGTCGGCGGACTCCGCCAGTCTGCCGAGCACCTCGGCGCCGGGGTCCTGGGGCACCGGCGCCTCGATCAGGACGTGGTCGTAGCGTGCCGCGACGGGGTCGCCGCCGAGCGCGGCGAGCGCGTCCGGGGTGGCGGGGGCCGCGACGGTGACCTGCCCTGCCACCGGTTCGGGCACAGTGGCGGGCTCCGCCGGCTCCCCGGGGCGGCCGTCGACGAGCAGCACGCTGCGGTTGCGTTCGGCGAGGATGTCGGCCGTGTTGCGCAGGGTGGTGCTCAGCCCGAGGTTCTCGGAGGTGGTGAAGAAGACGGCGAACGAACCCACATGGTGCTGGGGGTTGGCGTCTGGCATGACCTCTCCGCTCGGCGGGGTGGCAGCGAATACAACTGGGCATAACGGACATTCAGGGGGTCAGTATAGGCCCCGGCCCGCCCTGATCCCGGTCGGCCGCGCGCGGGATCCGACCGGCGGGGCGGGCGGCAGCCCTGCCACCCCGGCCGTCCGGACGCGCCCCGCGGCCGGGTGCGGTCACTGGCTCTCCTTGTGCCCGGTGACGAAGGGATCGCCGGCCGTCTCGTGCACCCGCCGCAGCAGGGCACCGAGCACGGAGTCGGGCAGGGCGGCGATGTCGTCGGGGGTGAGCGTGGCGATGTCCAGGACGACCGACTCCGCGTCGGATCCCGGGGGGACGGGAGAGGTGCTCTCGGCGACTGCCATGGTTTCCACTCCGTGAGTCGCGGCGGACCGGGAGGCCGGTGTCCCCTCCAGGGTACGCCGCCGCCCGTCCGCCGGGCAGCCGCCGTACGCGCCTGTACTGCTCCAACTTCACTTCCAGTGCACCCCGTTGGCTCGTTAGCGATGTTGACGCCCCGCACACCGCAGCCGAATATTGGCCGAACGAGTGCGCACGAGACCGGTGCGCGACGGATCGGCGCACGCTTTCGGGGGGAGCGGATGGGTCGACCCCCACTGCGCCCCGGCGAGCCGGCCTGGCCGAGGGTGACCGACGTGCGGGCGCGTGAGGCGGCGGGGTGGGTTCCGCTGCCGCTGCACTCCTTCGTCCTCAAGGTGCACAGCCGCTGCGACCTGGTCTGCGACTACTGCTACATGTACCGCTCGCACGACACGAGCTGGCGCGCGCAGCCGCGGGCCATGGCCCCCGCCACGGTCATCCGCACGGCGGAGCGGATCGCGGAGCACCTGTCCGCGCACGGACTGACCGAGGCGGGCGTGGTCCTGCACGGCGGCGAGCCCCTGCTGATGGGCGACGAGGCGCTCGCCCGCACCGTACGGGTCCTGCGCACCACCGTCGGCCCCGACGTGCGGCTGCACCTGTCCCTCCAGACCAACGGCGTCCGGCTGACGGAGGAACGCCTCGACCTCTGCGGGGAGTTGGGCCTGCGGATCGGGGTGAGCACCGACGGCGGACGCGCCGCCCACGACCGGCACCGCAGGAGCGCCGACGGACGCGGCAGCCACGACCGCGTCCGCACCGCGCTGCATCTGCTGGCCACCGAGCGCTACCGGCCGCTGTTCGGCGCGCTGCTGTGCACGATCGATCTGCGCAACGATCCCGTGCGCACCTACGAGGAGCTGCTCGTCCACCGGCCGCCGGCCGTCGACTTCCTGCTGCCCCTGGGCAATTGGCACACGCCGCCGCCCGGTCTCGACCCGACCGGCCGCCGCACCCCGTACGCGGACTGGCTGGGACGGGTCTTCGAGCGCTGGTACGGCGCCCCGGTGCGCGAGACGGGCGTACGCCTCCTCGAGGATCTGATGGCACTGCTGCTCGGTGCCACGCCGCAGACCGAGGCCCTCGGGCTCGCCCCGGTGCGCTATGCCGTGGTCGAGACCGACGGCTCCCTCGGTCAGGACGACGCCCTGCGCACCGCGTACGACGGGGCGACGCGCACCGGACTCGACGTGCACCGCCACTCCTTCGACGAGCTGCTGCGCCATCCGGGGATCGCGGCCCGCCAGTGGGGCGCCGACGGCCTGAGCGCCACGTGCCGCACCTGCCGCCTGCACCCCGTGTGCGGCGGCGGCCACTACGCCACCCGGCACCGCCACGACACCGGATTCGCCAACCCGAGCGTGTACTGCGCGGACCTGGCGGCGCTGATCGGCCGGGTACGGGAGCGGCTGGCCCACGACGTGCCGGGCCCGACCGGCGGCCCCGGGTCGCCGACGGAGGCCGTATGACTCCGTCGCCGCATCGGCTGCCCGGAGCACTGTTCGACGGGATCGCCGCCGGCGGCGGCGGGGCGGAGGCCCTGCGGCTGCTGGCCCGCGCCGAGCACAGCCGGCGTCTGGCCTGCCTGTACGCCGTGCAGGCCGCCGCCCGCGCGTCAGGGGGCACGGTGGCGCGGCGGGCGGGCCACGCCTGGGAGTTGCTGGCCGCGGCCCACCGGGCGGATCCCGAGGCGGCGGCCGCCGTCCTGACGCATCCGGCGGCCGGGCCCGTGCTGGTCTGCCTGCTGCGGCAGCTGACGCGGCGGCCGGTGCCGGGCGGTCCGCCGCTCCACTGGCTCACGGCGCTCGCCGCGGCGGCGGCGGTCCGGGCCCGGATACCCACCCTGGTGCGGTGGCCGGTCGCGGAACCGGGCTCCTGGGTGCCGCTGCCGTCGCTCGGCCGGGCGTGCTTCCCCGGAGCACGTCCGGGGGATCACGCAGAACTGCGCGTGGAGGGCGACGGGCGGGCCCTCCTCACCGTCGTGGACGCCGCGACCCCGCAGGTCCCGGTCGCGGTGCCGGTCCACGGCGACCCGTACCGCGCGGCCGGCCGGTGGCGGGGCGCACACCTGCTGACCACGTTCGACACGGGCGCTCCACTGGAACTCGACACCCTCGACCCGCCCGCCTTCCCGGCGGCCGCGGGCCGCCCCGGCGGTCTCGACGCCGACGAGACCCACCGGTGGGCGTCGCGCGCACGGGAGGCCACCGAGCTGCTGCGCCGCGACCATCCGGAGTTCTACGCGGAACTGGCCGCGGGCCCCCGGCTCCTGGTACCGCTGCCCGGTACGGGACGGGGCAGCGTCAGCGGCAGCAGCGCGGAGACCTTCGGCTCCATGGCCCTGTCCCTGCCGTCGAACGGCACGGTCTTCGCGGCGACGATGGCGCACGAGATGCAGCACAACAAGTTCGCGGCGCTGCTGCACCTCTTCGACCTGTTCGAGGAGCGGCAGCAGGGGCCCGAGGCGCTGTACTACGCGCCCTGGCGCCCCGACCCGCGCCCGCTGGTCGGCCTCTTCCACGGAGCGTACGCGCATCTCGCGGTGGCCCGGTTCTGGGGCAGGCGCGCGGAGGCGGAGCCGGACCCGGGCATGCGCTCCGACGCGCAGACCCGGTTCGCCCGCTGGCGTTTCGCCGCCCGGGAGGCGACGGTGGTCATCCTGGACTCCGGCCGGCTCACCCCGCTCGGCACCCGGTTCGCGGGCCGGATGCTGGAGACCCTCGACGCCCTGTGCCGGGCGCCCCTCCCGGCCGCCGCCGTCCGCCGCGCCGAAACGGCGGCGCGGGCCCACCGGGAGGCCTGGCCGGGGGCGACGGGAAGTGTTCGGGCGCTGCCCGTCTGACGGACCGTCCGCGCCGGGCGCCCGACGCAGCCGACCTGCACGACGCGGTCCGGGGCGGGATGCGTTGTAGTCGCCCCGGACCCCGCGCGGTCACGCCGAGTCGGTGCCGGCCGGCCGGTCGGTGCCTGCGAAGTGCCGGGACGACTTCGCCTCCTGGGCGAGCCGGCGCAGGGCCAGCAGGGCGGGTTCGAGGAGGATCGAGACCAGCACGGCGCGTTCGGCCTGGGCCAGCACGTCGCGCTCGCCGCTCATCTGCCGGATGTCGACGTCGGCGATGCTGTCGGCGAGCCGGGCGTACGGCATCAGGCCCCGCCAGTCGATGTCCGCGCCCAGGCCGGCGAGTGCGGCCAGGACTTCGGCCAGCGTGTGCGTGGCCGGATTGCCCGGGGAGACCTCCCACCCCATCTCGGCGATCAGCGTGCGGGCGTCGGCCAGGCCTGCCGGCTCCGGCTGTGGCTCCGGCTCGGTCCCGTCGGCGGGCTGCGTACCGGCGTCCGCTCCCCTCCTGGTCGGACGTACGCCCAGCGCGATGCCGAAGACCTGGTGCAGATCGTCCTGTTCGGCCGTGATCGCGTCCAGGATCTCCTTCGTCGCGCTGGTCGACAGGCCGCGCGTCCCGATCAGCGTGCGGATGAACCGGAGCCGGTGCACGTGGTCCTCGCCGTAGTCGGCCTGGTTGGACGCGGTGGCCCGGCCCGGGGGCAACAGCCCTTCGCGCAGGTAGTACTTGATCAGCGACACCTGTACGCCGGTGCGCCTGCTGAGCTCGGAGACCTTCATCCACTCACTTCCTCGGCAACGGACAATGGATAACGCTATTATCCGTTCGCGCGGCCCGAACACGATCGACCGACCGACGAACCGACCGACCGAGAGGGCTCTCTCCCATGTTCGGCACACTCATGCTCATCGCCGTTCCCACCCTGCTGTTCCGACTGCTCGGCGCGTTCGGCGTCGGACGGTTCGCGACCTGGAGGGTGTCCGTCCTGCACGGTCTCGCCGTCATGCTGGTGTTCACGGCGAGCGCGCACTTCGTCCCCTCCGCCCTGGGGCCCATGCCCGGCCACGACGATCTGGTCGCGATGGTCCCGCCGTTCGTCCCCTTCCCCCGCCTCGCGGTCTACGTCACGGGGGTCCTCGAACTCCTCGGCGCCGCCGGGCTCGTCCGCGAGAGCACCCGGCCGATGGCCGGGCTCGGCCTCGCCGTGCTGTTCGTCCTGATGCTCCCGGCCAACATCCACGCGGCCGTCGAGCGGATCCCGTTCAACGGCGAGCCCGCGACGCCCCTGTGGTTCAGGGTTCCCGAACAGGTCCTCTTCATCGCGGTCGCGCTGTGGGCGTACCTCCCGGCGCGTACGGCGGCTGCCCGCCGCTCGCCGCGGGCAGGGGCGCGCGTGTGAAGTGCCGTACCCGGAGCGGCTCGAGGAGGTAGTCGTCCTCGCCCGGCAGCACCACCGGCTGATCCCGCCAGTGCTCGCCGGCGTAGCCGACGAGGTCCTGCTCGCTGCGCCAGCGGCTGACGTAGATCAGCGCGTCGGGCGGCGCGAGCAGGACCTCGTGGTCCACCAGCCCGGGGTGGCGGCCGGGGAACTCCGCCACCGCGGAGACGATCATGTCGCGGAACGCCTCGAACCGGTCCGGCCGTACGCGCGCCTCACTCACCCTGATGATCACGGTGCCCAGGGTGTCACGCACCCGGAGGCGGCGCCAGCCGGTGCCGCGTCGAACTCGTGCGTATGGGCACCAAGTGGTCCTCGGCCGGGCCCTGTTGTCCGTCGGCCGGTGCGAGGGCGGCGAGCCAGAGCTGGATCTCCACGTCCCCGTCGCCGACCAGGACGTAGGACTGCAGGACGAGCCGTCCCTCGCCCGCCCGCCACACCGTGGACGACTCGCCGTCACCGGAGCGCAGGCACGGTCCGATGTCCGGGAGCGGCTCGCCGAAGCGGGCGGTGATCCTGTCGATCGCGTCGGCCTCGATCTCGCCGAACCGTTCCATCGCCCAGTCCTGGAGGAAGGAGAAGTCGTGCTGGTGCTCGGCGTAGAGGTAGGTCCGCGCGACCACGCTCATGGCGCCGAACGAGGTGCTGTCCACGTCCGGGTCGTCCTCCTCGGCCGGTTCGTACGGGTCCTCCCGGGACTCGAAGATCATCGAGCAGGGCTCGAAGCGGCGGGGCTCGGCGGCGAGCAGCTCGGCCGCGAGGTCGGCGACGTCCCGCTCCGGGGCGCCGGGGTGGACCAGGTAGGAGTGCGCCTCCTGGCAGTGGGCGGGCTCGACGCGCGCGAAGGTGCCCGCGGGTGCGGTGGTCTCCCACAGCGTCGTCCCGGTCCGGTCCAGCAGGCGCAGGGCGGCGCCGTCCGCGGCGGCCTCGACCCGGCAGACGTCCACGCCGTCGCGGTCCACGTGGGCGAGGCCGCCGTCGCGGGTGACGAACGCGGCGAGGCCGGTCCCGAAGCCGAACCCGAGGACCCAGCCCCCGTCGTCGGTGAGGGGCTCCAGGTGGTGGACGGGGATGAACCGTCCGTCGGAGCGCAGGACACCCCAGGCCCGCCCGGCGGGACGGCCCGCGGCGGCGGCGCGGACCTCCTCGGGGTCGTCCTCGTCGACGGGTTCGCGGCAGTGGGCCACCGCGGCCCCGGCGTCGTCGAAGTCCTCCGCCCACTCGTACTCCCGCGCGATGACCTCCTCCCCGGTGGCATCGAGGTAGCCGTGCGCGTAGCCGTTGTCGAAGCGGACCAGCCCGCAGCCGAAGTCCTCGGACATCCGGTTCCCCTGCGCCCTGATCACGAGTTCGCCGCGGGCGTCGAGGAAGCCCCGGCCGTGGTCGCCGAGGGCGAACGCCAGGCCGCCTGCGTCGAAGGGGTTGAGCATCGTGAAGGAGGGCTCGACGACCCATTCCCCCTGCTCGTCGATCAGGCCCCACAGGTCGCCCACGCGGACGGGCGCCGCGCCGCCGGGACCGAAGGGGCGCGCGCCGTCGAAGCGCGGCTCGATGACCGTCCGGCCCGCGCGGTCGACGTAGCCGCACCGTCCGCTGCCGGCCTCCCGTACGCCGGCCAGCCCGTTCGGCGCGAACGGCCCCGCCGCGGCGTACCGCGGGGGGATCACGAAGCGGCCGGTGGCGTCGATGTAGCCCACCGCGTCCTCGGACCGGGCGGCGACGGCCAGGCCGTGGCGGAAGACGTGGGCCTGCGTCAGGGTCGCCGGGATGACGGGGACGCCGTCCGTCCCGGCATAGCCCCAGCGGCCGTCCGCCGCCTGGAACCGGGAGAGTCCGTCGTCCTCGAACGCCTCGGTGTGGGCGAGCTCCGGTGCGGCCAGCCACCGACCGTGGTGGTCGAGGTAGCCGCACCGGCCCTCCGGGTCGGCGGCGGGGGCGACGAACCCGCCCCGGCCGTCCGGGTGGTACGCCCCGACCGCGCTCAGCTCCGGGGCCCGCACCAGCCGCCCGTCGGCGCCGACGAGGGCGTACCGCGTCCCGGAGCCGGCCGGACCGGCGCAGGGGACGACGTACGGCGGCGCGGCGTCGGCGGTGGTGGTGGGGCGGGACGGCATGGCGGGGCTCCTCGCGCGGGGCCGACGCAGCGTCACCGGCTGCCCGGCCGAAGGGTGATCAGGAGCGGCTCATGCTAGAGGCCGCCTCCGACACCGGGTGGGTACGGTCTCCGATGGTGGCCTTCGGGCCGACTGCGCGGTGGTACGGCCCGACAGCACGCGAGCCGCGCCACGGCAGCGAGGTGTCGGCGGAGGGCGTCGCGCACCGGCTGCGCATCGGCCGGCAGGCCGGGCCGGGCGATCCCGGCGCGCCGGGATCACTTCGTCTGGTAGACCCCGAAGACGTCGAGCACCAGGTCGGCGTCCTGGTAGCCCTGGTTCCAGAAGGTGATGACGCCGTGGTCGCCGTCGCTCGCCTGCACCAGGTTCGGGACGGTCGCACCGGCCGTCCAGTTCAGGGTGGAGGAGCCGGGACGGTCTCCGGCGGGTGCGGCGGGAGCGCCCGGCTCCGGCAGCGGGTGGGGGCCCGGGGCCACCGAGAGGTATCCGGTGCCGCCGGGGTCGGTGACGGTGGTGTTCAGTACGTACGCCTCGACTCCCGTCGCGGCCTCGGGCGTGAACCCCTGGGTGATGTGGTCCCGGGCCCGGAACCGGCCGCCGGGCCAGCCGCGGGCCTCCTCGCGGGTGTCGAGCGTACGCAGCGGGGTGAAGGGCAGGAAGGCGGCCCTGCTGTCCTTGCCGTAGTGGCCGACGACGTCGACCACCACGTGGGCCGGCATCCAGGAGCCGTTGAAGACCTTGATCGTCCCGTCCGCGGCCACCGGCACGATCACCGCGTTGGCGACCGTCTGGCCAGGTACGAAGTTCAGGTTCGACGCCGTCGGCACCGGCCCGTCGCCGGAGAAGGCGGTCAGGTGGCCCGGCCCTTCGGGTTCGGTGACCGTGACGTTCAGTGCCACCGCCGTGATGCCTTCGGGCACCCCGCCCACGCCGCCGATCCGGGTCGTGAACGCACTGCGCGCGGCGAGCCGGCCCTGCGGCGCGCCGAGGCCGTTACGGGTGTCGACGAACCGGGCGGGTGTCATCGAGGTGTAGCCGGCGGCCGCGGACCGGGTGAAGCAGCCGGTGACGTCGGCGATCAGGTCGACCGGCTGCGGGCCGCCGTTGTAGAGCTCCACGTACCCGTCCTCGCCGACCGGCACGATCACCAGGTTCGGCACGGATCGGCCGGCCGTGTAGTTCAGGTTCGAGGTCTCCGGGCGCTCGTGGCCCGCGCCGGGCCACGCCGTCACGTACCCGCTGCCGGAGGTCTCCGTGACCGTGACGTTGAGGGCGACGGCGGTGACGCCCGCCGGGACGGCGGCGTTGCCGGCCACCTTGACCCGGGCCGAACCGCCCCCGGCGACCTGGCCCGCGGGCGCGCCGGTGCCGTTGCGGGTGTCGAGGAGCCGGGTCGGGGTGTGCGCGGTGAACTCGGCGCCGGGGGTGCGGAAGAGCCCGCCGTTGGTGGCCCGGACGCCGCCCGCGGTGTCGGTCACCGTGACCGTCACGTGGTACTCGCCGGACGTGGCGTACGTGTGGGAGTGCCGCACCTCGGTGCTGCCGTGTGCGGTGAGGGTGTCGGTCTTCCCGTCGCCCCAGTCGACGACGACGTCGAGCGCGACGTCGGCACTCGTGATCACGGCGGTGAGCTCGATCCCGTGCGCGGTGTAGCTGGTGCCGCTGACGTCCACGGCGAGGGCCGGGTCGGCCCCCGCGTCCGGCGCAGCCTGCGCCGCCTGCGTGGTCTGCGGGGCGGCGGTCCTGGGGCTCGCCCCGCCGGCCGCCTTGCCGCTCGCCTTGCCGCTCGCGCCGGCGGCGCCGGGCAGGGCGGTACGGATGGTGCGGTCGGCCGGGCTGTGGAAGGTCTCGGACGTGGCCGCCCGGGTCAGCGCCTCGGCCATGCCCGCCGCGACGGGTACGGGATCCGCCGCCTGCGCGGCGCCCGGGACAATGCCGAGACCGGCCGCCACGAGGGCAGCGGTCATTACGAGTCGGTGGTTGCGCACCGGCCCCCCAGTTGTGGTGATGAGCAAGGAGCGGCCACCGTACGGAGGGTTCGGGCCAAGGGTCACGGGGTTCTGGCGCGATTCACTCCATAGGGGCCGCTGCTTGACCGGCTGTGCGGTTTACGATCGACGCGGGGCAGCCACCGGCGCGGCCGTCGCCGTGACGCGCGTCCGCGCAGGTGAGGCACCAGAGGCCGGGGCCGGGCGGCGGCCGGCCAGGCGGCAGCCGAGGCAGTCGGCGTGTCCGGCGCGGGCGGAGTGGTCGCGGGTCCCCATGCCCCACTGGGCGGCGGGCCGCGGGCCGGGGGCCTTGCCCCAGCCGGTGAGGTGCAGGGCCCAGGTGAGGAGGGCGGCCGCCACGAGGACGGCGGCGCCCATCCATATCCCCGGGGCCCAGCCGCACACGCCCACCCCCGCGAGCGCCGCCCCGGCTGTGGCGACGGCGGTCCCCGACCATCCGGCAACGGTGTGCCCCTCGTCGTGCTGGTGTCCCTCGTGTCCGCCCATGCTCACCGGTACCCCTTCCGAGCTGCGTCGACCTATGATGTCTTAGCGAGTAAGGAATTTATCTTAGGATCTGAGGGATTTTCAATGGAGGGCACGCTCCGCCCCGCGGCCTCGCCCGCGGAAGCTATCTCCGCGATGGACCGCCTGATCGCGACGAGCATGGTCGGGCAGCAGGAGTTCGCCCGGAACCTGGGGCTCGGCGCGACCGATCTGATCTGCTTCGCGTACGTCCTGGAAGCCGGGCACACGCCGGTCAGCGCCGGGGACCTGGCGGTGCGCGCGCAGGTCACGACCGGCGCGGTGACCGGAATCCTCAACCGCCTGGAGCGCGGCGGGTTCGTGACCCGGCAGCCGGACCCGGCGGACCGGCGGCGGGTGCGCGTGGTCGCCGTCCCGGACGCCGCGGACCGCGTCCGGGCCGTCTACGAGCCGTACTACGGGCGCCTGGCGGCCCTCTTCGCGCAGTACTCGCCGCAGGAAGTGGCCGTCCTCGCCGACTGGTTCCACCGGGCCGGGGAGCTGGCGGCGGCGTACCTCGGCGAATCCCGCGAGACCTGACCGGCGGACCGGGGCCGACGGACCGGAGCCGGCGGACCGGGGCCGGGGGTTCCGCGGCGGGGCGGGGCCGGGGGTTCCGCGGCGGGGCGGCGTCGGGCGGGCGGACCTCACCCGGTCGGGCCATCCGGAGCCGGCCGACGGCCACGGATGGCCCAGGATCCGGACACCGGACGCGCCGGTAATCAGATGAGATGCCTAACGTCGCAGCCATAGGCATCGGTTCGCAGAACCCGTGGAGGTGTCATGTCCCAACGAGGTCGCCGGAGGGCGGGCGCCTGCGTCGCCACGCTCGTGGCCGGGCTGCTCATCAGCGCGGGCACCCAGGCCACGGCGCCGCGGCAGGCCGCCCGCGACGACGCCGGGCCCGAGGTCGCCGTGGGCGCCTACCTCCACTACGGCTCGCCCGGTGTCACGAGGATGCGGGAACTCTCGCGCTGGCTCGGCGGTACCGACCTGCGCGCCGGGCACACCTACCTGCCCGGCGACACCTGGTCGAACATCGAGGGGGCACCCGCTTCCCTGCGCAGCTGGGCGCGGTGGCGCAACGCGAGGGCCGACCGGCTGTTCGTCCTGAACGTGCCCATGCTCGAGCGCAACGAGGCCGGGCTCCCGGACGAACAGATCGCCGGGCTGCTGCACGCCGGCGCGCGGGGCGAGTACGACCACCACTTCCGGCGGCTGGCCGAACGCCTGGTCGCCCTGCGGCTGGCGGACACGGTGATCGTGCTCGGCTGGGAGATGAACGGCTTCCAGTACAGCCACCGGTGCCGGCCCGCGCCCGAGCGCTGGAAGGAGTACTGGCGCCGCATCGTGGCCGCCATGCGCTCCGTGGAGGGGCAGCGGTTCAGCTTCGACTTCGCACCCAACCGCGGCCCGGACGCGATCGCCTGGACCAAGTGCTACCCCGGCGACGACGTGGTCGACATCATCGGCATGGACACCTACGACCAGGCGCCCGGCAACAGCTTCGAGGAGATGGTCACCCAGCCCTACGGGCTCCAGCGGCAGGTCGACTTCGCGAGGGAGCGCGGCAAGCCGATCTCGTACCCCGAGTGGGGTCTGTTCCGCAACGGCGACAACCCGGAGTACATGCGCAGCATGCTGGCATGGATCGCCGAGCACCAGCCGCTGTACCACAGCATCACCGACTACTGTCCGCACGGCGTGTGGCAGTGCTCCCAGAACCCGCGCTCCGCACGCGTGTTCCGGGAGTTCCTGTCCGGCGGGCAGGACCACGGCGGCCGGTCCGCTGCTCTCCGGCCGTGAGGAGACCGGCGGGCGCCGACCGCCCACGGGTCAGGAGCGGGGCAGGGTGCTGCGCAGTCGGGCGTGCAGGACCTCGGCCAGAGCCGCGTCCGAGGGTGCTTTGTCCTCGTAGAGGCGGCGCAGTCCGGCGGTGAAGGTCTGGGTGAAGGCTCCGTAGAGCGGGGTACGGGGGCGCTGGACCGCCTTCTCCAGCGCGGGCAGCAGGGTGTCGCGGGCGTAGCCGGGGCGGCCCTGCTCGTCCCGCGGCATCCGGTCCGTGCCCTCACCGGACGGCGCGGCGGACGGGCCGGCGGGGCTCCGGTCCTTCGCCAGGGGGCACGTCAGGCTCTTGCTGGTGTACGCGGACTGCCGGGTGGCGGCGAACCCCGCGTCGAGCAGGCAGCGTTCGCTCTCCGGGCCGGTGAGGAACTCGATCAGGGCCCGGGCTGCGGCAGGGCGCTGGGACGCCTTGGCGACGGCCAGGTTCTGGCCGCCCAGGACCGCTCGGCCGGGCAGCGGGGCCACGCCGAGCTGCTGGTCGGTCAGGGACTGGTGCAAGGTGCGGTAGGCATAGGGCCAGTGGCGCAGGAACGCGGTCCGGCCGTCCGCGAAGTCGCCGAGGGACTCGGCCTCGTCGGAGCCGGTGGCGTCGCCGAGGGTGTACGGGGGTTGGGTGCGGTTGCGCAGCTCGCGCAGCCCGTCCTCCAGGACGTCGACGGAGCCGGTGTACCGGCCGGCGGAATCGGTGAGCCGGAAATCGGTCGTGGCGGAGGCGAACGCCTCGATGCCGTTGACCGTGAGGCCCTCGTAGGGAGCGAGCTGGGTGGTCCAGCCCTTCTCGTAGCCGGACGGCGCGCTCCGGCCGACGGCGGCGCTCAGTTCCTGAACGGTGGACCACGCGACGTCGTTGCCGAGTTCGGTCGTGGTGACGCCCGCGTGCTTGAGGTGGTCACGGCGGTAGAAGAGCAGTCCGACGTCACTGTTGAACGGGGCGGCGTACACCTTCCCCGCCCAACGGGCCGTGGCCGCGACGGAGGGGATGACGTCCTCGTCCACGAGGGAGTCGGGCAGCGGACGGACCAGGCCCGCATCCGCGAACTCCGGCACCCAGGTGACGTCGAGGTTGACCACGTCGTACTCCGCGCTGCCGGACTGGAGCGCGCCCAGCAGCTGGCTGCGCTGCTGGTCGGCCGAGCCCGGCAGCTCGACCAGGCGGGCGCGGTGGCCGGAACCCTTCTCCTGCTGCCGCTGGTTCCACTGGTCGATCAGCTTCTGCCGGATGCCGCCCTTGCCGGTGACGTCGCGTCCGCTGGCCACCACGATGTCGCCGGCCGGCTCCGCGGCACCGGCCGGAGCCTGCGTCTGCGACCCGTCGTCATCGGCGCCGCCACCGCTGCACCCGGCGAGTGCGAGGAGCGGCACCAGGAGTGCGGCGACGACCCGCGGTCCCCGCCCCGGCGTACCGCGCCGGCCGCTGCCGCGCCTCATCCCTGGTCACCCGTTCCCACTCGGGCGACCTCGTCCCGCAGCCCGGCCACCAGGTCGGTCCTGGTGTCCAGGCACCGTCCGCCGCTCGCCTCGGAAAGGGCGGCGTCCGGCTTGCCCTTGTCGCAACCGCCGCCTTCCAGGGATGTCATGACCACCGGAACTTTCCTGTCCCGCGCGCGCTGGCGCAGCTCGTCCAGCCGGCCGGCCTCGGTCAGCCGGGTGTTGTCCTCGTCGTCCGTGATGTAGACGATCAGCTGCGGCCGGTCGTCGTCGGCGCGGGCCATGTCGTCCAGGGCCGCGGAGAGCGCCGTGTACGGATCCGCCTCCATGTCCCTGACCCGGGCCTTTTCGTCGATGGCGCGTTCGGCGTCCGCTCGTATGTGGGTGCCGAACGGCAGCACCTCCGTGTAGGGGCTCGGAGCGCCGGGGGCGGCCGCGACGGCCCAGACGCCGTACTCGTCCGCCCCGCCCAGGCCGCCGAGCGCCTGCTTGATGATGCCGGGGGCGCCTCCCGGACCCTCCCACAGGTCTCCCATGGAGCCTGAGCTGTCGAGCAGGAACAGCACGCGGCCGGGTCCGCTCGCTTCCCGGTACCCCTTCAGTGCCGCGGTCATCGCCGCCTGCCGGGCGGGGGCGGCGAGGGTGGCGGGGCTGCCGAGGGCACCGAACTCGCTGAAGGTGACGTCCTGGGCGAGGGGCCGGTGCTCACCCGCGGGGCCGCGGAACCCGTCCTTGGCGAACTCGGCGAGCCCGCCCTTCACCGGTTTCCCGGCCTGCCCGGGCGTGCCCGTGCCGCCCGCGGAACCGGATCCGGAACCGGAACCGGAACCGGCGTCGGTGAGCCAGAGGCGGAACCGCTCGATCGCGTCCGCCCGCTCCGTCTCGTCGCGGACCGCCTTCTCCCAGCGCACCCGCACGAACGTCGGGTCCAGGCCCGGTACGTCCTCGGGGTAGGAGGCCATCCGGCGGGCCCGCGTCGTGGCGTCGCAGCCCACGCCTGTCTTCATCAGGAACTCCGGCACCAGGGCCGCGGTGCGGTTGTCCACGGCGTCGTCGTCGGGCAGGGCGCACAGCAGGTGCCCGCCGGTGGGCGAGGGCGGACCGGGCTGGGCGACGCGTCCTTCGGCGGTGGCCGCGCCGACCGCCGTGCCGCCGTACAGACCGACGGTCACGGCCAGGCCGGCGTCGGTGTGCTCGGGGTCGGTACGGCGCACTTCCGCCTTCGGGTCGCGTGCGCGCAGGGCGTCCATCAGCTTTCCGAGTCCGCCGGTCCGGTCGGCCACGGCCTCCGCCGAGAGCTGCTGCGGTACGGCGAGCACGACCGGCGAGTAGGCGAACGGAGCGGGGTCGACGATCAGTTCGGCATAGCTGCGCCGGTCCTGGGGCGGCCGGGCGCGAGCGGCGCTCGCCGACGTCGCCGGGATCCAGACGTCCGGCTGGGGGCCGATGTCGCGCTGCGGGTTGACCGCCTCGGACGTGGGCCGCTGCCAGGGGTCGGACTGGTCGTGGAAGGCGGCGACGACGTCGGCGGCGCCGGCGCTGTACACGGTGATGCCACTGCGACGGCAGCCGTCGCCGGTCCGGTTCGCCTCCGACACCACGTAGGCCTCCGTCGCCCTGCGGACGGTGGGCTCGAGGTCGGGGTCGGTGAGCAGCCGGAGTTCGAGCGGGGGCTTGCAGACGGGCCCGTCGCCCGCGCCGCCGAGGAAGGCGTAGCCGGCCGCGGCGAGGCCCGCGAGCGCGGCGAGCGCACCGGCGGTGACCGCGACGGCCCGGGGCCGTCGGGCGGTACGGATCCAGCCGCTCGGGCGACGGCGGCCGGTACGGTCCGGATCCCCGGCCGGGCGCGGGCGGGGCGCAGAGGGAAGGCGTCGTCCCGGCCGGCGGCCCGACGACGACATGGGCGTCCGCCCCGCGGCGCCGTGGGGCCCCTGCCCGGCATCGGAGGCGGGCTCGGGGGCGGACGCGGGGGCCGGCGCGGGGCCGGGGCGGGGGTCCGGCTCGGCCTCGGGCCCGGGGTCGGGCGCGTACGCCGGGTCGGCCCCGTCGGCCGCGCTCGTACCACTGGCCGCGCTCGTACCACTGGCCGCGTTGGTACCGCTGGGCACGCTCGGACCGCCGGCCGCGCTCGTACCACCGGCCGCGCCCGTGCCGCCGGGCGCACGCGTGCCGCCGGTCAGGAGGACGTCCGTACCGGAGGCGGCCGGACGGCTCTGCGGCTCCCATGGCTCGGCGGGCTCACGCAGCGTCGTGTGGTGGACGCGCATGTAGGCCGACACCCGTTCCGCGAGCTCCGTGAAGCTCACGCCGGTGTCGCCGCCGTCCCCGCGCAGCAGCCGCGTCAGCTGCCCCGTGAACGGTGTCGGGCCGGCGTCGTCCCCGGCGTCGATCCGGTTGTTCGCCTGCACGCTCATCAGGAGCGAGATCCGGTGCCGCTGCGCGCTGCCCATCGCGTCCCACGCCGCCGAGGCGTTGCCGGCGTAGCAGCAGTCGAGCACGACGACCACGTGCTCCGCCCCGGTACGGGCGAGCACGGTCAGGACGCTCTTCCACGGGACGGCGCCCCGGAACACCGATTCGGTACCGGCCACGATGGTCGCCGCGCGCATGAGGAGCCAGAGCTCGTCACCGGTGCTGGGCACGGCGCCGTGCCCGGAGAAGTAGAGCAGGAGCAGGCCCTCGGCCGCACCGACGACCTCGTCCAGACGGCGGTCGAACTCGTGGACGTTGGGCGGCCGGAAGACGGCGATCTCCTCCTCGCCGAACATCCCGCCCTCGCGCAGCGCGGCCGCCAGGCCCACGAGGTTGTGCTCGACCGCGCCGAGGTCCCCGGGCACGCCGAAGGGGTGCCCGGGCTGCTTGAAGTCGTAGGTGGGCACGCCGACGAGCAGTGCCCGGTTCACCCGCCCGCGCGGGTCGAAGCGCGCCACCGGACTACCTCGCGTCACCGTCCGGCACGACGTCGACCTCTGGGGGTTCGCCCTGCTCCACGGAGCGGCGGTTCTCCCGCCACGCCCGCACCCCGCTCTTCGCCTGCTCGTACACCTCGTCGAACAGCTTGGGGCCGACGACGCCCACCACGACCAGCAGGATCTCCAGCCCGGCCCCCATCGGAGAGCTGCCGGGCTCCTCGGCCCCGGCCTGCTCCCTGATCTCCAGGTCGCCCCTGCCTCTGAGCACCTCCAGCTTGTGCTCCCGTTCGAGCCACGCCTTCAGTGCACCGACGTCGCTCGCACTCGCCCCGTGCCCCAGGCGTATGCGCACGACCTTCTTCGCCAAACCCTCCCCCATGGCCATAACTCAGCATCATTGCATGGCAGTTGGGGGCTTGGGGAGACAATGGCCGACACCGGCGCACGCCCGCGCGCGCCGGGACCGGGCCGGACCACCGGACCGTTCCCCCTCACCCGAACAGCCCGCGCTACTGCAGGCCGATCTCGCCGCAGGCCGCCTTGATCCTGTCGACGCAGATCTCCTCGACGGAGTACACCCCGTCGAGGACCACGGTGGACTTGATGTTGTCCTTGGTCACGGCGATGCCGGGGACGAGCACGGAGGGCACCCGCTTGGCGGTCGGGCTGTCGACCACCTCGTTGATGATTCCGGTGATCTTCTCGCCGCCGGCGAGGGCGACGGCGAGTTCCGCGGCGGCCTCGGCCTCACGGGCGTACGGCTTGTAGACGGTCATGAACTGCTCCCCCGCCACGATCCGCTGCACGCCGGCGAGTTCGGCGTCCTGACCGGTGACCGGGGGCAGCGGCGAGACGCCGGCCGCCTTGAGGGCGGTGATGACGCCGCCGGCCATGCCGTCGTTGGCGGAGTAGACGCCGACGATCTTGTCCTTGCCGAGCGCGGAGATGGCGCCCGTCATATTGGTGGTGGCGTTCTCCGGCTTCCACTCCTTGGTGTCGTACTCCTTGCCGACGGTCACCTTGCCGTCGAGGACGGACCGGGCACCGGACTTGAAGAGGGCGGCGTTGGGGTCGGTGACCGAGCCGTTCATCATGACGATCCTGCCGCTCCTGGCCCTGTCGCCCAGGGCCTCCAGCAGGCTCCTGCCCTGGACCCGGCCGATGTCCTCGTTGTCGAAGGAGGTGTAGGCGTCGATCGGCCCCTCCGCGAGGCGGTCGTACGCGACGACCGGGATACCGGCGTCCTTGGCCCGCTTGACCGCGCCGGCGATCGCCTTGGCGTCCACCGGGTCGACGATGAGCACGTCGACCTTTCCCTGGATCATCGCGTCGACCTGCGTGTTCTGGTTCGCGGCGTCACCCTTGGCGTTGGCGTAGACCACTTTGCCCGCGCCGAACGTGAGGAGGCGGACCTTCTTCTCGATCAGCGGCTTGTCGAACTTCTCGTAGCGCGCGGTCTCGTTCTCGGGCAGCAGCAGGCCGACCTTGATCCCTTTGCCCTGGGCGCCGGACTGCCCGTCCGCTTCGGACTCGCCGCACCCGGAGAGGGACACCGCGCTCAGCGATGCGAGACAGACAACGGCAATACGACGACGCGCGTTCACGGTCCGAACCTCCCGGGTGCTGCCTCGTCCTTGCGGCCGAGGTGGGGGCAGTCAACTCCGCCGGGTTGCCAGCGTCAAGAAATCAACTCTTAACGATCCGGCAACGCCCCGTACGCCCTCTTCCCCGGCGTCGTTGCTGCTCATCCGCATCTTCCGGCACAAGCGTCCGGGTGAACCGTTCAACTGGTGAAGGCGGTCGGGGAGTCGTCGGGGGCGTTCCAGGCGGTCGTCAGTCCGTCCAGCCACGCCGGCGGCAGCTCCGCCGCGTCCCACTCCTCCCGCAGCTCCCGCGGCGCGGCGGCGAGCCGCTCCAGCACGGCGATGCTCGTGACGGAGTGGAGGAGCGAATAGCGCCCGTGGACCGTGATGGCGCTGCCCGGTCCGAACGCCGCGAACAGCCGCTCCAGCCTGCCGCGGTGGAGCGCGGCGAACTCCGTCAGCCGACCGGCGTACCCGGCGCGCTGCCGGGGGCTCATCGTGCCGAGGACCGCGGTCAGGACCTCCTCGGTCACCTCCGGATCCAGCTCGGAGAGCTCGGTGAAGGAGAGGTGGACGGGGGTGAGCGCCACTCTCGCGCGCTCCACTTCCATACGCCGGGCCCGCGGGCGCTCCGCGGCCGGGCCGCCCTGCGGCCCGTCCGGCCCCACGGCCCGTACCAGGGTCCGCTCGACGACGGCGGCGAGCTCCTCCAGGAGCTGTGCGGCGCCGTCGAGCCGGCCCGACTCGTACGCCGCGCCCTTGTCCCCCGGCGCGCTGCGGTCGGCGCCGCTCAGCTCCTCGTGTGCGAGGGCCAGCGCACCCGCCTCGACGAGCCCGGTCAGTTCCCGCGCGTCGTCCGAGGGGACTCCCGCCCGTGCGAGGAGCTGGAGCAGCGTCGTCCTGGCGTTGTCGACACTGACCTCGTCGGGCCACTGGCGTCCCTCGTCGGCCGCGCTCATCGGTTCTCCTCGGTGATCGGGTGGTGCGGTGCGTGCAATGAGATCAGAACCGTGCGCGGGACGTCACGGAACCCCCCGGGAAGCCTCGGCGAACTTCACGACCCGACCACCCGGGGTCCGGGCCCGGGTCGGAGCCGGGGCGATTGTCAGTGGTGGGTGGGAAGGTGGGAACACCGAGTCGGAATGAGGGGGAGCGGCCATGTCCGGAAACCAGAACTACATCAATCACGTTGCTCTTGTGCTGGACGCCAGTTCGTCCATGTCCCACCTGAACGGAAAGGTCGTCGAGGTCGCCGACCAGCAGATCGCCTATCTGGCCCGTCGGTCGCAGGAATTGGACCAGGAAACCCGCGTCACGGTGTATGTCTTCGCCGACCAGGTGGAATGCGTCATCTACGACAAGGACGTGCTGCGCATGCCGTCCCTGAAGCAGCTGTACCGGGTCGGTGGGATGACGGCGCTGCTGGCGGCCACGCTGAAGTCGCAGCGGGAGCTGGCGCAGACGGCGCAACTGTACGGCGACCACAGCTTCCTGACGTTCGTGCTGACCGACGGGCAGGAGAACGCGAGCCATCACGGCCCGGACGCCCCGAGCCGGGATCCGCGCGCGCTGGTCCGGGCCGTGGCCGAGATGATCGAGACGCAGGAGGACAACTGGACCCTGGCGGTCCTCGTGCCGGATCAGATGGGCAAGCGCGAAGCCATGCAGTGCGGATTCCCGAAGGACAACATCGCCGTCTGGGACGCGACGAGCACGCAGGGTCTGGAGGAGGCCGGGCAGGTCATCCAGCAGGCCACCGAGAAATTCATGGTGGGCCGTTCCCAGGGCATCCGGGGATCGCGGGCGGTCTTCTCCACGGGTGCGGAGGCGGTCAACAAGAAGAGCATCCAGGCAGCCGGCCTCGCCCCGGTGGAGCAGTCGGAATACCAGCTGATTCCGGTGGCCCGCGAAGTGGCGATCCGGGAGTGGGTCGTCGAATGCGGGCACACCTACCGCACCGGCGGCGCGTTCTATCAGCTGAGCAAGTCGGAAAAGATACAGGCGCGCAAGCAGATCGCGGTGCTGGAGAAGAAGACGGACCGGGTGTACACGGGTCCGCAGGCCCGGGCCCTGCTCGGCCTGCCGGACACGGAGGTGCGCGTCAAGCCGGACCACAACGACGACTTCACGATCTTCGTGCAGAGCACCAGCGTGAACCGCAAGCTCGTCCCGCACACGCGGCTCCTGCTCATGGTCTGAGCGCGGCGTTGCCGAGGCCGTCCGGAGATTGCTGCCGGAGAAGCCGCTCACACGTGCCGGAGGGTTCCGGTGGGGTGCACGGGCCCCGGCTCAGGGGGCGTCCGCAGGGGGGATCGGCTGTTCGGTCCAGATGGTCTTGCCGTCGGCGGTGTAGCGCGTCCCCCACCGGTCGGTCATCTGCGCGATGATGAACAGGCCCCGGCCGCCCTCCTCGTCGGTGGCGGCGTGGCGGAGGTGGGGGGAGGTGTGTCCGGTGTCGGAGACCTCGCAGATCAGGTTCTCGTCACGGATCAGGCGAATGCGGACGGGACCGTCGGTGTAGCGGATGGCGTTGGTGACCAGCTCGCTGACGATCAGTTCGGTGACGAACGCGAGCTCTTCGAGTCCCCATGCCTCCAGTTGCCCGGTGACGGCGTCCCGGGCGATGCCGGCCGACTCGGGCTCGCCCGCCAGCTCCCAGGTCGCCACGCGGTCCTCGTCGAGCTTGCGCGTACGCACGAGGAGCATGGCCACGTCGTCGTCCACGGGTCCGGGCAGCAGCTTCGCCAGCACGTTGTCGGAGAGTTCCTCCAGGGGGAGCCGTGGATCGGCGAGGGTGTCGGCGAGCAGGGCGAGGGCCGCGTCGGCGTCGTGGCCGGCGGCCCGCACCAGGCCGTCGGTGAACAGCACGACGAGGCTGCCGGGCACCAGCGGGAACTCGGTGCTCTGGAACGTCTGGCCCCCCAGGCCCAGGGGCGGGCCGGCGGGGACGTCCACGAAGGAGACCTCCCCGCTGGCCGCGTCGGCCACCACGGGCGGCCGGCCGCCCGCCCGCGCCACGCTGCACCGCCCGGACACGGGGTCGTAGACGGCGTAGAGGCAGGTCACCTCGGCGCCCTGGGGGCGGTCGGGCCGCGGGCGGCCCTCACCGCGCTCGGTGGCCCAGTCCGTGGTCGTCGCTCCCGCCACGTCGTCCAAGTGGGTCAGGAGCTCGTCGGGAGACAGTTCCATCCGGGCGAGGACGCGCACGCTCGTCCGCAGGAGACCCATGGCGGCCGCGGCCTGCAGTCCGTTTCCGGTCACGTTCCCGACCACCAGGCCGACGCGGGTCCCCGACAGGGGCACCACGTCGAACCAGTCGCCGCCCACTCCGGACCGGCTGTCGGCCGGCACGTAGCGGCTCGCCGCCTCGCACGCCGTATGCGGCGCCAGGCTCCGCGGCAGCAGGCTGCGCTGGAGCTTGAGGGCCGCGGTGTGCTCGCGCGTGACGATCAGCATGAGGACGACGCCGATCAGCAGGGCCCCGATGCCGATCACGGTCACCCCGCCCGTGGGGCCGATCAGCGGGAGGTCGAAGACGGTGTCCCCGTAGCCGGGTTCGGCGTAGACGTGGAAGGCCGCGTAGCAGAACACCGAGAGCATCAGGAGTCCGCCGAGGCCCGGCAGCAGCCCCTTCGACACGAAGTCCTTGGTGCTGCGCGTCAGCACCTTGCGGTAGTACCAGACGCAGGCGAAGCCGGTCAGGCCGTAGTAGAACGCGATCGCGAGGCCGACCGACTCGATGGAGTCGGCCAGTACGTCGCGGCTGACCAGCGACAGCAGGACGTAGAAGGCGATGGAGACCAGGCCCATGCCCACGGTCGACCAGGTCGGGGTGAGGTACTTGCTGTGGACCCGGGCGAAGCCGGCCGGGACGGCCTTGTGCGCGGCCATCGAGAACACGGTGCGCGCCAGGGGCAGGATCGTGGTCTGGGTCGAGGCCGCCGCGGAGGTGAGGACCATGAAGATCAGCAGCTCGGTGAGGAACAGGCCGCTCCCCTGGGCGCCGAAGACGGCGCTGCCCAGGTCGGACAGGACGTCATCGGCGTTGTCGGCGTTGGCCAGTCCGATGCCCGCGGTCCCGACCCCGGCGAACGCCTGCGCCGCGGTGGCGACCGAGACGTAGATGATCAGCAGCAGTACGGTCGAGAGGACGGCGGCGCGCCCGGGGATGTACGTGCTGTCGGCGGTCTCCTCGTTGACGGTGACGGCGGTGTCCCATCCCCAGTAGATGAAGACGGCGGCCAGCAGCCCCGCGGTCAGGGCTTCGACGGAGGGCACGTTCAGGGGGTTGAACCAGGACGCGGAGACGGGGATCGCCGTCGGCGGGGGATCCGTGTAGACCCTGACCATGGCGGCGGTGGCGAGGACGACCAGTATGACCACCTCGACGGTCAGGAGCCCGCGCTGCACCGCGGCGGAGATCTCGATGCCGACGTACGAGACGGCGGTCATCACGGCGATCCAGGCCACGCCCGCGAGGGTGACCCACAGCCTGCTCCCGGCGAGCGACTCGAGTCCGAGCAGCCGGAAGGTGTAGACGCCGGCGATCTCCGCGAGGTTCGCCATCACGAGGACGTCGGCGACGATGATGCCCCAGCCGCCCATCCAGCCGACGCGGGGGCCGAAGGCACGGGTCGCCCACGTGAAGGTGGTGCCGCAGTCGGCGTCGCTCGCGTTGAGTTCCCGGTAGGCGTAGGCGATCAGCAGCATCGGGATGAAGGCAAGGATCATGATGACCGGGGCCTGGAGGCCGACCCTCGACACGACGAGGCCGAGCGTGGCCGCGAGGCTGTAGGCCGGAGCGGTGGACGCCACGCCGATGGCCACGCAGGAGGCCAGGTTCAGGGCGCCGGTCTTCAGGCCCTTCTCCCCCGGGCCGGCACCCGCGGCGATCGGCGTCGTGGTGTCCGCCGAACCACTGGACGGTGTCAAAACCGAATCACCGACTCCCCGATCCGTCCGGTATGCCCTGCCTGTGCATCTTCCCCCAGGGGAAATTGGCTGCGCGGTCCGACATGCCGCACGGGACGGCCGCTGGGGTGGACGGGGCCGCACGATCGCTTTCTGAAACTTGCTGCAAGATTTTGCAGACCTCGGTAGGCTGCGGGCGCTCCGCTCTCTCCCCCCGAAGGGACCACTCCCCCATGCAGCGAACCGCACGGCGGCGCGTCGGCGTCACCGCGGCCGTACTGGCCGCACTGGCCACCACGGTCCTCCCCTCGGCCGCTCCGGCCTCGGCGGCGGACACCCCCGCGGGTTCGCCCGTCCGCTTCGAGGTCACGGCCACCACCGACTGGGGCGACCAGGTCCTCGTCGTCGGCAACGTCGCGGCACTGGGGGCCTGGGATCCTGGCCGGGCGGTCGCGCTCGACGCGCACGGCTATCCCACCTGGGCCGCGCAGGCCCTCCTCACCTCCGACTCAGCGCTCGACGGCGTCGAGTACAAGTACCTGGTGCGGGAGCCCGACGGCACGCTCACCTGGGAGGACGGCCCGAACCGCCTCCTGCGTCCCCGGCCCGGCTCCCCCGTCACCACCCGGGACGCCTTCCGGGTCTCCCCCGGCACGCCCGCCTCCGGCATCGCACCCACCTGCGTCACCTGGTCCACGTCCTGGCGTTACACCGCGGTCTTCAACGGGTGCGGGCACACGTACGGCCTTCAGGTGCTGTACCGGGACGGGAGCCGGTCGGCCTGCCGGGAGGTTCCCGCCACGGCGACCGCCACGTTCCCTGGCTACGGACCCGACGAGAACCACCCCGTGGCGGTCAGCCACTGCTGACCCGGCCGCCGCCCGGGCCGACGGCATCGGGACAGCTGACGCGCCGGGCCACCGACGCGGTGGACGAGCCGCCTCAGATCGCGCGGAGTGCGCCCGGGCGGCGTCCGGTGAGGCGGTCGAGCGCGGCGGCGGTCTCGGCGTCGGCGGGGAGGTTGACGATGAGCTGCTGGTCGTCGTCGGCGGACAGGTCGAGGGTCTCGTACGACAGCCGCAGCTCCCCCGCCTCGGGGTGGACCAGCCGAAGGACGCCGGTCGGCTTCGGCAGCCCCGTGAGGGTCGACAGCCGCCCGGAGAACTCGGCGCCGCAGGACACGGTCAGTTCCGCCATCAGTGCCGCGGCATGGGCGTCGGACTGCCCCGCGCCCTGTTTGAGGGCCGCGACCAGTTCGTCCGCCACCCGGTTCCAGTCGGGGTAGGCGGTACGGGCCCGCGGGTCGGTGAAGGCGAACCGGGCCAGGCTGGGCGGGCTCGCGTCCAGGAGCCCGATCGGCTCCGCCAGCCGCCGGTAGCCGTCCGTACAGGCCAGGATCTCCCCCAGCCGGTTCACCACCAGCGCGGGCGTCGGCTCCAGCCGGTCGAGCAGCGCGTGCACGGTGGGCCGCACCTCCCGGTTCGGGCCGGCCTCGCCCATGCAGCCGAAGCCGGGTTCGGCGCCCTTGGCGAGCCGGTGGAGATGGACGCGTTCGGCGGCGGTGAGCCGCAGCGCGTCCGCCAGGGCCGCCAGCACCTGGGCCGACGGGCGCCGGTCCCGGCCCTGCTCCAGCCTGGTGACGTACTCGACGCTGACGCCGGCGAGGGTGGCCAGTTCGGCGCGCCGCAGTCCCGGGGTGCGGCGGCGCGGTCCGGAGGGCAGCCCCACCTCGGACGGGGTGACGGCCTCGCGGCGCAGGCGCAGGAAGAGTCCCAGCTCGTTGTCGCTCACCGGGCGAACGTAACACCCGCCGCGGGAGCGGATCGTGGCCCTGTCCCTACCACCCTCCGCACGGCCTCCCTGGTACCGCGCGCCGCTGACAGGTTGGGAGCACGGCCCCCGGCAGCGGGGCGCCGGCCCATGACGACCCGTCATGACTCGTCACCCGTCGAGGAGTACCAGCATGTCCAGTGAGCGACTGAATCTCGCCGTGATCATCGGCAGTGTCCGGGAGGGGCGCTTCGGCCCCGTGGTGGCGAGGTGGTTCGCCGAACAGGCGGGGGCGCACGACGCGTTCACGGTCGACGTGATCGACCTGGCGGACATCGACATTCCGCTCGCGCTGCCGCCCGTGCCGCCTTTGATGGATCCGGAGATGGCGCGCCCCGCCGCGATGGACGAACTGACCCGGCGGCTGGCCGCCGCCGACGCGTTCGTGATCGTGACGCCCGACTACAACCGCAGCTTCCCGGCCTCGCTGAAGGCCGCGATCGACTGGTACAGCACCGAGTGGCAGGCCAAGCCGGTCGGCTTCGTCGGCTACAGCGGAGCCAGCGGCGGTCTGCTGGCGATCGAGCAGCTGCGGCAGGTCTTCAACGAGCTGCAGGCGCACACGGTCCGGGACTACGTCTCCTTCCCCCGCTACTACGTGCTGTTCTCGCCCGAGGGCGCGCTGCTGCAGCCGGAGGAGCCCGAAGGCGCGGCCAAGGCCATGCTCGACCAGCTGCTGTGGTGGGGGGCCGTGCTGCGTGACGCGCGCCGGGACCGTCGTCACGCGGAGAGCCGGTAGGGGTCAGGGGCAGGCGGTCGTCGGGGTGTCGTGGACGAGGGCGCAGATCATCTGCTCGCCACGGCGCCCCGGGTACTCGCTGCGCACGGCGGCCTGGAAGTCGTTCCACTGCCGGCGGATGTCCTGGGCGGCGAGGTCCGTGGCCCGCTGGAAGTTGCCGCCGCGCGAGCGCCGGGCGACCTCGGTGTCCTTGGCGAGGGTGCCATTGTGCTGGACGCGTCCCGTGCAGTCGGCGGGCCGGGTGCCGGTGGAGTCGAAGTCCGGGTAGCAGCCGGTCGTGAGGTCCTCGGGGATCTCGGCCGCCGCCCGCCGGGTCCACTCGGCGTCCGTCATGGTGCTGTAGCGGCCGACGGCGAAGAACGGGGCGATGGCCGTACGGCCGAGGCCGGGCGGGTTGGTGACGCCGATGGCCCCCGTGGTGCGGTCGGCCCAGTTGCTGTGGGCGTAGAAGTCCTCGATCGTGTGCCACCCCCGCCCGAGCTGCTCGAGCACGCCGCACTTGGCCCGTCCCGGCGCTTCGTCCCAGGGACACGGCGTGCTCAGGTCGGTCGCCTCGGCACGGACCCGGCCGTCGGCGTCGACGAGCCCGTCGGCGTACCGGACGGCGGCGCGGAAGCGGGCGACGGCGCCGCGGACACAGGCCAGCAGCTCGGTGGTCGCCTCGTCCCGGCTGCGCGGGTAGCCGCGGGCGTGGGCGGGGCCGAGGTAGTCGGCGTTGTCGCAGTGCAGGGTGCCCAGCTTGGGGTAGTCGCCGCGGTCGTCGGCGTTGACCGCGCCGGTACGGGAGTCGGCCATCGCCGTCAGGGTCCGGGGTTCCCAGGGCAGGGCGGCCCGGGTGATCTTCTCGTGGTTGTCGCCGATGAACGCCGCGGCCGGAGCGGGGGCGAGGACGGCCGGAGCGATCGCGCAGGCCAGCGCCGCCAGCACCGTCGGGTACCGGTGTCGGGGACGAACGTTCTTCGGGGCCACGGCGTCTCCCTGGTCTCCCCCGAACATACGCCTGCACGGATGCCGTCGCCTCCCGGGTTCCCGGGCTCCCGGTGGCCTCGCGGGCGTCCGGCGAGAGGTGGGGGTGGGGGCCGGCGCGCACGGGGGAGAGCGCCGGCCCCCTCGAAGGGCCACCGGGACCGGGGGCGGGTTGATCCGGGCGGCCGTGGTGTGCCGTGCCCCGCGCCACACCCTGCCGGGGGGCAGGGCCGCAGAATCGAACGAGGCAGCGGTTGAACTGTAAAGCATCACCGGCGACGGCATCCGGCCACCCCCCCCCTGTACGGGGCCCCGGCCACCCCCGTGCGGTCCGGTGCCGGTTCAGGAGGCGGCCGCGGCCGGCCGCATCCCCTCGCGGTGCGTCCGGGCCGCGACCATCAGTGCGTCGAGTGCGTCGCGGGTGCGGATGAGGTCGGCGATGTGGCCGGAGAGCCGGTCGCGCTCCTGTGCCATCCGCTCCAGTGCGGCGTCGGAGTTCTCCTCGCTGGGCGCGTCCACGCACGGCAGCAGCTCGGCGATCGTGCGGCTGGAGAGCCCCGCGGCGTACAGCCGCTGGATGAACGCGACCCGCTCCACCTCCCCGTCCGTGTAGTGCCGCTGCCCGCTGGCGCTGCGGGTGCTGGCGAGCAGCCCCTGCTCCTCGTAATAGCGCACCGAACGGACGCTGACCCCGGCCCGCGCAGCGAGCTCTCCGATACGCATCTCGACCTCCCCGCTGTGACCTGCGGCATACAGCTTGCCTCTGACGTCAATGTCAGGTTTTAGCGTAGCCGACGTGCCCGGCAAGCGGGCGCTACGGAGCGCGAAGGAGTCCCTCGTGACGACGCTTTTCGACCGCCATCGTCTCGGTGACCTGACCCTGCCGAACCGGGTGGTGATGGCCCCGATGACACGGGTCCGGGCCACGGCCGACGGTCTGGCCACGCCGTCGATGGCGACGTACTACGCCCAGCGGGCGACGGCCGGGCTGATCGTGACCGAGGGCGTGCAGCCGAGCCTGATCGGGCAGTCCAACCCCGGCACACCGGGACTGCACACCGATGAGCAGGTCGACGCCTGGCGCCCGGTGACCGCCGCCGTGCACGCCAACGGCGGACGGCTCTTCGCCCAGATCATGCACGGCGGACGCGTCTCGCACCCCGACACCACCGGGCTGCGGCCGGTCGGCCCCTCGGCCGTCCCCGCCACCGGAGAGGTGTTCACCCCGGCCGGGCCGCGGCCGGCGCCCGTACCGCGCGCCCTGGACACCGCCGAGGTGCCCGGACACGCCGGGTCGTACGCCGAGGCAGCCCGCCGCGCCGTCGACGCCGGCTTCGACGGCGTCGAGCTGCACGGCGCCAACGGCTACCTGATCTCCCAGTTCCTCTCCTCGAACGCCAACCTGCGCACGGACCGCTACGGCGGCTCGGTGGCCAACCGGATCCGGTTCGCCGTCGAGGCCGTGTCCGCCACCGTCGATGCCGTCGGCGGCAGCCGGACCGGCATCCGCCTCTCCCCCGGCGGAACCTTCTGGGGCGTCGCGGAAACCGGCGTTCCCGAGCTCTACGCCGCACTGCTCGCCGAGCTCGCCCGCCTCGACGTGGCCTACGTCCACCTGGAGGCCACCACCGACGAGGACGTGCTCGTCGGCCTGCGCCGCGCCTGGCCGGGCACGCTCATCATGAACCCGACGCTCCCGATGGGGCCCCGGCAGACCGGCCGGGCCGACGCGGACCACTGGCTCGGGCTCGGCGCCGACCTGATCAGCTTCGGCCGGGCCTTCATCTCCAACCCCGACCTGGTCGAGCGGCTGCGCCTGGGGCTGCCGACGGTCCCGGTGGACGAGGCCACGTACTACCAGGGCGGCGACGCGGGGTACCTGACCTACTCGGCGTACCGGCACACGCACTGACCCCGGCGGGCCCCGGCGGCGCGCCGCCCTCCGCGCCGCCCGGCCGATGTCGCCCGGCCGTGGCCGCTCCCTCACCCGTGGGGGGGCGTGTCGGCGTACGAATGCGTCGCCGCGGTTGCACGGGGCGGGCCCCCGTACAGGCTGGGAGGCACCGCACCAGCTGACCCACGGCGAGGGGCCCGATGATCGTGTCGATGATGTCGATGCCGGAGGGCGCCGTGACACGTATCGACGTGTCGCAGGCACGACATCATCTGGCCGCGTCCTCCTTCCTGCTCGTGGACGTGGAGCTGCCCGAGGAGGCCGCACCCGGCGAACAGCCGCTCGCCCGGCTGCTCGGCCTGGAGGCGGAGGACCTGGCCTGGCTCGGCCGGGAGGGGGAGGACGCCCGGGCCGAGATCCTCGGGGACAGCGCCGCGTTCGTCGTGCCCGCGGTCGAGGAGGAACGGGTCGTCGACGTCCATGCCGTGGTGACCGAGCAGTACCTGATCACGGCGCACCGGGGGCCGGTCTCGTTGATCGGGAACCTCACCGCCCGGTTGCCGCGCGAGAACCCCTCGGATCCCGTGGCCATGCTGTTCCTGCTGCTCGACGAGGCCCTGGAGACCTATCGCCGGTGCGCCATCCGGGCGCTCCTGGAGGTGGAGGACCTGGAGGACGCCATGTTCCGCGGGCGGCAGCCCGAGCAGCTGTACCGGCTGGCGCGGCTGCGGCGGACCGCGGCGCTGCTGCACCACACCCTGCTGCCCTATCTCCGGGTGGCGGAGGAGACCGTCACGCGCCGGATGCTGGGCCACGGTTTCCGGGAGGGCCGCGAGCGGCTCGTCCGCGAGTACCAGCGCACCGCCCGGCTGGTGCTCACGGACATCGAGTCCCTCCAGGAGGCCGCCCGGCGGGCGTTCAGCAGCTACTCCTCGCTGGTGTCCGGCGACCAGAACGGTGTGATCAACCGCCTGGTGGTCGTTTCGACGATCTTTCTGCCGCTGACCTTCCTGACGGGGTTCTTCGGCATGAACTTCGCCTACCTGACGGACGAGCTGGAGAGCGGGGCCGTCTTCTGGCTGCTCGCCGTGGGTCTGCAGGTGGTCTTCCTGTTCGCCGCGCTGTACGTCCTGCACCGCACCCGTCTGTGGCGGAGGCTGCGCGAGGACGAGGGCGATCCGGACGACGGCCGTTAGGCGCCCGGAGCGGTGGGCGCCCGGAGCGGTCCGCTACGGACGCCGCTGGCCGAGGATGCAGAACTCGTTGCCCTCGGGGTCCGCCAGGACGACCCACGACTGTTCGCCCTGGCCGATGTCGACGTGCCGTGCGCCGTGGGCCACGAGCCGGGCCACCTCGGCTGCCTGGTCGACCGGCCGGAAGTCGAGGTGCAGTCGGCTCTTCGCCGCCTTGGCCTCCTCGATCCGGACGAAATCCAGCCCCGGCAGGCGGTCCGGCGCCGGACGGATCTCGAACTCGTCGTCGGAGGAGTGGACCACGACCCACCCCAGAGCGTCGGCCCACCACTGCCCCAGCGCCGCCGGATCGACCGAGTGGACGATTACCTGCTCCCATTCCAAGGTCATTCGCAGAGCTTAGGCAGTGCTCCGCGTCCGTGCAACGGCCGAACGACCGGGCCGGCAACGCAGTTCGGCACGGCGGGCCGCGTGTCTCAGGACAGGGCGAGGATGCAGAACTCGTGGCCCTCCGGGTCGACCAGGGACGTCCACGGGACGTCGCCCTGACCCACGTCGACGGGCCGCGCACCCAGGGCGCGCAGCCGCGCGGCCAGTTCCGCCCGGTGGGCCTCGGAGGTGGTGGCGAGATCGAGGTGCGTACAGTTCTTCCCCCTGGTCTTGCGCTCCGGAACGGGAACGACGTCGATGCCGAGGACGACCGGGTCCGGCCGGACGAGGTCCTCGGAGGGCCCCACGTAGGTGGTCGCGCCGGGCCGGAAGACGCTCCAGCCGAGCGCCTCCCCCCAGAACCGGCCCACCGCCCGGCCGTCAAGGGCCTTCACGTTGACATGAACGGGGCGTAATGCCATGCGGGCGATCCTACGCGCTGCGATCATGAGGGCGTACGTCGCCGTCCAGCCTGAGAAGGGGAACTCCAACATGCTCTGGCCCGCGCTCCGCGCGCTCTCCCACGGAGAACTGACTTCCGACCAGGTGCAGTGGCTGACCGACGCGTTCCGTCTGGAGGATGCGCCCCGTACCGAGGGGCCCGGGGCGGCGAAGAGCATCGCGCACCGCTCGGCCACCGACGAGTCGGGCAACCGCCTCGTGCTGGACCTCGCCCGCGCGGGCTCGTCCGGGTGGGTGTTCACGTTGTTCTACGAGGGGCAGCGGCCGCCGGTCGGCACCGTCGAGGCCCACCGGACCCTGTTCCGGGACGCGATCGAGCGGCTCGGCCTCACCCTCGTCGAGATCACCCCCGCCGCCACCGCCGACGAGGTGCTGGTCGCGCCCGCGCCGTCGGCCGGGAGCCCCGAGTCGGCGTTCGCCGCGCACTGGGACCTGCCCTCCGACGAGCTGGACCGCGTATGGGCCCGGGTCGGCCTGCGCGGCGACGCGCCCCGGGAGGTGAAGGAGGTCAAGCTGCGCGAGCTGATGCGGACGCCGGCCTGGTCCGCCGCTCCCGAGGGGCTGCGCCGGCAGGCCGAGGAGTTCCTGCGCGGCGACTGACCACGCCCGCGGGCTCCGCCGGGCAGCGGCCGGCGCCCGGCGGAGCGGGGTTCAGCGGGCTTGGCGGGTCAGCGGGTCAGCGGGTCAGCGGGTGGCGGACGTACTCCGGGTGGGCCGCCCCGACCTCGATGTGGTTCTCGTCGAGGCCGTTGCTGATCCGCAGGCCGCCCCCGGCGAAGACGAACTCCACCGCCACCGTTCCGGCCGCCATGTCGGCGGCGGCCGCCGGCCGCCATTCGAGCAGGGCCGCCTCCCGCAGTTCCTGGCCGACGAAGGGTTCGAGGCGCTCGTCGTCGTACGACCACTGCGGTGTGAGCTCGAACCACTCCCAGCCGGTGATGCGCGCCGCGGTGTCGATCGGGTCCCAGCCGATCGCGAGTTCGTCGAACTTCGTGTGGCAGACCACCACCTTGACGCCGTCGAAGTCGAACACCACCGGGCAGTCGGCGACCCAGTCCCCGTCCTCGGCGAAGCGCACCAGGGCGAACCCCGTCAGGCGCCTGCCGGTGAGCGCCGCGAGCCGTGATCCGTGCGCCCGCCGGACCGCGTCGATCCCGACCAGGAAGGACGGCTCGAAACCAGTGATCCCCATGTCCACAGGTCGCACTTTCGCAGCCTTTGGGTACGCCTGGCCAGCACGTTTTCACCCCGCGGGGCGTTCGAAGGCCTGGAGCACGCCGCCAAGGGAGAAGCACAGGGCGCCGCACAGCGTCCCCCAGTTGGCGATGTCGGTGTTGACCGGACTGCCCGTGGCGGGCCGGGTGAAGGCGGCCAGGGCCGAGACCATGAACAGCACCGAGCCGAGCTGATTGACCGCGACGACCCACCAGCCCAGGCTGCGCGAGCGCAGGCAGGGGCGCGGGCGGTGGCAGATCTCGACGAACGCCAGGTGCCCCGACACCAGGAACAGCACGCATCCGATCACGTCGGGGGTCCAGATCAGCCGGTTGGTCTGCCGGACGGTGAGCCCTTCCAGGAAGGAGTCCACCAGGTTGACGCCGAAGACGAGCGTCCCGAGGAACAGCACGAACGCGCTCAGCCAGTCCAGCCGCATCGGTTCGTACCCCCACCACCGCCAGTCGGACGTGACCAGGCCGGTGCCCCCCGGAGCGTGGCGGGGCCCGTTCAGCACCTGGAGGAGCGAGACGTAACCGCCGGTGTTGAAGAACAGACCTCCCGCGAAGTAGATCGTGGCGCTCTCGGCCGTATCGCCGGAGCCGAACTGGGACACCGCGGCGCCGAGGGCGAAGAGCGCGCCGCCGATGACGAACGCGACCGAGGCGATGGCCCCCAGCCGTCGCAGCCGGCCCAGGGCCCGGGCGTCGGCGGTCGCGGCCCTGGCGGCCGTGTCACCCGGCCCGCGCACCGCGAGCGTTCCGCGTCGGCGTGCGGGCCGCGACTCCCACACCACCGTGTCCCCTTCGGGGCGCTGCCAGGTGAGCCGGGTGGTGAACGGTCCTGCGCCTTCGGCGCGCTGCTCGGGCTGCTCGGGCTGTACGGGCTGTACCACGGCCCGAGCGTAGCGGCAGAGGGGTGGCGAAGACGTGATCACGCCACCGGGGGCGTCCTCGCCGCGGGGTGCGAGGCGGGGGACGGTGTCAGGTGTGCAGCCGGCTGTTGGGGCCGTCCTGGTCGCCGGCGCTCTCGTCGTTGAACCAGTAGTCGCCGGCGGCCAGGTACCGGAACGAGTGGGTGCGTTCGCTGGGCAGCTCGATCGTGACCGCGCGCTTGCCGTCCTTACGGGGCACGAGCGTGTGGACGCCGGGCTTCCAGCCGTTGAAGTCGCCCACCACACTGACCGGGCCCGGCGGGATGTCGGCGGGGAGGATGAACGTGACCTCGGTTCGGTCCTTACGCAGCGTGCGCTCCAGCATGGGTGGGCTCCTGACGGCCGAGACGGATGGCTACCGGCACATCGTCGACGACACGAGCCCCGTCCGCACGCCGGGCGCTCCCTGCCCCGCGACCCGGCACCGCGGCCCCGCGGCCCCGCGGCCCCGCGGCCCCGGCCATGATCCCCCGGACGGATCTGGCGCGTGTCTCTTTGGTCAGCTGCCCGGACAAGGACGAGAACGAAAGGAAGTGTGGCACTCGCACCACTCGAAGTACGATGCCGGCTGCGGATCTGGTAGGGCGTCCGCTGGAAGCGGGGGGGCCGAGTGGACCAGTCGAATGACTCGCAACTGGAGCCAGTCTGGTTGGTGGCCGCGAACGTCGTGGCATGGCGCCGATACGGGGTTGGAGGCCAGGAGCTGCGCCCCGGGACAAAGTGCTTCAAGGGCGGAGCGAAGGTCTACGTCGCGGACGCGTACTGGGGTCCGGGGGGTGATCGGATCACGTCCGTGGGGCGCGAGCGGCACACCGGGCGGTGGATCGTCATCGACATGGCGACGCGCCATCTCCACAGCTTCCGGCCGAAGCTCGTCCACACCCCGCGGGTCTTGGAACGACTGAAAGAGGCCCGACGTGCACGTGGGTTCATCTCAGCGGATCACGCAGCGGACATCTCCGTGACGCTGGAGCAGTACGCGTGCCAGTACCGAGCCGAGACGGCGCCGTACGCTCCTCACCCGGACCGATGCCTATGTCACGCCTGCCTCACTGGTGAATCCGGGCGACACGTGATACCTCGCTCGGGCTGCGTTCCGTCTCTGTAGTCAGCGCCGTGCCCAGATGAGGATGCCCGCGAGATGTAGTGCAGCTTGGTAGGCGATGGCCAGCTTGTCCGTCCGCATAGATGTCGCAATCCACACCGACCCGGAGGCCCTCACCGATTTCAAGAACCCAGCACGCGTGTCACCAACGTCCCGGGACAACACACCTAGCCCCGCGGCCCCATCGTCGCCTCGGCGCGGCGGAACGCCTCGTCGCAGGTGCGGCCGGAGCGCTTGGCCACCAGGGAGAGGGTGTGGAGCAGGCCGCCGTTGGTGAATTCCAGGCGCCAGGAACCACTGGTGAGCGCCACCGCCGGGACGGGCTCGCCGTGCCGGGCCGTGATCTGCCAGCCGCGGTCCTCCAGGGCGGCTTCGAGGGCCGCGAGCCGTGTGTCGTCGGCGGGGCCGTCGCCGGTCCAGGACGCGATGCAGTCGGCGACGTCCCGGTCCTCGGTGACGGGCACCGCGTCCGGGGTGAGCCCCGCGGCGGTGGCCGCGGCAGCGAGTTCCGCGGCGACCTCGCCGCTCGAGGGGTCTCCCCCGGGGCGGGCCGGTGCCTTCGTGGCCCCGGGTTCCCGTACCCAGCCGTCCCGGACGTCCTCGTCGGGCGCGGCCAGGACGACCCCGCCGACGGCGAGCGTGCCCGCGAGAACGGCGACCCCGGCGGCCGCCGCCCACGCGACCGCGTGCCCGTTCCCCCTCACGTCCGTCCCTCCACCTGTCGCGGCCCGCCGCCGGAACCTGGTGCCCGGCGGCAGGCGACAGGCTACTGCCCGCGGCGCGGGCGGCGGCGATCGGCCTGCCGAGGGAGCCGGCCCGCCCTCGGGGCGCCGGGAGCGGTGGCCGGTGGCGGGCCGGTGGTCCTCCGACTGGCCCCTTGCGCGCGCCGGGCGTTCCATCGAAGGACAGGGATGCGCCCCGCGGCCGGCCGGAGACGGCTCGTACGCGGCCCGTGCGCAGGGCGGGTGTCCTCCCCCGGGCCCGGTCGGGGGCCCCTTCGCCGCAGGAGGCCGACATGATGCTCGTACCCCGTGGGGCGGGCCTGGCCGGCCGTCGGACCGCCGCGGGCGTGACCGCGCGCACCGGCCGCGCGCGGATGGTGATGCTGTGCGCCGCCGCGCTGGTCGGTACGGCCCTGCCGAACGGCGACGCCTGGGCCGCCCCGGGCGCGCGGGCCGCCCCCGCGTCGTGCGTGTCGTCCCCCACGCCGACGGGCGGCGAGGCGCAGCAGATCCTGGACATCGCCCGGGCCGCCCAGCAGGAGCTGGACCTGAAGGCGGTCGTGCTGCGGGTCACGCGCGACGGGCGCGAGATCCTGACGACCGCGCTCGGCACGTCGATGTCGGGTGTCCCGGCCACGGCGGACATGCACTTCCGGGCCGGCTCGGTGGCCATCGTCTACATGGGCATCGCGGCACTCCAGCTCGTCGAGGAGGGCAGGGCCGGGCTCGACGACCCGCTCTCGCGCTGGCTCCCCGACGCCCCGCACGCCGACGAGATCACCCTGCGCATGCTGGGCAGCAGCACGTCGGGCCTGCGCGACTACGTGCCCGATCCGAAGTTCCTCGCAGCCCTGTACGCCGATCCGTTCCGCCAGTGGACGCCCGCCGAGCTCGTGGGGATCTCCGCCTCCCACCCGCTGCTCTACGAGCCGGGGACGAGCTGGAGCTACTCGCACGCGAACTTCGTCCTGCTCGGGCAGGCCCTGGAGAAGATCTCCGGCATGCCCCTGGCCGACCTGCTGGACCGCCGGATCATGGATCCGGCCGGGCTGGCAGACACCCGCAACAGCTCCACGCCCGAGATCCAGGAGCCCGTGCTGCACTCCTACGACGCGGAGCGCGGCAGGTACGAGGAGTCCACGTACTGGAACCCCTCCTGGACCACGGCCCCCGGTGCGGTCCTGAACACCCACGTCTGCGATCTGGCCCGTTCGGCCGAGGCGGTCGGCAAGGGAGAGCTCCTCACGCCCGCGAGCTTCAGGACCCAGCTCGATCCGGGCACGGTCGGTCTCGGCGGCAGGACTCCCGGCTGCCTGCCCAGTGAGTGCTTCCGTCAGCTTCCCGAGCGGCACTTCGGGTGCGGCGTGATCGTCCAGAACGGATGGATCCAGTCGAACCCGTCCTTCGCGGGGTACGCGGCCCTTCAGGCGTACCTCCCGTCGAAGCGGCTCGCGATCGCGGTGTCCACGACCGTGGGCCCCGACGCGCCGGGATACAACACGGCGCAGACCATCGCCGGCCGGATCGCCGAGCTCCTGGCTCCCGATAACTCCCTCGCGGGAGCGGGCCCGTCCACGCCCACCCCACCCGCCCCGACGCCGGCCCCGACACCGACGCCGACGCCAGCACCGACGCCAGCACCGACGCCGGCACCGGCACCGGCACCACCGGGTCGAACATTCGGCTGAGGCCACATCGAGCCGGAAAGGTGCAGGTCCGGGGGCTCCGATGGCCGCCGAACGGCGGATCCGGACATCGCGTGCTCCCGGCCAGGGCGACGGCCGGAGCGCCGGCACGTCCCCGCACATGTGATGAAAAGCCTGGTCAGCGAGGTGTGTCCGGTTCTCACCCAGTGGCGAGTTCGGCTCGCTGTCCGCCCGCCGCCGTTTGCGTAGCGTCACCGGCCTGCGACGCAGGGAGGTCGGAAGAGCATGGGAATCAGCAGTGCCCGCAATGACGTGGGAACGGCCTACATCAACGACGTGTTCATGCGCCATCCGCTGACCACGCGAAATCAGGAGGAACTCGAGATAGCCGCCAGGGCCGCCGGAATTCTGCGGCGCAATCAGCTGCGGAACGTTTTCAGGCGGACTCCCGAGGGCGGCGGCGAGGCGATCGATCCGATCGGCTTCTCCCTGAACAAGGTCCGTTACGGCGCATTCCCCGCCGACGAGGCGACCGCGCACGAACGGGGCTGGCGCGCGTACATGAACGTCGGCGTACCGGTGGTGGAGGAACGCAGCGACATCCACCAGCCGCCCCCGGACATGATCTCCAAGCAGACGTATGTCAACGGCACCGACCCGATCAAGATCACCGTGACCGACACGGTCGAATTCACGATCTCGAACACGATCAGCTGGTCGCTCCAGGGAGAGGTGAAGCTCACCTTCGGGGCGAAGTCCATCGCGTCGCTCCAGCAACAGCTCCAGAAGAGCATGGAGATGAAGCAGTACCAGAAGACCACCCTGCTCAACAGCAAGGACAATCAGGGCATCAATACGGAGACCCAGACGGAGGCCACGAGCAACACCACGGCCATGAGTTCTGTCACCGGTACCGGGGAACTGTGGGGGGAGCTCCTGCTCGGGATCACCGGCTCCGTCAGCGGTTCGCTGACCACCGAATGGAAACACCAGGCGTCGGTCAGCTTCGAGATCAGCAGCCGGGCCGACGTCGTCGCCACGACGCGGCGCCAGATCCGCCAGTTCGACTACGAATTCCCCGTCACCTTCGGCGGCTGGGTCGCGCTGTACTACGCCGAGCCGGTGGCGGTGAAGGAGACCCCGCCGCAGGCCGCCGAGCCGAGGCATTCCCGGGTCATCGCGTGGAAACTCGGCGACAGTGCCGCCGATGCCGGCCATTTCGACCTGGCCGACGAGGGGAAGCGGTTCATGCAGAAGGGGACGGCCGAAATCGTCGCTGTCCGTGCCGGCGAACACCGGGTTTTCCAGCCGGAAGTACTCGACTACCAGACCCAGAAGCAGCCCCTCTAGCGGGGGTCGGGAGGGAAACCCATGTCCTTCAAGAACATCTTCGACAACGGCGGGGACGAAGCCGGTTCCGCCGACAGGACCGCTCATGCGCTCAACGAGGACACTCCGGGATCCGGTGACGTCTCGGAGGCCGTGCGCAAGCTGGAGAGCGAGCGCGACCCGTGGCTCGTACGCCAGACCGCGCACGGGGCGTTCGACGTCATGGGTTTCCTGGGCCCGCTCTTCCAGAACGCCCAGGGCGCGGCCGCGACGCAGCGCCAGGTGTCCGAGGACCCCGGCGCGACATCGAGCATGGCCTCGGCGACGACGAAGTCGTTCGGCCCGCCGCAGGTGAGCATCGGCGACGAGGACATGCCCCGGCTCGAGGACCTGTCGAAGCTCATCGGCAACCGGAGGAGTTACACCCTGCTCGCGACGGGCCTGGGCCTGTCCGAGGGCCTGGCGGTCGACGCGCCGCTCGGCACGGTCCACGTCGCCGACCGCGGCGGCCAGAAGCTGCACGCGGTCAAGGCCGGCACCGGCGCCCAGCGGGTCGTCGCGAGCGGTCTGGGCGACATCGGCGACGTGCGGGTCGACGGCAGGGGCACGGCGTACTCCACCGACTACGGCGGTGGCCGCCTGGTCGCGGTGGACCTGGCCGGCGGTACCTCGCGCAAGATCGCCGACGTGTCGGGCGCCTACGGCCTCGCGCTCGACGCGACGGCCACCACGGCGTACGTCGCCAGCTGGCTCGACGGGCACCTGATCGCCGTGGGCCTGCCGGGCGGGCAGAAGCGCCCGGTCACCACGCGCCTGGGGCAGGGCATCGCCGGAGTGGCGCTGGACGGGCGGGGCAAGGCGTACGTCGGCCAGAAGGACGGCGGGGGCACGCTGTACGAGGTCGATCTGGCCGACGGCACCCACCGCGTGGTGACCACCCTGTCCGGGGCGAGCACCATCCGCGTGGCCCTCGACGGCGCCGGCCGGGCGTACACGATCGACCACGTGGGCGGCCGCCTGTACGAGATCACCCTCGCGGACGGTGCGCAGCGGGTGGTAGCCAGTGGCCTGGGGACGTGCGAGGGCCTCGCGGTGGACACCGCGGGCGGCTGGATCTACGTCAGCAATCGTGAGGGCCAGCTGTGGCAGATCGACCAGCGTGCGGCCCAGGCGCTGGGCGGGGTCGGGAAGGTCGTGCCGTAGCCGCCTCGGCGCACTCCCCTATATGCGGGCATACGGGAAGACGCCCGGCCGGGTGATCCGGGCCGGGCGTCTTCCGTGTGTCTGCTGTCCGCTGGTGGCTCAGTACCAGTGGTTGGCCTGCCAGAAGTTCCAGGCCTTGACCGGGCTGCCGTAGCGCTCGTTCATGTAGTCCAGGCCC
>NZ_JBIVFN010000040.1:0-42964 GCF_044748145.1 Streptomyces sp. NPDC090022
TGGTCTTGCCCACGCCGAAGCCGCCCGCCACCACGATCTTCGCGGAGGTGGTGGAGCGAGCCGCTCCGCCGTTAGAGCTTGCGAAGTCCACTGAGAACCCTCTCGAGCAGCGTTACATCCGGCGTGCCGCCGGCCTCTCCATTGCCCGGCTGGTGGATGGCCACCATTCCGGCCTCGGCCAGGTCGGCCACGAGGATCCGGGCGACGCCGAGCGGCATCGACAGCAGTGCCGAGACCTCGGCGACCGACTTGACCTCGCGGCACAGCGTGCAGATGCGCTGGTGCTCGGGGAGCAGGCCCGACAGGTGCATCGGATCGGCCGTGGTGCTGACCAGCGCCTCGATGGCGAGCTGGTAGCGCGGCCGGGTCCGGCCACCGGTCATCGCGTAGGGACGGACCAGCGGCTGGTCGCCTTCCGCGTACGACGAATCTCCGTACGAATCGGGGTAGGCGGGGGGCGGGGTCATGAATCCTCCGGGCTGGACAGCAGTGGTCAGCGTGCCGTCTGACGGGGCCGGTGGGGGGAAGAGATGACGGCCTGGTGGTGGTACTTGGCTCCCGGGGCCAGGGGCCCGGGTCTTCCGGCCGGCAGTACCGGCCGGCCGGAAGATGGCGGTCAGATGAGCAGGCTGCCCTGCAGTTCCGCGCGCAGGTCCGGGGTGAGGACACTGCCCGCGCGGTCCACGAGGAGGGCCATCTCGTAGCCCACGAGGCCGATGTCGCATTCGGGGTGCGCGAGCACGGCCAGCGAGGACCCGTCGGAGACGGACATCAGGAACAGGAATCCCCGGTCCATCTCGACCACGGTCTGGTTGACGGCGCCGCCCTCGAAGATGCGGGAGGCTCCGGCGGTCAGCGAGGTCAGTCCGGAGGCCACGGCCGCCAGCTGATCCGCGCGGTCACGCGGGAAACCTTCGGACATCGCCAGAAGGAGGCCGTCGGCGGAGACCACCACGGTGTGGGACACCCCAGGGGTGTTGTCCACGAAGTTGGTGATCAACCAGTTCAGGTTCTGTGCCGCCTGGCTCATCGAACTCAACTATCGCTCCTGCTGGTAAGTGGGGTCGATCTGGTAACTGCCGGTCGCGGGCCCGCTGTTGCCGGCCTGGCGTCCCTGCTGGATACCCCGTCGGAGGTTGGTCAGACGGCCGCGGACGTCGTCCGGGGCACGGGAGACCTGCGGGCCGGACTGGGCGTCGGCCTGCTGCTGCGCCGTACCGGCCACGAGGTTCGCTCGCGGGACCCGGCGGGGCAGCCCCGAGGTCGTGATGCCGCCCGCGGCGGGCTGGCGCACGCGCTCGGCCTGGCGCATCAGCTCGTCGTTGGGCGAGGAGCGCCAGCTCACCGTCGGCGTGGCACCGGTGGCCTGGGTCGCGGGCTCGGCCGCGCGCTCCTGGCCGCGCTGCGGCATCATCGGCGGCTGCTGACGCTGCGGCGGCTGGGCCGTCGGCGCCTGCTGCGGCTGCTGGGGCACGCGCTGGCCACCGTCCTGGCGGGACCAGTTGGACTCCAGCGTGTCGAAGATCGGGCTGCGGGCCTCCGAGGAGCTCGGGGCCGGCGGCAGCGCCTCCGGCTGGTGGCCCTGCGGCAGCCGCGGCGTCTCCGGCCGCGCCGGTACGGGTGCCTGCGGGGCGCCCTGGCCCTGCTGGCCGTACGCACCGACACCCGGACCGCCCGGCCGCGGCGCGCCGAAGTCGGGGCGGGCGAACTGACCGGTGGACGCCGGGTCCAGCCCGCCGCGCACGTCGGTGTGCTCGAACTGGCCGGTGGTGCTGTTGCTCTGCGGGTACGGGGCGTTGAAGTCCGGGCGGGCGAACTCGGCCGTCGAACCGGGGCCCGTCAGCTCGTCGTGACCGCGCGGAACGTCCTGGCCGCCCTGGCCCGGGGCGGCACCCCAGCTGGTGGTCTGCGGCTGGCCGGCCGGAGCGCCGCCGGCGCCCGGGAGCTCCGGACGCGGCGCGCCACCGCGCGGGGGCAGCTGCGCCCGCGGGCCGCGGCCCTGCGGAGCGGCGGGCGCGGACGGCGTGGCCGGCATCGGGGGCGCCGGCTGGGGCCGCTCGAAGCCGCCCGTGCCCTGGGGGAACCCGGCCGGACCGGCCGGGGCCGACGGCGCGGGAGCCGGACGCTGCTGCGGGCCACCGGTCAGCGGCCCGGCGGGCGAGGACGCGGCCGGGCCACGGCCCGGACCGGCCGGAGCGCCGGCGCCGAAGGAGTTCTGGGTGGGACCCGCGGGCGCGCCCGGACCACGCTGCTGGCCGCGCTGCTGACCGGAGCCGTCGCGGCCCGGCAGGGCGGCACGCTGGGCGCCGCCGGGAACCTGGCCGCGCTGCGGGCCCGCGCCGACCGGCTGACGGGCACCCGGAGCGGCCATGGAGTTCTGGGCGCCGGCCTGCTGGCCGCCGGGACCGCCCGGGGTGCCGGGCGCGCCGCCCGGACCGCCCTGGCCGGGCATCGGGCCGGGCTTGCGGCCGCCCTGGGCAACGTCGACCGGGAGCATGACGAGCGCCGTCGTACCGCCCGAGTCGGAGGGACGCAGCTGGATGCGGATGCCGTGTCGCAGGGACAGGCGGCCGACCACGAACAGACCCATGCGTCGGGAGACCGACACGTCCACGGTGGGCGGCGACGCGAGCCGCTCGTTGATCGCGGCGAGGTCCTCGGGGGACAGACCGATACCGGTGTCGTGGATCTCGACCAGCACGCGGCCGTCGGGCAGCGCGTGACCGGTCACCTTGACCTTGGTCTGCGGCGAGGAGAACGAGGTCGCGTTCTCGAGCAGCTCGGCGAGGAGGTGCACGAGGTCGTTGACGACGCGCCCGGCCACATCGGTCGAGGGGACCGAGGCCAGTTCGATGCGCTCGTACTGCTCCACCTCGGACGCGGCGGCACGGAGCACGTCGACGAGCGGGACGGGGCGGGTCCACCGGCGGCCCGGCTCCTCGCCCGCGAGGACGAGGAGGTTTTCGCCGTTACGGCGCATACGGGTCGCGAGGTGGTCGAGCTTGAAGAGCGAGGACAGCTGGTCCGGGTCGGCCTCGCGCGACTCCAGCTCGGAGATGAGCGAGAGCTGGCGCTGGATGAGGCCCTGCGAACGGCGCGAGAGGTTGGTGAACATCGCGTTGACGTTGCCCCGCAGGAGGGCCTGCTCGGCGGCGAGGCGGACGGCCTCGCGGTGCACGTCGTCGAAGGCCGCGGCCACCTGGCCGATCTCGTCGCGCGAGTGCACACCGACGGACTCCACGGACGTGTCCACGTCCTGCGGGTCGGTCTCGGACAGCTGCTTGACGAGCTCGGGCAGACGTTCCTGGGCGACCCTGGTCGCGGTGTCCTGGAGCCGGCGCAGCGAGCGGATCATGGACCGGGCCATGATGAACGCGCCGACGAGGGAGACGCCGAGGACGAGGAGGATCAGCGCACCGTTGATGATGGCGTCGCGCTGCGACTCGTTCTTGAGCTCGCGGGCCTTCTGCTCCATGTCCTCGAGCAGCGTGAGCTCGATGACCTTCATGGCGACGAGCTTGGTGTCGTCCGCGTCGTACCAGTCCATCCAGGACCGGTTCTTCTCCTTGCGGAGCTGATCCGGGTTGCTGAGCACGCGGCGGGCGTAGTGGTCGGCGGTGCCGACCTCGGCGTTGCCGTCGCCGAGCGACTGCAGGAGGTCCTCGGCCTTGCCCTGGTAGACGAGCTCGAAGGTCTTCCTCGCCTGGCCCTCGCCGCGGAGCGCGGACTGGCCGTACAGACGGTTGTTCTCGTCCATGAAGCCCGGCTTGTCGCCCGTCTCGGGGAGGGCGGCGGCGATGATCGCGCGCTGGATCGAGGCGTACTCCTTGGCGGAGGAGAACGCGGCCAGGGCGCGCGTACGCTTGATCATCTCCGGGTTGGAGGTGGCCTGGGCCATGTCCTGGGAGAGCGAGAGCAGGGAGACGATCAGCGAGTTGTACTCGGTGATCGTCTGCTGGGCGCTGACCTGGTACGCCTTGTCGCGGATGGTTTCGAGGGTCTCGAGCTGGCGGGCGATCTGCAGGATGTTGTTGCGGATCGACTTGAGGGTCTCGTCGGTGTCGCTCTGGGTGTCGACCTTGTCCGTCGCGGCGTTGAAGGCCGCCACGGCCGAGTCGGTGGAGGCCTTGACGCCCTCGACGATGCTGTTGGGCTTGCCGGCCTTCTCGGGGTTGTTCTTGTCGACCGTCAGCGGACCCGCGGACTTGTCCCGCTCCTCCTGGAGCATGGCGGCCAGGTTGGTGGCCTGCCGGGTCATCGTCGTCAGGAGCTGCATGTGCTCCAGCTGATCGATGTCGTTGAGCGAGTCGTTGATACGGAAGCCACCCAGCGTGGTGGCCGCGACGACGGGCAGGGTCAGCAGCGACACCAGTCGCGTGCTGATGCGCCAGTTCTGCATGGCCAGACGGGAACCGGACCCACTGGGGGCCTTGGGTATCGCCTGGTCCTGCTCGACGGCCTCGTCCGGCGGCGTGGTGGTGCCGCGGCCCTTGCCCTTGTTCCGGCCCCTGCCCGCCTTCACGGGGGTGGGGGAGGAGGTGTCGGGGGCGCCTTGACCGGCAGCCGGCCCGCGGTTCTGGGCGTGCTGGGGCGAGGAGCCACGGTCGGTCCCGCCGCGCGGCTCCTGCTCCGCCGCAGCGCTGCCATCCCTCTTGAATCGTCCCTGCACTAGCGTCGCAACCTCTGGACCAGGCGTCCCTCCGGGTGACCGGTGGGACGGTGTCGAGTCGTGGGGCGCGAATGGCCCCATGGTGGTCGTAGGTGACCGGCGCGTCTCCCCTTCCTGCCCGCCGGGCTCGGCGCGTGGAAGCGCCCCCTGCGCGCCGGCTGATACCCGCGGCGGTCCCGCGAATTCCAGCACAGTGCTGGATCTCCAACAAGGTGCGAGGGCGACCCCGGAGCGCCGGTGACGTCGCGTGACGGCCGGGCTACGCGGCGTGGAAGCCCTTTCGGTAGGAATCGGACGTACAACACCCAAACGACGAGATCGTCAAGGTGTCCCAGTCGAGATGATCAGGAGCGGAATGGCGCATTCAGTGGCGCAATGTCCGTTTCTCCGGGTCGTTTTGACTGTCTGCAATGTCCATAATGCCCGGTCGCTGGTGAGCAAACTCACACAGCCGTGGCCATTACTTCCCGGTTCCCGCGGGGATGCCGATGTTTAGCCTGGGCCTTTACAGGGATGGCACATCCGACAACCGCCCCAGTGACCGAGGACCCGATACCCCGATGAAGACGACGATGATGTTCCGCAACATAGCCAACCCGCGCCGCACCACGCTCGCCCACCTCAAGGACGCCGAGGAGCTGCAGGCGCCGCAGGCCCCGGAGCACGCCGTCGAGCTGCCCACCCAGACCGCCAACCCGCGCCGCACCGTCCTGATGGACGCCCCGGCCACCGCCGCGCAGTAGCGGCGGGGCCCCCGCGCCGCCGCGCGAACAGCGCGGAGAGGCGCTGCCCACCGCGTTAGCCTGGAGTCCGCAGACTCCAGCCAGCGGAAACACAAGAGGGGCAGACGCAACACGTGCGCATCGCCAGGTTCTCGATCGACGGCAACGTCGCCTTCGGCGCGGTCGAGGGCGACGCCGCCCCCGGCGCCGAGGGCGAGCTCGTCCTCGACATCATCAAGGGCATCCCGTTCGCGGACTTCGAGCTCTCCGGCACGAAGGTCCCGCTGAGCAAGGTCCGCCTGCTGCCGCCCGTGCTCCCGAACAAGGTCGTGGCCATCGGCCGCAACTACGCGGAGCACGCGGCGGAGCTCGGCAACGAGGTCCCCGAGGCCCCGATCACCTTCTTCAAGCCCTCCACCTCCGTGGTGGGCCCGGGCGACCCGATCGCGTACCCCTCCTTCTCCCAGGACCTCCACCACGAGGCGGAGCTCGCCGTGGTGATCGGCCGGATGTGCCGCGAGGTCCCCCGCGAGCGGGTCAAGGACGTCATCCTCGGCTTCACCTGCGCCAACGACGTCACCGCGCGCGACGTCCAGCAGCGCGAGAAGCAGTGGGCCCGGGCCAAGGGCTTCGACAGCTCCTGCCCGCTGGGCCCCTGGATCGAGACGGACCTCGACCCGGCGGCGGTCGCCGCGGGCCTGGCCGTCCAGTGCACGGTCAACGGCGAACAGCGTCAGCTGGGCAGCACCAGCGACATGGTCCGCTCCGTCGAGGACCTGATCGTGCACATCACCGAGGCGATGACGCTGCTCCCCGGCGACGTCGTCCTCACGGGGACCCCGGCCGGAGTCGGCCCCCTCAACGTCGGCGACGAGGTCGCCGTCACCATCGAAGGCATCGGCACTCTCACCAACAAGGTGATCAAGCGTGGCTAACGGCTCCGTCCGCGTACGTTTCTGTCCCTCCCCGACCGGCAACCCCCACGTGGGCCTGGTCCGGACCGCCCTCTTCAACTGGGCGTTCGCCCGCCACCACGGTGGCACGTTCGTGTTCCGCATCGAGGACACCGACGCGGCGCGCGACTCCGAGGAGTCCTACGAGCAGCTGCTCGACTCCCTGAAGTGGCTCGGCTTCACCTGGGACGAGGGCCCCGAGGTGGGCGGCCCGCACGCCCCCTACCGCCAGTCCCAGCGGATGGACCTCTACGCGGACGTCGCCGCCAAGCTCATCGACGGCGGCTACGCGTACCACTGCTACTGCACCGCCGAGGAGCTCGACGAGCGCCGCGAGATCGCCCGCCGCGAGGGCCGCCCCTCCGGCTACGACGGCATGTGCCGCGTGGTCACCCCCGAGCAGAAGGCGGCGTACGAGGCCGAGGGCCGCACCTCGATCGTGCGCTTCCGGATGCCCGACGAGCCGATCACCTTCACCGACCTGGTGCGCGGCGAGCTGACCTTCACCCCGGAGAACGTGCCGGACTACGGCATCCTGCGGGCCAACGGCGCGCCGCTGTACACGCTGGTGAACCCGGTCGACGACGCGCTGATGGAGATCACGCACGTGCTGCGCGGCGAGGACCTGCTGTCCTCCACCCCGCGCCAGATCGCCCTCTACAAGGCGCTGATCGAGCTGGGCGTGGCCAAGGAGGTCCCGCAGTTCGGCCATCTGCCGTACGTCATGGGCGAGGGCAACAAGAAGCTCTCCAAGCGGGACCCGCAGGCCTCGCTGAACCTCTACCGCGAGCGCGGGTTCCTGCCCGCGGGCCTGCTCAACTACCTGTCGCTGCTCGGCTGGTCCTTCTCCAAGGACCAGGACATCTTCTCGATCGACGAGATGGTGGCGAAGTTCGACATCACGGACGTCAACGCCAACCCGGCGCGCTTCGACCTCAAGAAGTGCGAGTCGATCAACGGCGACCACATCCGCATGCTGGACCCGAAGGACTTCGCGGACGCCTGCGCCCCCTGGCTGCAGGCCCCGCACGCCCCCTGGGCGCCGGAGGACTTCGACCCGGCCGCCTGGGAGGCCATCGCGCCGCACGCCCAGACCCGGGTGACCGTCCTGTCCGACATCACGGACAACGTCGACTTCCTGTTCCTGAAGGAGCCGGCGTTCGACCAGGCCTCCTGGGACAAGGCGATGAAGGGCGAGCCGGCCGCGCTGCTCACCACGGCCCGCGCGCACCTGGAGGCGGCGGACTGGAGCGACCCCGAGTCGCTCAAGCAGGCCGTCCTGACCGCCGGCGAGGCCCACGGCCTCAAGCTCGGCAAGGCCCAGGCCCCGGTCCGCGTCGCCGTGACCGGCCGCACCATCGGCCTGCCGCTCTTCGAGTCCCTGGAGATCCTCGGGCAGGAGCGCACCCTGGCCCGCATCGACGCGGCCCTGGCCAAGCTCGCCGCATAGGCACCGGCGGTCGGCGCACACCCCGTCGCACCGCGTTCATCACCCGTACGTCCTGAAGCGCCCGGAAGGCCCCCCGCCGCCGGGCGCTTCGGCGTAAGGTCGGTCCCATGCCGATCCGCGCCGTGCTGTGGGACATCGACGACACGCTCTTCGACTACACGGGGGCGGACGCCGCGGGGCTGGCGCGCCACCTGGTGGACGAGGGGCTGGGGGAGAGCTACGGCACACCGCTCCAGGCGCTGGCCCGCTGGCGCGAGATCACCGACCGGAACTGGGCGCGCTTCGCCGCCGGCGAGGTGGGCTTCCAGGAGCAGCGGCGGGACCGGGTCCGGGACTTCCTGGAGCGGCCCGAGCTGGGCGACGAGGAGGCCGACGACTGGTTCGAGCGGTACGTCGCGCACTACAAGGCCGCCTGGGCGCTCTTCCCGGACGTCCTGCCGGTCCTGGGCGCCCTGGGCGCGGACTACCGCCACGGGGTGCTGTCCAACTCCAGCACGGCCAACCAGGACCCCAAGCTGCGTCACCTGGGGCTGCGCGACCGCTTCGAGGTGCTGGTGTGCGCCGCCGAGCTGGGAGTGAGCAAGCCCGAGGCCGCCGCGTTCCGGGCGGCGTGCGACGCGCTGGGGCTGCCGGCCGCCGACGTGGCGTACGTGGGGGACCAGCCGGAGATCGACGCCCGCGGCGCGCGGGACGCCGGGCTGGTCGCCGTATGGCTGGACCGGGACGGCGGACGCGGTCCCGGCCCGGACGGCGTGCACCGGATCAGGGGACTCGCCCAGCTCCCGGAGCTGCTGGCCGGGGATACCCGTTTTGGAGCACGGTCAGGCATCCGGTAATGTTCTTTCTGCGCCGCCGGAGCGGGCCGAAAGGCCGGACGGAGGCGCCACTCGAAAGAAAACCCCACAGGGGGTTGACTTTTGGTGGGGTATAGTGTAATTGGCAACACGAGGGTTTCTGGTTCCCTTATTCTAGGTTCGAGTCCTGGTACCCCAGCGCAGTGCAGTAGTAACGCAGTGCTTAGCCCCCGTTGTGTAGCGGCCTAGCACGCCGCCCTCTCAAGGCGGTAGCGCCGGTTCGAATCCGGTCGGGGGTACAGATCCTTCCCGCGAAGTCTCCTGGGTAGCTCCCGGACGCCTCGATGCAGGATCGCTAGGGCCCCCGTTGTGTAGCGGCCTAGCACGCCGCCCTCTCAAGGCGGTAGCGCCGGTTCGAATCCGGTCGGGGGTACTCGGTCTGGTATAGACCACTTTGGGCTATGGTGTAATTGGCAACACGAAGGTTTCTGGTTCCTTTGTTCTAGGTTCGAGTCCTGGTAGCCCAGCGCAGTGCAGCGCACGCTGTGATGCAGGCCCCCGTTGTGTAGCGGCCTAGCACGCCGCCCTCTCAAGGCGGTAGCGCCGGTTCGAATCCGGTCGGGGGTACGCACAGGAGAGGCCCTCCGCGATGATCGCGGAGGGCCTCTTCGTCGTTTCCGGAACGTACGCAGGGACCCGTCGGCGGGGCACAAGTGAGGGCCCGGGGGCGCGCGTTCGAACGTGTGCGGCGTCGTGCGCGCCCCGGGGCCCGGGGACGGAGGGAAGGCGGGGCGGGTCAGCCGGAGCGGCGCAGGGCCTCCGTGAGGCGGGCGGCGGCGTCGATGACCGCCTGCGCGTGCATCCGGCCCGGGTGGCGGGTCAGGCGCTCGATCGGCCCGGAGACCGACACGGCGGCCACCACGCGGTTCGAGGGCCCGCGCACCGGCGCCGAGACGGACGCCACACCGGGCTCCCGCTCGCCGATGGACTGGGCCCAGCCGCGGCGCCGTACGCCGGAGAGGGCCGTCGCCGTGAAGCGCGCCCCCTGCAGGCCGCGGTGCAGCCGCTCGGGCTCCTCCCAGGCCATCAGGATCTGGGCCGCCGAGCCGGCCTTCATCGGGAGCGTGGAGCCCACGGGCACGGTGTCCCGCAGGCCGGAGAGCCGCTCGGCGGCCGCCACGCAGATACGCATGTCGCCCTGCCGGCGGTAGAGCTGCGCGCTCTCGCCCGTCACGTCGCGCAGGTGCGTGAGCACCGGTCCCGCCGTGGCCAGCAGGCGGTCCTCGCCGGCCGCGGCGGCGAGCTCCGCCAGCCGCGGGCCGAGGATGAACCGGCCCTGCATGTCCCTCGCCACCATCCGGTGGTGTTCCAGTGCCACGGCAAGGCGATGTGCCGTGGGTCGTGCGAGCCCTGTCGCCGCGACCAGCCCGGCGAGGGTGGCCGGACCGGACTCCAGTGCGCTCAGTACCAGAGCTGCCTTGTCGAGAACGCCGACGCCGCTAGAGTTGTCCATGAAACGATATTCACGTCTCACACTGTGAAACGCAAGTTCAATTTCGCCAGGAACTTGCGAAGGTGGTTGTGCGGCCGTACAACGGCCCGCGAATCGGGCACCGAGAAGTGCCGGCGCAGCCGTCGGCCGGAGGGAAAGCGATGGGTAGGACACTCGCGGAGAAGGTCTGGGACGACCATGTCGTCCGGCGCGCAGAGGGCGAGCCCGACCTCCTCTTCATCGATCTGCACCTGCTGCACGAGGTGACCAGCCCCCAGGCCTTCGAAGGGCTGCGTCAGAACGGCCGCGCGGTCCGCCGCCTCGACCTCACCATCGCGACCGAGGACCACAACACCCCCACCCTCGACATCGACAAGCCCATCGCGGACCCGGTCTCCCGCGCGCAGCTGGAGACGCTGCGCAAGAACTGCGCCGAGTTCGGCGTACGGCTGCACCCGCTCGGCGACGTCGAGCAGGGCGTCGTCCACGTGGTGGGACCGCAGCTGGGCCTGACCCAGCCCGGCACCACCGTGGTCTGCGGCGACTCCCACACCTCCACGCACGGCGCCTTCGGCGCGCTGGCCTTCGGCATCGGCACCAGCCAGGTCGAGCACGTGCTGGCCACCCAGACGCTGCCGCTGGCCCGCCCCAAGACCATGGCGATCACGGTCACCGGCGAGCTGGCCGAGGGCGTCACCGCCAAGGACCTGATCCTGGCGATCATCGCCAAGATCGGTACCGGTGGCGGCCAGGGCTACGTCCTGGAGTACCGCGGCGAGGCCGTCGAGAAGCTCTCGATGGAAGCCCGCATGACCATCTGCAACATGTCGATCGAGGCCGGCGCCCGCGCGGGCATGATCGCCCCCGACCAGACCACCTTCGACTACCTCCAGGGGCGCGACCACGCCCCCACGGGCGAGGACTGGGATGCGGCGGTCGCGTACTGGAGGACCCTGCGCACCGACGAGGACGCGGTCTTCGACGCCGAGGTCGTCATCGACGGCGCCTCGCTCTCCCCGTTCGTCACCTGGGGCACCAACCCGGGCCAGGGCGCGCCGCTGTCCTCCCACGTCCCCGATCCGGCTTCGTACGAGGACGCTTCGGAGCGCCTGGCCGCCGAAAAGGCCCTGGAGTACATGGGGTTGACGGCCGGGCAGCCGCTGCGCGACATCAAGGTCGACACGGTCTTCGTAGGTTCGTGCACCAACGGCCGCATCGAGGACCTGCGCGCGGTCGCCGGGATCATCGAGGGCCGCAAAGTCGCCGACGGCGTACGGATGCTGGTCGTCCCCGGCTCCGTCCGGGTCGCCCTCCAGGCCGTCGAGGAGGGCCTGGACAAGGTCTTCAAGGAGGCCGGCGCCGAATGGCGGCACGCGGGCTGTTCGATGTGCCTGGGCATGAACCCCGACCAACTGGCCCCGGGCGAGCGTTCCGCCTCCACCTCCAACCGCAACTTCGAGGGCCGGCAGGGCAAGGGCGGCCGGACCCACCTGGTCTCCCCGCAGGTGGCCGCGGCCACCGCGGTCCTGGGTCACCTGGCCTCGCCCGCCGACCTGTCCGAGTCCTCCGCCGCTCCCGCCCCCTCCGGAGTCTGATCAGCCATGGAAGCCTTCACCACGCACACTGGCCGGGCCGTCCCACTGCGCCGCAGCAATGTCGACACCGACCAGATCATCCCGGCCCACTGGCTGAAGAAGATCACCCGTGACGGGTTCGAGGACGGGCTCTTCGAGGCCTGGCGCAAGGACCCCGAGTTCATCACGAACCGCCCGGAGCGCCAGGGCGCGACGGTGCTGGTCGCCGGCCCCGACTTCGGCACCGGTTCCTCCCGCGAGCACGCCGTCTGGGCCCTGCAGAACTTCGGCTTCAAGACCGTCATCTCCTCGCGGTTCGCCGACATCTTCCGCGGCAACTCCCTCAAGAACGGTCTGCTGACGGTGGTCCTGCCGCAGGCGACCGTCGACGCGCTGTGGGAGCTGACCGAGGCCGACCCCACCGCCGAGATCACCGTCGACCTGGTCGCGCGCCAGGTCCGCGCGACCGGCATCGAGGCCGAGTTCGAGCTGGACGACAACGCCCGCTGGCGTCTGCTGGAAGGCCTGGACGACATCTCGCTCACCCTTCAGAACGAAGCCGACATCGCGGCGTACGAAAGCGCCCGGCCGTCCTACAAGCCCCGCACGATGACGCTCTGATTCCGGCCTGATCAGCGCTTCTTCGCCCCTCGGGTGATCACTTCACCCGCACTGTGCCCCCCGCCCTCCGGCGGGGGGCACAGTCGTATGTTGAGGCCCCGTGAGGCGACAACTCGCCCCAGATGGCACAATCTGTGCATGGAACGCGACAGTCAACTCGAGCTCTACGAACTCGTCGCGGACCGGTTGAAAGAAGCACACGCAAGGGTGCGCTCACTGCAAGTCCCGGAGGGCGTAAGGATGGCGCTGTCCCGGAAGCTGTTGGTCGTCACAGCCGCGGCGAAGCACGATCTCGCCGATGCGGCAAGGCGCCTGGACAGGTTGATGAAGGACCTCGACGAGGGTCGATTCCCTGAAGGCGACTGATGCGAAGGAACTCCGCAACGGCCTCCATCGTTGCGGCACTAGGGTGATTAGCCCGTTTCGTGTTTGATTTGCGGTATATATCCGCCTAACGTGCGAAATAGCTTGAACACATTCGTTCTGGCGATGTCTCCGAAGGGGAAGACGTGAACAAGGCGCAGCTCGTAGAAGCGATTGCCGACAAGCTCGGCGGCCGCCAGCAGGCCGCGGACGCCGTCGACGCGGTACTCGACGCGATGGTCCGCGCGGTCGTCGCGGGCGACCGGGTCTCGGTCACGGGCTTCGGCTCGTTCGAGAAGGTGGACCGTCCGGCCCGCTACGCCCGTAACCCGCAGACGGGTGAGCGCGTCCGGGTCAAGAAGACCTCGGTTCCCCGCTTCCGCGCGGGACAGGGCTTCAAGGACCTGGTCAGCGGCACCAAGAAGCTCCCCAAGGGTGACGAGGTGGCCGTCAAGAAGGCGCCGAAGGGCAGCCTGACCGGCGGCGCTTCCGCGACGGTCAAGAAGGCCGCCGCGAAGAAGACCGCCACCGCCAAGAAGGCCGCCGCGAAGAAGGCCACGACGGCCGCCAAGAAGACCACGGCCACGGCCAAGAAGGCCGCCGTCAAGAAGACGACGGCCGCCAAGACCACCGCCGCCAAGAAGACCGCCGTCAAGAAGGCCGTCACGGCGAAGACCACGGCCGCCAAGAAGACGGCGACCGCGAAGAAGACGGCGCCGGCCAAGAAGGCCGCCGCCAAGAAGGCGCCCGCCAAGAAGGCCACGGCGCGCAAGACCACCGCGAAGAAGGCTCCCGCCCGCAAGAAGTAGGGCCGCCGTCACACACGCCGGGCCGGCTTCCCCGCTGGGGAGGCCGGCCCGCGGTGCGTCCGCACCCGCCACCCCGCGGGAATCCGCAGGTCAGGTCGCGGTCGTACGAGGCGTCAGAGCGTCTGCAGGGTGATCAGCGTGATGCGCAGGGCCTCGCCCGACCCCTCGGTCTCGATCCGCACCCGCTGTCCCGGCCGCAGCAGCCGCAGGCCGCCCGCGTCGAACGCCGGGGCCTCGAAGGGAACCGGGGTGCCGTCGTCCAGCAGCACACTGCCGCTGCGGGTCCGGGGGTCGTAGGTGTACGCGGTCGCCTGCATACCGGCACTGTATCGGGCCGTGTACGGGCCCAGGCCCAGGGCCGCCGCCGCCCGCAGGTCCTCGCCGGTGTCGACGTCCCGCCGTACGCTCACCACGTCCGCCAGCGCGATTTCCACCGCCCCCGACGCCGAATGCCGGGCCCGCGACGGACCCCCGAACGAGGGTGCCAATTCCACGCCCGGGGCCGCGGAAAGCAGTGTCGTCCCGATTCCTGCCGCATCCGCCAGAAATGCCCGGGGGAATTCCGCGGCGTTTTCGAGCACGCGTAGCAATTCCGGCGTCCGCAGGGCCGGGAGATCCGCGTTCATCGCGGCCACCGCCGCCCGCGGGCGGCCCGTCCGCACCGCCCGCGCCCCGTGGGCCAGCGCCGCGTTGAGCCCGGCCGCCGGCACGTCGGCGACGACCCGCGCCCCCAGCGCGGCCAGTTCCGCCCCGGCCACCGCGTCGTCCGTGACGACCACCACATCCGCGACCGCCGCGCAGGCCAGCGCCCCCACCACGGTGTCCTGCGCGAACGCCAGCGCGAGCCCCGCACGGTCCGCTCCCGCCGCCGCCGCGAGGCGGCTCTTGGCCACCGCGAGGGGCTTCAGCGGCACCACCAGGCTCCAGACGGCGTTCGTGGCGGCCCCCTCCCTGTCGTACGTACGTCCGTCCATTGTCGCCCCCGTACGGCGACCGGGGGTCCCGGTACCGCGAGCGGGGCGTACGGTGTTCTCGACAGAGACCGGACCTGGGGCGACACTTGTCCGGCCGACCGGGTGCCCGAGAACCGCACCGGTCCGAGAGGAAGGTGTACGCGTGTCCCGCCGCAGAATCGGCTTCTGGTACCGCCTGGCGGCGGTCATCGCAAAACCGCCGCTGGTAGTGCTGTTCAAGCGGGACTGGCGGGGAATGGAGCACATTCCGGCCGACGGCGGATTCATCACCGCGGTCAATCACAACTCGTATCTGGACCCGCTCTCCTACGCGCACTTCCAGTACAACACCGGCCGGGTGCCCCGCCTGCTCGCCAAGGCCGCCCTCTTCAAGGCGCCCGTCGTCGGGTCGATCCTGCACGGCACCGGCCAGATCCCCGTGTACCGCGAGACCACCAACGCCCTGGACGCGTTCCGGGCCGCCGTGGACGCCATCGAGCGCGGCGAGTGCGTGGCCTTCTACCCCGAGGGCACCCTCACCCGCGACCCGGACCAGTGGCCGATGGCCGGGAAGACCGGCGCCGCCCGGGTCGCCCTGATCACCAGGGCGCCCGTCATCCCGGTGGCCCAGTGGGGCGCCAACCTGGCGATGCCGCCGTACGCCCAGGAGAACAAGCTCAGCCTGTTCCCCCGCAAGACGCTCAAGGTGCTCGCCGGACCGCCCGTGGACCTCTCCGAGTTCTACGACCGCGAGCCCACCCCGGAGGTCCTCAAGGCCGCCACCGAGGTCATCATGGCGGCCATCACCGAACTGCTGGAGGAACTGCGCGGCGAGAAGGCCCCCGCGCAGCCGTACGACCACCGCAGGGCCAGGGCGGAACAGCGGCGCAAGGCCGCGGGAGAGGGCAGCAAGTGACACGTCCCGTGAAGGTCGCCGTCTTCGGAACGGGCTCCTGGGGCACCGCCTTCGGCATGGTCCTGGCCGACGCCGGCTGCGAGGTGACCCTGTGGGGCCGCCGCCCCGAGCTCGCCGACGCCGTCAACACCGGCCGGACCAACCCCGACTACCTGCCCGGCGTCGAGCTCCCGGAGGGCCTCAGGGCCACCACCGACCCGGCCGAGGCCGCGCACGGCGCCGACTTCACCGTGCTGGCCATCCCCTCGCAGACCCTGCGCGGCAACCTCGCCGAGTGGGCTCCGCTGCTGGCCCCCGACACCGTCCTCGTCTCCCTGATGAAGGGCATCGAACTCGGCACCGCCAAGCGGATGAGCGAGGTCATCGAGGAGGTCGCCAAGGTCCCCGCGCACCGGGTCGCCGTCGTCACCGGCCCCAACCTGGCCCGCGAGATCGCCGCCCGGCAGCCCGCCGCCTCCGTCGTCGCCTGCGTCGACGAGGCCGTCGCCCAGCGCCTCCAGGCGGCCTGCCACACCCCGTACTTCCGCCCCTACACCAACACCGACGTGGTCGGCTGCGAGCTCGGCGGCGCCGTCAAGAACGTCATCGGCCTCGCCGTCGGCATCGCGGACGGCATGGGCCTGGGCGACAACACCAAGGGCTCCCTCATCACCCGGGGCCTGGCCGAAACCACGCGGCTGGGCCTGGCGATGGGTGCCGACCCGCTCACCTTCTCCGGCCTCGCCGGCCTCGGCGACCTCGTCGCGACCTGCTCCTCGCCGCTCTCCCGGAACCACACCTTCGGCACGAACCTGGGCCGCGGGATGACCCTGGAGGAGACCATCGCGGTCACCAAGCAGACCGCCGAGGGCGTCAAGTCCTGCGAGTCCGTGGCCGATCTGGCCCGCCGGCACGGGGTGGACATGCCCATCACCGACACCGTCGTGGACATCGTCCACAACGGCAAGCCGCCGCTCCTCGCGCTCAAGGACCTGATGTCCCGCAGTGCGAAACCGGAACGCCGCTGACACCTTCCCGTGCCACCGAGCGGGTAGTCTCAAGCCGATATGAGCAGCGAGAACTCCTCCCAGAGCCCTGAGCAGCAGGGTCGCAAGCCGCGTGTGGCCGTCGTGTTCGGCGGCCGCAGCTCCGAACATGCCATCTCGGTGGTCACCGCGGGCGCCGTCCTGCGCTCCATCGACCGCACCAAGTACGAGGTGCTGCCCATCGGCATCACCACGGACGGCCGGTGGGCGCTGACCGCCGACGCGCCCGAGCGCATGGCCATCACCGACGGCAGGCTCCCGAACGTCGACGAGCTCGCCGACTCCGACGGCGGTGTGATCCTCCCCGTCGACCCGGCCAGCCGCGAGGTCGTCTACACCGAACCCGGCGCCATCCCCAAGGCCCTGGGCGAGGTCGACGTGGTCTTCCCGGTGCTGCACGGCCCGTACGGCGAGGACGGCACCCTGCAGGGCCTCCTGGAACTCTCCGGCATCCCGTACGTCGGCTCCGGCGTCCTGGCCTCGGCCGTCGGCCAGGACAAGGACTACATGAAGCGGGTGTTCACCTCCTTCGGGCTGCCCGTCGGCCCGTACGTGACCATCCGCCCCCGCGAGTGGGAGCAGGACGCCGCCGGCGCCCGCCGCCGGATCGTGGACTTCGCCGGCGAGCACGGCTGGCCGCTGTTCGTGAAGCCCGCCCGCGCCGGCTCCTCCATCGGCATCACCAAGGTCGAGGACGTCACCGGCCTGGAGGACGCGATCGAGGAGGCCCGCCGCCACGATCCGAAGATCATCGTGGAGGCGCTGCTGCGCGGCCGCGAGATCGAGTGCGGCGTCCTGGAGTTCGAGGACGGGCCGCGCGCCAGCGTCCCCGCCGAGATCCCGCCGGTCTCCAGCCACGACTTCTACGACTTCGAGGCCAAGTACATCGACTCCGCCTCCGGGATCGTGCCCGCCCCGCTCACCCCGGAGCAGACCGCCGAGGTCCAGCGGCTGGCGGTCGAGGCCTTCGACGCCGCCTCCTGCGAGGGCCTGGTGCGTGCCGACTTCTTCCTCACCGAGGACGGCACCTTCGTGATCAACGAGATCAACACCATGCCCGGGTTCACCCCGATCTCCATGTACCCGCGGATGTGGCAGGAGACCGGCATCGGCTACCCCGAGCTGGTCGACCGCCTCGTCCAGGCCGCCCTGCGCCGCTCCACCGGGCTGCGCTAGAGCGGTACCGGCACCCGACGGCGCCGCGTACGGGACCCCGCCACGGGGTCCCGTACGCGGCTTCCGTACGCCGCCTCAGTACGAGGCGATGCCCTCGGGCACGGTCTTCGCGATCGCGTCCGAGAGACCGACCAGCATCCCGGCGTCCTTGGCGTGCTCCTTGTCCACCGTCACCTGGACATAGGCCATCCGGCCCCCGGTCGTGAACCGGAAACCGCCGCCCTCGGCCGCGGGGAGCTGCTCCAGCAGCCAGGCGACGCCGTTGACGTGGACGCCCTCCTGCTTCGGATCGGCCATCTCGCGGGGCCGGGGGATCCCGCACCACAGTACGATCGCCGAGCCGCCCCACGCGGCGGTCAGGTCCGAGCGCGGAGCGGTCTCGCCGCGCGCGAGGCCCGCCACCCGGTCCGGGAGCTCCTCGTGCAGCGCGGCACAGAGCCCCGCGACCGCGGCGGGCGGCGTGGGCGGCGGTTCCACCCGCGCCTCGCGGTCGCCGGGCGCGCAGCCCGCGAGGACCAGCGCGGCGACCAGGGCGGGCAGACGGCGGGACCGGCGGTGCAGGGACATCACCGGCCAAGAGTAGACGGGGGCTACAGATGGACCACGGGGCAGGTCAGGGTGCGGGTGATCCCTTCCACCTGCTGGACCTTGGCGACCACCATGCGGCCGAGCTCGTCCACGGTGTCGGCCTGGGCGCGCACGATCACGTCGTACGGCCCGGTCACGTCCTCGGCCTGGATCACCCCCTGGATCTTGCCGATGGCCTCGGCGACCACCGACGCCTTGCCCACCTCGGTCTGGATGAGGATGTACGCCTGTACCACGGAACCTCCAGGGCGGCCACGAGGATCATTTCCCCTACCCTTCGGATGGGCCCAGGGAAATCGGGTGGGCCCGGGGGAGAAGGGACGCCACGGTACCGCGTCGTCGCATGCCGCGGGGAGACCCGCGGGTCCGGCGCCGCGCGCAGCGGGGCGTACGCAGAGCAGAAGTTGACGTATCTGTTGACGGTACCCAGAGCTGTGACGGCTCGCGACCGCAAGCGGACTGGGCCAGAAGGAGCACAGCGATGAAGGGCACTGTGGGCGAGCTCGGGGAGTTCGGGCTCATCAGGGAGCTCACCTCCCGGCTCACCAGCACCCCGGCGGTCCGGCTCGGGCCCGGTGACGACGCCGCGGTGGTGTCGGCCCCGGACCGGCGCGTGGTGGCCAGCACGGACATCCTGCTGGAGGGCCGGCACTTCCGGCGCGACTGGTCCACCGCCTACGACGTCGGCCGCAAGGCCGCCGCCCAGAACCTGGCCGACATCGCGGCCATGGGCGCCGTCCCGACCGCGCTGCTGCTCGGTCTCGTGGTGCCCGCCGAGCTGCCGGTCACCTGGCCCACCGAGCTGATGGACGGCATCCGCGACGAGTGCCAGGTCGCGGGCGCGGCCGTGGTCGGCGGGGACGTCGTACGGGGCGACACCATCACCGTCGCCATCACCGCCCTCGGCGATCTGCGCAACCACGAGCCGGTCACGCGCTCCGGCGCCCAGCCCGGCGACGTCGTCGCCGTCACCGGCTGGCTGGGCTGGTCCGCCGCCGGCTTCGCGGTGCTCTCCCGGGGCTTCCGCTCCCCGCGGGCCTTCGTCGAGGCGCACCGGCGCCCCGAGCCGCCGTACCACGCGGGCCCCGCGGCCGCCGGACTCGGCGCCACCGCCATGACGGACGTCAGCGACGGCCTGATCGCCGACCTCGGGCACATCGCCGAGGCCAGCAAGGTCCGCATCGACATCCGGTCCGGCGCCGTGGACATCCCCACGCAGATGCACGACATCGGCCAGGCCGTCGGCGTGGACCCGCTCCAGTGGGTGCTCACCGGGGGAGAGGACCACGCCATCGTCGCCACCTTCCCGCCGGACGTGAAGCTGCCGGCCCGCTGGAAGGTCATCGGAGAGGTGCTCAACCCCTCCGCCCAGCCCCAGGTGACCGTCGACGGCGCCCCCTGGACCAGCACCGGCGGCTGGGACCACTTCGGCGGCGACGTCACCGAGGAGCCGCTGCGATGAGCGCGGCACCCGCGCTGTGCCTGACCGTCGCCGGATCCGACTCCGGCGGCGGCGCGGGCATCCAGGCCGACCTCAAGACCATGCAGGCGCTCGGCGTGCACGGGATGAGCGTGGTGACCGCCGTGACCGCCCAGAACTCGACGGGCGTACAGGGAGCCTGGGAGCTGCCCGCCGAGGCCGTCACGGCCCAGTACCGGGCCGTCGTGGACGACATCGGCGTCCACGCGGTCAAGACGGGGATGCTCTCCTCCGCCGCGCTCGTGGAGACCGTGGCGGAGCTGCTGGCCGGCACCGGCGCCCCGGTCGTGGTCGACCCCGTGGGGGTCTCCAAGCACGGGGACACCCTGCTCGCCGCGTCCGCGCTGGACGCCGTCCGCACCGCCCTGCTGCCGCGGGCCACCGTGGCCACGCCCAACCTCGACGAGGTGCGGCAGCTCACCGGCGTGGCCGTGGAGAGCGAGGACGACATGTACCGGGCCGCCGAGGCGGTGCTCGGGTACGGGCCGCGCTGGGCGCTGGTCAAGGGCGGGCACCTCGCGGCGCACGGCGGCGAGGCCGCGGACCTGCTCACCGACGGCGAGCGCCGGCTGTGGCTGCGCTCGCCCCGCTACGACAACCGGCACACCCACGGCACCGGGTGCACGCTGGCCGCCGCGCTGGCCGCGGGGCTGGCCCGGGGCCTGGACGTGCCGGAGGCCGCCACGGCGGCCAAGGAGTACGTCACCGGAGCGATCAAGGGCGGCTTCGCGCTGGGCGGCGGCATCGGCCCGGTCGACCACGCCTGGCGCTGGCGCGCGTAGCCCCGCCCGCCCCGCCAGGCTCTTCGGGGCAAGGCAAAAGGCCGGTCCACCGAGGTGGACCGGCCTTCTTGGCAACCGGAAGGGCTGCGCTACGACGGGAGCGTCAGCGCGAGACCTTGCCGGCCTTGATGCACGAGGTGCAGGCGTTGAGGCGCTTCGGCGTCCCATTGACCACGGCACGAACGCGCTGGATGTTCGGGTTCCAGCGACGCGAGGTGCGGCGGTGCGAGTGGGAGATGTTGTTGCCGAAGCTCGGCCCCTTGGCGCAAACGTCGCAGTTGGCAGCCACAGGTCACTCCAAAGACTTCAGGTGCAATTACAGTGAATCCGGCGCACCGGAATCGATAAGTCCGAAGTGGTTTGCCGGGGGAATGGCCCAGCTTTCGCTGGGCAACCGGAGCAGCATACAACGGCTGCTCCCGTACAGGAAAACTACCATGGACCCCGCAGCGGCCGCCCCGCCCTTCGTTACCCTGCGGTGAACCCCAGCCCGCACGAGGAGGAACGCCCGGTGCCGCACGAGTCGCACACCCTCGACGCCGATGTGGTGCGCACCTGGAGCTCCCTGGCCCTGACCGCCCTGGGCCGGGCCCGCGAGGACATCGACGCGATCAACGTCTACCCGGTCGCCGACGCCGACACCGGCACCAACCTCTACCTGACCGCCGAATCGGCCGCCCGCGAGGTCGAGGCGGCCTGCGACGCCGGGCACGTGAGCGGGACCACGGCCGCCGCCTCCCTCGCCGAGGCCGTGACGGCCTACGCGCACGGCGCCCTCATAGGCGCACGCGGCAACTCGGGCACCATCCTCGCGCAGCTGCTGCGCGGCATGGCCGACGTGCTCGGCGTCCCGGAGACCGCCGGCCAGGAGCCGGGCGCGCGGCTCGCCCACGCCCTGACCCGGGCCGCCGAATCCGCCTACAAGGCGGTCGCCCACCCCGTCGAGGGCACCATGCTCACCGTCGCCGGCGCCGCCGCGCGGGCCGCCGAGACCACCGCCGGGGCGCCGGCCGCCGTGGCCCGGGCCGCCTACGACGCGGCCCGCACCGCCCTGGAGAAGACCCCCGCCCAGCTCGCCGTCCTCGGCAGGGCCGGGGTCGTCGACGCGGGCGGCTGCGGCCTGGTCGCCGTCCTCGGGGCGCTGTGGCAGGCGCTGTCCGGACAGGAACCGGCCGCCGATCCGGTCCCCGGACGGTCGGTGCCCCTGCCGCGCCCCGCCGAGTCCTGCGCACACGAACTCGGGGGCGGGCCCGCGTACGAGGTGATCTACCTGCTGGAGGCCGCGGAGCCGGCCGTGGACACCCTGCGCGCCCGGCTGGACGGGCTCGGGGACTCCCTGGTCGTGGTCGGCGGCGACGGGCTGTGGAACGTCCACGTCCACGTCGACGACCCCGGGGCCGCCGTGGAGGCCGGCGTGGAGGCCGGGCGGCCGTACCGGATCCGCATCACGCACTTCGCCGACGACGCCCGGCAGCGGGCCCGCGCCGAACGCGCCCAGCGGGCCGTCGTCGCCGTGGTCCCCGGCGAGGGCCTGGCCGGGCTCTGCGGGGAGGCGGGCGCGACCACCGTGCTCGCCCGCCCCGGCGAGCCGCCGAGCGCCGCCGAGGTCGCCGACGCCGTACGCCGCGCACACGCCCGCGAGGTGGTGCTGCTGCCCCACGACGCCGAATGGCGCCGGGCCGCCACCGAGGCCGCCGAAGCGGCCCGCGCCGAGGGCGTACGGGTCGCCGTCATCCCCACCCGCTCCGCGGTCCAGGGGCTGGCCGCCCTCGCCGTGCACGACCCCGACGGCAGCTTCGACGAGGACGTGGTCGCCATGACCGCGGCGGCCGGGGCCACCCGCTACGCGGAACTGGCCGTCGCCGAACGGCAGTCCTTCACCTCCGCCGGCATCTGCCAGGCCGGCGACGTCCTCGGCCTCATCGACGGCGACGTCGCGGTGATCGGTGCCGGGCTGCCGGAGACCGCCGAGGCGGTCCTGGACCGCATGCTGGGCTCCGGCGGCGAACTGGTCACCCTGGTCCTGGGCCCCGAGGTGCCGGACGCGCTCGCCGACCGGCTGGCGGCGTACGTACGAGGCGGGCACCTGGCCGTGGACACCGTCACCTACCGCGGCGGCCGCTACTCGGCCCCCCTGCTCATCGGGGTGGAGTAGCCGCCCTGTCACACCCATGGTGTGCAATGGAGCACGTGCCCGCGCTCGACGAACCACTGAAGAAGACGCTCGGCCCCGCCACCGCCAAGGTGCTGGCCGAGCAGCTCGGCCTGCACACGGTCGGCGACCTGCTGCACCACTACCCCCGGCGGTACGCCGAACGCGGCGAGCTGACCCCGCTCGCCGAGCTCGCCGACCAGCTGGACGAACACGTGACGGTCGTCGCGCAGGTCGCCGACGCCCGCGTGCTGACCTTCAACGGCGGCCGCGGCCGCCGCCTGGAAGTCACGATCACCGACGGCGCCGGCCGGCTCCAGCTGGTCTTCTTCGGCTCCGGCGTCCACAAGCCGCACAAAGAACTGCTGCCGGGCACCCGCGCGATGTTCGCGGGCAAGGTGGGCATGTTCAACCGCAGGCTCCAGCTCTCGCACCCCGCGTACGAGCTGCTCGGCGGCGACGGCGGCGACGGCACGGACCGCGACGCGGTGGACGCCTTCGCCAACCAGCTCATCCCGATCTACCCGGCCTGCGGGAAGCTGGAGACCTGGAAGATCTCCAAGGCCGTCGACGCGGTGCTCCCCGGCGCCGCGGACGCCCTCGACCCGCTGCCGCCCGCCCTGCGCGAGGGCCGCGGCATGCTCACCCTCCCCGAGGCCCTGCACCAGATCCACCGTCCGCGCACCAAGGCCGACATCGCCCGCGCCCGCGACCGCCTCAAGTGGGACGAGGCCTTCGTCCTCCAGGTCGCCCTGGCCCGCCGCCGGCACGCCGACACCCAGCTGCCCGCCGTCCCGCGCCGCCCCGCCCCCGGCGGACTGCTCGACGCCTTCGACGCCAAGCTCCCCTTCACCCTGACCGACGGCCAGCAGAAGGTCTCCCGCGAGATCTTCGACGACCTGGCCACCGACCACCCCATGCACCGCCTCCTCCAGGGCGAGGTCGGTTCCGGCAAGACCATGGTGGCCCTGCGGGCGATGCTCGCCGTCGTCGACTGCGGCGGCCAGGCGGCCATGCTCGCGCCCACCGAGGTGCTCGCCCAGCAGCACCACCGCTCCATCACCGAGATGATGGGCGAGCTCGCCGAAGGCGGCATGCTCGGCGGCTCGGAGCAGGGCACCAAGGTGGTCCTGCTGACCGGCTCGATGGGCACGGCCGCGCGCCGGCAGGCACTTCTCGACCTGGTCACCGGCGAGGCCGGGATCGTCATCGGCACGCACGCCCTGATCGAGGACAAGGTGCAGTTCCACGACCTCGGCCTGGTCGTCGTCGACGAACAGCACCGCTTCGGCGTGGAGCAGCGCGACGCCCTGCGCTCGAAGGGCAAGCAGCCCCCGCACCTGCTGGTGATGACCGCCACCCCCATCCCGCGCACGGTCGCGATGACCGTGTTCGGCGATCTGGAGACCTCGGTCCTGGACCAGCTGCCCGCCGGGCGCTCCCCGATCGTCACCCACGTGGTGCCCGCCAAGGACAAGCCGCACTTCCTCACCCGCGCCTGGGAGCGGGTCCGCGAGGAGGTCGAGGGCGGCCACCAGGCGTACGTGGTGTGCCCGCGCATCGGCGACGACGAGGAGGAGACCAAGGGCGGGAAGAAGAAGGCCTCCGCCGAGGACGAGGCCGAGAAGCGGCCGCCGCTCGCCGTCCTCGACATCGCCGCGCAGCTCACCGCCGGCCCGCTCGCCGGGCTGTCCGTCGAGGTGCTGCACGGCCGGATGGACCCGGCCGACAAGGACGACGTCATGCGCCGCTTCGCTGCCGGCGAGGTCACGGTGCTGGTCGCCACCACCGTCATCGAGGTCGGCGTCAACGTCCCGAACTCCACCGTGATGGTGATCATGGACGCGGACCGGTTCGGCGTCTCCCAGCTGCACCAGCTGCGCGGCCGGGTCGGGCGCGGCTCGGCGGCCGGGCTGTGCCTGCTGGTCAGCGAGATGCCCGAGGCCAGCCCCGCCCGGGCGCGGCTGGCCGCCGTCGCCGCCACCCTCGACGGCTTCGAGCTCTCCCGTATCGACCTCGAACAGCGCCGCGAGGGCGACGTGCTGGGCCAGGCCCAGTCGGGCGTGCGGTCCTCGCTGCGCGTGCTGTCCGTCATCGAGGACGAGGAGGTCATCGCCCAGGCCCGGGAGGAGGCCACCCGCGTGGTCGACGCCGACCCCGAGCTCGCCGACCTGCCCGGGCTGCGCACGGCGCTGGACGCCCTGCTGGACACCGAGCGGGAGCGGTTCCTGGAGAAGGGCTGACAATGGGGGCGGGCCGTCCCCCGACGGGACGGCCCGGCCCGACCCGACCCCGCAGACGACAAGGACCCCAGATGACCCGCGTGATCGCCGGCACCGCCGGCGGGCGACGCCTGGCCGTGCCGCCCGGCACCGGCACCCGGCCCACCTCGGACCGGGCGCGCGAGGGCCTGTTCTCCACCTGGGAGTCGCTGCACGGCCTCGACGGGGCCCGCGTCCTCGACCTGTACGGCGGCTCCGGCGCGGTCGGCCTGGAGGCGCTCTCCCGGGGCGCGGCCCACACCCTGCTCGTCGAGGCGGACGCCAAGGCCGCCCGCGCCATCCGGGAGAACATCAAGGCCCTGGGCCTGCCCGGCGCCGAGTTCCGGGCCGGCAAGGCCGAGCAGATCGTGGCGGCCGCGGCCTCCGGGGAGCCGTACGACATCGTCTTCCTGGACCCGCCGTACGTCGTCAGCCATGACGATCTTCGGGAGATCCTGCTCACACTCCGGTCCAATGGCTGGCTCACGGACGACGCGCTCGTCACCGTGGAGCGCAGCACCCGGAGCGGCGCCTTCCCGTGGCCCGAGGGCTTCGAGCCGCTCCGGTCGCGCAAGTACGGCGAGGGCACCCTGTGGTACGGCCGCGCCGCCTTCACCAGCGAAGACTCATGAACGAGGGGGTTCAGTTGCGCCGCGCCGTCTGTCCGGGGTCCTTCGATCCCATCCACAACGGTCACCTCGACGTCATCGGACGCGCCTCCAGGCTGTACGACGTCGTGCACGTGGCCGTGGGGATCAACGAGACGAAGCAGGGCCTGTTCACCGTCGAGGAGCGGATCGAACTGATCCGCGAGGCGACGGCCGAGTACGGGAACGTCCAGGTCGAGGCCTTCCGCGGGCTGCTCGTCGACTTCTGCAAGCAGCGGGAGATCCCGGCCATCGTCAAGGGCCTGCGCGCCGTCAGCGACTTCGACTACGAGCTCCAGATGGCCCAGATGAACATGGGCCTGTCGGGCGTCGAGACGCTGTTCGTGCCGACCATCCCCACCTACAGCTTCCTGTCCTCCTCGCTGGTCAAGGAGGTCGCGTCCTGGGGCGGCGACGTGGCCCACCTGCTGCCGCCGCACGTGCACGCCGCACTGATGGAACGTTTGGCCAGTCGCTGACCCCGGAGACCGGTGTCCCGGGGCCGGCCGGCGGCCGTACAGTCGTCCCGTCCGTCCCGGGAAACCAGCCGGGGCCGAGAGAGTGCGAGCACCCCATGGACGTGCAGAAGAAGCTCGACGAGATCGTGACGGCGGTCGACCGGGCGCGCTCCATGCCGATGTCGGCCTCCTGCGTGATCAACCGTGCGGAGCTGCTCGCCCTGCTCGACGAGGTGCGCCGGGCACTGCCCGGCTCGCTCGCCCAGGCCCAGGAGCTGATCGGCGGCCGTGAGCGGATGGTGGAGGACGCCCGCCGGGAGGCGGAGCGGATCATCGAGTCGGCGCACGCCCAGCGCGGCTCGCTGGTCTCCGACACCGAGGTCGCCCGCCGCTCGCAACAGGAGGCGGACCGGATCCTGGCGCAGGCCCGCCGCGAGGCCGCCGAGATCAGGGCCGAGGCCGACGACTACGTCGACAGCAAGCTGGCGAACTTCGAGGTCGTCCTCACCAAGACCATCGGTTCGGTCGACCGCGGCCGCGAGAAGCTCCTCGGCCGCGGCCCGGGTACGGACGAGCACGGCCACGCGGACGCCGAGGCGCCCGAGCGCAGCCACGACCCCGAGACCCGCACCCGGCAGGCCGACGCGTACGTGGACGCCAAGCTCGCGACCTTCGAGGCGGTGCTCTCCAAGACCCTGGAGGCCGTCGGGCGGGGCCGGCAGAAGCTGCTGGGCCGGCTGCCCGACGAGGACCTCGGGGCGCACATCGCGGCGCAGGACGCGGCGGGCGGCCCGGCGTCGTCGCGCTCGGGCAGCGACGCGGACTTCCTGGCGGGGCTGGCCGAGCCGGGGGCCCCGGTGGCGATCCCGGCCCAGGGCGCACCGGAGCCGGAACCCGTGTACGAGACGTACTCCTACCAGCAGCCGGTGTACCAGGACCCGTACGGGGGATACCCGCAGCCGGACCCGTACGCGGCGGCCGCCTACGCGCAGGCGCCCCAGCAACCCCCGCAGCAGCAGTACGCCCAGCAGGGCGACCCGTACGCCGCCTACCAGCAGCAGCCGCACCAGCAGCAGCCGCACCAGCAGCAGCCGCACCAGCCGCAGCCGCACCCGTACCCGCAGGTGCCGCAGCAGGGGCTCGACGAGACCAGCTTCTTCGACACGAGCATGATCGACCTCGACCGGCTGCGGGCGTACGAGCAGGGCCGCTAGCAGCGCGACCGGCCCGGATTGGGCTCAGAGCGAAGCGCCGGGTATCCTGGCTGTTCGGTCGCGCGGATGCGACCCCCTCCATGCTGCCCGCAGGCGGCAATCTGAGCGATTTCACGAAAGCAGGAACGGCCCTGAACGCCCGCCTCGACCACCGCAACCCCCTCGTGTTCGACACGCACGAGCTGGGACGGCGTCCTGGTGCCATGCAGCGGCTGTCCCGCGAGATCGCGGCTCCGGCGGACCTCGGTCTCGAAGGAGTCATCGGGGTGCCGGAGGGCGCCCCCGTCCAGCTCGACCTCCGCCTGGAGTCGGTCATGGAAGGGGTGCTTGTCACAGGCACCGCCCGTGCATCGGCCGTGGGGGAGTGCGTAAGGTGTCTGGAGGCCGTGGAGCGTGAGCTCGACACGGACTTCCAGGAGATGTTCTCGTACCCTGACGCCGACGACCGGGGCCGCGTGAAGGCGGAGCCGGGCGACGACGCCGAGGACGACGAGGACAGGCTCTTCCTCGAGGACGGCTTGTTCGACCTCGAACCCGTGCTGCGCGACGCGGTGGTGCTCGCACTGCCGCTGCAGCCGGTGTGCCGGGAGGACTGTCTCGGACTGTGCCCCGAATGCGGGCTCAGCCTGAACGACGACCCGGACCACCACCATGAAGCCGTCGACATCCGTTGGGCGGCATTGCAGGGACTCGTCGTGACCGATCAGGACGACGAGAAGGACAACATGAGCGGCACTGCATCTGACGACGTTCAGAGCGCCGCCGAGAAGCAGGAGAAGTAGCCGTGGCTGTTCCGAAGCGGAAGATGTCGCGCAGCAACACGCGCCACCGCCGGTCGCAGTGGAAGGCTGCGGTCCCCACCCTGGTTTCGTGTGAGCGTTGCCAGGAGCCGAAGCTCCAGCACATCGCGTGCCCGAGCTGCGGCACCTACAACAAGCGCCAGGTCCTCGAGGTCTGAGCGGCTGGTGAGAGGCGCAATGTCTGAGCTTGCCGGCGACAAGAAGCAGGCAGACAGCAGCAACGCGGCCTCGTCCCACACGCTTCTGGAAGGGCGGCTCGGCTACAAGCTCGAGTCCGCCCTTCTGGTGCGTGCGCTGACGCACCGTTCGTACGCGTACGAGAACGGCGGCCTGCCCACCAACGAGCGTCTGGAGTTCCTCGGGGACTCCGTGCTCGGCCTGGTGGTCACGGACACGCTGTACCGCACCCACCCCGACCTGCCCGAAGGCCAGCTGGCCAAGCTGCGGGCCGCGGTGGTCAATTCGCGTGCGCTGGCGGAGGTCGGACGTGGCCTCGAACTGGGTTCCTTCATCCGGCTCGGCCGGGGCGAAGAGGGAACGGGCGGCCGGGACAAGGCGTCCATCCTCGCCGACACCCTGGAAGCGGTGATCGGCGCGGTCTATCTCGACCAGGGACTCGACGCGGCCTCGGAGCTGGTGCACCGGCTCTTCGACCCGCTGATCGAGAAGTCCTCGAACCTCGGAGCCGGCCTGGACTGGAAGACCAGTCTCCAGGAGCTCACGGCGGCCGAGGGCCTTGGCGTACCCGAGTACCTGGTCACCGAGACGGGTCCGGACCACGAGAAGACCTTCACTGCTGCCGCCCGCGTCGGTGGTGTCTCGTACGGCACCGGCACCGGCCGCAGCAAGAAGGAAGCGGAACAGCAGGCGGCGGAGTCCGCGTGGCGCGCGATCCGCGCGGCCGCGGACGAGCGGATCGCGGCCCAGGCCGCGGCGGCGTCCGCCGGAGGAAGTGAGGACGGCGGGACGCCGACCCCCGCCGACACTTCTTCCGCCTGACCCGCCCTTCCTTCGGGCAATCCCGCCCGCCCCCTCGCTCCGAGGGGGCGGGCGGCCCCGTTTTCCGGGCCCGCGGGCGGGCTCGGTAGGCTCGACCACGACCGACCCGCGCCCTTTTCCCCAGGAGAGACCGTGCCCGAGCTGCCCGAGGTGGAAGTCGTACGGCGCGGGCTGGAGCGCTGGGTGGCCGGCCGGACCGTCGACTCCGTCGAGGTGCTGCACCCGCGGGCCGTACGGCGCCACCCCGCCGGCGGGGCCGACTTCGCCGCCCGGCTGGCCGGGCGGACCATCGGCGTGCCGATGCGCCGGGGCAAGTACCTGTGGCTGCCCCTCGAAGGACAGGGCATGTCGGTGCTCGGGCACCTCGGCATGAGCGGTCAGCTGCTCGTCCAGCCCGAGGAGGCCGCGGACGAGAAGCACCTGCGGATCCGGGTCAGGTTCCGCGACGACCTCGGCACCGAGCTGCGCTTCGTGGACCAGCGCACGTTCGGCGGGCTCTCGCTGCACGAGAGCGCCGCCGGCAGTGCGGACGGCCTGCCCGACGTCATCGCCCACATCGCCCGGGACCCGCTGGACCCGCTGTTCGACGAGACGGCGTACCACCTCGCCCTGCGCGCCAAGCGCAGCACCGTCAAGCGGGCGCTGCTCGACCAGTCGCTCATCAGCGGTGTCGGCAACATCTACGCCGACGAGGCCCTGTGGCGGGCCCGGCTGCACTACGACCGCCCGACCGACCGGCTGACCCGGCCCCGGAGCGTGGAACTCCTCGGCCACGTACGCGACGTGATGAACGCGGCCCTCGCCGTCGGCGGGACCAGCTTCGACAGCCTGTACGTCAACGTCAACGGCGAGTCGGGCTACTTCGACCGCTCGCTCGACGCGTACGGCCGCGAGGACGAGCCGTGCCGGCGCTGCGGGACCCCGATGCGGCGCCGGCCCTGGATGAACCGGTCCAGCTATTTCTGCCCGCGTTGTCAGAGGGCGCCGCGCGCCTCGTCGTAGGCCTCCCGGGCGGCCAGCACCTGCGGCATGCCCTCCTCCAGGAAGCGGATCAGCGTGAGCAGCCGGGTGGCGACCTCGCGCCCCATCGGCGTGAGCTCGTAGTCCACCCGCGGCGGGTTCGTCGGCTGTGCCTCCCGGTGCACCAGTCCGTCGCGCTCCAGCGCGTGCAGGGTCTGGGACAGCATCTTCTCGCTCACGCCGTCGACGCGCCGGCGCAGTTCGTTGAACCGGCACGAGCCCTCGTACAGCGCGCCCAGGGTCAGGCCGCCCCAGCGGCCGGTGACGTGTTCCAGCGTTTCGCGGGACGGGCACGCGCGCGCGAAGACATCGAACGCCAGTTCGCAGGCCGTCGCGGTTCCGGTGCGGGCGGGAGTCTCCATGGGGCAAGCGTACCCCTGGGTAGCGCTAACTCGTAGATTGCGCTTTCAAAAAGAAAGTGCTTTCCTGTGGGTGTCGCCGCCGGGGGAGCCCCCCCACCGCCGCGCCGACACCCCCGCCCGCTGTGCCCCGAGGGAAGGTCCCCGCCATGTCCGCCACCGCTCACACCCCCGTCGTCTCGATCGCCTACCACTCCGGCTACGGCCACACCGCCGTCGTCGCCGAAGCCGTACGCGACGGGGCCGTCGACGGCGGCGCCATCGTGCACCTGATCAAGGTCGACGAGATCGACGACACCCAGTGGGCGCTGCTCGACGCGTCCGACGCGATCGTCTTCGGCTCGCCCACGTACATGGGCACCGCCTCCGGCGCCTTCCACGTCTTCGCAGAGGCCAGCTCCAAGCGCTGGTTCCAGGACGCCTGGCAGGACAAGCTCGCCGCCGGCTTCTCCAACTCCGCCTCCAAGAGCGGCGACAAGCTGCACACGCTGCAGTTCTTCCAGACGCTGGCCGCCCAGCACGGGATGAACTGGGTCAACCTGGGCCTCAAGCCGGGCTGGAACAGCTCCACGGGATCCGAGAACGACCTCAACCGCCTCGGCTTCTTCTCGGGTGCCGCCGCCCAGACCAACTCCGACGAGGGTCCGGAGGGCGTGCACAAGGCCGACCTCGCCACCGCCCGGCACCTGGGCCGCCGGGTCGCCGAGCAGGCGGCCGTCGTCCTGGCCGGCCGTGCGGCACTGGCCGCCGTCGCCGCCTGAGGCACGGCCCCCGGACGCGACCGCGCCCCCTGTGGTGGTGACAGGGGGCGCGGTCGCGTCGTTTCGTGCGCGGGTGGGCCGGAAGCCGACGTCGCGGGTGGGTTAGAACCCGAAGTCCTGCGTCCACCACGGGCCGCCGGCGGCGACGTGGACACCGACGCCGAGGGTGCGGAACTCGCAGTTGAGGATGTTCGCCTTGTGGTCGGGGCTGTTCATCCAGGCGGTCATGACGGCCTGGGCGTCGCCCTGGCCGCGGGCGATGTTCTCGCCGCCCATCCCCGCCAGGCCGGCCTTGTCGGCGCGGTCCCACGGCGTGTTGCCGTCGGGGTCGGTGTGGGAGAAGAAGCCCCGGGTGGCCATGTCCTTGCTGAACGCGGCGGCCAGAGCGGCCAGCGGCGGGTTCGCGCGGACGGCAGGGCAGCCCGCCTTGGCGCGCTCCGCGTTGACCAGTTCCAGTACGGCCTTCTCCTCGGCGTCGTGCCCGGTCGCGACCGTGGGCACCACGTTCTTCGGGGGCTCGGGGGCCTTGGTGGGCGCCGGGGCCTTCGGGGTCTTCGGGGTCTTCGGGGCCGGGGGAGCCACGGGCGCCGCGGGCGCGGCCGTGCGCGGTGCGGGCTTCACGTCCGGCAGGGCCGGCTTGCCGAGTTTCTCGGACTGCTCCGACTTCTCGGACTGCTCAGGCTTCCCGGGCTTCCCGGGCCGCTCCGCTTCCTTCGCGGCGGGAGCGGACGGGGTCGGCGTCGGCGCGGCGGAGGCCGGGGCCGAGGGGGAGGCCGAGGGGGAGGCCGAGGGGGACGGGGACGCGGAGGCCGACGGGGTCGGGGAACCGCTCGCGACGGCATCGGCCGTGGCGCGGGCGGAGAGGTTCGCCAGCCCGCCCTGCTGCTCCACCTCGGACGCGGTCGCGCGCGGGGTGCGCGCCTCCGCCCCGGCCTCGGTCTTCTTGGCCTCGGTGCCCACGTACGGGAAGGAGTCGCCGACCGGGACCACGCCGGTGGTCACGGCCGCGGTGCCCAGGGCCACGGCCACCGAGATCCCCAGCAGCCCATTGCGCACGACGGAACCGCGCGGGGAGCGCGGAGCGGGAAGTCGGTGGCGTCCCATCGGCGAGCCTTCCAAGATCAACCATTACCCACCCAAATGGGTGAGTTCATTGGTGGGGGACACTACGCCATGGAACGCGGGGGGTGACGTGGCCCGGAGGTGTCCGTCCCGTTAGCGTTCACGCATGAACGAAGACGTCCGGCTGACCGCATGGGTGCGCGGCCGTGTACAGGGAGTGGGCTTCCGCTGGTTCACCAGGGAGAACGCTCTGGAGATCGGCGGTCTGCAGGGCTTCGCGCTGAACCTCGACGACGGCCGAGTGCAGGTGGTGGCCGAAGGTCAACGTGAGAATTGCCACCGGCTGCTCGAATGGCTGCGATCTTCCGACACGCCGGGACGGGTCGACGGAGTCACCGAGATTTGGGGGACGCCGCGCGGCGGCTACGAGGGCTTCGCGATTCGCTGATCATGTACCGATCACATCTCCATACCGCCGGAACTGCGGTTACGTCCCCGAAATGCGACCGCGCGGCTTTCCGCGACGGGCTCACGGGGGCGCGGACGATCACCACGACCCTTGTGCGGACAGGGTTGCCCGCCGATACGGGGCGTGATCGTGTTGACCGTCAAACTTTTTGGTGAGACGCTGGAAGTCCCCGCGCACCTGAGCTGTTTGGCCGTGTTGGCAGTAGTAGCGCAGAGACTGACAGGCGCTGCCAGACACCGCGGGTGCGATTCCCTCACGACCCACACCGCTTCGGTCGGTCACTCAGTGTGGAGGACCATCCATCATGGCAAAGGCGCTTCTCGGTTACGTCGGCGGTTCCGACCCGCGACTCCTCGCCGAGATGCGACGGCTTCAGCAGCGCGTCCAGGACCTCGAGTCCGAGCTTGTACGGATTCAGTCCGAGAACGACGCGCTGAACGCGGCCGCCGCTCAGCACGGAGACTCGCTGCTGGACAGCATCGACCTCGACGTACCCAAGGCGGAGCCTGCGCTCACCTGATTCGCGCCATCTCGTCGCTCGACTCCAGCCCCGCATGATCTGCAAGGGACGCTCCGGCGTCCCTTCTTTCTTTGCGCCGTCCTTCGCGTCGTCCTCGCACCGGATCTTTTGACGTCTGTTGTGCCCTGCACCTTCATGGGCGAAACCGACCGTGAGAGGTAGAGTCCGGCGGCGTGCACCTCAAGTCCCTGACCCTGCGTGGCTTCAAATCGTTCGCTTCCGCGACCACCTTGCGTTTCGAGCCGGGCATCACCTGCGTGGTGGGCCCCAACGGCTCGGGCAAGTCCAACGTGGTCGACGCGTTGTCCTGGGTCATGGGCGAACAGGGGGCCAAGTCCCTGCGCGGCGGGAAGATGGAGGACGTCATCTTCGCCGGCACCACCGGGCGGCCGCCGCTGGGCCGCGCGGAGGTCTCGCTGACCATCGACAACTCCGACGGCGCCCTGCCGATCGACTACGCCGAGGTCACCATCACGCGGATCATGTTCCGCGGAGGCAGCAGCGAGTACCAGATCAACGGTGACACCTGCCGGCTGCTCGACATCCAGGAGCTGCTCTCCGACTCCGGCATCGGCCGCGAGATGCACGTCATCGTCGGCCAGGGCCAGCTGGACTCCGTCCTGCACGCCGATCCGACGGGGCGGCGCGCCTTCATCGAGGAGGCGGCCGGCGTCCTGAAACACCGCAAGCGCAAAGAGAAGGCGCTGCGGAAGCTGGACGCGATGCAGGCCAACCTCGCCCGGGTGCAGGACCTGACGGAGGAGTTGCGGCGGCAGCTGAAGCCGCTGGGCCGGCAGGCCGCGGTCGCCCGGCGGGCGGCGGTCATCCAGGCGGACCTGCGCGACGCGCGGCTGCGGCTGCTCGCCGACGACCTGGTGACGCTGCGCGGGGCGCTGGCGGCGGAGGTCGCGGACGAGGCGGCGCTGAAGGAGCGCAAGGAGGCCGCCGAGGCCGACCTGGCCCAGGCACTGCGGCGCGAGGCCGAGCTGGAGGCGGCCGTACGGGAACTGGCGCCGCGTCTGGCCCGGGCCCAGCAGACCTGGTACGAGCTGTCGCAGCTCGCCGAGCGGGTACGGGGCACGGTGTCGCTGGCGGACGCCCGCGTGAAGAGCGCGACGGCCCCGCAGGAGGAGGAACGCCGTGGCCGCGACCCCGAGGACATGGAGCGGGAGGCCGCCCGGATCCGCGAGCAGGAGGCGGAACTGACGGCGGCTCTGGAAGCGGCGTCCCGGGCCCTGGAGGACACCGTCGCCCACCGGGCGGAGCTGGAACGGGCGCTGGCGCAGGAGGAACGGCGGCTGCGGGACGCCGCGCGGGCCATCGCCGACCGGCGCGAGGGCCTGGCCCGGCTGACCGGACGGCTGGCCGCCGCGCGGTCCCGAGCCGGGGCCGCGCAGGCGGAGATCGACCGGCTGGTGGCGGCGAGCGACGAGGCGCGCTCCCGCGCGGAACTGGCCCAGGAGGAGTACGAGGCGCTGGCCGCCGAGGTCGAGGACCTGGACGGCGCCGGCGCCGGCGCCGAGACCGAACTCGACGGCGCGCGCACGGCGCTGAGGGCCGCGGAGGCGGACCTGGCGGCGGCCCGGGACGCACTGGGCGCGGCCGAACGCGCGCGGGCGGCGGCCACGGCCCGCCGCGACGCGCTGGCCCTCGGCCTGCGGCGCAAGGACGGCACGGGCGCGGTCCTCGCCGCCCGGGAACGGCTGGCGGGCCTGCTGGGCCCGGCGGCGGAACGTCTCTCCGTCACCCCCGGCCACGAGATCCCGGTCGCCGCCGCGCTCGGGTCGGCGGCGGACGCGCTGGCGGTGACCTCACCGGGCTCGGCCGCCGACGCCATCCGGCACCTGCGCGCGAGCGACGCGGGCCGCGCCACGTTCCTGATCACCCCATCGGCCCCCGCGGTCCTCCCGCCCCGGGCCCAGCTGCCCACGGCGGCGCCGACGCCGACGCCGACACCCTCCGAGGGTGGCGTCCCGCACCCCGCGGCGCCCCCGGGCGGGGCAGCCGTCCCGGGCCCGGCTCCCACGCCGGCGTCCGCGCCCGCCGACGCAGCCGCTGCGTACGTCGCGGCGGCCCGGTCCGAGGGCTCCGCCCCGGTCCCACCGCCCGCAACCGCTCCCGTCGGCGGCACCGTTGGGCACCCGGCCCCGGCCCCGGCCGCCACCGCCGGGCCCGCCGACGGCGGGGCCCGGTACCCGGCCGGGGCGGAGACCGAGGGGTGCGCGCCGGTGCCGGCGTCCGCGGTGGCGGTCGGCGGGGGCGCAGACCCGTCGGCCGTGGCCCCGGGCGGGGGTTGCGCCTCGTCGGGTGCGGCCGGGCGGGGGATCCCCGCCGTGGAGCTGGTGCACGGGGATGCCGGGGTCTTGCGGGCGCTGGCGTGGGTGCTGCGGGATCACGTCGTCGTCGGGAGCCTCGACGAGGCCGAGGCCCTCGTACGCGAGCGGGCGGACCTGGTGGCCGTGACCGCCGACGGCGACGTGCTCGGGGGACACCTCGCGCAGGGCGGTTCGGCCGGGGCGCCGAGCCTGATCGAGGTGCAGGCCGCCGTCGACGAGGCCGGGCGCGAGCTCGCGGAACTCGACGTGCGGTGCGGCGAGCTGGCCGGCGTACAGGCGGACGCCGAGGCGCGGCGCCGGGAACTGGCCGCCGCCGTCGAGACGCTGGCGGAGCGGCAGCGGGCCGGGGAGCGGGCCCGGGCCGGGGTGGCCCAGCAGCTCGGCAGGCTGGCCGGGCAGGCCAAGGGGGCCGCCGGCGAGGCCGAGCGCAGCGCCGCGGCCGCGGCCAAGGCGCAGGACGCGCTGGAGCAGGCGCAGACCGACGTCGAGGAGTGCGCCGAACGGCTGGCCGTGGCCGAGGACATGCCCCTCGAGGAGGAGCCGGACACCGCCGTCCGCGACCGGCTGGCCGCCGACGGGGCCAACGCCCGCCAGACCGAGATGGAGGCCCGCCTCCAGCTGCGCACCCACGAGGAGCGGGTCAAGGGGCTGGCCGGGCGGGCCGACGCCCTGGACCGGGGTGCCCGCGCCGAGCGGGAGGCCCGGGCGCGTGCCGAGCGCCGCCGTGCCCGGCTGCGCCACGAGGCCGAGGTGGCGACCGCGGTCGCCGACGGCGCCCGCCAGCTCCTCGTCCACATCGAGGTGTCGCTGGCCCGGGCGGAGCAGGAGAAGGTGGCCGCCGAACACGCCAAGGGCCGCCGCGAGCAGGCCCTGGGCGAGGCGCGCACCCGCGGCCGCGACCTGAAGAGCGAGCTCGACAAGCTGACCGACTCCGTGCACCGCGGCGAGGTGCTGGGCGCCGAGAAGCGGCTGCGCATCGAGGCGCTGGAGACCAAGGCCCTGGAGGAACTCGGCGTCGAGCCCGCCGGCCTGATCGCCGAGTACGGGCCCGGCCAGCCCGTACCGCCCTCGCTCCCGGCCGACGGGGAGGAGCTGCCCGAGGACCCCGGGCATCCGCGCAACCTGCCCGGGCCGTTCGTCCGTGCGCAGCAGGAGAAGCGGCTCAGGGCCGCCGAGCGCGCCTACCAGCAGCTCGGCAAGGTGAACCCGCTGGCCCTGGAGGAGTTCGCCGCCCTGGAGGAACGGCACAAGTTCCTGAGCGAGCAGCTCGAGGACCTGCGCAAGACCCGGGCGGACCTCCTTCAGGTCGTGAAGGAGGTCGACCAGCGCGTCGAACAGGTCTTCACCGAGGCCTACCGGGACACCGCCCGGGAGTTCGAGGGGGTCTTCTCCCGGCTCTTCCCCGGTGGCGAGGGCCGGCTGATCCTGACCGATCCCGACAACATGCTCACCACCGGAGTGGACGTCGAGGCCCGCCCGCCGGGCAAGAAGGTCAAGCGGCTGTCCCTGCTCTCCGGCGGCGAGCGCTCGCTCACGGCGGTGGCGCTGCTGGTCTCCATCTTCAAGGCGCGGCCCAGCCCGTTCTACGTGATGGACGAGGTCGAGGCCGCCCTCGACGACACCAACCTCCAGCGGCTGATCCGGATCATGGAGGAGCTCCAGGAGAGCTCCCAGCTGATCGTCATCACCCATCAGAAGCGCACGATGGAGGTCGCCGACGCGCTGTACGGCGTATCGATGCAGGGTGACGGGGTGTCGAAGGTGATCAGCCAGCGGCTGCGCTGACCCCCTCGCTGGGCTGCCGCCCCTCATTTCTTCAAGTCTTGAACGATGCCTCTCGATCGGGTGCGCTCTTCGCCGGATTCTGTGGACTTGATCCGAAGTCTTGACTTCATGAAATGAAGACATAGGCTCACCCCTGCCGTCTTCCCTCTTCGGGTGGTGTCCGATCTTGAACTGTGCGCCACTAGGAGAACGGACAAATCCCCCACGGAGTACACCTTGACCAGCACAGCGAAGGCGCCCACGCCGGGCGGCGGGCCCCGGCCCGAACACCTCGGCCACGTCATCTTCATCGCGGCGGCGGCCGCCCTCGGCGGCTTCCTCTTCGGCTACGACTCCGCCGTGATCAATGGCGCCAGCGTCGCGATCAAGGAGCGGTTCGGGATCTCCGAGACCGAGCTCGGCACGGTCGTCGCGATCACCCTGCTCGGCTGCGCGGTCGGCGCCGCGGTCGCCGGCCGCCTCGCCGACCGGCTCGGCCGGATCCTGGTCATGCGGATCGCCGCCCTCCTGTTCACCGCCAGCGCCATCGGCTCGGCCCTCCCCTTCGCCGTCTGGGACCTGGGCGTGTGGCGGGCCATCGGCGGCTTCGGCATCGGCATGGCCTCCGTGATCGGCCCGGCGTACATCGCCGAGGTCGCACCGCCCGCCTACCGCGGCCGCCTCGCCTCCTTCCAGCAGGCCGCCATCGTGCTCGGCATCGCCGTCTCCCAGCTCGTGAACTGGGCGATCCTCAACATGGCCGACGGCGAACAGCGCGGCGTCCTCGCCGGCCTGGAGGCCTGGCAGTGGATGCTCGGCGTCATGGTCGTACCGGCCGTGCTCTACGGCCTGATGTCCTTCGTGATCCCCGAGTCGCCGCGCTACCTCATCGCGGTCGGCCGGGAGGAGGAGGCCAAGAAGATCCTGGCAGAGGTCGAGGGCCCGGCCGCCGACCCCGAGGCGCGGGCGGCCGAGATCCGCCTCGCCATGCACAGCGAGACCAAGTCGACGTTCAAGGACCTGCTCGGCGGCCGGTTCGGCTTCCTGCCGATCGTCTGGATCGGCATCGGCCTGTCGGTCTTCCAGCAGCTGGTCGGCATCAACGTGATCTTCTACTACAGCAACGCGCTGTGGCAGTCGGTCGGCATCGACCCGGCGAGCTCGTTCTTCTACTCGTTCGAGACCTCGATCGTGAACATCATCGGCACCGTCATCGCGATGATCTTCGTCGACCGGATCGGCCGCAAGCCGCTCGCCCTGATCGGCTCGGTCGGCATGACGCTGGCGCTCGCCACCTGTGCCTGGGCCTTCTCGTACAAGACCGGCACCGGTGACGACATCTCGCTGCCCGACCTCCAGGGCACCGTCGCGATCGTCGCCGCCAACGTCTTCGTGCTCTTCTTCGCCCTCTCCTGGGGCGTGGTGGTCTGGGTGCTGCTCGGCGAGATGTTCCCCAACCGGATCCGCGCGGCGGCCCTCGGTGTCGCGGCCTCCGCGCAGTGGCTCGCCAACTGGGCGATCACCGTGTCCTTCCCGGACCTGTCCGCCTGGAACCTCTCCGGCGCGTACGTGATCTACGCCGGCTTCGCCCTGCTCTCGATCCCCTTCATCCTCAAGTGGGTGCCGGAGACCAAGGGCAAGGCGCTGGAGGAGATGGGGTAACCACCCCCGCCAACACCCCTCTCCTCGACCACGGGTACTGCCCCGGCTCAGTCCACGAGCCGGGGCAGCACCTGTTCGCACAGCAGGCGCAGACTGCGCCAGCCCTCCTCGACCGGCATCCCGCCGCACAGCGGGTGCAGGACGAGGTTGCCCGCCTCGCCCGCCTCGCGCGCGTACGCCACCGCCTCCTGGGGCGACAGGATCCGGTAGACGCCCTCCGCCCGCAGTTCCTCGACGGTGCGGGCGCCGGAGCGCACCGCCGAGCGGATGTCCTTGGACTGCCAGGACGCGTACATGCCGGCCTCGTGCAGGAAATGCTCCCCGTACAGAGCCCAGGCCCGGTCCGGGTCCTCGGCGATGTGCAGCAACGGGGTCCGCGCGGCCGGCATCATGCAGAACCCCTCGGTGCCGTGCTCGGCCAGCTGCTCCTCGTAGTACGCCTGGAGCTCCGGCAGGTGGGCGCTCGGGAAGAACGGCAGCCCCAGCCGGGCCGCGCGGCGGGCCGCCGCCCGCGAGCTGCCGCCCACCAGCAGCAGCGGGTGCGGCCGGGTGAACGGCACCGGCGTGACCCGCACCGTCCGGCCGCGGAACATGAACGGCTCGCCCGTCCAGGCCTGCAGCAGCGTCTCCAGCAGCTCGTCCTGGAGGCGGCTGCGCCGGCCCCACTCGACGCCGTGCTGCTCGTACTCCTCCGGCCGGTAGCCGATGCCGGCGACCGTGATCAGCCGGCCGCCGCTGAGCAGGTCCAGGACGGCGATGTCCTCGGCGACCTTCAGCGGGTCGTGGAGCGGGCCGATGATCGCCGAGACGGTGACGGAGATCCGGCGGGTGGCGCCGAAGAGCGCACCGGCGAAGGCCAGGGGAGAGGGCAGCCAGTTGTTCCCGGTGCCGTGGTGCTCCTCGGTCTGGAGGGTGTCGATGCCGTGCTCGTCGGCGTACGCCGCCATCTCCAGCGCGCACCGGTAGCGGGCCGAGAGGGTCTCGGGCGTACCGTCGGGGTCGACGAGGTTGAACCGGGCCACGGTGATGGGCATGGAGAAGTCCCCCTCCGCCGGGTGTGGGTGGCGAGGGGGGACGTTAGCTGACGTAGCGTCAGTTGGACAGGGATCCGGTCGGCACGCGCGCGTCGGTGCCACCGGCGGCGGCACCGGCCTCCGGGGCCGTACCACCGGCCCCGGCCGCCGGCGCCGCCGCGCGCGGCAGGACGGCGTACAGCACGCCGGAGGTGAGGATGCCGGCCACCCAGCCCAGGCCGTTGCGCCCGATCCAGGTCCCGGCCAGCGGACCGCTGAACCAGTCCACGGAGGTGAACAGCAGCCCCACCGCCAGCGCCACGCCCCAGGCGGTCATGGCCTGCCAGGCGAAACCGCCCCGGTACCAGTAGGCGCTGGTGCGCGTGGTGTCCAGCAGCGCCGCCCCGTCGTAGACCCGCCCGCGCAGCATGTCCACGCCGAACACGCCGATCCACGCCGAGAAGGCCACGGCCAGCAGCGTCAGGAAGGAGATGAACGACCCGAAGAAGCTCGTCGCCACCACCATCAGCAGGAAACCGAAGACCAGGCTGATGACCGCGTTCACACTGACGGCCCAGGCGCGCGGCACCGTGATGCCCAGTGTCTGCGCGGTGAACCCGGCCGAGTACATCGACATCGAATTGATCAGCAGCATGCCGATCAGGGCGATCAGCAGGTACGGGACCGCCAGCCACGTCGGCAGCAGCTCGCCGATGAAGGAGACCGGGTCCTGCGCCTTCGCCAGGTCCGGGGTGCCCACCGCCATGACTGCGCCCATCAGCACCATCGGGACCACGACCACACCGGCCCCGCCGATGGTCGCGCCCACCATGCCCCGCGAGGAGGCGGTACGCGGCAGATAACGCGTGAAGTCCGGCCCCGACGGCACCCAGCTGATACCGCCCGCCGCGATCGTGCCGATGCCCGCGATCATCATCGCCGTCGACCCCGCGGGCTTGCCGAAGACCGCCGACCAGTCGGTGGTGGCGACCAGGTAGCCGAGCACCAGCACGCTGAAGCCGCCGAAGAGGTACGTGGACCACGTCGAGCAGACCCGCAGCGCGTTGATGCCCAGGCCCGAGACGGCGAACGTGCAGCCGACGAAGAACACCAGCGTGACGACGATCAGCGCGGTGTTGCTCTTGATCCCGAAGAGCAGGTCGAGCACCGTCAGGACGGCGTAGGCGCCGCTGACCGCGTTGATCGTCTCCCAGCCCCACCGGGCCACCCAGATCAGCGAGCCCGGGAACAGGTTGCCGCGCTGGCCGAACACCGCCCGCGACAGCGCCATGCCCGGCGCGCCCCCGCGCTTGCCCGCGATCGAGATCAGACCCACCAGCCCGTACGAGAGGACCGGCGCGGCGAAGGCGACGAGGAGCACCTGCCAGAAGTTCAGCCCGTTGAAGATCACCAGACCGGCGCCCATGGTCAGCAGCAGCACGCTGATGTTGGCGGCGACCCAGGTCGGCACGAGCTCCCGGACACGGCCGGTGCGCTCACGGTCCGGCACGGGCTCCAGGCCGCGGGTCTCTATCGCGCCGTCGGCGGACTCGGCAGGCATGCGCTACTCCGATGGGGACGAGGAGGGGGGAGTCGCCCATCATCGTAGGTGTCGGCCGAAATACCCAAATAGGGGCTTCGGTCCCGGTGCGCAGCGCGGCCGGTCCGGTCGGTTCGGCCCGCCGGCGGTCCGGTGGCCGATACTGGGTGCGTTATGGACATCCTCATCCTTGCTGTAGTCATCGCCCTGGTCGCGGTCGGTGCCATCAGCGGTCTCGTGGTCAGCAGCCGCAAGAAGAAGCAGCTGCCGCCCCCGCCGCCGAGCGCGCCGACCATCACTGCCCCGCCCGCCGAACCGCAGGTGGGGGAGGACGCCGCTCCGACGGTCGCCGAGCCGCGCCGGACCATCGAGGAGGTCGTGCTCCCCGAGGCGGAGGCCGCCGCTCCCGAGGCCCCCGCCGCGGCCGAGCCCGAGGCTCCGGCCGCGCCCGAGATCGAGGTGCCCGAGCCCACCGCCGGCCGCCTGGTCCGGCTGCGCGCGCGCCTGGCCCGCTCGCAGAACTCCCTCGGCAAGGGGCTGCTCACGCTGCTCTCGCGCGAGCACCTCGACGAGGACACCTGGGAGGAGATCGAGGAGACCCTCCTCACCGCCGACGTCGGCGTCAAGCCCACGCAGGAGCTCGTCGACCGGCTCCGCGAGCGGGTCCGGGTGCTCGGCACCCGCACCCCCGACGAGCTGCGCGCCCTGCTCCGCGAGGAGCTGCTGCACCTGATCGGCACCGACGTCGACCGCGCCGTGAAGACCGAGTCCGGGGTCGACACGCCCGGCGTCGTGATGGTCGTCGGCGTCAACGGCACCGGCAAGACCACCACCACCGGCAAGCTCGCCCGGGTCCTGGTCGCCGACGGCCGCTCCGTGGTCCTCGGCGCCGCCGACACCTTCCGCGCCGCCGCCGCCGACCAGCTCCAGACCTGGGGCGAGCGCGTCGGCGCCCGCACCGTGCGCGGCCCCGAGGGCGGCGACCCGGCGTCCATCGCCTTCGACGCCGTCAAGGAGGGGATCGCCGAGGGCGCCGACGTCGTCCTGATCGACACCGCCGGCCGCCTGCACACCAAGACCGGCCTCATGGACGAGCTCGGCAAGGTCAAGCGCGTCGTGGAGAAGCACGGCCCGCTGGACGAGATCCTCCTCGTCCTCGACGCCACCACCGGCCAGAACGGCCTCACGCAGGCCCGTGTCTTCGCCGAGGTCGTCGACATCACCGGCATCGTGCTCACCAAGCTCGACGGCACCGCCAAGGGCGGCATCGTCGTCGCCGTCCAGCGCGAGCTCGGCGTCCCGGTCAAGCTCGTCGGCCTCGGCGAGGGCCCCGACGACCTGGCGCCGTTCGAGCCGGAGGCGTTCGTCGACGCCCTCATCGGCGACTGACGCAGGCGCGCGTACCGCGTGCGTGCACCGCGCCCGCACCGCACCCGTACGGCCAACAGGGGCCCCGCGATCCGCACCGGATGCTGTTGGTCAATTCGGGGTCGTCTGCTTCGCCCCGTCGATCGAGTTCTGGTCGGCGGGGCGAAGTCGTGCGAAGTGGCTGGTGCGGGT
>NZ_JBIVFN010000041.1:0-42876 GCF_044748145.1 Streptomyces sp. NPDC090022
GTGCCGCTGGATCCCGCGTATCCGGCGGACCGGCTGGCCTACATGCTGGCGGACTCCGGGGCCGAACTGCTGGTCACCCACCGCGGACTGAACCGTCAACTGCCGGTCGGCAGCACGCGGGTGGTGGACCTGGACGCCGACGCCGGGGTGATCGCGGCCCGGCCCGCCTCCACCCCCGAGACGGACACCACGGGCACGCACCTCGCGTACGTGATCTACACGTCGGGCTCGACGGGCCGTCCCAAGGGCGTGGCGGTCGAGCACCGGACGGTGCTGAACCTGCTGGCCAACTGCCAGCCGGCGTACGGCTTCGGCGCGGACGACGTGTGGACGGTGTTCCACTCGTACGCCTTCGACTTCTCGGTGTGGGAGCTGTGGGGTGCGTTGATCACCGGGGGCCGGGCGGTGGTCGTGCCGCACGACACGGCGCGCAGCCCGGAGGCGATGTGGCAGCTGCTGCGCGACGAGGGCGTGAGCGTCTTCAACCAGACCCCGTCGATGTTCCGCGAGCTCGTCGAACAGGCCGTCCGGTCCGAGGCCCCGGTGCCCGCCGCTCTGCGGTGGGTGGTGTTCGGAGGTGAGGCGCTGGAGCCCAAGCACCTGCTGGCGTGGTTCGAGCGGTATGCCGGGGGGTCGGGCGCGCGGCTGGTGAACATGTACGGGATCACCGAGACCACCGTGCACGTCACCTACCAGGAGATCACCGCCGAGCACCTCGCCGCCGGAGGCCGGCTGCCGGCGGGGCGGCCGCTGCCCAGCTACCGGGTCCTGCTCCTCGACGAGCACCGCCGGCCCGTCCCGGTCGGGGTCGCCGGCGAGATCTACGTCGCGGGCGGCGGCCTCGCGCGGGGCTATCTGCACCGCCCCGATCTGACGGAGGAACGTTTCCCCCTCAACCCGTACGGCGCCCCCGGCGAGCGGATGTACCGCTCCGGCGACGTGGCCCGCTGGCTGGCCGACGGCACGCTCGAACATCTCGGCCGGGCCGACGACCAGGTCAAGATCCGCGGGTTCCGTATCGAGCTCGGCGAGATCGAGACGGCCTTGGTGCGCCACGACCTGGTGCGCGAGACTGTCGTGATCGCCCACCAGGGCGCCGACGGCCACAAGCGCCTTGTCGCCTACGTCGTCGCCGACGAGGCGATCCCCACCGCGGACCTGCGCGCCCACCTGGCGCGGACCCTGCCCGACTACATGGTCCCGGCGCTCTTCGTCCCGCTGGAGCGGCTCCCGCTCACCCCCAGCGGCAAGGTGGACCGGCGCGCCCTGCCCGCCCCCGAACTGCGCACCGAACAGCTCGGCACGCCCTACACCGCCCCGCGCGACGCCACCGAGGAGGCCCTGGCCGAGGTCTGGTCGGAGGTGCTGGGCGTGGAGAAGGTCGGCGTCCACGACAACTTCTTCGACCTCGGCGGCGATTCGATCCTCTCCATCCAGGTCATCTCCCGGGCCCGCCAGGCGGGCCTGAAGCTGAGCTCGAAGCTCCTGTTCGTCCACCAGACGGTGGCCGAACTGGCCGCCGTCGTGGAACACACCGCGGCCGCGGCCGAGGCCGATGGCGAAACGCCCGCCGCCGTCACGGGGGCCGTCGAACTCACCCCGATCCAGCGGTGGTTCTTCGACACGCACACCGTCGATCCGCGCCGGTACGCTATGTCGGTGCACGTGGGCCTGGCCCCCGACACCGACCCCGCGCTCCTGGAGCGGGCCCTGGCAGCGGTCGTGGACCACCACGACGCCCTGCGCATGCGCTTCGCCCAGGACGCCGCCACCGGCACCTGGACCCAGGAGTACGGCGAGCGCGCCGCCGGCCTGCTCGCCGTACGGGACCTGACCACCCTCGCGACCGGCACCGGACAGGCCCTGCACGCCGCCGCGGAGGAGGCGCAGAGCGCCCTCGACCCGGCCACCGGCGCCGTCGTACGGGGTGTCTTCCTGCGCATGCCCGCCGGCGAGGCCCCCCGGCTGTTCCTGGCCGTGCACCACCTGGTGATGGACGGCGTGTCCTGGCGGGTGCTCCTGGAGGACCTGGCCGCGGCGTACGAACAGCTCGCCGCAGCGGGTACGGTGGACCTCGGGCCGAAGTCCAGCAGCTACCAGCTGTGGGCGCGGCGCCTCACCGACCACGTCCGCTCGGGCGCCCTCGACCACGAGAGCGCGTACTGGCAGAAGGCCTCCGGCGGCGCGGTGGACATCCCGTGCGACGGCCCCGCCGACGCCGGACCGGGCACCTCCCCGACGTACGGCGAACTCGCGGTGGAATCCGCGACGCTCGGCCGCGCCGAGACCGAGGCCCTGCTGCACCGGGTGCCGGCGGTGCACCGCACGCAGATCAACGACGTGCTGCTCGCCGCCCTCGGCCGGGTCCTGAAGGACTGGGCCGGCGCCCCCGTCACGATCGCCCTCGAAGGCCACGGCCGCGAGGAACTGTTCGACGACGTGGACCTGTCCCGGACCGTCGGATGGTTCACCACGATCTACCCCGTCACCCTCGCCGTCCCGGCGGGCGACTGGGGCCCGGCGCTGAAGGCCGTCAAGAAGGGCCTGCGCAAGCTGCCCGGCCGCGGCATCGGCTACGGCGCCCTGCGCCACCTCTCCCAGCCGGGCAGCCCCGCGCACACCGCGCTGGCCGCGGCCCCGTACCCGAGGATCAGCTTCAACTACCTCGGCCAGTGGGACGCCGGGACCGGGACCGGGACCAGCGGCGCCGGCGGCGGCGACGGCACCGGCCTGGTCCGGGACCGCTTCGACAGCCTCGGCGCCGACCAGGCCGCCGCGCAGCCGCGCCCGCACCTGATCGACATCGTGGCCGCCGTCAGCGACGGCGAGCTGCGCGTCGACTGGATGCACGCCCCCGCCACCCACACCCCCACCACCGTCCGCGCCCTCGCGGACGCCTTCCTCGACGCACTGCGGCAGATCGCCGCGACCACCGGTAACTGACGAAACGCAAAGGATGTTGTTGTGGCCCGATACGTGCTGAACGACACGGAGAAGACCGAGGTGGCGCGGATCGCCGACGCCTTCCTCGCCGCCCACCCCGTCTGGACCCCCATGGAGTACGCGGACCGGATCCGCGTCGAGTCCGAGCGACTGCCCGTGGGCGTACGGCAGTTCCTCGTCGCCGCCCGCGCCGCCGAGGACGCGGTCATCGCCGTGGCGAACCTGCCCGTCGACGAGAACCTCGTCCCCACCCCGCCGAGCTGGCAGGTCGCCGAGAAGGAGGGCGCCGCGATCCGTGAGGAACTGGTGCTGCTCCTGATCGCCTCCGTCCTCGGCGACCCGTTCGCCTGGACCAACCAGCAGAACGGCCGCCTCGTCCACGACGTGTGCCCCTCCAAGGGCCAGGAGGCCTCCCTCACCAGCGCCAGCAGCGAGCAGCAGCTCACCCTGCACACCGAGGACGTCTTCCACACCTGCCGCGGCGACTACGTGGCGCTGATGTGCCTGCGCAACCCCGACGGCGTGGGCACCACCGTGGCGGAGGTCGACGCCGTCGAGGTGTCCGGACCGCTGCGCGAGGTGCTGCACCAGGACCGGTTCCGGTTCTTCCCGGACGACTCGCACGAGGTCGTCCCGCTGCACACGGCCGAGCACCCCTCCGCCCTGGAGGAGCGCCCGCACGAGGTCGCCTCGGTGCTCTTCGGCCCCGAGGACTCCCCGTACCTGCGCATCGACGCCGACTTCACCAGCCCCGTCGAGGGCGACGAGGAGGCCGGGCGGGCCATGGACGCCGCCGCCCGGCAGCTGGCGGCCGCCGCGCGGCGCGTCGTACTGAGCCCCGGCGAGGCCGCGTTCATCGACAACTACCGGGTCATCCACGGCCGGGACACCTTCACCCCGCGCTACGACGGCACCGACCGCTGGCTCAAGCGCACCAGCATGGTGCGCGACCTGCGCCGTACGTACGTCCACACCAAGTCGCGCTCGCGGCTGCTCGCCTGATGGCGGCGGCCGGACAGCGGGACCGGCGGCAGGGCCGCGGGTTCACCCTGCTGTGGACGAGCCAGGCGTTCAGCGAGTTCGCGTACAGCACCTCGCTGATCGTGCTGCCGCTGCTGGCCCTGGCGATCACCGGATCGCCGTCCCAGGCGGGCGTCATCGGCTTCGTCGACGCGGCGGCCATGCTCCTGGCGGGCCTGCCCGCCGGGGCGGTCGCCGACCGGTATGACCGCCGGTCGGTGATGCTGTGGTGCGAGGCCGCCCTGGTGGCGGTCTTCGGCGGGCTCGCCCTGCTGCTGTGGGCCGGGCAGGTCTCCCTGCCCGCCCTGGTGGTGCTCGCGCTGGTCAACGGCGCGGCCACGGCCATGATGATGGCGGCGGGCGAGGCGATGATCCCGGGCCTGGTCCCGGAGGAGAGACTGCCGCGGGCCGTGGCCATGAACTCGGCGCGCACGTACGCCGGCCACCTCGCCGGGAACGCGGCCGGCGGCTTCCTGCTGGCGGTCAGGAACGCCTTCCCGTTCGTCGTGGGGTGCGCCGCGCACCTGGTGGGGCTGGTGCTGCTGCTGTTCATGAAACGCCAGCCCCCGGCGGCCCCTGCCGCCCCGGCCGACCCCGCTGCCCCGGCCACCCCCGCCGGTGGCCGCGGCGGTGCGGGGGAGCTGCTGGAGGGGGTCCGGTGGCTCGCCCGCCACCCCTACCTGCGCCTGGGCCTGGCCTTCGCGACGGCGACCAACCTCTTCTTCGGCGCCGTCTACTTCATCGTGATCGCCTCGGCGCAGGGCGGCGGCATGGCCACCGGACTCATCGGTGTCATGGCCGGCCTGGTCGGCGCCGGCGGCCTGCTGGGCGCCCTGGCCGCGCCGCTGCTGATGAAGGCCCTGCCCGGCTCCCGGCCGATCATCGTCGTGCTGTGGCTGTTCGCGGCGTGCACGGCGGGGATCGCGCTGCTCCCCGGCAGCTGGACCCCCGGCGTCCTGCTGGGCGCCATCGCGTTCGCCGCGCCGACGTCCAGCGCCTGCTTCACCACGTACCAGCTGCTGCTGACCCCCGACAGCCACCGGGGACGCGTCATCAGCGTGGCCGGGATCGCCAGCGGCGCCGGCGGCGCGATCGCCCCGCTCGCGGGCGGTGTGCTGCTGGACCTCACGGGCCGCTCCACCGCCCTGCTGGTCTGCGCCGTCCTGGCGGCCGTCAGCGCACTGGCGGCGGTCCTGAGCCCCGTCCTGCGCCGGGCACCCCGGCTGCCCGGCGCGGAACCCGCCGCGCGGGAGCTGCCCGAGCCGGAGCTGCCCGAGCCGGAGAAGGCCCCGGCGTGACCCCCTCGTTCCCCCTCCTCCCAGCGCGTTCCCTCACGCGCTCCCCCGACAGACAGGCGAAGACAGATCACCATGACCATCGATCTGGCACACCCCGATCTTTACACCACCGACGACCGCTTCGAGATGTGGCGGGAGTACGTCGCCTCGGACGCGAAGATCTGGAGCGGGCCGGGCCTCTCGCCGGGCGGCTTCTGGTCGGTCTTCTCGCACCGTGACGTCGCCGCGGTCCTTTCCCCCAAGGCCCCCTTCACCTCCGAGCACGGCATGATGATCGGCTTCGACGCCGAGCACGCGGACACCTCCGGCGGCCGGATGCTCGTGGTCAGCGAGGGCGACTGGCACACCGTGCTCAAGCGCCTCATCGGCCCGTTCCTGTCCCGGCTGCGCGCCCCCGAACTGGAATCGGTGCTGCGGCACGAGGTGAAGGAGATCGTCGAACGGCTGAAGTCCGAGGAGACCACCGACATCGCCCTGGAAGTGGGCCCCCGGCTGCCCGCCGCCATCGTCTGCGAGGTCATCGGCGTTCCGATCGGCGAGCGCGAGCAGCTGATCGAGCTGACGAACCACGCGTTCGGCGGCGAGGACAGCTCCTTCTCGAAGATGACTCCGGCCGAGGCGCACACCGAGATCCTCTTCTACTTCCACGAGCTGATCGAACGCCGGCAGCGGCAGCCCGGGACGGACCTGGTCAGCGCCCTGCTCGCGGACGGCCGGCTGTCCACCGAGGACGTGCTGATCAACTGCGACAACGTGCTGATCGGCGGCAACGAGACGACCCGGCACTCGATCACCGGCGCCTTCCACGTCTTCCAGAAGTTCCCCGGCACGCTGGACGCCCTGCACGCCGACCCCGAGCTCACCGACCGGGCCGTGGAGGAGCTCGTCCGCTGGACCTCCCCGGCCGCGCACGTCCTGCGCGTGGCCACCGAGGACTGCGTCGTCGGCGGCCAGGAGATCCGCAAGGGCCAGGCGGTGGTGGCCTGGCTCTCGGCCGCCAACCGCGACGAGCGGCTCTTCCCCGACCCGCACACCTTCCTGCCCGGGCGCACCCCCAACCGGCACCTCGGCTTCGGCACCGGACCGCACCACTGCCTGGGCGCGGCGCTGGCCCGGGTCGAACTGAAGGAGCTGCTGCGGCAGCTGGCCGCCGAGGCACGCGGGGTGCGGCTCGCCGGTGAGCTGCGGTGGATGCGCTCGAACCTCGTCCAGGGCTACAGCAGCCTGCCGGTGTCGATGGAGTGGCGCTGACCGGGGTGGCGCCCGCCGTCCCCATTTGCTTATGATCATGAGGAATTAGCCGGGGGAGCGTTGGTTTGCTGGAATTGCGCCTCAATGTCGAGGATATCGCCCGTGTCCGTGTCATCAGCACGCTGGGAGCGTCGTTCGAAACCCATTTCGCCTGGGCCCGGCTGACGGACCAGCAGCGCGACGGGTTCGCCGAATGGCGCCGGGCGGCGCGGATCCGGATGCGCCGCGTCTCGGCCGCGCACGGCGCACCGTCCGCCCCGTCCGGCCCGCCCGCGATGGAGCCCGCGCTCTCCCTGCTGGAGACCCTCACCTCGCCCGTCCCGCGCGAGACGGACCTGTTCCACACGGCGGCCGTCCAGCCGTTCTGGGACCGCATCCTGCGTACCCTGAAGGCCGAACGCGACGCCTGCGGACGGGCCATGCTCGCCGGCGGGATGGAGCACGTGCTCAACAGCCTGCACGGCAGCGTCCGCTGGGAGGCGCCGGTGCTGCGAATCGACAACTCCCAGCCCGGGCGGCAGACGGACCTGGCCGGGCGGGGCCTGACGCTCGTCCCCTCCCTGTTCGCGCCCCAGCCCTTCCTCATCGACGCGGCCCTGGGCTGGTCCGGCCTGCCCGTCCTCGTCTACAACGTCACCCCGGCGCCCGAGGCCGCCGCCGCGCTGTGGCAGGGTCGGGAGGGCGAGTCCGCCCTGCGGGCCCTGCTGGGCCGCACCCGGGCGGACGTCCTGGTCACCCTCCAGGACGCCCGCTCGACGGGGGAGATCGCCGAACAGCTCCAGATCTCCAACCCTTCGGCCAGCAAGCACGTCACGGTCCTGCGCCGGGCCGGTTTCGTGACCACGGAACGCAGGGAGAACTCCTCGGTCCACCTCCTCACCCCCCTGGGTGAGGCCATACTCGGCTGACGAATCGAGCCCCATGTCCTACCTGGTACGCCACCGCCCCCTGCCCGCGCCGCCCCTGCGCCTGGTGTGCTTCCCGCACGCCGGCGGCAGCGCGAGCTTCTTCCGGTCCTGGTCCCGCCCGCTGGACCCCTCGGTCGAGCTCCTCGCCGTCCAGTACCCGGGCCGTGAGAGCCGCTTCGCCGAGCCCCTGGTCCCGGCCATGGACACCCTGGCGGCGGCGGTCGCCGCCGAACTCCTGGCCGAGGACCCCGTGCCCACCGTGCTGTTCGGGCACAGCATGGGCGCGGCGGTGGCGTACGAGACGCTGCTGCTCCTGGAGGCGGCCGGGACCACCCACGTGCGACGGCTGTGCGTCTCGGGCCGCCGCAGGGACCCCGCCCCCCGCGAGCGGATCCGCGACGACGAGGACGTGATCGCCTCGGTCACCGCGCTGGGCGCCACGAACGCGGCCGTGTGGGAGGACCCCGACCTGCGCGAGCTGCTGCTGCCGATCCTGCGCAACGACTACCACCTGATCGACAGTTACCGGCCCCGCCCGGACGCCCCGCGGCTGCGCGCGGAGGTCGTCGCCCTGACCGGCGACCGCGACCCCCAGGTCACGCCCGAGGAGGTGGAGCGGTGGCGGGAGGTGACCGACGGGCCGTTCTCGGCCCATGTCTTCGAGGGCGACCACTTCTACCTGACCCCGCAGGTGGAGCAGGTGGTCCGGGTGGTGTCCGGCCCCTGACAGCATCGGTCAGCCCAGTCCCACGACGACCGGGCCGCCCGCCCGCTCGACCCGCGCCGTCCACCCCGGCGGCAGCCGCAGCGACCGCGCCGGCGAGACCGGGCCCGGGATCCGCCGCCGCCACAGCAGCCGGCCGTCCTGGGCGACCGTCACCACCGGTGCGGTCAGCGCCTCCCCGGAGCGCAGCCGCAGCGGCCGGTCGAAGACGCCCGTGACCCGGTTCGGCGTCACCCACACCAGCGGCGCCCGCACGAGCAGCGGCGGGCCGGGCTCGGGCCAGGGCGCGCCCGCCAGGTGCGCCAGCACCGGGGCCGCCGCGGCGGCGCCCTCCGCGGCCGCCGTGCCGGCCCGTTCGATACCGCGCAGGGCGTTGCCGACGGCGAAGACACCGGGCACCGACGTACGGAAGGCCGCGTCCACGGCGGGTCCACGGGTGCCCGCGTCCAGGCCGACGCCCCCGTGGCGAGCCAGTTCGTGGTCGGGGATCCAGTCGCCCGTGAACACCACCGTGTCGCAGGCGAGCACCCCGTACCGGCCGTCCGCGTGCCGGACGGCGACGCCCGACAGCCGCCCCCGGCCCCGCAGTTCGGCCACCGTCGTGGCCGTCAGCAGCGCCGCCCCCGGCACGGCGGCGGCCCGCGGCCGTTCCGTGACCACCGCCACCACGCGGGTGCCCGCCCGGCGCAGCGTACGGACGGCGTGCCGGGCCACCGGACCGGCGCCCACCACCACGGCCCGCCGGCCGACGTCCTGGCCGTAGCGGTGGACCGCCTGCTGCACCTCCCCGGTGGTCAGCACACCGGCCGGCCGCGATCCCGGCACCAGGCGGGCGCTGCGCGGGCGTTCCCGGGCGCCGGTGGCCAGGACCACCGCCCGGGCCGTGATCCGTTCCAGGCCCGCCGGGCTCGTCGTGGTGAGGGTCAGCGGCCCGGCCCAGCCGGTGGCGCTCACCCCGGTGCGGACCGCGGCCCCGGCGGCCAGCGCCGCCCGGACGGCCCGCCGCGCGTACGCCGGGCCCGCGAGCCAGGGGCGCGGCGGGTCCCCGAAGCCGCCGTGCCGGCAGTGCCGGGGCACCCCGCCCGCCTCCTCCTCGCGTTCGAGGACCTCGACCCGCCCCGCGCCGGCCGCCGCCACCCGGGCGGCCAGCGCCAGCCCGGCGGGACCGGCCCCGACGACCAGCACGTCCACCGCGCGCTCGCGCACCCCGTTCACCGGCGGGCCCCCTCGAACAGCGCGCGGACGGCGGCCCCGCAGTGGAAGCCCTGACAGCGCCCGCCCCGCGCCCGGGTGCGCCGCCGCAGGCCCTCCAGCGAGGCGGGCGGGACGGTCGCCGCGAGGGCGTCGCGGATCTCCCCGCGGGTCACCCGCTCGCAGTGGCAGACGATCCTGCCGTACTCCGGGTCCGCCGCGATCCGTTCCGCGTCCCGGTACGGCCGGGGGAACGCCTCGCCCAGGTTCGGCATCCGCACCGGCTCCGGCTCGCGCGCCCCGGTCACGTCCAGACCGCCCTCCGCCAGCAGCTCCACCACGTGGGCGGCGATCGCCATCGAGGCCGTCAGCCCCGTCGAACGGATCCCGCCCACCGCGACGTACCGCTGCGCGGGGTACGCCGAGATCGCGTAGTCGTCGTGCTCGGTGGCCGCCCGCAGCCCGGCGTACACGGCGGTGACCTCCTCCTCCAGCAGGGCCGGCAGGATCCGCCGGCCCTTCTCGCGCAGCAGCGCGAGCCCGTCGGCCGTCGAACCGGTGGCCGTCCTGTCGTCCAGGTCCTCGGCGGTCGGCCCGAGCAGCACGTTGCCGTACACCGTCGGCGACACCAGCACGCCCTTGCCGAGCGCGCCCGGCACCGGCAGCAGGATGTGCCGCACCAGCGGGCGCGCCAGCTTGTCGAAGACGATCAGCTGGCCACGCCGGGGCGTCACCGTGAAGCCGTCCCGGCCCAGCAGCCGGTCGAGGTCGTCGGCGTACAGGCCCGCCGCGTTGACCAGGTACCGGGTGCGCAGCCGCCCTCGGCTCGTGGCCAGCGTGTGCGGATCACCCGGATCACCCGGATCGCCCGGGGCGACCGCCGTGACCCGGCAGCCGAGGTGCAGGTCGACACCGGCGCGCACGGCCTGGGTGGCGTACGCGAGGGTGGTCGTCCAGGGACAGATGACGGACTCGCCCGGTACGTGGAGCGCCCCCAGCGCGCCGGGCCCGAGCTCCGGCTCGCGGGCCCGCACCTCCTCGGCCGGTACGATCCGGGCCGCCCGGTAGCCATTGCGCACCGCCTTCTCCGCCAGGCCGGGCAGGGCGGCCAGCTGCTCCTCGTCCCAGGCCACCAGCAGCGCCCCGAGGGGCTCCACCGGGATGCCGCTCTCGGCGGCGTACGCGGCGAGCCGCCGCTGCCCCTCCCGGACGAGGCGGGACTCCAGGGAGCCGGGCACCGCGTCGAAACCGGTGTGCAGGATGCCGGTGTTGGCCTTGGAGGTGCCCTCGCCCACGTCGTCGCAGGCTTCCACCACGGCGGTGCGCAGGGGCAGCCGGGCCAGCTCGCGGGCGATCGCCGTCCCCACCACGCCGCCGCCGACGACCGTCACGTCGTACGTCCCGCCGGGCAGGGCGCCGCCGGTGGTGACGCTCATGCCGGTCCGGCGTCGAGCAGGGCGGCGACCGCCGTACGGAACCGCGCCCGGCGTTCGGCCGCCCGCCCGGCGTCCGCCGCCGGTTCGTACACGGCGGACGGCTCCCACCGCGGGACGGCCTCGGCGACGGTGAGCGCGCGGTCGTACCCGAGGCGGGCGACCGCGCCGACGCCGAGCGCGGTGACGTCCGGCAGCGCCGAGACCTCGACGGGGATCTGGAGCAGATCGGCCTGGGCCTGCATCAGCAGCGCGGACCGGGTCAGCCCGCCGTCCACCCGCAGCGCGGTGAGCGGCGCGCCCAGGTCGGCGGCGGCCGCGTCGGCGAGCTCCGCCACCTGGGCCGCGATGCCGTCGCACAGCGCGCGCACCAGGTGCCCGGCCGTGGTGTCCAGGCCCAGACCGGACACCGAGCCCCGCAGATCGCCCCGCCACCAGGGGGCGGCGAGCCCGGCGAGCGCGGGGACGAAGGTGACGCCACCGGCGTCCGGGACGCTCCCGCCGACCGTGTCGATGTCCTCGGCGCCGGAGATCACGCCGAGCTCGGTGAGCCAGCGCACGGCCGACGCGGCCGTGTAGACCTGGCCGTCCAGGCAGTAGCTGGTGCGGCCGGCGAGCCGCCAGGCCACACAGCCGACCAGACCCGTGGTGCTGCGGCGGGGGAGCGGACCGCTCTGCGCGAGCAGGAACGCCCCCGTGCCGTAGGTGCACTTGGCGGTGCCGGGCTCGGTGACGCGCTGGGCGAGCAGCGCCGCCTGCTGGTCCACGAGCAGCCCGGTCAGCGGGAGTTCGGGCCCGAAGGCGGTGGTGGTGCCGACCGGGGTGTCCGCGTCGACGACGGCGGGCAGCCGCTCGTCCGCGAGGCCGAAGGCGTCGAGCGCCGGCCGCGACCAGTCGACGGTGTCGAGATCGAGCAGCTGGGTCCGGCCGGCGGTCGCCGCGTCGGTCACGAACGCACCGGTGAGCCGGTGTACCAGCCATACGTCGCTGGTCGTCACGACGCCCTGCCGGGTGAGGTGGCGGCGTATCCAGGCCATCTTGGGCGCGGCGAAATACGGGTCCAGCGGCAGTCCGGTCCGCTCCAGCAACGACGGTGCGTACGCCTCCAGCTCGGCGCAGAGCGGTTCGGCGCGGCGGTCCTGCCAGACGAGCGCGTCGGTCAGCGGCTCACCGCTGACCGGGTCCCAGGCGAGCACGGTCTCGCCCTGGTTGGCCAGCCCCACCGCCACCACCGGTTCACCGGCGGCCGCCAGCGCCGCCCGCCCGGCCCCGACGACCGAGTCCAGCAGCTCGCGGGGGTCGACCTCCACCCGGCCGCCGGGCAGGTAGCGGGGCCGTACGGGCGCGGAACCGGAGCCGATGACCCCGCGCTCCGGGCAGACGACGAGCGCCTTGGTCCCCGATGTGCCTTGGTCGACCGCGAGCACCGGGCCCGTCATCACCGCTCCGTCCCTGGTGTCGGCCGCCCGTCCGGCTTCCCGGCCGGGCCGCTTGATCGTCGCTGGGAAGCCTTCATCAGCGGACGCCGCCCGTCAAGATCCCTTCTGGTCGGGCGGGTTCACCGTCCGGCGATACTGACGCAAAGTCATCTCTCGGTGATGGCCGGTTACTTCCGTTCGATCGAGAATCTTGCAGCAGACGCGCACACGCGCTCTATAGTGATCGCCGATCAACGGAAAAGGACGCAGGCCGGGGGTCAACGGCAGGGCCCCTGAAGGGATTTGGGCGTCCCTGGCGACGGCATGGCTGCAGCGAGGCAGCCGAACGCCGACCGGCCCCACCCGCCACGTGATCCGAGGATTGATGACCACGACCAGCGCAAGGCACGTCCGCACCTGCCGTTCGTCGTGCGGGGCGGGGTGATGGCGGGCAGCGACTTCCGGCCCGTCTACCACCCCGCCGGCCACGACAACGAGCTGCGCGTCGCCGTCCAGGACCTGCGGACCGGGCGCTGGGTGGCGATGGCGCAGCTGCTGGAGCGCACCGGCGGCTGGGGGCTGTGGACCCAGCGCACCCAGGTCCTCGCCGCGGTCGCCGCCGGCTCCGACGTGGTCCAGGCCTGGCGGGCCGAGCAGCCGGACAGTGTCGCCGCCGCGGTGATGCACACCCGGGTCGCCGTCGAACGGGCCGTCCGCGCCCACCGGGCCGGCCACCCCCGTACGCGCGAACTGTGGCAGGAGGCCTGGCGGGCGTGCCGGGACAGCGCCGACCTCGCCCCCGCCGACCCCGTGCCCTGGGTCTGCCTGCTCGCCCTCGCCCTCCTCGACGAGGAGGTGCTGATGGACGAGCACCGCCTCCCGCCGCCCGGCCCGATGCTGCCCCCCGGGCCCTGGGGCATCCTCGCCGAGGCCGACCAGCGGGACCCGCACAACCGCGAGGCGTACCACCGGATGCTCCAGTTCATGTACGCGCGCGCGTCGGGACCGCGCTCCGAGGCCGCCAACTTCGTGCAGTGGGCCGCCGGTTCGGCCCCGACCGGCTCGGCCGTCCACGTCCTGCCGCTCTATGCCCGCGTCGAGCGCTACCGCCGCGAACGCGGCCAGGAGCGGGCCCTGGACCTGCACTGGGTCGCCGAGGACGCCATCCGCGACGCCACCCACGCCCTGGAGGCGTGGTTCCACCACGCCGACCTGGCGCACGCCTCGCCGCTGGACCTCAACCATCTCGCGCACGCGCTCTGGGGAGCCCTCCAGTTCACCGAGGCGGCCCGGGTCTTCGAGGCCGTCGGCCGGTACTGGACCACCCTGCCGTGGGCCTACCGCACCCGCGATCCGGCGGATCAGGCGCTGGCCGAGGAGGTGTTCCTGCGCGCCAGGTCCCGCAGCCTGGCCGCGGGCACCTGACAGCCTCCCGCCGCCCCGCCGCCCCGCCGCCCCGCCGCCCCCTCGGCCCCCGCCCCCGCACCGGCCGCGTCCCCGCCCCCGCACCGGCCGCGTCCCACCCCCTCACCGGCCGCGTCCCACCCCCTCACCGCACCGCACCACCCCTCGTTCCACCGCTCCACACCCCCGTGCACCACTCGTCCCCCGTGCTCCACCACCCCCGGAGGTACCGTCATGTCCCGCACTGCCTGGGCAGGCCGCCAGGATCACAAGGCACCAGCCCACCGGAACGAGGAGGAACGGCTCAGAGAGCTGGGCTACCAGCCCGTCCTCGCCCGCCGGATGGGCGGCTTCGGAAACTTCGCCATCAGCTTCTCCGTCATCTCCGTCCTCTCCGGCTGCATGACCCTCTACGGCTTCGGCCTGGGCACCGGCGGACCCTCCGTCATGCTGTGGGGCTGGGTCGGCGTCGGCCTCTTCGTGCTCTGCGTCGGGCTCGCCCTCGCCGAGGTCACCAGCGCCTACCCGACCTCGGGCGCGCTCTACTACATGGCCGACCGGCTCGGCGGACGCCGCTGGGGCTGGTACACCGGCTGGCTGAACCTGCTCGGCCTGCTCGGCGCGATCGCCGGTATCGACTACGGCGCCGCCCTGTTCACCGGAGCCTTCCTCAACCTCCAGTTCGGCTTCGAGCCCACCGCCGGCTCCACCTTCCTGATCTTCCTGGCCATCCTGCTGCTGCACGCCGTGCTCAACCTCTTCGGCGTCCGCCTCGTCAGTGTGCTCAACTCGATCAGCGTCTGGTGGCACCTGGCCGGCGTCGCCGTGATCGTCGGCGCCCTGGCGATCATCCCCGACCACCACCAGTCGCCGTCGTTCGTCTTCACCGAGTTCGTCAACGACACCGGCTGGGCCAACCCGTTCTACGTGGCGGCGATCGGCCTGCTGCTCGCCCAGTACACCTTCTCCGGCTACGACGCCTCCGCGCACCTGTCCGAGGAGACCTCCAACGCCTCCGTCTCCGCGGCCAAGGGCATCGTCCGCGCCATCTGGGTCTCCTGGATCGCCGGATTCGCGCTGCTCGCCGGTCTCACCTTCGCCATCCAGGACTACGCGGCCACCCAGAACACCGCCACGGGCGTCCCGCCCGCCCAGATCTTCCTCGACGCCCTGGGCACCGGCGGCGCCACCGCCCTGCTCCTCGTGGTGATCGTCGCGCAGCTCTTCTGCGGCAACGCCGAGGTGGCGGCCGCGAGCCGGATGGTCTTCGCGTTCAGCCGGGACAACGCGCTGCCCGGCTCGGCCCTGTGGCGCAAGGTCAGCAGCCGCACCCAGACGCCGGTCCCGGCCGTATGGCTCTCGGTGGCCGTCGCGGGTGTGCTGGCGCTGCCGTCGCTCTACTCCGCCACCGCGTACGGGGCCGTGACCGCCATCAACGTCATCGGCATCACCCCGGCCTACGCCATCCCGATCTACCTGCGGCTGCGCGCCGGTAACCGCTTCCAGCCCGGCCCGTGGAGCCTGGGCCGCTGGAGCCGTCCGATCGGCTGGATCGCCGTCATCTGGGTGGCCGTGGTCACCGTCCTGTTCTGCCTGCCGCAGAAGTCGCCGGTCACCATCGACTCGATGAACTACGCGGTGATCGCCCTCGCGGTCGTCCTGGTCCTCGCCAGCGTGTGGTGGTACGTCGCGCGCCGCTCGTACGGGACCCCGTCGGCGTACGGCACCGCCAAGGAGCAGGCCGAGATCGCCGAGGGCATCGTCTAGAAGATCCCGTACCCCTGCTGTCCCCTGCCGCCTGCAGCCCCGTCGCCGCCCGTCCTCCGCCGTGAGGGCGGGCGGCGACGCGGTTACGGCGCGGCAGGAGCCGGGGAGAGCAGCGGCGGGTTCAGGCGGGCGAAGCCCTCCTGGCGCTCGTAGGGGAAGTACGGGTAGGGGGCGGGGCGGTGGCTGACGGCGTCGAGCCGGGCGATCTGCTCCGGGGCCAGCGACCAGCCGACGGCGCCGATGTTCTGGAGCAGCTGCTCCTCGTTGCGGGCGCCGACGATGACCGAGGACACGGTGGGGCGGCGCAGCAGCCAGTTCAGGGCGACCTGGGGGACCGTCCGCCCGGTCTCCCGCGCGACCTCGTCGAGGACGTCGACGACGTCGTACAGCAGGTCCTCGTCCACCGGCGGGCCGAAATCGGCGGTCGCGTGGAGCCGGCTCCCGGCCGGCAGCGGGCTGCCGCGCCGGATCCGGCCCGTGAGGCGGCCCCAGCCCAGCGGGCTCCAGACGAGCGCGCCGACGCCCTGGTCGTGGGCGAGCGGCATGAGCTCCCACTCGTAGTCGCGGCCGACGAGGGAGTAGTAGACCTGGTGGGCAACGTAGCGCGGGAAGCCGTGCCGGTCGGCGGCGGCCAGGGACTTCATCAGCTGCCAGCCGGCGAAGTTGGAGACGCCGACGTGGCGGATCTTGCCGTCCCGGACGAGCCGGTCCAGCGCCTCCAGCACCTCCTCCACCGGTACGGACGCGTCGAAGGCGTGCAGCTGGAAGAGGTCGATGCGGTCGGTGCCGAGCCGGCGCAGGGCGTCCTCCGTGGCCCGCACGAGACGGCTGCCCGAGGTGCCGGCCCCGTCGGGGCCGTCGCCCATGGGCAGACCCGCCTTGGTCGAGATCAGCACCCGGTCGCGACGGCCCGCGACGGCCTCGCCGAGCACGGTCTCCGAGGCCCCGGCCGAGTAGACGTCGGCGGTGTCGAAGAGCGTGATGCCCGCGTCGAGGGCGATGTCGACCATCCGGCGCGCCTCGCGGACCCCGGTGTCCCCCCAGGCGCCGAACAGCGGTCCGCTGCCGCCGAAGGTTCCTGCCCCGAAGCTGAGCACCGGGACCTCGAGACCGGACGCACCGAGCTGCCTGTATTCCATGACGGACTCCTCACGTATTAATGGAACGCGTGACCCGTTAAGCTGCTCCCAAGGTAACAGGAAGGGGCTCCTAATGGAACTGGAGAACCGTTATGGCGGATGAGGGTGTGGACCGCGACGACACCGCGGCCGAGGAGCCGTCCCAGGCGGGCGCGGTCGGGCCGGGTCGGACCGGGCCGGGTCGGACCGGGCCGGGTCAGACCGGGCCGGGTCAGACCGGGCCGGGTCAGACCGGGCCGGGCACCGTGCGGCCCGGCGGGCGGACGGCCCGGGTCCGGGCCGCCGTGCTCGACGCGGCGGGCGACCTGCTGGCCGAAGCCGGGTTCGACCGGCTCGACCTGGCCGAGGTCGCCCGCCGCGCGGACGTCGGGAAGACGACCGTCTACCGCCGCTGGGGGACCCCGGCCGGGCTCGTCGCCGACCTGCTCGCGGACATGGCCGAGCAGTCCCTGCCGCGCACCGAGACCGGCTCGCTGGACGGCGACCTCCGCGCCAACGCCGCCCTCGTGGCGCGGACCCTGGCCGATCCGCGCCAGGGGCCGCTGTTCCGGGCGGTGATCGCTGCCGCGGGCACCGACCCGCGCGCCGCCGAGGCCCTGCACCGCTTCTACGCGGTCCGGGTCGCACAGTGGGCGCCCTGCGTCGAACAGGCCGTCGAGCGGGGCGAACTGCCGGCGGACACGGACCCGGAGGAGGTGATCCGCGCCGTCTCCGCCCCGCTCTACTACCGCCTGCTCACCACCCCCGCCCCGCTGGATGCCGAGGCGGCCGACCGGGCCGCCGCGGCAGCCGCGGCCGCCGCCCGCGCGGGTGTTTTCGTCCGGGTGGACCTCAGCCGCGGGCGGTGAGCGTGCGGCCGGGGTGGGGAGGCGGGCCCGGGCGGTGACGCGTCAGCCGGTGCCTGTGTCGCACCCGGAGCCCCGGCGCCGGGCGGCCGCGCCGCCGGGAGGGGCGCGTCACCGAGCGTGCGGGACCTGTTCACGCGGAGATCACCCGCGCGTTCCGGTGGCAGTGAAATATCACATTGCACACCCTCTCGGGGGACTTCCGATCAGACCCATGTGAAGGAGAACCACCGCATGAACCGCCTTGCCCCTCTCGTGGTCGGCGTCATAGGCCTGAGCGTCCTGTCGATGACTCCGGCCGGCGCCGCGGCGCTCCGGCCGGACACCGCCGAACCCGCCGTCTCCTGCGGCGCCTCCGGGCTCCAGGCGGGGCTGGCCACCCGGATCTGCGTCGAGGTCACCGGCACCACCGCCGCCGTCTACGGCACGGTCGCCCTCGCCGGCCCGCCGTCCCCGGGCAGCCCCGCGCCCCGGCCGAAGGAGCTGTTGACGACGCTGACCGCGGAGATCGTCGGCGGCGCCGCGCCCAGCGTCCAGACCCGGCCCGTCATCTTCAACTCGTCGACCCTCACGGTAAACGGTCCTGCCGTCACCGCCCCTTGCGGGTCCACCGTCCGTGGCACCTTCGGCGTGGCGTCGTACCCCTGGGCGCCGAACCCGGTCGTCCACGACGTCGTGATCGCCTGCTGAGGCCGACGGCCCGGGGCAGGCGCATGGCGACGGTCCCGCCGCCATGCGCCCGCCCCCTCGTCAGCGGACCTCGACCGTGACCGTGCGTCCGGGGGCCACGACCGGGGTCACGTAGGTGTATGTGACGCCGTCGACGACCTTGGTCCGGGCCGGCCGGGCCACCCCGTCCACCGTGACCGTCGCGTGGGTGCCGGGGAAGCGGGCCTCCCAGGTGTGGGAGGAGCGGCCGGAGGTGTGGGTCAGGGTGGACTTCGTCGCTCCGTCGTGGCGCAGGGAGAAGGACGAGTCGCCGATCCGCAGGTCGTCGATCCGCAGCCAGTCCATCCCCGACGGCAGCCGGGACTGGGTGGTCAGGGAGCGCTCCGGGGCGTCGGGGACGACCCCCATGAGGCCCTCGACGGTCTGGCCGAGCAGGGTGAAGGAGACTTCGGGGTAGTCGCCGTTGGTGCCCTGCTTGGTGTTCACGTGCTGGATGTCCTTGCGGTCGTAGACGGTCTTCATCCACTTCCACGCGGTGTCGTTGCGGTTGTTCCGGAAGAAGGTGTCCGGCAGGTACGTGAGGGCCTCGATGTTGGCGGGCCGGCCGGCGCCCGAGGCCTGCTCGTCGATGTAGTCCAGGTAGGCCTCCCGGCGCGGCCCGGGTTCCATGATCTGCTTCATCGGCATGAACCAGCTGTTCTCCTTGCCCCACCCGGTCAGCGGCCGTCCGTCCGTGGTGTAGCCGCGCACCATGTCCGCCCCTGAACCGGAGCCGCTCCAGGTGGAGTTGAAGTACGCCTTGAGGTCACGGGCCTTGGCGTCGAAGCGGCCGGCGAGTCCGTGGCTGCCCTTGGCGCGCGCGAGCGAGGCCATCGCCAGGTACGCCTGGTACTGGGAGCCGATCGCGTCCCCCGCCTCCGCGAGCGGCTCGCCGCTCAGCTCGTTGTAGCTGGCGGTGCCCTGGAAGATGCCGCCCCCGGTGCCCTCGGCCACCTTGACCGCGCCGTTGTCCTTGAGCCCGTCGTGGAGGGTGACGAACTCCTCGGTCGCGTGCCGGTAGAAGTCCCACAGGACCCGGTCCCGGAGGTAGGAGCGGTCCCCGCTCCAGCGGTAGGCCTCCTCGGCCTTCTGGACCAGCTCGAAGGTGGCCGGCACCTCGCGGACGAAGTTCGTGGGACTGCGGTAGTCGATGGAGAGGTAGGTCCTCGTGTCGAAGTTGAGGGCCCACGCCGGGTAGTACTTGTGCTCGGCGGTGGCGGAGGCGGCGAAGGAGCGGAGCATCGCCTTGTTCTCCGCGTGCAGTCCGAGGACACCCGCGCCGGCCAGCTGGTGGGCCATGTCGCGGGAGTAGTAGCCGCTGCGGTTGGCGTAACCGGCCCAGTAGGAGGCGCCGTACGTCCCGGTGCCGGTGCCGCCGGTGTTCCACTCGTCGACGTTGAGCGGCCCCACGGTCTGCGGCAGGTGGACCCAGCTGTTGGCCTTCCGCTTGGCCCAGTCGAACATCGCGACGATCTCCGGGTCCGAGGAGCTGACCCGGGGGTCGGCCGGCGAGGCGGGGGAGAGCATCACGTCGTCGGCGTTGACCCAGGCGTCCCCCGACTCGAACGCGATCTCCAGCCGGTCGCCGGGGGCCAGGGCTATCCGGCTGAGGGTGTAGCGGCGGTACTGGGAGGCGCCGGGCAGGACCTGCTCGGCGGCCACCACGCCGTTGACGCGGGCGACGTACCGGCCGTTCGGGCCGCCCGTGGCGATCCAGGCGGAGATGTCGTAGACGCCCCTGCCGGTGGACGTCACGGCCTGGGACACCTTCAGGCCGGGCCCGCCGTCGAGGTAGGCGAGCCGCGCACCGCCGTGCGGGTAGTTCGTGGCGACGCCGCTGCCGGAGGTGAACTGCCAGCCCGTGGTGCCCTGTTCGAACCCGGGGTTGACGACGGTGAGCGGGCCGGGCGCGGGTCGTCCGGCGGCGTCCGGCGGGGCCGCCGAGGCGGGGCCGCCGAGGGTGAGGGGGGCGAGCGTGGCGAGCAGGGCGAGGGCGGTCAGGAGCGGCACACGGGAACGCGTCATCAGGTTCTCCCGGGTCGGGGTCGGGGTCGGGTCGCGGTCGATGGTGCGTCGCGGTCGATGGTGCGGGGGACCGGTCGGCGCCGAGCTGGGCGCGCGGCACGCTAGCAACCACGGACGAGGGATTGCAATGAAGTTGCCAGAATCCATTGCCGAGGCCGATGAAAGTTTTCAACGAATGCTTGCAAGCGTCGAGTTGGCGTTGTTACAGTCCCGGCCAGTCGGCTTCCGCAACGGTGCGAACAGGGGTGGTCAGGCATGGAACTGGGACGGCGAAGAGTGCTGCGGATCGGCGGAGCGATCGCCGCGGGAGCCGGCCTGAGTGCCTGTTCCGGCACGGGGGACACCGGTCAGGGCGGCAGCGTCGGGGAGAAGGACCGAGGCCGCGTCACGGTCTGGTCATGGCAGGGCCCGGCCGCCGAGATGAAGGCGCTCGTACCGGAGTTCAACAAGACCTATCCGGAGATCGAGGTCACCGTCGAGGACATCGGCAACCCGGCGATCTGGGACAGGATCACCACCGCCCTGGCGGCCGGCGGTCAGGGCCTGGCCGACGTCCTGCACATCGGTGTCGACTACCTGCCGGGCTACGTGGAGAAGTTCCCCGGAGGGCTGGCCGATCTCGGTCCGCTGGGTGCGGACGCCCACAAGGACGCCTTCGCCCCGGGCATGTGGCAGACCGTGTCCCCCGACGGCAAGCGCGTCAACGCCCTGCCCTGGGAGGCGAACTCGGCGGGCTTCTACTACCGCGCGGACCTCTTCGAGGCAGCGGGGGTCGACGCCGGCGCCCTGCAGACCTGGGAGGAGACCATCGAGGCCGGCAAGAAGATCAAGGCGAAGACCGGCGCCCACCTGCTGGGCATCGACAAGCCCGCCTCCCAGGCGGACTCCGCCAACGTCTTCCAGATGCTCCTCCAGCTCCAGGGCGCCTTCTACTTCAACCACGCCGGGGAGATCACGCTCGACGCGCCGGAGGCCGTGAAGGCCATGTCGCTCATCAAGACGATGAACGACGAGGGTCTGGTCAGCGACCTCGCCGGCGGCTGGAACGCCCTGATGGCCTCCCTGAAGGAGGGCACCGCGGCCGTGCTGCCCATGCCCACCTGGTTCGGCGGCATCATCGAGGAGCAGGTGCCCGAGCAGGCGGGGAAGTGGAAGGTGCGGCTGCCGCCGCCCGTGCGCCGGGGCGGCTCCAGCGCGGCCACCGTCAACTCCACCCACCTCGCCGTCGCGGGCTCCAGCCCGAACCAGGCCGCCGCCTGGTCCTTCGTCGAGTTCGTCCTCACCCGCCCGGCCTCGCAGGTCCGGATCTACCGCGGCAAGGGCATCGCCCCGGCCCTGATGAAGGCCTACGACGACCCGGTCTTCCACGAGCCCTCGGCGTTCTTCGGCGGACAGAAGAGGGGCGAGGTCTTCCTCGACGCCCTCAAGGCCCCCTCGCCCGCCTTCAACTACACCGCCGACTACGCCCGTGCGCTCAAGCTCGTCACCGACGCCCAGTCCAAGGTGCTGCTGGCCGGCGCCGACCCGGCCAAGGTGCTGAAGGAGGCGGCGGAGCAGCTCGCCCGGCAGACCGGACGCAAGGTCGCGCGATGACCGGGACACTCGCCCGGCGCACGGCCACCGCCACCGCCGCCGCCACGGCCGCCCCCGCCCCGGCGGCGGCCGCGCGGTCCGCGGGGCGGCGGCGCCGGCGCATGGCCCCGTACCTCTTCGTCCTGCCGGCCCTGCTGCTGTTCGCCGCGTTCAAGGGCTATCCGATCGTCCAGTCCTTCCGGATCAGCCTCCACACCACCGCCGGCGGGACCGAGCGGTTCGCCGGCACCGGCAACTACACCCGGCTGCTGGGCGATCCGCTGTTCTGGACCGCCCTGGAGAACACCGCGGTGATCCTCGCCGTCCAGGTACCGATCATGCTGGCCCTGGCCACCGGCCTGGCGGTGGCCCTCGACTCCACCCTGCTGCGCGGCCGGGCGGTCTTCCGGCTGGGCTTCTTCCTGCCGATGGTCACCGGCCTGGTCGCCTACGGAATCATGTTCTCCGTCCTGCTCAACAAGGACTACGGACTGGTCAACTGGCTGCTGGGGCTGGCTGGCCTGGACGCCGTGCCCTGGCTGACCGACCCCCTGTGGGCGAAGGTCTCCCTCGGTCTCGCCCTGACCTGGCACTACACCGGGTACAACGCGGTGATCCTGCTCGCCCGCCTGCAGTCGGTACCGGCCGAGCTGTACGACGCGGCGGCCGTCGACGGGGCCGGGGCGTGGACCTCCTTCCGCCACGTCACCCTGCCGGGCCTGCGCCCCGCGCTCCTGCTCACCGCCGTGCTCTCCACCATCGGCACCCTCCAGGTCTTCGACGAGCCGTACGTGCTCACCGGCGGCGGCCCGGACAACGCGACCCTGACCATCGGCGTGTACCTGTACCAGAACGCCTTCAAGTACTTCGACTTCGGATACGCCTCCGCCATCGCCTACGCCCTGGCCGTCCTCATCGGTCTCCTCGGCGTGATCCAGTTCCGTCTGCTGGGGGACAAACCGTGACCACCCGCCACCGCGGCCGAGGCATCCTGCTGACCTCGGGCCTCGCCATCGTGCTCGCCGCCGTCGTCCTCCCCTTCTACTGGCTCGTGATCGCCGCCACCCACAGCTCCGCGGAGATCTTCGACAGCCCGCCGCCCCTGCTGCCCGGCGGCCATCTCGCCGCCAACCTCCAGACGCTCCAGGACACGGCGCAGTTCGGGCGGGTCGTCCTCAACTCCCTGCTCATCGCGGTCGTCTACACCGTGTGCGCGGGAGCCGTCTGCACCCTGGCCGGATACGGCTTCGCCAAGTACCGCTTCCGCGGCCGTGACGCCCTGTTCGGGCTGATCATGCTCGGCCTCGTGATCCCGGCCCACGTCACCCTCGTACCCCTCTTCCAGATGATGGCCGAGCTGCGCTGGCTGAACACCTACCAGGCCGTGATCATGCCGAATCTGGCGCTGCCCTTCGGCATCTTCCTGATGCGCCAGTCGATGGCCGCGCTCCCCGACGAGCTCCTCGACTCGGCACGCACGGACGGCTGCGGCGAACTGCGGCTGTTCTGGAAGGTGGTCCTTCCCCCGATGAGGCCGGCCCTGGCCGCCCTCGCCATCTTCCTCTTCCTCTACCAGTGGAACGATTTCGTCTGGCCGCTGGTCGTCCTGCGCGACAGCGCCTCGTACACCGTCCCGGTCGCCCTGGCCTCCCTCCAGGGCCTCGACGAGACCGACTACGGCGCCATCCTCGCCGGGACGGCGGCCGCCGCGATCCCCATGGCCCTCGTGTTCCTCGCGCTTCAGCGCCAGTTCGTCTCCGGCCTGCTCGCCGGTGCCGTGAAGGAGTGACCGTGCCGACCACACCCGCCCCGATGGACGACTCCGAGGCGGTGACCACCGCCGGGCTGCCCCCCGCCCGCCACGAGCCGCTGCTGGACGGGGTCTCGGTCGCCGTCCTCAGCCGTGACCCGGGAATCCGCCCGGTCTGGAGCCTCGGCGAGCCCTCCGGCGGCCTGCGCCTGCTGGAGGTGCGGGCCGACGGAGCCCCGGTCGAGATCCGGTTCTCCGTCCCCCTGGGCGACGCCGCCGGGTACTGGCACCCGCAAGGGGGCTGGCGGCGTACCCTCCTCGCGGACTGGGAAGGGCGCTCCCGGGTCTCGCTGACCGACGGACACGCCGCCGGATGCCTGTACGACCACGCCGGCGCCACGCTGCTGACCTTCGCCGTGGCCGATCCGGTCCCCGAGGCGGACCTGCGGTTCGGGGTGTCGGAGGAGCACGGCACCCACGTGGTGCACCTGAGCCTGCCCCCCTCGCGGCAGGCGCACAGAATCCTGCTGGTGCCACGCGCCCGGTCCGTGGCGCGGGCCATGCGCGCCCTGCGGGCCTGGTTCGCGGCCGCGCTCGCCCCCATGCCGGTGCCCGACGCGGCCCGGCTGCCCGTCTACTCCACCTGGTACGCCTTCAACCAGGACGTCACCGCGGCCGGTGTCGAGCAGCAGGCCGAACTGGCGGCCGGTCTCGGCTGCGGCACGCTGATCCTCGACGACGGCTGGCAGGAACTGGGCCGCGGCCGCGGCTACGCGGGCTGCGGGGACTGGCAGCCGGACCGGGACAAGTTCCCCGACTTCGCCGGCCACGTGGCCCGGGTCCGCGCCCACGGGCTGCGCTACCTGGCCTGGGTGGCCCCCCTGCTGCTCGGCCCCGGCGCGGCCTGCCACGACCGGTGGGCCTCCCACGCGCCCGCCCCGGCCACCGTGCCCGGCGCGCGGGTGCTCGATCCGCGACGGCCGGAGGTGCGCGCGCACGTCGTCGGGCTCTGCCTGCGGCTGGTCCGCGCGTACGGACTCGACGGGCTGAAGCTCGACTTCCTCGAGCAGGCCACGGTGTACGCGGGGGACGGAGCGGGCGATGTCGGCCGGGCCATGTCCGTCCTGCTGACGGAGCTCCGCGCGGCCCTGGAATCCGTACGGCCCGACCTGCTCCTGGAGCTGCGCCAGCCCTACACGGGCCCCGGCATGGCGCCGTTCGGCAATATGCTGCGCTCCTTCGACTGCCCGGCGGACGCCACCGCCAACCGGGTGCGCACCCTGGACACCGCGCTGCTCGCGGTGGGCGGGGCCGTCCACTCCGACATGCTGCTGTGGTCGTCGGACGCCCCCGTGGACTCGGTGGCCCGGCAGCTGATCGGCTCGCTCCACGCGGTGCCGCAGATCTCCGTACGGCTGGACCGGGTGCCCGCCGCGCACCGGGAGACGATCGCCTTCTGGCTGCGCCAGTGGCGCCGGCACCGCGAGCTGCTGCTGGACGGGGAGGTCGAACCGGGCCGGCCCGACGAGCTGTACCCGCTGGTGCGGGCCGGCGCGGGGGACCGCTGCCTGCTGAGCGTGCACGGCGACCGCGTCGTCCCGCTGGACTTCTCCGCGTACCGGCACTTCCACCTGGTCAACGGCTCGGACCGGGACCGGGTGGTGGTCGAGGTGACGGGCGGCGGCGGCCGGGTCCGGGGCGTGGTCCACGGGCCCGACGGCCGTATCATGGACGATCCGCCGACCCACCTGCCGGAGGGGGTCCGCCCGCTGGCCGTGCCGCGCGGCGGCCTGGCATCGCTCACGCTCACGGAAGGACCGCGATGAAGGTCGGCATCACCGACGTCGCCGCCCGCGCTCAGGTCAGCGAGGCGACCGTCAGCCGGGTGATCAACCGACGCCAGGGCGTGTCGAAGAAGACCCGGGACGCCGTCGAGCAGGCCATGGCGGAGCTCGGCTACGAACGCCCTACCCAGGGCCAACTCGTCGCGGTGATCACCGAGTTCGTATCGAACCCGTTCTTCGCCGACGTCGCCGAACGCATCGAGTCGGCCCTGGCGCCGCACGGACTGAAGACGGTCCTGTGCCCCGCCTTCCCCGGCGGGGTGCAGGAGCGGGACTTCGTCTCCGCGCTGGTCGACAAGGGCGTCGCGGCCGTCGTCTTCCTGTCCGCCTCCAACACCGTCGAGGGTTCCGACACCGACACGTACGAGCTGCTGCGCCAGCGCCGGGTGCCGTACGTCGGGATCAACGGCGAGTTCGCGGACGGGGTGCCCGTCCCGGTCTTCTCCACCGACGACGCCCTCGCCGCCGAACTGGCCGTCGACCACCTCCACCGGCTGGGGCACCGCCGGATCGGGATGGTCTCGGGACCGGCCGGCAACCGGCCCGCCGACCGCCGGGTGCAGGGCTTCCTGGAGGCCATGGCCAAGCGGGGCATCGAGGACCCCGAGCGCTGGGTGGTCCGGCAGTCGTACACGGTGGAGGGGGGACAGGCCGCGGTCGGCCCGCTCCTCGCCCTGGGCGCCACCGCCATCGTCGCCGCCAGCGACTACATGGCCCTGGGCGCGATCCGGGGCGTACGCCGCCAGGGGCGCGCGGTGCCCGGGGACGTGTCGGTGGTCGGCTACGACGGTTCGTCCGTCACCGAGTTCACCGATCCGCCCCTGACCACCGTGCGGCAGCCCGCCGACCGGCTCGCTCTGGAGGTGGGGCGAGGCGTGCTGGCGCTCGTCGGCAATCGTGACGTCCCGGTGGGGGAGCTGCTCTTCGACCCCGAACTGGTCATCCGGGCGAGCACCGGACCGGCCCCGGGGGCGGCTGCCGCCGGCGTCTGATCCGGGCGGTGCCGCCCGGCGTGCCGCTCAGTGCTCGGCGTGCCGCTCAGTGCTCGCTGCGCCGCTCACTGCCGCTCGGTGCCGTTCAGTGCCGCTCGTCGGCGACGACGAGCTCGCCCACCGCGTCCGAGAGGGCCGTGCGGGCCGGGGCGGGAAGGGCCGCGTCGGTCACGAACCAGTCCGCCCGGCCGAGTTCCGCGAAGCCGCTGAGCCCGACCACCCCCCACTTGGTGTGGTCGGCCACCACGGCGACCCGCCGCGCCGAGGCGACCAGCGCCCGGTTGGTCCGCGCCTCCATGAGGTTGGGGGTGGTCAGCCCGGCCCGCTCCGACACGCCGTGCGCGCCGAGGATGAGCAGGTCCACGTGGAGGGACTCGACGACCAGGTCCGCGAGCGGGCCGACCAGCGCGGCCGAGGGGGTGGGGGAGCCGCCGGTGAGGAGCAGGGCGGGGCCGCCGGCGTCCGTGTCCCGCCCGGCGGTCCGGACGAGGTCGGCGACCGGGAGGGAGTTGGTGACGATCGTCAGGCGCGGGACGTCGAGGAGCCGGGCGGCGACCGCGTGCGCGGTGGTACCGCCCGAGACCGCCACCACGCTGCCCGGTTCCACCAGACGGGCGGCGGCCGCCGCGATGGCGGCCTTGGCCTCCCCCTGGAGGACCGATTTGGCGTCGAATCCCGGTTCGTGCCCGCTGGCACCGTCCGGGGCGACGGCCCCGCCGTAGACCTTCTGCACGGCACCACGCCGGGCGAGCGCGTCCAGGTCCCGGCGAATGGTCATGTCCGATACGCCGAGTGCGCCGACCAGATCCGTCACCCGTACCGCGCCCTCGCGGCGTACCGCGTCGAGGATGAACGCCCTCCGCTGGTGGGCCAGTTGGGCAGCCTGATCGGCCACGGTCGCTCCCGGATCCAGGTGAATTCGGTCAGAAAACCGCAAGATACCACAGCCGTGGTGTTCGATCCTGAGGGATGGGCGCGCTGTGTGGTGCTTGGTTCTGGTGAACGATGTTCGATCATGTTTATTCTTGGTGGGTGAAGAAGACCACCGTGACACTCGCGGACGGCCGCGAACTGATCTACTTCGACTCCGGCGCATCCCCCGGCCGCGAGGCGCCGGACACCCGCCCGCTGGACCGCGCGAGCGGCAGGCCGGATCTACGGCGGGACGTGGCGACCGGTGACTGGATCACGATCGCCTCCCACCGGCAGGACCGCACCTACCACCCGCCCGCCGGGGAGTGCCCGCTGTGTCCCTCCCGGGACGGCCGGCTCAGCGAGATCCCCGCCGCCGACTACGAGGTGGCCGTCTTCGAGAACCGCTTCCCCTCCCTCGCCGGTGAGGCGGGACGCTGCGAGGTGGTGTGCTTCACCCCGGACCACGAGGCCCGGTTCGCCGACCTCACGCCGGACGCCGCCCGGCTGGTCCTGGACGCCTGGACCGACCGCACGGCGGAACTCTCCGCGCTCCGGGGCGTGGAACAGGTGTACTGCTTCGAGAACCGGGGGGCCGAGATCGGAGTGACGCTCCCTCACCCGCACGGCCAGATCTACGCCTTCCCCTTCGTCACCCCGCGCACCGCGAAGATGACCGCCGCGGCGGCCGCCCACCGGGCCGCCACCGGCCGCAACCTCTTCGAGGACCTGCTGGCCGACGCCCGCGCCGCCACCGAGCGGGTGGTGACGGCCGGGGAACACTGGACGGCCTTCGTGCCCTACGCGGCCCGCTGGCCGTACGAGGTGCACCTCTACCCGCACCGCCGCGTCGCCGACCTGACCGGGCTCGACGAGGCCGAGCGGGCCGAGTTCCCGCGGATCTATCTCGACCTGCTGCGCCGGTTCGACCGGCTGTTCGCCCCGCCGGGAGGCCCGGAGGGGACGGTCCCCGCCCCGTACGTCTCGGCCTGGCACCAGGCACCCCGTACCGGGGGCGAGGAACTGGCCCTGCACCTCGAACTGTTCACGATCCGCCGGACCCCGGACCGTCTCAAGTTCCTCGCCGGGACGGAATCCGGCACGGAGGCCTTCGTCAACGACGTGGCCCCCGAGACGGCCGCCCGGCGCCTGCGGGAGGCCGCGGTATGAACGGCAGCGATTCCCACGACGAGGACGGCATCCGCGCGGACCGGGTCGCGGACACCTTCCGGCAGATCTTCGGCGAGAGCCCCGACGGGGTCTGGGCGGCGCCCGGCCGGGTCAACCTGATCGGCGAACACACCGACTACAACGACGGGTTCGCCCTCCCGATCGCCCTCCCGCAGACCACCCTGATCGCCGCCCGGCGCCGCGCGGACGGCCGGCTCCGCCTGCACAGCGCACAGGGCGACGGCCGGATCACCGACCTCGCCGTGGCCGAGCTGTCCCCGGGTACGGTGACGGGCTGGAGCCGCTACCCCGCCGGTGTGGTGTGGGCGCTCGCGCAGGCGGGACACGCGGTCGGCGGCGCCGACCTCCACGTCGACAGCACGGTGCCCACCGGGGCCGGCCTCTCCTCCTCCGCCGCCCTCGAATGCGCCGCCGCCCTCGCGTTCGACGAGATGTACGGACTGCGCCTGGACGGCCCCGAACTGGCCCGGCTCGCCCAGCGCGCGGAGAACGACTTCGCCGGAGTCCCCTGCGGGATCATGGACCAGATGGCCTCGATCTGCTGCACCACCGGGGCCGCCCTCCACCTCGACGCCCGCACCCCGGACCGCCCCCGGCAGGTACCCCTCGACCTGCCGCGGCACGGGCTGAGGCTGCTGCTGGTCGACACCCGCGTCACCCACGATCTCGGCGACGGGGCGTACGCGGCGCTGCGCGCCGGATGCGAACGCGCGGCGCGGCTGCTCGGCCTGCCCGCCCTGCGCGACCTGCCCGCGGCCCACCTGCCGCGCGCCCTGCGCGTCCTCCCGGCCGAGCTCGTTCCGCTGGTCCGTCACGTGGTGACCGAGAACGACCGCGTCGCCGAGGCCGTCACCCGGCTGCGCCAGGGGGACGTCGCGGCGCTCGGCCCGATCCTGACCGCCGGCCACGCGTCGCTGCGCGACGACTACCGCGTCTCCTGCCCGGAAGCCGACCTCGCCGTGACCGCCGCACGAGGAGCGGGCGCGCTCGGCGCCCGCATGACGGGAGGCGGCTTCGGCGGCTGCGTCGTCGTCCTGACCGAGGCCGCACGGGAGGACCAGGTGAACCGGGAGGTGCCGGCCGCGTTCGCCGCGGCCGGCTTCCGCCCGCCGCGCATGCTCGCCGTCGCCCCGGCGGCGGGCGCCCGACGTCTCTCCCCGCCCCCGCGACGCGGCGCCCTCGCCGAGCGGTGACGCAAGCGCGGCGAGGAGGACGGCCGATGCGTCCGCCGCCCCAGGGCAAGGGCTGACGACCGCCCGGGCTTCATGCCCGGCCCGTCACCGGCCCTGCCGCCGGCCGGCTCATCCCTCCCGGCCGGTGCGCAGGGGCGTGCCGCGCAGGAACAGGACCGCGATCAGCGCGGTGAGCGCGAAGGGAAGGGCCGGCGCGAACGCGTCGGCCAGCCCCAGCCCGTACGCCGCCCGGAGCCCGGACGCGGTGGCCGCGGCTCCGGTCGGCGCGCCCACCCGGGCGCTGACGGCGGCGCCCAGGGCGGTCAGGCCCGGGACGCCCCCGAGCCCCCGTGCCGGCCCGGCCAGGGAGCTCACCGCACCCAAGTGGGAAGCCGGGGCGGCGTTCTGGGCGACCAGCACCAGTGTCTGCGCGCTCATGCCCACCCCGGCGCCGCCGGCGAGGAGATATCCGGCCACGGCGAACAGCGAGGTGTCGGCGCGCACGGTCGCCAGTGCGGCGAAGCTCGCCGCGACCAGGCCGCAGCCGACCGCCACATGGCCCTTCCACCGGCCGTGCGCCGACACCATCCGGCCGCTGACGGTCGTGGCCGCCGGCAGGCCGAGGACCATCGGCAGGGTCAGCAGGACGGCCACGGCCGGCGCGTGGCCGCGCCACCGTCTCCGCACCGTCCGCGAGGAGCCGCCGCACAGCAGCTGGACGGCGGTGGCGTCCGGCTCGTCCGCTCCCTGATGGGTGGTTCCGTTGACGGTGACATCCATGGGCAACTCCCTCGGAAGAGGAGGCGCGAAGACCTGCGGGCGTGCCGCCGCCGGAGCCTGCTTGCACTGACGCCCCCTCAGGGACCAGGCCCGCTGCCGCGTTGCCCGTGCACGCACACCCGTTGACCGGCGACGCATCGCAGCGGATCGCCCGGGCCTTGACCGGCGCCCCCCGCACGGCCGGGCGCCGCGGGCCGGCGACCGCGCGGAGCAGGGCCGGACGGCCGGCAGGCCTCACTCTCCCCACGGCGAGGCGCCACTGAGCCGCCTCGCGCGCTCTCGCCGTACGCCGCGGCGGGTCAGGCCGCGGGCAGCGAGACGACCATCGTCAGGCCGCCCCCAGGGGTGTCCTCGGGGGTCAGAGTGCCGCCCATGGCCTCGGTGAGGCCCTTGGCGAGGGCGAGTCCGAGACCGAGGCCGGCCGAGTTGTCGTGGTCGCCCAGGCGCTGGAACGGCTCGAAGATACGTTCACGGTCGGCCGGCTGGATGCCCGGCCCGCGGTCGGTGATGCGCAGCTCCACGCGCCCTGCGAGCGCGCTGGCGGTCACGAGCACCGGGTGCTCCGGCGGTGCGTGACGTACGGCGTTGCCGACGAGGTTGGCCAGCACCCTTTCGAGAAGGGGCGGATCGGCCTGTACGGCGGGCATCGACTCGAGTTCGCGTATGTCGGCCACGGTGGCGGAGGACGGGGCGGTCGCCAGGGAGTCCAGGGCGGCCGGGAGCACCTCTTCGTACGTGGTGGCCCGCAGGTTCAGGGTGAGGGCGCCGGCCTGGAGCCTGCTGAGGTCGAGCAGGTTCTCCACCAGCCGGCTCAGCCGCAGCAGGCCCGTCTCGGCCGCGGTGAGCAGTTCCGCCCGGTCCTCCGCCGAGAACACCTCCGCGTCCGGGCTGCGCAGCGAGCTCACCGCGGCCAGGGCCCCGGCCAGTGGGGTGCGCAGGTCGTGGCCGACGGCGCGCAGCAGGGCGGTGCGCAGCCGGTCGGCGGCCTTGACCGGCTCGACCTCGGCGGCCGTCTCCGCCAGCCGTGCCCGCTCGACCGCGGCCCCGGCGTGGGCCGCGAAGGCGGCCAGGACCCGGCGTTCGGAGGAGGGCAGCGAACGGCCGTGCAGGACGAGGAAGTTGTCCGGCCCGGCCGGTACGACGATCCGGGGCCGGGCGGACTCCGCAGTGCGGTCGGCAGCCGTCGCGCCGGTGTCGGCGGGCGCGGGGACCAGCTCCACCGCCTCCATGCCGAAGGTCTCCTTCGCCCGGTCCAGCAGCGCCGGGATCGTCTGGTCCCCGCGGACGATGCTGCCCGCCAGCGAGGACATCGTCTCCGCCTCGGCCGTGGCCCGGGCCGCGCGCCGTGACAGGCGCAGGGACCGGTCGGCCGCGGCGGCCACCACGGCCGCCACGAGGGCGAAGACCACCACGGCCAGGACCGCGTCCGGATCGTCGAGGGTGAACTGCCCGACGGGCGGCATGAACCAGTAGTTGAGCAGGAGCGCGGCCGTGACCGCCGCGACCACCGCGGACGCCACGCCGCCGATGCAGGCCACGGCGACCACCGCCACGAGGAAGAGCAGGGCCTCGCTGGTCAGGTTCAGGGTGCCGCGCATCCGGTCCAGGACCAGGGTGAGGAGCACGGGCAGCACCAGGCCGGCCACCGGACCCGCGATGAGCCGGGACCGGGGGAGCGTGCGACGCCGTGAGGGCAGCAGCCGGCCGCGGCCGGCCCGCTCGTGGGTCACCATGTGGACGTCGATGTTCTCGGACCGCTCCACCACGGTGTCGCCGATGCCGCGCCCGGTGAGGAATCGTTCCACCCGGCTACGCCTGCTCGTCCCCAGGATCAGCTGGGTGGCGTTCTCGGCGTGTGCGAAGTCCACCAGGGCGGTGGGGATGTCGTCGCCGACCACGGAGTGGTAGCTGCCGCCGAGATCCTCGACCAGCGCCCGCTGTGAGGCCAGCGCGGCGTGCGAGGTGCCCGAGGACAGAGCGTCGCTGCGGGCGACGTGCACGGCGAGGAGGTCGCCTCCGACGCTCCGCGCGGCGATCCGCGCCGCCCGGCGGACCAGGGTCTCGCCCTCGGGGCCTCCGGTCAGCGCCACGACCACGCGCTCACGGGTCTCCCACACGCTGCCGATGCCGTGCTCGGCCCGGTACTTCTGCAGTCCTTCGTCGACCCGCCCGGCCAGCCAGAGCAGGGCCAGCTCCCGCAGGGCGCCCAGGTTGCCGGGCCGGAAGTAGTTCGCGAGCGAGGCGTCCACGCGCTCCGGTGGGTAGATGTGCCCGTGGGCCATCCGGCGGCGCAGCGCCTCGGGCGAGATGTCGACCAGTTCGATCTCGTGGGCCCGCCGCACGAACTCGTCGGGAACGGTCTCCCGCTGCGGGACGCCGGTGATCCGCTCGACGACGTCGTTGAGGGACTCCAGGTGCTGGACGTTCAGCGTGGCCACGACGTCGATGCCCGCGTCCAGGAGCGCGGCGACGTCCTGCCAGCGCTTGTGGTGCCGGCCACCGCCGGGGACGTTGGTGTGCGCGAGCTCGTCGACCAGCACCGCCTCGGGCCGCCGGGCCAGCACACCGGCCAGGTCCAGCTCCGCGTACCGGGAGCCTCGGTAGTCGCACTCCCTGCGGGGGAGCACGTCCAGCCCGTCGAGCATGGCCTCGGTCAGCGGGCGGCTGTGGCACTCCACGTACCCGCCGACGACATCGGCGCCCCGGGCCCTTCTCCGCTTGGCCTCGTCGAGCATGCGGTACGTCTTGCCCACTCCCGGGGCCGCGCCGAGGAAGACCTTGAGCCGGCCGGTGCGGGTGACCGCCCTGGTGGGTCCGGTTCCCGCCAGTTGTGCCGAGTGCGCCATCGCTCAGTGTCCTTCTGGGTGCGACCAGGCGCGTACCAGGTAGCCGATCAGGCTGACGGCGATCAGAACGCCGACCACTTTCTCCACACTCACAGTCCGTCTCGCTTCCCCGTGTGACCGTGCCCGCGCCCGCCAGGCCGGTGCGCGCTGCCCCAGCGAACCCCAGAGAACGGCACAGCGCGAGCGCGAGCCACGACCCTTGACGGCATTCTGGCGGCCCGGACATGGAATATTGACGCTGCGTTGGCAGCCGTGTGGCCGATAGAGTGAACGCGGAGTGCCGGGAAGCCTGGTCGGCGTCGCGAGGCACGTGGCCCGCGTCGATCGAGCGGGGGATCCGCGTGCGCAGTGTCAGTACGGTCCTGTTTCTCGTGGTGCTGGCCACCGCCGTGGCCACCGGCGCCCGGCGCTGGCGCATCCCCGCCCCTCCGCTGCTCGTCCTCGCCGGACTCGCCGTCGCCCTGGTGCCCGGCACGCCCGAGATCCACGTCAGCCCCGAGGCGATCAGCCTCGTGGTCGTGCCGCCCCTGCTGTACGCCGGAGCGGAGGAACTCTCCTGGCGCGAGCTGCGGTTGGTGTGGAAGCCGGTCGGCGTGCTGGCCGTGGGCCTGGTGCTGGCCTCCGCCGCGGCGGTCGGCGCGGTCGCCTCGTGGCTCACCCCGCTCTCCTGGCCCATGGCCCTGGTCCTCGGATCCGTCCTGGCCAGCACCGACCCGGTGGCCGTCACCGCCCTCGGCCGGAGGCTCTCGCTGCCGCCCCGGGTGCAGGTCCTCGTGCAGGCCGAGAGCCTGTTCAACGACGCGACCTCCCTGGTGCTCTTCCGCGTGGCAGTGGTCGGCGCCGTGGCGGTCGGCGGGGCGTCCTGGCAGTCCGCGGGCGGCGGGTTCCTGGTCCTGGCCGGGGGCGGCACGCTCATCGGCGCCGCGGTGGCGTGGCTGGTGTCCCGGATCCGCGAGCGGACCGAGGACCCGGTCCTGGAGACCGTCGTCGCCCTGCTCACGCCGTATGTGGCGTACGTGCTCGCCGAATCCGTCCACGCCTCCGGGATCACCTCGGTGGTCGTCGCGGGCGTGATGCTGGGCAGCGTGGCCGACCGGCTCACGGACGCCCCCATCCGGCTCCACCTGCACGCCGTGCAGGGGACCGTGGTCTTCCTCCTGGAGAGCGTGGTGTTCAGCCTCATCGGCCTCACGCTGCCCGGCCAGGTCGCCGCGCTCACGGACGGCGACCGGCTCTGGCCCCTGTACGCGCTGGCCATGGCCCTGACGCTGATGGCCGTACGCCTGCTGTGGGTGCTGCCGCTGGCAGCCGTCGTCCAGCGCCAGGCCGGGACACCGCCCTCCTGGCGGATGCCGGCCGTGCTCACCTGGGCCGGCACCCGGGGCGTCGTACCGCTGGCCGCCGCCCTCGCCATCCCCGTCGCCGCCGAGGACGGCACCCCGCTCGCCGAGCGGCCGCTGGTCCTGGTCCTGACCACCTCCGTCGTGGTGCTCACCCTCGTGGTCCAGGGCTTCTCCCTGGCCAGGGTGGTCGAGCGGTCCGGCATCGCCCTCGAACCGGACCACACCGAGCGGGAGGAGGCCGCGGCCCGCTGCGCCCTGGCCACCGCGGGCATCCGGCGGCTCGACGAGCTGACCGAGCTCGAAGCCGTGCCGGACGCGGTGGCCGACCGGCTGCGCCGCAGCCTCCAGGCACGCCTCGAACACGCCCGCGACCGGCTCGAGGACGCCGACCCGGCCGCCTCGGCCGATCACGCCTACCGCCGGCTGCGCCGCGACCTGATCGGGGTCGAGACCGCCGAACTGGAGCGCCTCCACGATGCCCGCCGGATCAGTGACACCACGCGCCGGCGGCTCCAGCGCTCCCTGGACCTGGAGGAGACCCGCCTGGCGCTCACCACGTGAGCCGGCCCGCGTGAGGGCCGGAGTGCACTCGGGGTGCGTCAGGACAGTGCCGCCGGCTGACCGGCGCGCCGCCGGGCGCCGTCCGCCGGTGCGGCCGCGCTTCCCACGACGTGGTGCGTGTACTCGTACTCCGGGCGGAAGCCGGCGCTCAGAGCGAGGTGGCGGGTGCTGCGGTCGCCGGCGGGGCAGGTCCAGCTGGGCGTACGGTCGCGGGCGGCGATGTCGGAGCACAGTGCGGTGACGCAGACCCGCCCCAGGTGCTGGAGGCGCGGATCGGGCACCGTGACGCAGGCGATCTCCTCGTACACCGTGCCCAGGAAGTAGGTGCAGGCGAGGGCGACGATCCGGTCGCGGTGGAGCGCGGCCCAGGCGTAGCCGGAGCGGGCGAGGGCCTGCGGGCCGCCCCACGTGCGGTGTACCCAGCTCATCGCGGCGGGGAGCCGGCGCAGGGCGAGGGCGTCGCGTGTGGTGAGCCGCCGTACGGTCACGTCCAGCGGCGGCCGGGCGGCCGGCGAGGTGGAGCGCTTGACGTGCACGATCCGCGGCCAGGGCCTGATCTGGTCGAACGCGCTGCCGAGCAGCGGACGGAAGCGGTCCGGCGCCTCGATGGAGGTGTTGGCGAACGGAGCCAGGTCGGCGGGTTCCAGCGCGCTCGGGTCGCCGCGCAGCAGGACGTGCTCCCCGCACTCCGCCGCTATGACCCGGGGATCTACGGCGCGGTCCGCCCACCACGTGCCGGCTTGGGTGGCCAGCAGGTGCTCGGTCAGGGTGGCGGGGCCCGGCGGCCCGGCCGGGAACCAGCGGATCAGGGCCGGCAGCTGCCTGGCCGGGAGAATGATCACGGAATCTTCCTTCGGTGCGCGGGCATGGCTGCGGGGCGGCCCTGGACGGAGGGCCGCCCCGCGGGGAGGGGCAGTGGCTATGCGGCCTCGCTCAGCGCTGGCCGGCCTTGCTGCCGTGGTTGGCGGCCTTCTTGCGGCGGGCCTTCTTCTTGCGGGCGCGTTTGGACACGGTGGTGGAGCCTTTCTGCTGGTGCCTCTTCAGGCGGTGTGGCCGACGAGGAGGTCGGCGAGCTTGGTGAGGCGCTTGACGGTGCGCTCCTCGGTGGCGGCGGGCGCGGGGGCCACGCGCTGGTCGCGGTCGTAGTAGGCGCCGTTGACGATCTCGGTGGCCGGGTCGACGAGCCGTACGACGTGCGCGGCGCCCTCGGCGGCGGACTCGCCCTCGTGGCCGTACAGGTGCAGCAGGCCGGTGTCGCAGACACCGGGGTGCACGGAGACGGCGGTCACGCGCGGGTCGGTGGCGAAGACCGTGAGGGCCAGCTGCGACTGGGCGTAGGCGGCCAGGCGGGAGTAACGGCGCAGCCGGTGCGGGTCGTTCCACTGGATGGCGGCGGTGCGGTGGAGGGAGGAGGAGACGTTGACGACGCGGCCGCCGGGGGTGCTGGTGAGGGCGTCCTCGAGGAGGTTGGTGAGGAGGTAGTGGGCGAGGAAGTTGACCTGGAGGGCGATCTCGTTGCCGTCGGGCGTGATGGTGTGGCGCTCCGGGGCGGCCATCGCGGCGTTGTTGACGAGGGCGAACAGGCCGGGGTGTTCGCGGTTGACGGTGCGGGCGAGGGACTCGACCTCGTCGAGGTGGGTGAAGTCGGCCGCCACCGCGCGCAGTCGGGCGGCATCGATACCGGCCGTGGCGATGAGGCGGTCCGCGGCGCTCTGCGCCTCCTCGGGGGTGCGGCCGTGCAGCAGGACGGTCGCACCCTGCCCGGCCAGCTGTCGGGCGGTCTCGTAGCCGATTCCGGAGGTGGAGCCGGTGACCAGGACGGTGCGTCCGGACAGGGAAGAGGGCATGTCGGTTTCCTGTGAGAGGGCATGGCCGAGGCGCCCGCGCCCGTGCACGGGGCAGGGGAGGGCTCAGGTCATGCGGGAAGGATGAGAACGCGCAAAGGCGTGGACCGGTGGACGGTTCGCCCGCGGGGATGCGGGTACGCGGCGTCGTTCGGCCGGCGGTCGGGTCAGACGGCCGGGCAGGCGGCCGCCGCTGTCGGCGACACCGGCGCGACACCGGCACGGCTTCGCCATGACGGTGGCCGGTCTTCGTGGCGCGGACCGCTGTTCATGACCGCCATCTCAGCGCATCCCATGGCCCCGGGCAAGGGGCGGCGCACCGCTTTGACGACCCTCTGACGTGGCAGGATGACAATCCGTCAGAACGGTGTCAAGGTTGGCCCCCGGTGCGGAAGGAACCCGTCAAGAGCGGGTGCGGGGGCCGCGGACCGGCCGCAGAATGATCTTGCGACATCGCCGCGGCCGAGACCGTGGGGAAGCCTCCGTACGGCGCGCGGCCTGGACGTGCCCCGGACGGAGGCGCCACCGGGTCGTTCTGTCCGTGGGGGGCGGGGCGAACCCTTCGCTCACCGCGCGTCCGTCGCCGACTGATGAGCCGCCCGGCCGCCGGTGTAGGGGATACCGGAGGCCGGGCGGCTCTGTGCGTGGTCCTGGCGTGCTCGTCTCCGCACGCCGTCCTGTGTGCAGGCCCCCGTGGTCAGCTGACCGCCGAGGAGGGCAGCTCGGCTGCCACCTGGGGGGTGTCATGTGCCACCCGTAGCGTGAGGACCATCGTGAGCCCGCCGCCGGGGGTGTCCTCGGCGGTGAGGGTGCCGCCGATGGCTTCGGTGAAGCCGCGGGCGACGGCGAGGCCGAGGCCGACTCCGGCTCCCTGCGGCGCGTCCCCGTGCCGCTGGAAGGGCTCGAAGATGCGGTCCTTGGCCTCGTCGGGGACGCCTGGCCCGCGGTCGACCACCCGTACCTCGACCCGGTCGGCGATGGCGCTCGCCGAGACCAGGACGGGCTCCCCGTCGGTGCTGTACTTCACGGCGTTCTCGACGATGTTGGCCACGGCCCGTTCCAGCAGGCCCCGGTCGACGGCGACCATGGGCAGGGTCTCGGGGATGTCGAGTTCCACGCTGTCCTCGGGTACGCCGCCCAGGGCCATGGGGACGACCTCGTCGAGGTCGGTCTCGCGGATCAGCGGGACGACGGTGCCGGTGTTGAGCCGGGACATGTCGAGCAGGTTGCCGATGAGGTGGCCGAGCCGGTCGGCGCCTTCCTCTATGCCCTTGAGCAGAACCGCCTGGTCCTCCTCCGACCACTCGACGTCGTCGGAGCGCAGAGAGGAGACGGAGGCCTTGATGCCGGCGAGGGGGGTGCGCAGGTCGTGGCTGACGGCGGCGAGCAGGGCGGTGCGGATGCGGCCCGTTTCGGCGAGGCGCTGGGCCTCCTCCGCCTGGCCGACCAGGCGCTGGCGGTCGAGTACGACGGCGGCCTGGGCGGCGAAGGCGCCGAGCACGCGCCGGTCCTCGGCCGGCAGGACCCGGCCGGACAGCGCGAGGGCCATGTTCTCGCCGATCGGCATGTCGACGTCGGCGTCCTCGGGCCGGGCCACCGGGCCCGTGCCCACGGCGCCCGCGATGGTCCAGGACTCCGTCTCGTCGGCCCGCTCCAGCAGGGCGACGGACTCCATGGCGAAGGTCTCGCGGACCCGCTCCAGGAGCGCGTCCAGGGCGGTCTCGCCGCGCAGCACGCTGCCGGCGAGGAAGGAGAGGATCTCGGACTCGGCGCGCAGCCGCGCGGCCTGGTGGGTGCGGCGGGCCGCGAGGTCGACCACCGAGGCCACGGAGACGGCCACGCCGAAGAAGATCGAGATGGCGACGATGTTGCGGGGGTCGGAGATCGTCAGCTGGTGCAGCGGCGGCGTGAAGAAGTAGTTGAGCAGCAGGGAGCCGAAGGCCGCCGAGGCCAGCGCGGGCAGCAGACCGCCGAGGAGGGCGGCCGCGACGGTGAGGGTGAGGTACAGCAGCATGTCGTTCGCGAGCCCGAGCTCGGGAAGGACGCTCAGCAGCACGGTCAGCAGGGCGGGGCCGATCATGCCGGTGAGCCAGGCCCAGATGATGCGCCCGCGCCCCAGCCGGGCCCCTCGGGCGATCGGCAGGCCGCGGCCCTTGGCGACGGCGTCGTGGGTGACCAGGTGGACGTCGATGTCGGGTCCGGACTCGCGGGCCACGGTGGCGCTGACGCCCGGCCCGAAGATGTACTGCCACGGCTTGCGGCGGCTGACGCCGAGGACGATCTGGGTGGCGTTGACCCCCCGGGCGAACTCCAGCAGGGCGTCGGAGACGTCGTCGCCTATGACGTGGTGGAAGGTGCCGCCGAGGTCCTCGACCAGGGTCCGCTGGACGGCCAGTTCCTTGGGCGAGGCGGAGGAGAGTCCGTCGCTCGCCGCGATGTAGACGGCCAGCACCTCACCGCCGGCGCCCTTCTCCGCCAGCCGGGCGGCCCGCCGGATGAGCTGGCGCCCTTCCGGGCCGCCGGTCAGGCCCACGACGATGCGCTCGCGGGCCTGCCAGGTGGTGCGGATGTTGTGCTCGCCCCGGTACTCCCGCAGGTACTCGTCCACCCGGTCGGCGGTCCACAGCAGCGCCAGCTCGCGCAGCGCGGTGAGGTTGCCCGGGCGGAAGTAGTTGGACAGGGCCGCGTCGACCTTGTCGGGCTTGTAGATGTTGCCGTGGGCCATCCGGCGGCGCAGGGCCTGCGGGGACATGTCGACCAGCTCGATCTGGTCGGCCCGGCGCACCACCTCGTCCGGGACGGTCTCCCGCTGCCGGACCCCGGTTATCGTCTCCACCACATCACCCAGCGATTCCAGGTGCTGGATGTTGACGGTGGAGACGACGTCGATGCCGGCCTGGAGCAGCTCCTCCACGTCCTGCCAGCGCTTGGCGTTGCGCGAGCCGGGCACGTTGGTGTGCGCCAGCTCGTCCACCAGGGCAACCGCGGGACGCCGGGCGAGGAGCGCGTCGACGTCCATCTCGGTGAAGGTCGTCCCCCGGTATTCGATCTCGCGGCGCTCGATCATCTCCAGCCCGTGGAGCATGACCTCGGTGCGTGGCCGGCGGTGGTGCTCCACGAAGCCGACGACGCAGTCGGTGCCGCGTTCGATCCGGCGGTGCGCCTCGGAGAGCATGGCGTAGGTCTTGCCGACGCCGGGCGCCGCGCCGAGGTAGATCCGGAGCTTGCCGCGTCCCATGGGTTCGACTCTCTGTTGCAGGTGGTGGTGCGTGCCGGCGGTGCTGCACCGGTCAGGGCTCGAAGCGGTACCCCATGCCCGCTTCGGTGATCAGATATCGGGGGTGGGAGGGGTCGGATTCCAGCTTCCGCCGGAGCTGGGCCATGTAGACCCGAAGATAGTTGGTGTTCTCCTGGTAGGTGGGACCCCATACCTCCAGGAGCAGTTGCTGCTGGGTCACGAGGTGGCCGGGGTGGGAGAGCAGGATCTCCAGCAGGTGCCATTCCGTCGGGGTCAGCCGTACGGTGCGGTCGCCGCGGTGGACCTTCTTCGCGGCCAGGTCGACGGTGAAGTCCTCCGTCACCACCAGGGCGGGCCGGTCGGTCGCGGCAGGGGCCTCCTGACGACGGGTGGCGGCTCGCAGGCGGGCCAGCAGCTCGTCCATGCTGAACGGTTTGGTCACGTAGTCGTCCGCGCCGGCGTCCAGGGCCCGTACCTTCTCCTCCGAGGTGTGCCGGGCGGAGAGGACGAGGATGGGGACGCGGCTCCAGCCCCGGATGCTTTTGATGACGTCGATGCCGTCCATGTCCGGCAGCCCGAGGTCGAGCACGATCACGTCGGGGTTTCGGGCAGCTGCCAGGTGCAGGGCGGACGTCCCGTTGGGAGCTTCCTCGACCTCGAACTTGCGCGCCTGGAGATTGATCTTGAGTGCGCGTACGAGCTGGGGGTCGTCCTCCACCACCAGAACCCGGGTCATGTGGTGTGCAGCCTTTCCATAGGTGCAGTTACGGCCGTGGGCCGGCGGGGGTGCGGACACTCCGCGCCCCCGCCGGCTCCGGGTTGTGCGACGGGTACCGTCAGCCCTTGGCCACCAGGGCCTTGAGCGCGGTGTTGAGCTCGAGGACGTTGACGCGGGGCTCGCCCATGAACCCGAGGGTCCGGCCCTGGGTGTGGTCCTTGACGAGCTTCTCGACCTGCTTGACGTCGAGGCCGTTCTGCTCGGCGACCCGGTGGGCCTGGAGGTCGGCGTACTCGGGGGAGATGTGCGGGTCGAGGCCGGAGCCGGAGGAGGTGACGGCGTCGGCCGGTACGTCCTCGGGCTTGACCTGGTAGGTCGCGGTGGAGTTGTCGGCGACGACCGCGTCCTTGGCGGCGATGACCTGGGCGCAGAGGGTGCCCTCCTCGGCGTCCTTGGTGCACTGGCCGTTCACGGCGCCGTTGTCACCGGAGCGGTTGGTGGCACCGGAGAGGAGCAGCGAGTACTGGGTGTTGACGCTGTTGGAGCCGAGGCCGTTGGAGGGGCGCGGCTGGAACCACTTCAGGTCCGGCCGGGCTGCCTCCTCCGGGTCGTCCGGGTTCTGCTTGGGCAGGTTGTACGTCTGCCCGATCAGCTCGGAGCCGACGACCTGGCCGCTCTTGTCCTTGATCTCGGAGCCGTTGGCCTTGTCGTTGAACAGGGCCTGGGCGATCCCGGTGACGGCGAGCGGGTAGAGCACGCCGCAGATGACCGTGAGGACCAGCAGGGCCCGCAGGCCCGCGCCGAGCAGCCGTGCTGCGCTGGATACGGAAGTGTTCATTGCGGTCACCCGATGCCAGGGATGAGGGAGATGAGCAGGTCGATGATCTTGATGCCGATGAACGGGGCGATCAGGCCGCCCAGTCCGTAGAGGCCGAGGTTGCGGCGGAGCATCTTGTCGGCGCTGGACGGCTTGTACTGGACGCCCTTGAGGGCGAGCGGTACGAGCGCGATGATGATCAGCGCGTTGAAGATGACGGCGGAGAGGATCGCCGACTCGGGGGAGGCCAGGCCCATGATGTTGAGCTTGTCCAGGCCCGGGTACGCCACCGCGAACATCGCCGGGATGATCGCGAAGTACTTCGCGACGTCGTTGGCGATCGAGAAGGTGGTGAGCGCGCCCCGGGTGATGAGGAGCTGCTTGCCGATCTCGACGATCTCGATGAGCTTGGTGGGGTTGGAGTCCAGGTCCACCATGTTCCCGGCCTCCTTGGCGGCCGAGGTACCGGTGTTCATGGCCACGCCCACGTCGGCCTGGGCCAGGGCGGGGGCGTCGTTGGTGCCGTCACCGGTCATCGCGACGAGCTTGCCGCCGGCCTGCTCCCGCTTGATGAGGGCCATCTTGTCCTCGGGGGTGGCCTCGGCGAGGAAGTCGTCGACGCCCGCCTCCTCGGCGATCGCCTTGGCGGTCAGCGGGTTGTCACCCGTGATCATGACCGTCTTGATGCCCATGCGGCGCAGCTCGTCGAACCGCTCCCGCATGCCCTCCTTGACGACGTCCTTGAGGTGGATGACACCCAGGACGCGCGCACCCTTGGCGTCCTTGACGGCGACCAGCAGCGGCGTGCCGCCGGCCTGGGAGATCGTGTCGGTGAGCTCCCGGGCGTCCGCGGCGACCGTGCCGCCCTGCTCCTCGACCCAGGCGATGACCGATCCGGTTGCGCCCTTACGGGTCTGCTTGCCGTCGACGTCCACGCCCGACATGCGGGTCTGGGCGGTGAAGGCGACCCAGGTGGCGTGCGCGAGCTCGCCCTGGTGGCGCTCGCGCAGCCCGTACTTCTCCTTGGCGAGCACGACGACCGAGCGGCCCTCGGGGGTCTCGTCGGCGAGCGAGGAGAGCTGGGCGGCATCCGCCAGCTCGGCCGCGGTGGTGCCCTTGACGGGCACGAACTCGGCGGCCTGGCGGTTGCCGAGGGTGATGGTGCCGGTCTTGTCGAGCAGCAGCGTGGAGACGTCACCGGCGGCCTCGACGGCCCGGCCGG
>NZ_JBIVFN010000042.1:0-37593 GCF_044748145.1 Streptomyces sp. NPDC090022
ACTGCGTTCCGGGGAACAACCATCCCCAGAACGAGACATGACATCACATCACAAGACCGGCGAACCGGACCGATCTCGAACATGCAATGCCCCTGCCCGTGTCACGGCCCAGCAGCAGCGACAGATCGCCGCGGCGATCAAGAACGCCCGCGAGATGGCACTCCTTCCGCACTCGAGCCGGTAGGACTCCCTCGACCGCGATGGCAGGCACAGCCCACTTCCGCGACCGCTGCCTGCCGTGGCTTCCTCTCAATTACCCCTTCCCTTGCCTCCATTGCGCGGAGCAGCTTCGCCGAGACAGGCGCACCAAGTGCATTCCCATAACGACGGCTGCTTCTCAGAGACAGGGACGTGAGCACACAGAAATGCACCCCCGATTCGGGGGTGCATTGCCGTACGGACCGGAATGAAGTTCCGTCAGTGGTCATCCCAGTGGCTGTCGTGAGCCGCATGTCGGTGCCCGTCATGCACGTAGTCCATGTGGTCGCCGTGCGGCACCGCCACATGCCCGCAGCCCTCGCCGTGCGCATGAGTGTGAGCCGAGTGCTCCTGATGCCGACCGACCTCGCACTCGTCCGCGTGCCCGTCGTGCTCACGGTGCAGGTGGCCGTCGTGCACATAGTCGACGTGGTCCTCGTGGGGAACCGCCACGTGCCCGCAACCTTCGCCGTGCACATGATCGTGTCCGGGGTGCGGCCGGTGCTCAAGGGATGTTGCCACGCTACCCAACTCCACAGATTAGGGCCGCCTCGAACAGAAGGCGACAACGTCCAGCTCCAGGGCAATTTCTACCCTCACTTGGCAAGGCTTTCATCGGCGACACGCAACAGCAAATGGAATGCCTCCCAGCGCGACGTCGACAATGATTCCCATTGCGAGTCTCGGCGCCTCTGGAGTTTCAGGTATTTCACCGGAAACGGAAATCATCGCCATTTGTTTTTACCGAGGCGAGCGGCAACAGGGTCGCGATCCACCCGGAGCGCCCCTCCGGCCGCACAGCGAAGCCCAGGCGCAAGCATCTCGATCCACGACTTCCTGGATTCAGACTCTCGTGTACTGTCGTGGTGTGCTGACTGCCGCCTCCGACATCGAGGTGCTGGCCCGCTTCGGCCGCGCGCTCGCCGACCCCATCCGCTGCCGTGTCCTGCTCGCCCTGCGCGACGCCCCCGCCTACCCGGCCGACCTCGCCGGAGCCCTCCGCATCTCCCGGACACGACTGTCGAACCACCTGGCGTGCCTGCGTGACTGCGGGCTGGTGGTCACCGTTCCTGACGGCCGCCGCACCCGGTACGAGATCGCCGACGAACGCCTCGGTCACGCGCTCGACGACCTGCGCACCGCCGTGGTCGCCGTCGAGACCGACCGGACGTGCGCGGACGCCGCCGAGAAGGGGTGCTGCTGACCATACGGTTCCTGGTCGCCGCGACCATCACCTACAACGTCATCGAGGCGGTTGTCGCGATCACCGCCGGGACGATCGCCTCCTCGACCGCCCTCATCGGCTTCGGGCTCGACTCGGTCATCGAGGTGTCCTCCGCAGCCGCGGTCGCCTGGCAGTTCTCCGCCTCCGACCCCGCCGTCCGCGAAGCCCGCGAGCAGCGCACCCTGCGCATCATCGCGGTCTCCTTCTTCGCCCTCGCCGCCTGCGTCGCCTTCGACGCGGTTCGTGCCCTGACCGGCACCGGGGAAGCCGAACGGTCCGTTCCCGGGATCGTCATCGCCGCCCTCTCGCTCGTGGTCATGCCGTTCCTGTCCGCCGCCCGGCGCCGGGCCGGCCGCGAACTCGGCTCCGCATCCGCCGTCGCGGACTCCAAGCAGACCCTGCTGTGCACGTATCTGTCCGCCGTACTGCTCGTCGGTCTGCTCCTGAACGCCACACTCGGCTGGTCCTGGGCCGACCCCGTCGCCGCCCTCGCCATCGCCGGGATCGCCGTGAAGGAAGGCCGCGACGCCTGGCAGGGGAAGGGCTGCTGCGCACCCCCCGCCACAGCCCTCCCCTCCCGCGGCGCCGAGGCCGACGACGGATGCGGCGACTGCCCACCCGGATGCGGCTGCTGCAACTAGCGGACCCACCACGGTTCCGGTGGCCGTCAGCAGCAGTCCTCTGCCCCGGAGTTTCCACACGTGCGGTCGGTCTCCACCGCGATGACTGCGGTACGCAGATCGTCCCGAGCGTGCCCCGGACGCTCGTCGGCGATCTCGTACCGCGTCCGTCGCCCGTCCGGCACGGCCACGACCAGGCCGCAGTCCCGCAGACACGCCAGGTGGTCCGACAGCTTCGTCCGGGACACGCTCAGGTGGTCCGCCGGTTCGGCAGAATGAGAAAGGCGTCTCCCACAGGAGCAACAGGACACGGCAGCGGACCGGGTCGGCGAGCGCTCGGCCGAACCTGGCCAGCACCTCGATGTCGGTATCGACGGCCAGCATCACGCGAGCGTACACATCGTCCTGACGCCCGGGTCGTCCCGCGGTTCCCGCGGTTGCTCGACACCGCTCGCTGTTCATGGTCAGTCCGTCGCGAACCGTAGGTGCGGAGCGACGCTGCGGAGCTTCTCGCAGGTCTCCTCGATCTCGCGTTCCGGGTTGGACTGGGCGGTGACCCCCGCGCCCGCGCGCAGCCACGCCTTGTCGCCTTCCCCGATGAGGGTGCGCAGGACGAGGGCGGCGTCGAGGGCCCCGGCGGTGCCGCCGCGGAAGACCGCTCCGCCGTACAGGCCCCGGCGGCCGTCCTCGTGGCGGGCAAGGGCGTGCAGGGCGTCGCGTTTGGAGACTCCGGTGGCGGTGATGGCGGGGAAGAGGGAGGCGAAGGCGTCCCACGGCCCGGAGTCCGGCCGGAGCCGGCCCGTCACCTGCGACGCCAGGTGCTGCACCGATCCGCGCGGCCGGACCGCCATGAACTCCTCGACCACCACGGAGCCCGGTCGGCACACCGCGGCCATCTCGTCCCAGGCGAGGCGTACGGACACGGCGTGCTCGTGTATCTCCTTGGGGTCGGTGAGCAGTTCCGCGCGCCGGCGGTCGTTCTCCGCGGGGTCGGCGCCGCGGGCGCGGGTGCCCGCGAGCGGCTGGGTGCTGACGCTGCCGTTCTCCTCGACCTCCAGGCCTGTCTCGGGGCTGAAGCCGGCTGCCTGGTAGCCGCCGAGGTCGAGCAGGTAGGAGCGGGCGGGAGTGTTGGCCCGGCGGCCGGCGAGATAGGTCGCGGCGAAGTCCACGGGTGGCCCCGCCGGCAGCGGGACCTTCCGGGAGACCACGGCCTTTTCCAACAGGCCGGCACGGATGTCCTCCACCGTACGGGCGACCGCGCTGCCGTAGGCGGCGGTACCGGCGGCGATGATGCTCTCGGCGCTTTCCGGCGGCGTCCCTTCGGACTCGGGCTGTCGTGCCCGTGACTCCGCGAGCAGGTCCGCGACCTTGCGGACCCACGCCTCGTCCACCGCGCGGACCACGGTGTGCTCGCCGGTGAGGGTCACCTCTACGGACGGGATCAGCGCGTGCAGCTGCACATGACCGCGATGCTGTCGGCCAGCCGCTGAACGACGGCCAAGTCGTGGGCGATGAACAGGCACGCCAGGCCGAGCCGGTCCCGCAGTTCGGACAACAGGCGCGCGGTACCGGCGCCGACCGGGCGGACCGCGGTATGACCCACGCCACAGCACGCGTGCGGAACTCGCGCGGCGGCCGTACCGACTCCTGGGCCGTAAGGGCCGGCCCGGATCCTGCCGATGGAAGTCCGGTCCGGGCGGCCCGGCAGACACCAGGAGGCCGGTGATGGAAGAACCCCCGCAGTCGATCCCCTCCGCCGGGAACGGCGCGGCACCGGGCGCGTTCGCGCCACCCCTCGCCCTCTGCGGCTTCCTGCTGCTCCTCGCCCTGGTCTTCACCGTGTCGCACGCGGTCGGGGCCGCCGCGGGGCCGGTCGCGCCCGGTATGCACGGCCCGGGCCTGGGCGGTGGCGGAACGGGCGACCACAGGGGCACGGGCACGGACAGGGGCACGGACAGGGGCACGGACAGGGGCACGAGCGGGGGCACGGGAGCGGACATGAAGCACGGGCACACGGGCACGGGGACCGGAGGCGGCGGACGGTGAGCACCGGAGGAGTGTCCAGGCCGGCCTCGGACGACCGGCCCCTGCTCGTCACCACGGACCTGACCGTCGGCGGTATGACGTGCGCGGCGTGCGTACGGCGGGTGGAGAAGAAGCTGGCGAAGCTCGAGGGGGTGACGGCGACCGTCAATCTGGCCACCGGCAGCGCCCGCGTGAGCCATCCGGTGAGCGTCCGTCCGCAGGACCTGGTGGCGGCCGTCGTGCAGGCCGGGTACACGGCCGCGCTGCCCGAGCCGGCGCAGCCGCGGCCGCCGGCCGGCGGCGCCCCGGTCGGCTCGGCCGACACCGCCGACACCGCCGACACGGCCGAGGACCGCGAACGGCTGCTGGTGACCGCCCTGCTGGCCGTTCCCGTGCTGGTGCTGTCCATGGTGCCCGCCTGGCAGTTCCGCAACTGGCAGTGGCTGTGCTTCGCGCTGGCCGCGCCGGTCGCGGTCTGGAGCGCGTGGCCGTTCCACATCCGGGCGTTGCGCAACCTCCGGCACTCGGCCGCGACCATGGACACCCTGGTGTCCCTGGGCGTGGCCGCCTCCTTCGGCTGGTCCGTGTACGCCCTGTTCCTCGGTGGCGCGGGCGAGCCCGGCATGACGATGCCGTTCAGTCTGCTGCCCGGAGCCTCGGACGGCATGGCCCACGTGTATCTCGAAGCGGCCGTGGGAGTCCCGCTGTTCGTCCTGGCCGGACGGTTCCTGGAGGCACGGGCCCGGCACGGCACCGGCGCCGCCCTGCGGGCGCTGGCCCGGCTCGCCGCCAAGGAGGTCGCCGTCCGGCAGCCGGACGGCACCGAACGACTGGTCCCCATCGAGGACCTGGGGATCGGTCAGGTCTTCCTCGTACGCCCCGGTGAGCGCGTCGCCACCGACGGGGAGGTCGCCGAGGGTTCCTCCGCCGTGGACCTCTCGCTGGTCACCGGGGAGAGCGAGCCCGTCGAGGTCCGGCCCGGCTCGGCCGTGGTCGGCGGAGCGGTCAACGCCGGCGGGCTCCTCCTCGTACGGGCTACGGCGGTCGGCGCCGACACCCAGCTCGCCCGCATCACGCGGCTCGTGACGGAGGCGCAGACCGGCAAGGCGCGGGCGCAGCGGCTGGCGGACTCGGTCGCCGGTGTGTTCGTCCCGGTGGTCCTGACCCTGGCCGTGACCGTGCTCGGCTTCTGGCTGGGTGCGGGTGCCGATCCGCAGGCGGCGGTCACCGCCTGCGTCGCGGTGCTGGTCGTGGCCTGCCCGTGCGCGCTGGGGCTGGCCACGCCGACCGCCCTGATGGCCGCCACCGGGCGCGGGGCCCAGCTCGGCGTGCTGGTCAGGGGTCCGCAGGCGCTGGAGCGGCTGCGGCACATCGACACGGTGGTGCTGGACAAGACCGGCACCCTCACGTCCGGGGACATGCGCGTGGCCCGGGTGACAGTGGTGCCGGGCGGGCTGGACCGGGACGAGGTCCTGCTGCTCGCCGGGGCGGTGGAGCAGGGATCGGAGCATCCGCTGGGCCGGGCGATCGTGTCCTTCGCGAACCGGGGCCACGCCGGCCGGCGGCTGCCCGGTGTCCGGGACTTCGCCGCGACGGCCGGGCGCGGTGTGCGCGGCACGGTCGAGGGCCGGGTGGTGGAGGCCGGTGTCCCGGACGGGGACCTCCCCGCCGTACTGGCCGACGCCCTCGCGGCCGCCCGGGAAGCGGCGCGTACGCCCGTCCTGGTCAGGGTCGACGGCGAGGCCACGGCGTTGATCGAGGTGGGCGACACCGTTCGCGCCGGCAGCTACCGCGCGGTGGAACGGCTGCGGCGGCTGGGCGTACGGCCCGTTCTGGCCACCGGTGACCACGAGGCGGCCGCGCGGAGCGTCGCCGCCGCGCTCGGGATCGAGGAAGTGCACGCGCGCTGCACGCCCGAGGAGAAGGCCGCCCTCGTACGCCGGCTGCGTGCCGAGGGGCACCGGGTCGCCGTCGTCGGGGACGGTGTCAACGACGCCGCCGCGCTCGCCGGGGCCGATCTGGGCATCGCCATGGGCAGCGGGGCGGACGTGGCGATCGGGGCCGCCGACGTGACGCTCGCCCGCGGCGGCATCGAGGACCTCGCCGACGCCGTCCGGCTCGCCCGGCGTACCCTCGGCACCATCCGGGCCAACCTCGTCTGGGCCTTCGGCTACAACGTGGTGACCGTTCCGCTCGCCATGGTCGGTCTGCTGAACCCGATGGTCGCGGCGGTGGCCATGTCCTTCAGCTCGGTGCTCGTCGTCGCCAACAGCCTGCGGCTGCGGGCCTGGCGGCCGGGAGCGCCGCCCGGGGCCCGGCGCGTCCCGAGGCCGGGTGGTGTCCGATGAGCACGTCCCGCCGGCCGGCGGACCGCCGCCGCCTCCCCGAGGGCCTGTCCGCCGTGGTGGCACCGGTGGCGGCGTGCGCCGTGGCCCTCGGGTCCCTGACCGTCTGGGCGGGCGCCGGCTACGCGGGATCGCCGCCGCGGCTCGATGTCACCGACGGCCGGATCTGGGTGTCCTTCGGCGACACCCCGTACACCTCGGCGTACTTCCGCCTCACCAACTCCGGCGGCTCGGACGACCGCCTGGTGAAGGTGACGCTGCCGGGTGTCACCGACGCCATCGGCTTCTCGGGGCACCGCATGCTCGGCGCCAACACCGCGACCGACGAGAAGCGGGGCTCCATCGCCGTCCCGGCCGGGCGGACGGTGACGATGTCCCCGTCCGGCGTCAACGTGACGGTGCCCTCGGACCGGACCCGGCGCGAGGGCGACATCCTGTTCTTCACCCTGCACTTCGAACGCGGCGGGCCGATGGAGGTGCCGGCCGTGGTGGTGCGGCCGGGCTCATGAGCACGGCCGGGGTGCGGCATTCAGCTCCGGGGTGACCAGCGGGAGAGGAGCTCGGCGGTGGTGGTGATCGTGGCGACCAGGGCGAGGGCGTTGCGGATCACCTCGGCGGTGTACGCCGCGGGCACCCCGGCGATCGCGTCGGAGGGGACGACGACCCGGTAGCCGAGGTTGACCGCGTCGAAGACCGTGTTGGGGACGGCGATGTTCGCCGAGACGCCGGTGACCACCAGGGTGCGGCAGCCGAGGTTGCGCAGCAGCGCGTCCAGATCGGTGCCGGCCATCGGCGACAGCCCGTGCAGGCGCCGCACCACCAGGTCCTGCTCGGCGGCCTCCAGGGGCGGGGCGAGCTGGACGGCGCTGCTGCCGGGCAGCTGCTGCACGGGCAGCTTCGCGGCGGCCCGGAACAGCCGCGCGTTGGTGCTGGCCCCGCGTCCGTCCGCACGCCGCTCGGCGACCGCGTGCACCACCTGGACGCCGGCCCCGCGGGCGGCGGCCGCCAGGTCCGCCACCCGGTTCAGCATCCCCGAGTCGCGGGCCGCCCCGGCCAGTTCGGGCAGGGCGCTGTCCTCGCCGACGACGCCGTTCTGGCATTCGACGGTGAGCAGCACGGTGGTGGCGGGATCGAGTTCCGGCATGACTCCCCCTGGTGCGGCGGCGGAAGAGCCCCCATGATTCCTGACACATAGTCAGATGTGAAGGGGTGAAGGACCGATGGACGAGTCGCAGCGGCGTGGACGGCGCATCATGATGACGGCCGACGAGGTGGACGCCTTCCTGCGCGAGCAGCGCACCTGCCGGGTCGCCACCGTCTCGGCGGACGGCCGGCCGCACGTCGGCGCCCTGTGGTTCGCCTGGGACGGCACCTCGCTGTGGCTGTACTCGATCACGCGCAGCCGCCGCTGGTCCGACCTGCGGCAGGATCCCCGGATCTCGGTGCTGGTCGACGCGGGCGAGTCCTACGACGAGCTGCGGGGCGTGGAGCTGTCGGGCACCGCCGTGTTCGTGGGCGAGGCCCCGCGCACCGGGGAGCCGTGCCCGGAACTGGCCGAGGTGGAACGGCTCTTCCCCGCCAAGAACTTCGGCATCGACGAGATGCCGCACGACGGCCGGCACGCCTGGCTCCGTCTGACGCCGGAGTCGGTGGTCTCCTGGGACTTCCGCAAGCGCTAGGGTCAGCCCGCCCCGGACGCACCGGCGGCGGAGGCCACGAGGGCGTCGACGGCCGCCCGGACCGAGGGCCGCCGGTCGGCGTCCGCGCGCCAGACGACGTACACGTGCCGGCGTACGGTGTCGCAGACCGGCAGCAGCCGCACGCCGGGCGGCACCGGACCGCGCCCGAGCCGGGGGGTCACGCACACCCCCAGCCCGGCCTCGACGAAGGCGAGCTGGGTGTGGTGCTCCTCGGCGATGTGGGTGATCCGGGGCTCCACGCCGAGGCCGCGCAGCGTGAACACCAGCCACTCGTGGCAGAACTGCCCCTCGTTCCACGAGATCCACTCGTCGTCGGCGAACTCGGCCAGGGAGATCCGCTCCCGCCCGGCCAGGGGGTGCCCGGCGGGCACGGCGATGTCGACGGCGTCGTCGAGCAGGTGCGCACGGGTCAGTTCGGCGGGGACCGGCATGCGCTTGTTGTGCCAGTCGATCGCCAGCGCGAGGTCGAGGTCGCCGCGGACGACGGCGGCCATGGACTCCTCCGGTTCCTGCTCCCGCACCCGGGCGCACAGCTCCGGGTGCCGGGCGCGCAGCGCCGTCAGGGCGGCGGGCAGCAGGCCGCGCATGGCCGTCGGGAAGGCCCCGATCCGCAGCTCCCCCACCGCGCGGCCGCGCTGGGCCTCGACGTCGGCCTGGGCCAGCTCCACCTGCGAGATGATCCGGGCCGCGTGGTCGGCCAGCAGCCGCCCGGCGTCGGTCAGCCGCACCCCGCGGCCGTTCTTGGCGAGCAGCGGCTGACCGACCTCGCGCTCCAGCTTGGCCATCGCCTGGGAGACGGCGGAGGTCGTGACGTGCAGCCCGTCGGCCGCGCCGCTGACCGAGCCGTGGCGGGCGAGGGCGTCGAGGGTGCGCAGGCGCTCCAGGTTCAACATGTAAGCGATGCTACGCCTTCACCTCAAAGAACTCTCGCTTGTCCTACGAGATCGTGGGCAGCAGAGTAGCGACCATGAGCGCACCGAGCACCCTGCCCCCGACCCGGCGGCCGATCCGCCTCCGCCCCGGCCCCCGCCCGCGCCTACGGCTGCGTCTGCGCCCCTGCCGGCAGGTCGCCGCGGACTGGCGCCTGCGCTTCGGGTTCCTCGCCGTCATCTGGGGCTTCAGCTTCCTGCTGATCAAGGTCGGCACGCAGGCGTACGCGCCGTTCCAGGTGGCGCTGGGCCGGGTCTTCTTCGGCGCCCTCGCGCTGCTGGTGGTGCTGTTCCTGCGGCGCGAGCGGCTGCCGCGCGGCGGACGGACCTGGGCGCACCTGACGGTGGCGGCGCTGCTGCTGAACACGGCCCCGTTCTCGCTCTTCGCGTACGCCGAACTGAGCATTCCGTCCAGCCTCGCGGGCATCTGCAACGCCACCTCCCCGCTGTGGGGCATGGCCCTGTCCCTGGTCGCCCTCTCCGAGGACCGCCCGACGCGCCGCCGCGTCGCGGGCCTGGGCCTCGGGTTCCTGGGCGTGCTCACCGTGCTGGGCGCCTGGCAGGGCTTCTCGGGGGTCGACGCGACGGGCACGGCACTCGCCCTGCTGGCGTCGCTGTGCTACCCGATCGGCTGGATCTACGTACGGCGCACGCTGGCCGGGGCCGACGGCTCCCCGGCAGCGATGACGGCCGCGCAGCTCCTGGTCTCCACGGCCCAGCTGGCGGTACTGGCGGCCGTCTTCACCCCGGCCCCGGCCTCGTTCCCGCTGTGGCCGACGCTCGCGGTGATCGCACTGGGGGCCCTGGGCACGGGCATGGCGCTCCAGATGCAGTACGGCCTGGTGACCGAGGTCGGCCCGACCACCGCACAGATGGTCACGTACTTCATCCCGGTCATCGCGACCACGGCGGGCGTGCTGGTGCTGGGCGAACAGCTGCACTGGAACACCCCGGTGGGCGCGGCGATCGTCCTGGCGGGCGCGGCCCTGACCCAGCCCAAGCGCTCACCGTGACCCGGGCTGGCAAGGCACTACGCGGTGGTGGGGAGGAGGTCGGCGACGAGGGCGGCGAACTCCTCGGGGTCGAGGATGCGTATGCCCAGTTCTTCGGCCTTGGTGCGCTTGGAGCCGGCCTTCTCGCCCGCCACCAGGAGGGTGGTGCGCTTGGACACCGACGACGAGGCCTTTCCGCCGGCCCGCTCGATCAGCTCGTTCATCTCGTTCCGGGACAACGCCGCAAGGGGGCCGGTCATGGACCCGGTCACCACGACGGCCTGCCCGGCCAGCGGGCCGCCCGCCGAGTCCCCGCCGTCATTCGTGTCGGCCGCGTCGGTCACGTCGGCCGCGGGCTTCTGCGGCTCGGTGACCTGCGTGCCGACCTGCTGGGCCTGGAGCTTGTCGAGGAGCGGGGCGAGCTCGGCGAGTTCGGCCGCGATGACGCGGGCCTTCTCGGTGCCGATGCCGTCGACCCCGGCCAGCGCGTCCGCGTCGGCGGCCCTGATCGCGGCCATCGAGCCGAAGTACGCGGCGATCCGGCGGGACATCGTGCGCCCGGTGCCGCGGACGCCGAGGGCGCAGAACACCCGGTTCAGCGCGGCTCCGCGGGCGGTCTCGATCGCGGTCAGGAGGTTGATCGCGCTGGTCTCGCCCATCCGCTCCAGACCGAGGAGCTGCTCGCGGGTGAGGGTGAAGAGGTCGGCGACGTCCTTGACCAGGCCGGCCTCCACCAGCTGGACCGCGCGCGTGCCGCCGAGACCTTCGATGTCGAGCTGGTCCCGGCCGGCCGCGTAGATCACCGAGGCGACGGCCTGACAGCTGCGGCCGCGCACGCACCGCCACCGCTGCTCGGAGGTGTCGATCGCGTCGCCGCAGCGGGGGCACACCTCGGGGAAGACGATCGGGCTCTCGGCGCCGGTGCGCTGGTCGGCCAGCGGTGCCTCGACCCGGGGGATCACGTCGCCGGCCCGGTACACGAACACCTGGTCGCCGATCATGAGCCCGCGACGGGTGATGTCGGACGGATTGTGCAGCGTGGCGTAGGTGACCGTCACCCCGTCGATGACCACGGGCTCCAGGACGGCGCGCGGGGCGATGATCCCGGTCCGGCCGACGTTCCACTCCACCGCCAGCAGGCGCGTCACCTTGTGTTCGGCCGCCAGCTTCCGGGCCACCGCCCACCGGGGGGCGCGCGAGCCGCTGCCGGCCTGCCGCTGGTCCTCCGCCGTGTCGGCCTTGACGACGACGCCGTCGATCCCGAACGGCAGCTCTCCGCGCAGGCCGGCGATCACGTCGATGCGTTCCTGCACCTGCTCCAGGGTCTCGTACCGCATCGGGGCGGCGGCCGTGCTCGCCGCCGTGTGCGCGCCGAGCGCGGCCAGGTTCTCCAGCAGGGCGGCGTGGCCGAGGTCCTCCAGGCCGCCGATCGCTCCGTATGCGAAGAAGGTCAGCTCGATCCGGTAGGGGCGGTCCTTGGCCCGCAGGGTGCCGGCCGCTCCGCTGCGCGGGTGCGCGAAGGGCGTGGCCTCGTGGGCGAGCCGGATCCGGTTGGCCTCCTCGAACTGCGCGGTCGTCAGCAGCACCTCGCCGCGCAGTTCGACGTCGATCGGCTCGGTGAGTACCGGCGGCAGACCCAGGACGGCGTCGGCGGCGTGGGTGATGTCCTCGCCGGCCAGACCGTCACCGCGGGTGAGGAGCTGAACGAGCCGGCCACCCCGGTACCGGGCGGCCACCGCGAGGCCGTCGAGCTTCGGCTCCACGCACCACCCGGCCACAGGGTGCCCGAGGCGCCGTTCCAGCCCTGCGGCCCACTCGGCGAGCTCGTCGGCGTCGAAGACGTTGTCGAGGGAGAGCATCGGCACCGAGTGCGGCACGTCGCCCTGCACGGCGCCGCCCGCCACCTTCCCGGTCGGCGACTCGGTGAGCACCTCGTCCGGGTGGGCCTCCTCGTAGGCCGCGATGGCGCGCAGCAGCCCGTCGTACTCGTCGTCACCGAGCGGGCTGGTCCCGTCGCCGTAGTACGCGGACGACGCCGCCAGGGCGGTGGTCACGGCCTCCGCGTAGGCGGCGGGAGAGGGCAGGGCACTGTTTTCGGTCATGGAGCTCATCATCCCGCCCGCCACTGACAACGCCCCCTTGCAGCCATGGTGACCTGCGGAGATGCCGGCCGTTCCGACATGTGGCGCGATTCCTGGCGGCCGGCCCGAGGGAGGTATGTTCGTCCGGTCACGGACGGCAACCGGATCGTCCGTTCCACCCGAGGGAGCCGATATGACCGATCTCAACTCGCTGCGGGCAAGCCTCGCGTCGGGTGAGCACGAGTTCGCCGACACCCTGGCCTTCGTCGCCGCGCACTACGAGTACCAGCCGCAGACGTTCCGCAACGGGGAACTGGAAAACGCCGCGGGTGAGAACGAGGGTTCCTGCAAGACCCTGGGGCTGGCCCTGCTGGAAGAGCTGAGCGACCAGGAGGCACTGCTGGCCTTCGGTGAGCACTACCGCAGTGTGCTGGCGACGCCGAACGACACTGATCACGGCAACATCCGCAACCTCGTGGCCCATGGCCTGGCCGGGGTGAGCTTCGCGGGGCAACCGTTGACCCGCAAGAGCTGAACACTCGAAACCGCTTCGCCTCCCTCATCGGCTGACGTCCCCCGGCTCCGCGTCCCCCGGCTCCGCGTGTCCCGGGTACGCGGCCCCACCAGACCCCGCGATCCTGGTGGGGCCGCGTACGGGCATACCGTCACCGGACGCGGTCCCTGTCCGGACACCACACCTAGTCGTAGCGGACGGCCGCGCCCGGGCGGACCGCGTCGGCCACCGCCCGCGCCAGCACGGGCACGTCGGCCGGTCCCAACGACGACACGGTCAACCGCACCCCCGCCCCCGACGCCACCCGGAACCGCGCGCCCGGCGCCACCGCCCACCCGGCCGCCAGCAGCCGCGTCACGACGCCCGTCTCGTCGCCCACCGGCACCCACACGTTCATGCCGCTGCGCCCGTACGCTGCGACGCCCCGCGCCGCCAGCTCCGCGACGAGCCCGTCGCGCCGCACCCCGTACGAACGGGCCACGGCCACCGGGTCCACGGCCCCCGAGGCCCACAGCTCCGCGACCGCGTACTGGAGCAGCCGGCTGACCCACCCCGGGCCCAGCCGCTGCCGCCCCCGTACCCGGTCCAGCGTCACCGCGTCGCCCGTCAGCACCGCCAGCCGCAGGTCCGGACCGTACGCCTTGGCCGTGGACCGGACCAGCGCCCAGTGCCGCGTCACCCCGCCCAGGCAGTGCAGCGGCAGGTCCACGATCCCGTGCCCGTGGTCGTCGTCGATGACCAGCACCCCCGGGTGCGCGGCCAGCAGCGCCCGCAGCTCCGCGGCCCGGTCGGCACTCACCGCCGCCCCCGTCGGGTTCTGCGCCCGTGCCGTCACCACCAGCGCGCGCACCCCCGCCGCCAGCGCCCGCGCGACCGCCTCGACGAGCGGCCCGTCGCAGTCCACCGCCACCGGCACCACCCGCAGCCCCAGCGCCGGCACCAGGTCCAGCGTGCTGCCCCAGCCCGGGTCCTCGACCGCGACGGCGTCGCCCGGTTTGAGGTGCGCCGCGAGCACCCGCTCGATCGCGTCCAGCGCCCCCGACGTCAGGCCCACCGGCCCGGCCGGGACCCCGTCCGCGTCCAGGCCCTGCCGGGCGAGCCGCGCCAGGTCCTCGACGACCGCCGCGTCCCCGTAGCGGGTGGGCGCCGCCGCGTACCGGCGGGCCGCGGCGGCCAGCGGGCCCTCCAGCGAGGGCAGCAGCGCGAGGTCCGGGTTGCCGGTCGACAGGTCCCGCGCACCCGCCGGCACCTCCACGCTCAGCGCCTCGCGCGGCGTGCTGGCCGGCCGCGCCCGCACCCGGCTGCCGCGCCGCCCGTCGGTCTCGATGACCCCGCGTTCCCGCAGGGTGCGGTACGCGGCGGCGACCGTGTTGGGGTTCACCCCCAGCTCGGCGGCCAGCTCCCGCATGGGCGGCAGCAGAGCTCCCGGCGCGAGCTCGCCCGTGCCCACGCCCCTCTCCACACTGGCCGCGATTTCCGATGCGCGACGCCCGACGATCCGATACTCTCCTAGCACAAACCGCATTATGCACTAGTACAATGGAGCTGTCCACGATGACCACCGCCCCCGTCGGCACCGGTTCCGCCGGCACCGCCTCCGCCTACCGGCCGACCGACCGCACCGTCCCCAGCCGTTCCCGCGAGCGCGCGCACTACGACCGCGAGGTCGTGCACGCGATCCTCGACGCGGCGTACGTCTGCCACCTCGGGTTCGTCCGCGACGGCGCGCCGGTGGTCCTGCCCACGCTGTACGGCCGGGTCGGCGAGCGCCTCTACCTCCACGGTTCCACCGGTTCCCGGCCACTGCTCGCCGCCGGCAAGGCCGACCCGGGCCTGCCGATCTGCGTCACCGTCACGCACGTGGACGGCCTGGTGCTGGCCAAGTCCGCCTTCCACCACTCGATCAACTACCGCTCGGTGGTCGTGCACGGGACCGCCTACCAGGTGACCGACGAGGACGAGGCCCGCATGGCGCTCGACGCCCTCGTCGACCATGTCGTGCCCGGCCGCTCGGCAGACTCGCGCCCGGCCAACGCCAAGGAGCTCGCCGCCACCGCCGTCATCCGGCTCGACCTGGACGAGGTCTCGGCGAAGATCCGCACCGGGGGCGTGAACGACGAACCCGAGGACCTGTCACTGCCGTACTGGTCGGGCGTGGTCCCGGTCGCCCGGACGTACGGCACGCCGATACCGTCCGCCGACCTGGACCCGTCCATCGCGACCCCGGACTACCTCGCGGCGCTCTGAGCCGGGGCGGGCCGCCGCACCGGCCCGCCCGCCGAGCCCTGCTGCGCCCCGCCGGGCGCCGCGTCCGGCGCCTCCCCACCGGCCTCCCCACCGGCCGTCCCGTCCGCCGCGCGCCTCGCCTCGGCCGCGATCAGGGCGACCACCGCCGTCATCAGCAGGGCCGTACCCAGGATCACCGCGCCGGTCAGCCGCTCCCCCAGCACGAGGACGGCGATCGCGGCCGCGCCCACCGGTTCGATCAGCATGATCACGGAGACGGTCGCGGCCCGTACGGCCGCCGCCCCCGCGAAGTAGCAGGCGTACGCGAGCGCCGTCGGCACGGCGGCGACGTACACCAGCAGCCACAGCACCCGCGCGGGCTCGCCCGTGTGCGGCAGCAGCCCCTCCGCCAGCGCGAGCGGCAGCAGGCACACCGTGCCCACCGCGAGCGACCACGCCGTGGTGACCAGGACGTCCCCGCCGGCCCCGCGCCGCCCGCGCGACCTGGTCTGCAGGGTCATCGCCGCGTACCCGGCGGCCGAGAGCAGCGCCCAGCCCACACCCAGCGGCCGCACCTCACCGCTCCCGCCGCCCAGGACGAGCACCACGAGCCCGGCGAGCGCGCCGCACACCGCGGCCGCTCCGGCCCGGCCGAGCCGCTCGCCCATGCCGTACCGCGCGCCCAGCGCGATCAGCACGGGCCCGGCGCCGAGCGTGACGACGGTGCCGACGGCCAGCCCGGTCTCGCGGACCGCGCCGAAGTAGGCGGCCTGGAAGAGCGTGAACATCAGCCCGGTGAGGACCAGCGAGGCCACCGACGGCCGCCCGGCCGCCCGCTCGCGGCGCCGCGGCGCGTACAGCGCCCGCACCCCCAGCACCCCGAGCAGCAGCGCCAGCCCGCCGGCGCACCGCCAGAACGACAGGGACAGCGGCCCGAGATCACTGGCCAGGAAGAGGAGGGAGGCGGCGGCACCGGCGGTGCCCCAGGCGGCTCCGGCGACGACGAGAAGGAAGAGGCTGCGCCCGGCAGCCGAACGGTTCGACACGTGTTTCTCCGCGCGTGCGTGAAGGATGAGGAATGCGGGTCATCGCTTCTGCGGGCAGCGCGGAACCGCCCGGGGACACCCCGGGCCGGTCCGTTTCGTGTGGCGGCCGCCCGCGCTAGGCGGCAGGAGGCGGAAGCACGGTCGCATGCATGGGCGTCACCCTAGGCGCTGGTCGGCTCACGGTCCAGCGCTGTCGGGGCCGGTGCCCCGTCCGCCCCGTCCCCTGACGCGCCGTCCCCCGCCGGGCCGGACACCGCCGCCCCGTCCCCCGCCGGGCCGGACGCCCGCGAGGACTGCGCGATGAACGCCCCGCCCAGCACGAGCGCGCCGCCGAGGATCTGCGGCGCGTCGAGGTGCTCGCCGAGCAGCACCCAGGCGAGCACGGTGGCGATGACCGCCTCCAGGCAGGCCACGACACCGGCCACCTGCGGCGAGAGCTTGCGCACCGAGACCACCCCGGTCAGGTACGCGAAGACGGTGGCCACCAGGACCACCCAGCCCACCAGGACCGCCGCGGGCACCTCGGCGCCGGCCACCTCGGCCCGCCCGGCCAGCACCGACCAGTCCAGTTGCCAGGGGCGGGCGATGACCGTCATGACGAGGGCACCGATGATCATCCCGTACGCGATGACACCGAGCGGGTCGGGAGCGTCCTTCCCGTCCGCGCCCTGGTCCGCGAGGACGAAGTAGAAGGCCTGGCAGCAGGCGGCGCACAGGCCGAGGACCACGCCGAGCGGGTCCAGGCTGAGCCCCGACCAGATCTGCACCACGCAGGCGAGCCCGACCACGGCCACCGCGGCGCCGGCCGCGGCGGCCCGGGTCACGGGCTTGCGCTGCACGAAGCGGATCCAGCCGAGCAGCAGCGCCGGGCCCAGGTACTCCAGGAGCAGGGCCACCCCGACGGGGATGCGGGACAGGGAGGCGAAGTAGAAGGCCTGTACGCCGGCGACGGCGACCAGGCCGAACCCGGCCAGCAGGGCGGGCCTGCGCAGCAGCAGGTCCCGGTGGCGCCAGGCCAGCGGGGACAGCACGAGCGCCGCCCCCGCCACCCGTATCCACACCATGTGCAGCGGGTCCAGACCCGCCTCTATCAGCGGCTTCGCCGCGACTCCGGAACCGCCGAACGCGATGGCCGAGACGAGGGCGAGGCCCAGTCCGGCATGTCTCCCTGACGCTTGCATCAGGCCATCATGACAGCAGGCGTCAGTACCGTCACCCGGTTGACACCTGTTGAGACGATCACAAGATTTCTGACAGGTCGTCAGTATTGAATGTTCCGCGCACCACCACTACGTTCCGCCGCACGTACCCGACGAGAAGGGGTGGTCGCATGGCCGAAGTCACCGCGGAATCACGCATCGAGGCGCCCGCCGCGAAGGTCTGGTCCCAGCTGACGGACTGGGGTGCGTACGACCAGTGGAGCATGACCCACACCAGCTTCCCCAAGGGCGGCCCGCAGACCCTCGCGGTCGGGGCGACGTTCGAGGAGAACATGAAGATGATGGGCTTCCCGGCCGAGGTCACCTGGACGGTCGAGGAACTCGAGGACGGGCGCGTCCTGGCCATCCGGGGCAAGGGCCCGATGGGCGTGATCGTCGGCACCCGGTACACCCTGGTCCCCGACGGGGAGGCGACCACCGTCCGCATCGACGGCGAGTTCACCGGAGCGGCCGTCTCACTGATGGCGGGCAAGCTCAAGGACTCGGCGACGGCCGCGCTGAACGAATCGCTGCGCAAGCTCGCCGGCCTGGTCGCCTGAAACGGCACGGCGGCGCCCCGCGCGGTCGTCCGCGCGGGGCGCCGTACCCCCGTCGTCGTCCGGCGGCGGGTCAGTGCTCGTCGGCCAGGATCAGGTAGAGCTTCTTGCGGGCCTCGTTGATGACCCCGACGGCCTTCTGCCGCTGCTCGGGCGTGCCGGTCTTCCAGACCTGGCCGAACGCCTCCATCAGACCGAAGCCGGCCGTCCGGATCTCGTGCATCGCCTCCCGGTCGACACCCTGACCGACCTCCTCCCAGGGGGCCGCGGGGCCCGCCTCGGCCTCGGTGCGGCCCGCGTCGGTGAGCGTGAACAGCTTCCTGCCGCCCTCGCTCTCGCTGGAGATCAGGCCCTCGTCCTCGAGCATCTGCAGGGTCGGGTAGACGGAGCCGGGGCTGGGCTTCCACGCCCCGCCGCTGCGCTCGCCGATCTCCTGGATCATCTCGTAGCCGTGCATCGGGCGGTCGGTCAGCAGCGCCAGGATCGACGCGCGTACGTCGCCCCGCCGCGCCCGCCGGTGCGGGCCGCCCCGGCCCCCGCGACCGCCGAAGGGCCCGCCGCCGAAGCCCGGCCCGAAGGGCCCGAAGGCCGCGCGGCGCCCCTCGAACTCCCCGTGGTGGTCGGGCCCGCAGGGGTGCCCGCGCCGACGCCCGCCCTCATGTCCGTGTCCGTGTCCGTGTCCCTGTCCAGGTGAACGCATGACTGCGCTCCTCTCGTCATGGATATCCGCGTATCGCTGCGGCTCCTTGTTCCACCCCATCACTGTCGCTGATCCATCGCGATGCGTCAACGATATATCGGAACCGATCGCAGACGACCCGGCGACAGCAGGCCAGTGGTCGCCGATTGGCCTTGGCCGGTGCCCGTGGGGCGCCCCTACCGTCGGGGCATGCGCATCCGAATCGTCGACGCCTTCACCGACCGCCCCTTCCACGGCAACCCCGCCGGGGTCCTGCTCCTGGACCGGGAGTTCCCGCCGGACGCCTGGCTCCAGCAGGTCGCCGCCGAGGTCAACCTCTCCGAAACGGCCTTCGCCCACCCGCTGCCGCCCGGCGGCCCGGCGGACTGGGCACTGCGCTGGTTCACCCCGACCGCCGAGGTGGACATGTGCGGCCACGCGACCCTCGCCACCGCGCACGTCCTGGCCACCGGCGCGCTGGCGAGCGGACCGGTCCGGTTCGCCGCCCGCTGCGGCGTCCTCACCGCCGAGGCGGCCGCGGACGGCACGATCACCCTGGACTTCCCGACGTCCTCGCTGACTCCGGTCGAGGCACCGGCCGACGTCGACCGGGCCCTCGGCGGCGTCGCGATCCGCTCCGTCCACGACACCGCCGCCCACATCGGCGACCTGCTGGTGGAGCTGGCCGACGAACGCACCGTCCGCGAGCTGGCCCCGGACCTCGACGCCCTGCGCGCCTTCGCCCGGCGCGGGGTGATCGTCACGGCGCCCGCCGAGGACCCCTCCCGCGGCTACGACTTCGTCTCGCGCGGCTTCTTCCCGGCCTTCGGTATCGACGAGGACCCCGTCACCGGCAGCGCGCACACCGCGCTCGCGCCCTTCTGGTCCGCCCGCCTGGGCGGCCGTACCGAGCTGACCGGCCTGCAGGGGTCCGCGCGCACCGGCCTGGTCAAGGTCACGCTCGCGGGCGACCGTACGCTCCTGACGGGCGGCGCGGTCACCGTCATCGACGGCGAACTGCTCGCCCCCGCTCCCTAGTGCCTATGCCGTCGGCAGCCAGCCCACCTTGCCCGCGAGCAGCGCGTACCCGGCGAAGGCCACGATGTCGAGCAGCGCGTGCGCGACGACCAGCGGGCCCACCCGGCCCCAGCGCCGGTAGAGCAGGACGAAGACGGCGCCCATCACCATGTTGCCGATGAAGCCGCCGATGCCCTGGTAGAGGTGGTACGAGCCGCGCAGCACCGAGCTGGCCAGCAGCGCGGCCATCGGCGACCAGCCCAGCTGGTCCAGCCTCCGCAGCAGGTACGCCAGCACGATGACCTCCTCCACCACGGCGTTCTGCACCGCGGAGAGGATCAGTACGGGGAACTTCCACCACACGTCGGGCAGCGCCTCCGGCACCACCGTCAGGTTGAAGCCGGCGGCGCGCGCCCCCAGGTAGAAGGCGAGTCCGGCGCTGCCGATGGCGGCCGCGACCAGCGTGCCGCGGCCCAGGTCCCAGCCGGGCCGGGTGCGGTCGAAGCCGAGGACCCGCAGGCCCGGCGCGCCCTCGCGGGTCAGCAGGTGCGCCACCAGCAGGACCGGCACCAGGGCGGTGGTGATCCCGAAGAGCTGCCAGGCCAGGTCCAGCCAGGGCCGGCCGGGGGCGTACGAGCCGTTGAGCGTGGCCGCCTGGTCCTTCAGGCCGCCGGGCCTGGTCAGCGAGCCGATGAAGCTGATCAGGGAGGAGAGCGCGCTCGCGCCCAGCGACAGCGCGAGCACGAGCAGCGTCTCGGTGCGCAGGACCCCCCGCCTGTCCTCGCGCAGCTCCCTGACCACCGGCTCCGGCTCCACCCGCACGCCCGACTCCCGTCCCGTCGTCCCGCTCCGACCACCCCATACTGCCTCCTCGCGGAGCGGGGCGATCAGCGGGGCCGACCGGCCGGAGGAACCACCGGACGGCCCGAGGACCCGGCGGACGCCCGGAGGACCCGGCGGACGCCTGGCGGGCCGGACGCCGGCGGGCTCAGCGCAGCCCGGCGGGCCAGGTGTGGACCGGATCCCCCTTGTGCATCAGCTCGGTGTACCGGCGGGTGGTCGCCGCCAGTGCCTCGTCCCGGTCCAGCCCGGCCGCGAGCGCCCGGTGGTAGGTGTCCACCTGCCAGGTCGAACCGTTGACCCGGCGCTTGCACCTCTCCTCGATGATCCCCAGGTAGTGGTCGCGGTCGGCGGGCTCGATCCCCCACGCGTCCAGTCCGGCGGCGGCCATCGGCAGCAGCTCGTCGAGGACCAGCCGCACCGCCGGTACGCTCGCCAGCCCGCCGCCCCGCCCCCGGCGCGGCCAGCGCAGCCGGGCGTCGATGCCGTGCCGGCAGGCCGCGTCGAAGTTGGCCTCCGCCTCGGCGAACGGCATCCGGCTCCACACCGGGCGCTGCTCGTCGGCGAGGGTACGGACCAGCCCGTAGTAGAAGGCGGCGTTGGCGACGACGTCGGCCACCGTCGGCCCGGCGGGCAGCACCCGGTTCTCCACCCGCAGGTGCGGCATCCCGTCGGCGACCCCGTACACGGGCCGGTTCCAGCGGTAGACCGTGCCGTTGTGCAGGACGAGCTCCTGGAGGCTGGGCACCCCGCCCTCGGCGAGCACGGCGAGGGGGTCCTCCTCGTCGCAGATCGGCAGCAGCGCGGGGAAGTAGCGGACGTTCTCGGCGAACAGCTCGAACGCCGAGTCCACCCAGCGCTCACCGAACCAGGTCCGCGGCCGCACCCCCTGCGCCTGGAGTTCGGGCGGCCGGGTGTCGGTGGCCTGCGTGAACAGCGGGGGCCGCGACTCCCGCCACAGCTCACGGCCGAAGAGGAAGGGCGAGTTGGCGCCGACGGCTATCTGGACGGCGGCCGCGCACTGCGCCGCGTTCCACACCGCGGGGAACCGCGCCGGGGTCACCTGCAGGTGCAGCTGTACGGAGGTGCAGGCCGCCTCGGGCACGATGGAGCCGGAGGTGCAGCTCAGCCGCTCCACCCCGTCGATGTCGAGGGTGAAGTCCTCGCCCCGCAGCATCAGGATCTGCTCGTTGAGCAGCGAGTACCGGTCGACGGCCGAGAGGTTCGCGGAGACCACGTCGGACTGGGCGATCGTCGGCAGGATGCCGATCATCACCACGCCCGCGTCGATCTCCGCGGCCTGCCGGTGGGCATACCCCAGACCCGCGCTGAGTTCCTCGGTGAGCTGGTCGAATACCCGGCCGTCGAGCCGGTGCGGAAGTATGTTGACCTCCAGGTTGAACATTCCGAGTTCGGTCTGGAAATCGGTACTCGCTATCCTCTCCAGAACCTGCGCATTCACCATTCTCGGCAACCCGTCGGCACCCGCGAGATTCAGCTCGATCTCAAGCCCCATCATGTTCTTTGGCCGATCGAACCTCTTCTCCGCCAGAAGCCGCTCCAGCCCCTCCAGGCACTCGTGAAGCTTCCTCCGATACCGTTGCCGATCGGACAGGTCGAATCCGCCTGCCACGACCTTCTCCCCCATCGAAGTGTCCCTCCTCGAGTGGGCCTGGCCCGGACCTCCCGGGCGCGCGTTACGGTCGATGATGCCCCGGTGCCTTGATCTCTAACGCTCGGGGGGCGCGCATGTCGGGGAGCGCGCGCCGGTTTGGCCGACCGGCGCACGGGCACATTCACGTGGCAAGTCGCGTGGTGCAATTTCAAGGTCGCGCTTGCCGATTCCGCAATACCGTCACTTTCCAGCCGAGCCCCCGTCCGGTAACCTCCGAGGTCAGCGCGAGATGTCTGCGCGCACCCGGCATGAAATCCATGACAGCGGGACCGGTAAGCGTCTTGTCGGCAATAGGCGGGACGGCTAGCCGAAACACTGTGTGAACACATGTCGTATAAACTCCGCAAACGAGGCACAGAGTTGGCGCGCGGCCATTGCCCCTCAGCCCCCCTCTGGCCCCAGAATGCGACAGCTCCGTCCGCACCCCCCTTCCCCCGGTCTCCCAAGTGAGAGGCGACCCACCATGCCGCTGCATGTCCCTCCGGCTCCCGCGCCCGCCCTGCGCAGCGTCCTCGCGGCACTCGGCTCCCCCACCGCCGTCCAGGAGGTCCTCACCCCCGCCCTGCGCGCCCTCCCCGGCCCCAAGACGGCCGAACTCCCGCTTCCGGTCCACGTCCTGGACCGGGTCACCTCGGGCGGCAGGCCGCCGCGCACCCGGCTGACCGGATGGCGTTTCCTGATCCGCAGCGGGGACCGGTACGTGGCGGCGGCGGACACCCGGCTCACCGCGGACGGCTGGGTCTTCTCGCACTTCTTCGAGGGGCCCTACGTGGCGGCGACCGAACGCGCGCTGCGGCAGGCGGAGTCGGTGGGCAAGAACTACCAGCCGAGACTGCTGTCCGTGCCCGAGCTGTACATGATGACCCTGTGGCTGCACGGGGCGGTGGGCGCCGACGCCTCGGCCGGTCTGCCGGCCGCCGCCGACCTGCTGGTCCCGCTGGCTCCGGCCCCGCCCGGCATCGCGGCGTACCGGCCGCACCCGGTCTCCGAACTGCTGCCGGTGATGACCCACCGGCTGACCCCGCCCATCCCTCCGGTGCCGCCCTCGCTGGCCGCGCCGGCCGCCTGACCGTCCCCGGACGGGGGCCTGACCCGGTTGACCCATTCGGCCTAGTCCGCTGGGACCAGGCCCGAACCACCCGAAATGACAGGGGAGTTGGGCTGAACCGCCCGCACGAGTGATGCGTCATCAATCTCAGAGGACAGCTGCCGGGAAATCCATGCGGACGCAAGTCCGTAGGGCAACACTGGGATCCTGACCACACCAAGAGATTGATACGGGGGGCGGCCATGAATCACGCACCGAGCCGCAGCACACAGACCACACCGCAGCGAAAGAACGCATCCATGTGCCAGCACCAGCCTGCCTGTCCATCAGCCGAATCCGCCGACAGGGAGGCCGCGCTGCCTGTGGCGAACCACCCGGAACAGGGCTGGAGCCTGCTGTGCAACGGCGTCCTGCTCTTCGAGGACACCGGTGAGCTGCTGCCGGACGGCCAGATCATCGCGCCGCACCGGCCGCTCGCGGCGGCCTGACGGCGCCGCGGCACCGGCCGACGCCACAGGGGCCGGTCCGGGAGGAGACTCCCGGACCGGCCCCTGTGTCATGCGCCCCGGCTACCGGGCGCTCGGATCAGTTGTCGTACTCGTCCAGCGGCGGGCACGAGCAGACCAGGTTGCGGTCGCCGAAGGCACCGTCGATACGGCGCACCGGCGGCCAGTACTTCTCGGCCGCGACCACGGTGCCCGGGAAGACCGCCTCGTCACGGGTGTACGGGTGGTTCCACTCGCCGCCCAGCGCCGCCGCGGTGTGCGGGGCGTTGGCCAGCGGGTTGTCCCCGGCCGGCCAGACGCCGGAGGCGACCTTCTCGATCTCGCCGCGGATGGCGATCATGGCGTCGCAGAAGCGGTCGATCTCGACGAGGTCCTCGGACTCCGTCGGCTCGATCATCAGCGTGCCGGCCACCGGGAACGACATCGTCGGCGCGTGGAAGCCGTAGTCGATCAGACGCTTGGCGATGTCGTCGACGGAGACGCCGGTCGCCTTCGACAGCGGGCGCAGGTCGATGATGCACTCGTGGGCGACCAGACCGCCGGGGCCGGTGTAGAGCACCGGGTAGTGCGGCTCCAGGCGCTTGGCGATGTAGTTCGCGCCGAGCACGGCCACCTGGGTGGCGCGCTTGAGGCCCTCGCCACCCATGAGGCGTACGTACGACCAGGAGATCGGCAGGATGCCGGCCGAACCCCACGGCGCCGCCGAGATCGGGCCGACGCCCGTCTCCGGGCCGGCGGTCGGCTGGAGCGGGTGGTTGGGCAGGTACGGGGCGAGGTGCGCCCGGACACCGACCGGGCCGACGCCCGGGCCGCCGCCACCGTGCGGGATGCAGAACGTCTTGTGCAGGTTCAGGTGCGAGACGTCGCCGCCGAAGTGACCCGGCTTGGCCAGGCCCACCAGGGCGTTGAGGTTGGCGCCGTCCACGTACACCTGGCCGCCGGCGTCGTGCACGAGACCGCAGATCTCGGCGACGTGCTCCTCGAAGACGCCGTGGGTGGACGGGTAGGTGATCATCAGGACGGCGAGCTCGTCGCGGTACTGCTCGATCTTGGCGCGCAGGTCCGCGGCGTCGACCTCGCCGTCGTCGGCGGTCTTGACGACGACGACCTTCATGCCGGCCATCACGGCGGACGCGGCGTTGGTGCCGTGCGCGGAGGACGGGATCAGGCAGATCGTGCGCTGCTCGTCGCCGTTGGCGCGGTGGTAGGCGCGCACGGCCAGCAGGCCGGCGAGCTCACCCTGGGAGCCGGCGTTGGGCTGGATGGAGACCTTGTCGTAGCCGGTGACCTCGCAGAGACGTTCCTCCAGCTCGTTGATGAGCGTGGCGTAGCCCTGGGCCTGGTCGATCGGCGCGAAGGGGTGCAGCTGGCCGAACTCGGGCCAGGTGACCGGCTCCATCTCGGTGGTCGCGTTGAGCTTCATGGTGCAGGAGCCCAGCGGGATCATGCCGCGGTCCAGCGCGTAGTCCTTGTCCGCGAGCTTGCGCAGGTAGCGCAGCATCGCGGTCTCGGAGCGGTGCTGGTGGAAGACCGGGTGCGTCAGGTACGCGTCCGAGCGCAGCAGGCCCTCGGGCAGCGCGTCGGCGGCGCTCGCGTCCAGCGCCTCGATGTCGGCGCTCACGCCGAAGGCGGCCCAGACGGCCTCGATGTCGGCGCGCAGGGTGGTCTCGTCGCAGGAGACGAGGACGTGGTCGGCGTCGGCCCCGTACAGGTTGACCCCGGCCTCGCGGGCGGCGGCGACGACCTCGGCGGCCTTGCCGGGCACCCGGGCGGTGAGGGTGTCGAAGTACGCGCCGTGGACCACCTCGACCCCGCCGGCGGTCAGACCGGCGGCGAGCAGGGCGGCGTAGCGGTGGGTGCGGCGGGCGATCGTCTTCAGGCCCTCGGGGCCGTGGTAGACGGCGTACATGCCGGCCATGACGGCGAGCAGCACCTGCGCGGTGCAGATGTTGCTGGTGGCCTTCTCGCGGCGGATGTGCTGCTCGCGGGTCTGCAGGGCCAGGCGGTACGCCTTGTTGCCGTCGGCGTCGACGGAGACGCCGACCAGGCGGCCGGGCAGGGAACGCGCGTGCTTGTCCTGGACGGCCATGTAGCCGGCGTGCGGGCCGCCGAAGCCCATCGGGACGCCGAAGCGCTGGGTGGTGCCCACCGCGATGTCCGCGCCGAGCTCGCCGGGCGAGGTCAGCAGGGTCAGGGCGAGCAGGTCGGCGGCGACCGTGACGATCGCCCCGAGCTCGTGCGCCCGGTCGATGACCGGCTTGATGTCGCGGACGGCACCGGAGGCGCCCGGGTACTGCACCAGCACGCCGAAGACGCCGCGCTCGGCGATCTCCGCCGGGATGCCTTCGGACAGGTCGGCGACGACGACCTCGACACCGGTCGGTTCGGCGCGGGTCCGGATCACGGCGATGGTCTGCGGCAGGGCGTCGGCGTCGACGAGGAAGACCCCGCCCTTGACCTTGCCCACGCGGCGGGCCAGCGTCATGGCCTCGGCGGCCGCGGTGCCCTCGTCGAGGAGGGAGGCGCCGGAGGTCGGCAGGCCGGTGAGGTCGGCGACGACGGTCTGGAAGTTGAGCAGCGCCTCCAGACGGCCCTGGGAGATCTCCGGCTGGTAGGGCGTGTACGCCGTGTACCAGGCCGGGTTCTCCATGACGTTGCGCAGGATCACCGGCGGGGTGAACGTCCCGTAGTAGCCGAGACCGATCATCGAGGACAGGACCTGGTTGCGGTCGGCCAGCGAACGCAGTTCGGCGAGCACCTCGGCCTCGGTGCGGGCGCCGGGGAGGTCCAGGGCCTCGGCGCTCTTGATCACATCCGGCACCGCGGCGGCGGTGAGTTCGTCCAGGGAGCCGTAGCCGACCTGGGCGAGCATCTTCGCCTGGGCCGCGGCGTCCGGCCCGATGTGGCGCTGCTCGAAGGGGATGCCTCGCTCCAGCTGGGAGAGCGGAATGCGGTTGGCGGTCATGTACGGAGGCCTCCTGGTCGTACGACCTGCGAGGGGCACCACGGCGCGGGCACCCGGACGGCCTCCCCCTCTGTCATCTCAACCTGAGAGCTTCACCGGTCCGCCTGGGGGTCGCCCGTGGAGGTCCGGTTTTCACCGTCGGTGAGGGAGGGGAATCGGTAGTGCGGGTCCGACGCCCACCCCTGCTTTCCAGAGTGGCCTCGTCCGTGCGGTACGTCTGCCTGAGAGATTCCGGGGAGGATTTGCTCCTTCGGCGCCTCCGCCGTGTTCACGTCGTGCTCGCATCGCGCTCACGTCATGCTCACTCGGAGGACTCTCCCGCACAGGGTCAACAGCCGTCACCCAGCCTACCAGCGAGCTTCTGGGGCCTCCCTCGAGTGGCCCTCGCTCCGGATTTGCCCTTTTGTAGTCATTACGGAGGAGTTGCGACCCGTTGGAGGGACCGTGCAGACCGACATCGATCCGCGCAGCCTGATCGGCCGCAAGGCGTACGACCGCAACGGTGCCAAGATCGGCACGGTGGACGAGGTCTACCTCGACGACGCCACGGGTGTGCCGGAGTGGGCAGCCGTACGGACGGGGCTCTTCAGCAGGGACGCGTTCGTCCCGCTGGAGCCCAGTGAGCTGGTGAACGACACCCTCCGGGTGCCCTTCGAACGCTCCCTGATCAAGGACGCTCCGGACTTCGGGGTCGGCCGCCACCTCTCACCGGAGCAGGAGCTCCAGCTCTACCACCACTACGGCCTGGACGTGGCGCTCCCCAGCGACTTCCAGCGCGACTTCGGCCGCCTGGCGGGCGACGGGGAGGGCTGACCCCGGCCGGCGAACGACGCCGACCTCGGCCGGCGGGCCGGCGCGGGCGTAGGCGTGCGCCGGCCCGCTGGCCGGCGCGGGCCGCCGCGGGCGCCGCCGGCCCTCAGGGGGCGGCCCGGTCCGGTCCGGGTGGCAGGCCCGGGAGCGGGAGGGGGTCCGAGGGCCGCAGTTCCGGGTCGTCCACCCGGAAGGTCCGCACCCGGCCGGGCGGCGATCCCGGCTGCTCGAACCGCACCGTGACCCGGCCGACGCCGCTGCCCTGCACCCACCCGGCCCCGTACACCGCGTGCCGTACGTCGCTGCCGGCCATCCAGCGCCGCTCCGGGGGCGCCCCGGGCTCCGGAGGGCCGGACTCCCCCGCCCGGGCCGCCACAGCCGCCCCAGCCGCCCCTGAGGCTGCCCCAGGAGCCACCGGCGCCCCGGCTGCCCCGGACGCCCCGCCAAGGCCGGCCAGGGCCGCTGCCGCCGCCTCGGCCTCCGCCCGGGCTTCCGCCTCCGCCCGGGCGTCCGCCTCGGCCCGGGCCTCCGCCTCCGCTTCGGCCTCCGCCTGGGCGAACAGGTCCTCCTGGGTGTAGTCCGCCAGCCCCGAGACCCCCACGCCCAGCAGCCGTACGCCGCCCGTGGTGTCCACCGCCTCCAGCAGCCGGGCCGCCGCCTCGCGGACCACCGCGGGGTCGTCGGTGGGCCCGCGCAGCGTCTCCGAACGGGTCAGCGTCGAGAAGTCGTACCGGCGCACCTTCAGCACGATCGTCCGCCCCGAGTGCCCCGAGTCCCGCAGCCGCCGCACGCACCGTTCCGCCAGTCGCTGCACCTCGCCCCTGATCCGCACCCGGTCGTGCAGATCCACGTCGAAGGTGTCCTCGACCGACACCGACTTGGCGTCCCGCTCGGCCACCACCGCCCGGTCGTCGAGCCCCAGCGCCATGCGGTACAGCGCGACCCCGTGCGCCCGCCCCAGCATCCGCACCAGCTCGTCCTCGCCGGCCTCGGCCAGCTCCCCCACCGTGGTGATCCCGGCCCGCCGCAGGTGCTCGCCCGTGGCCGGGCCCACGCCCGGCAGCGTCCGTACGGGCATCGGCGCGAGCAGCTCCCGCTCCGTGCCCGGCTCGATCAGCAGCAGTCCGTCCGGTTTGGCCTCCTCGGAGGCCACCTTGGCCAGCATCTTGGAGCCGGCCAGCCCCACCGAACCGCTCAGTCCCGTGACCGCCCTGATGTCGGCCCGCAGCCGCTCCCCCGTCGCCCGCGCGGACGCCGCGTCGAACGCGCTGCCGCCCGCCTCGAGGTCGACGAAGGCCTCGTCCAGGCTGAGCGGCTCCACCAGCGGCGACAGCTCCCGCAGCAGGGCCATGACCTGGTCGCTCACCGCCCGGTACAGGGAGAAGCGCGGGATCAGGTACGCCCCGTTCGGGCAGAGCCGGCGCGCCTGCGCCGTCGGCATGGCCGAGTGGACGCCGAAGCGCCGCGCCTCGTACGAGGCGGTGGCCACCACCCCACGCGGTCCGAGCCCGCCGACGATCACCGCCTTGCCGCGCAGGCTCGGCTTGGACGCCTGCTCCACGGAGGCGTAGAAGGCGTCCATGTCCAGATGCAGGATCGTCGGAGCGGTTCTCACAGCACCGATGCTGCCCTACGCCACCGACAACGGACCGCAAACACGTTCGACGGCTTTCCGGCGGCGCGGACGGGGTCTCAGACGGCCCGGTTCCGGCGCGCGGCGAGCTCGTCCGCCGGGTTGTGCCCGGCCACCGTCTCGCCCGAGTCGACCCGCTCGCCGTGCAGCTGCGACAGGGCGTTCTCCACGTCCCGCCACACCACGCCCACCGCGATGCCGAAGATGCCCTGCCCGCCCTGGAGCAGCTCGACGACCTGGTCCGGCGAGGTGCACTCGTACACGGTGGCGCCGTCGCTCATCAGCGTCATGCGCTCCAGGTCCGCGAATCCGCTGCCCCGCAGGTGCTGCACGGCCGTACGGATGTTCTGCAGCGCCACCCCGGTGTCCAGGAAGCGCTTGACGATCTTGAGGACGACGACGTCCCGGAAGCTGTAGAGCCGCTGCGTGCCCGAGCCGTACGCCGCTCGCACGCTCGGCTCCACCAGGCCGGTCCGCGCCCAGTAGTCCAGCTGCCGGTACGTGATGCCGGCCGCGGCGCAGGCCGTGGGCCCGCGGTAGCCGATCTGCCCGGTGGCCGGCGCCGCTCCCCCGGGGGCGGCCTGCGGCGTCGAGTCCGGCTGACGGCGCGCGGCGCCCACCGCACTGCCGTGCAGCGGGAACGGCCCGCTCTCACTCCGCGCGGGGGTGCCCCCGGTCGTACCGTCGCCCGTGATCCTCACGCCCGACCCTCCGTCCTTGACCTGCCATCTCGACGGTAGGCAGTCACCCGGGGTGCGTCAACGATCGCCACACTCGGCACGCCGGGTGATAATCACCCTGAGAGTGGTTTCGCGTGCCCCGTTCCCGGGAAAGGCATTTCGAATGGGCCGCAACCGCCCTTGTTCCGAGCCGCCGCACACCGGATCCGACACCGCCCGACCCGGCCGCGGGGCCCCGGACCGGGGCCTACTGGTTGCTGGTACCGAAGTCCTCGGGCGAGATCTGGTCGAGGAACTCGCGGAACTTCTCCACCTCGTCCTCCTGCTCGTCCGGAATCGCGATCCCGGCGTCGTCGAGGACCCCGTCGCTCCCGTAGATCGGCGTCCCCGTGCGCAGGGCCAGCGCTATGGCGTCCGACGGCCGCGCGCTCACCTCGACCCCGCTGGCGAAGACGAGCTCCGCGTAGAAGACGCCCTCGCGCAGATCCGTGATCCGGACCTCGGAGAGCTCCTCGCCCAGCGCCTCCAGCACGTCCTTGAACAGGTCGTGGGTCAGCGGCCGCGCAGGGGCCATGCCCTGCTGCGCGAAGGCAATGGCGGTCGCCTCCCCCGGACCGATCCAGATGGGGAGGTACCGGTCGCCTCCCACTTCACGCAGGAGAACGATCGGCTGGTTGGAGGGCATTTCCACCCGGACACCCACAACGTCGAGCTCGTTCACACAGCAACCCTAGGACCTGCCCGGCCGGTTTGGGTAGTCGGGGCCGTCCCGGTCAGGACAGCCGCACCCCCAGAGCGGTCTGCACCAGCGCCTCGTGCAGCCGTACGGACAGCCCCGCGAGCTCCTTCATGGTGGCCTCCGCATGGGCCCTCGTCTGCGGATTGCGATGCCGCCGCAAGGGTGCGACGACCTGCTCGACCAGGCCCGCCTCCCGGTCGGCCGCGGCCTTCATGGCCCGCAGGTGCCGCGGCTCCAGACCGAAGCGGCCCAGATCCGCCACCAGACGCGCCACGGTGACCGTCTCCGCGTCGAAGCCGCCGCCGGGCGCCTCGGCGATCAGCCCGTACGACTCCCACTCCGCCAGCTGGGCTTCGTCCACCTCGGCGGCGGCCAGCAGCTCCGCCCGCCCGATCCGGGCAGCGGTGGACGCCGCCCGCCCGTCCACGGCTTCCCCGTCGGCGTCGGCCTCGGCGTGCGAGGACGGCGCGGGGGTGCGACCCTGGTCGGCCGCACGTCCGTCCAGCTGCTCGCGGATGACCTTCAGCGGCAGATAGTGGTCGCGCTGGAGCCTCAGGATGCGTGCCAGCCGCTCGATGTCGTCGGGGCTGAACTTGCGGTATCCGGACGGCGTGCGCCGGGGCTCGACGAGCCCCTCCGCCTCCAGGAAACGGATCTTGGAAATGGTGACTTCGGGGAACTCGTCACGCAGCTGGCCCAGCACCGTACCGATGCTCACCAGCCGCCCGACCGGGCCGGCGGCGCCGTTTCCGGCACCGCCCGTCGGTGTACGCAGCATGGACCTTCCCTGGGGAGTCCCCCGACGGAGTCTGGGGGAGGGTCAGATGCCCCGCTGGCTCGCGTAGAACACCAGCCGGTACTTGCCGATCTGGACCTCGTCGCCGTTGTGCAGGGCGACGGAGTCGATCGGTTCCCGGTTGACGTACGTGCCGTTGAGGCTGCCGACGTCGGAGACGGTGAACCCGCCCTCCTGGCCGCGGCGGAACTCGACATGCCGCCGGGAGACGGTGACGTCGTCCAGGAAGATGTCGCTCTGCGGGTGGCGGCCGGCCGTGGTCAGCTCACCGTCCAGCAGGAAGCGGCTGCCCGAGTTCGGACCCCGGCGCACGATCAGCAGCGCCGAGCCCGCGGGCAGCGCCTCCACCGCGGCCTGGGCCTCGGGGGACAGCGACGACGACACGTGCTGACCGGACACCTCGGCCTCGTAGGCCTCCAGGCCCGAGATCGAGATGGTGGACGTGGTCTCCGAGGCACGCTCGGGCGTCAGCCCCGCCCGCAGCGGCGCACCGCAGTTCGAGCAGAAGCGGCTCGCCGCGTCGCTGCGGTGCCCACACCTGCTGCACACCTGCTCGGCCGACATGGACGGCTCCTCGCGCCGCGGCTGCCCCGCGGAGGCACTGGTGGCATACGGGTCGGGGGCGAACCCTCCACCCGCACCTGAGGTCGACGGGTCACCGAAACCTATGCGGCCGGCGGCGGAGGGGTCGGCGGCGGACGCGCCCCGCCCACCCGCCGCGTCATCCGCGCCGGAGACCTCGTCACGGAAGAGCGGCCGCTCCCCCTGCGCCTCCACGTCACCGTGGCCGGCGCGGTGCTTGGCACCGCTTTCCTCGCGGTTCTTCTTGCCGAACAACTTCTCAAACAACTTCACGGGCGATTCCCCTTGACCGAAACAGACCCGCCCGTGGGGCAGGACGAACTCCGAATGCACACACCTGCCGACCCGGACATTCTCACAACGTCCGTAACCACCAGACAGTTTCCACCACGCACCACTCGTTCGGTGCGCCGACCCCCCGCAGGCCTCCGCCCACGTGAGCCGTCCCACACGTCACTCCCACTCACGACGATGACGACCGAGCGTAGTCAGGCTGCTTCGCCGGCCGCAAGGCATCGACGATGATCTTCGGTGAGCGCACGACACTGGCCGTGGCCTGCTCCTTCTCCAGCGTCTGGATCACACCGCCGGGAATGTTGAGCGCCGGCTCCAGATCCTGCGGCTTGCCGATCACCCTGAACTCGTACGGCTGTGTGATCTTCTTACCGTCGACCGCCACGCCGCCGTCCACGTCCGAGAAGTACGTGCCCGCCACCACACGCACACCGTTGACCTGGATCGCCTCGGCCCCGGCCGCCCGCAGCTCCTGGATGGTGTCCAGCAGCATGTCGGACTGCACCTGGTTCTTGGGATCGGAGATCTTCAGCGTGATCCCCGGCCCCTGCGCAGCCACCGTACCCGCCAGGATGCCCAGTTGGCGCTCCTTCTCCACAGTCTGCCGGCGGGCGTCCTCGGCCTGGTTGGAACTGTTCTCCAGCTCCTTGCGCTGGTCCGTCAGCTGCTGCTTCTCCTCCTCCAGCCGCTTGGTCCGCCCGTCCAGCTCGTCCAGGATGCGCACCAGGTCCTCCTGCCGGGCCCCGCGCAGCGCACTCGAATCGGTGTTGGACCGCACCTGGATCGCCAGTCCCAGCCCCAGGACGAACAGCAGCAGCGCCACGATCAGTTGGGACCGGCTCAGCCGCGGCGGCCACAGGCCGGCCGCCAGCCGCTGCCGGCCGCTCTCCGGGGGCGGGGCGGGCGCCCCGGACACCGGGGGCACCAGGGGTTCCCCGGAGCCGGCAGGCGCCCCGGAGCGCTCGGGAGGCGTCTCGTCGTTGCTCATCGGCCTCACGCCCGGAACACGTGCCGGCGGATGGCCGCGGCGTTGGAGAAGATACGGATACCGAGGACGACGACCACACCCGTTGACAGCTGCGCGCCGACCCCGAGCTTGTCGCCGAGGAAGACGATCAGCGCCGCCACCACCACGTTGGACAGGAACGACACCACGAAGACCTTGTCCACGAAGATGCCGTCCAGCATCGCGCGCAGGCCTCCGAACACCGCGTCCAGCGCCGCCACGACGGCGATCGGCAGATACGGCTCGACGACGGCCGGCACTTCGGGCCGGACCAGAAGCCCGACCACCACTCCGGCCAGCAGGCCCAGTACCGCGATCACGATGCACCCTTCTTCGGCTCTACTGCTGTAGCTGTACGCACGGTCAGGCTCGACGCCGCCGGCAGCCGCACCTCGTCCGCCTGCGTGAGGTTGGCCCGGATCCCGTAGCTGTCCTGCAGCACCTTCAGGTACACGCCGTCGGCGCTGTCCTGGAACCCGGTGGCCAGCCGCTTCTTGTCACCCACCGCGAGGACTTCGTACGGCGGCACCAGCGGCTTGTTGTCGACCAGTATCGCGTCACCGGCCGCCCGGATCGCGGACAGCGCCGTCAGCCGCTGCCCGTTGATCGACACCGCCTCGGCTCCGGACTGCCACAGTCCGTTCACGATGCGCTGCATGTCCCGGTCGCGCAGCCGGCCGGTGTCGGAGAAGCCGGTGTTCTCGCGCGGCCCGCCACCGCCCGCCGCCGCGTCCTTGGCGTCGTCGACGGTCAGCTTGACCCCGGGCCCGCGGACCTCCGTCGCCCCCGACAGCAGCGCCACCGGCCCGCCCTGGTCGCCGCCGTGCTGCTTGAGCGCCTGGCGCTGCCGCCCCGCGACGTCGGCCCGCAGCCGGTCGATGTCCTTCTCCAGGGTGGCCGCCCGGTCGTCGGCCCGCTCCACCCGGTCGATCAGCTCGTGGCGCTCCTTGGCCAGGACCGGCGCCGCCACCCGCGTCTGGGCGGCACCGAGGGTGACGACCATGGCGGCCAGCACCAGTCCGGCCGCCAGGCCCAGCTTGGCCTTCAGCGTCCGCGGCAGGCCCTTCGTACCCTCCGCCTCGCGCCGGGCCGCGGCCTCCGCGTAGCCCTCGTCGAGGCTGTGGTCCATCACGTGCGTCAGCAGCGACATGGACGCGTCGGGACGCGCCGGCGGGGATGGGGCCGGACTCCGGCGGTTGGGCGGCGGCTGCGACATGCCGCACATCGTCGCATGTCGGAACCGACCCTACCGAATGCGTCCGTCCCCCGGGACGGGACCGGCGGGCACCGGCCCCGCGCCGGGGGACGCCTCTCACACCGCTGCCGGGCTCAGTGCCCGGAGCCCTCCACCACGCCCGCCCACTCGTCCAGCAGCGCCTGCGCGGAAGCCGCGTCGGGCCCTTCGGCCCACAGGTGCGTCACCGCCTCCGCCGGATCCGGCAGGACCAGGGCCCAGCGCCCGTCGGCCTCGACCACGCGCACACCGTCGGTGGTGTCCACCTGCCGCTGCCCGGCCGCCTCGACCACCCTGCGCATCACGAGACCCTTGACCGCCCACGGCGTGGGCACGTCCCGCTTCAGCACGTGCGCACGCGGTATCCGGGCGTCGATCTGGCTCAGCGTGAGCTGCGTCCGCGCCACCAGCCCGATGAGCTGGACGAACGCGGCCGAACCGTCGAAGACGCTGCTGAACTCCGGCACGATGTAGCCGCCCCGGCCGTCCCCGCCGAAGATGGTGCCCTCCGCCCGGCCCACCCGGGTCAGGTCGTCGGGCGAGGTCGTCGTCCACTCCACCTGGGTGCCGTGGTACGCCGCCACCTGCTCGGCGATCCGCGTCGTGGTGACCGGCAGCGCCACCCGCCCGCTGCGCTTCTCGGCCGCGACCAGGTCCAGCAGCACCAGCAGCGCCCGGTCGTCCTCGATGATCCGCCCGCGCTCGTCGACGAGCGAGATCCGCTCACCGACGGGATCGAAACGGACACCGAACGCGGCCCGGGCCGACGCCACGATCTCCCCGAGCCGTACCAGCCCGGTCCGCCGCGATTCCGAGGTCTCGGTCGGCCGGCTCTCGTCGAGCCCGGGATTGATGGTCAGCGCGTCGACCCCGAGCCGGCCCAGCAGGCTGGGCAGCACCAGACCGGCGCTGCCGTTGGAGGCGTCGACGACGACCTTCAGACCGGCGTCGGCGATCCCCGTGGTGTCCACCTGCCGCAGCAGCGAGCCGGTGTACGAGTCGAAGACGCTCGACGGGAACTGCAGGTCACCGATCTCGCCGGGGAAGGCACGCCGGTACTCCTGGCGCGCGTACACCCGGTCCAGCTTGCGCTGCTGCGCCTGCGAGAGGTCCGCGCCCAGCTCGTCGAGGAACATGATGTCGACGGAGTCCGGCACCCCGGGCGAGGTCCGGATCATGATCCCGCCGGCACTGCCGCGCGCGGTCTGCTGCCGGGCCACCGGCAGCGGCACGTTCTCCAGGTCCCGTACGTCGATGGCGCTGGCCTGGAGCGCCGAGATGACGGCACGTTTCAGCGCGCGGGCGCCACGGGAGTGGTCGCGGGCCGTGGTGACCGTCGCGCCCTTCTTGAGCGTCGTGGCGTACGCACCGGCCAGCCGTACGGCGAGCTCGGGCGTGATCTCCACGTTCAGGATCCCGGAGACCCCGCGGGCCCCGAAGAGGTGGGCCTGGCCGCGCGACTCCCAGATCACCGAGGTGTTGACGAAGGCACCGGCCTCGATGGTCTTGAAGGGGTAGACGCGTACGTTCCCCTGGACGATGGACTCCTCGCCCACCAGGCACTCGTCACCGATGACCGCGCCGTCCTCGATCCGGGCGGCGCGCATGATGTCGGTGTTCTTGCCGATGACACAGCCACGGAGATTGCTGTGCGGGCCGAGGTACACGTTGTCGTGGACCACGGCCCGGTGCAGAAACGCCCCGCTCTTGACGACGACGTTCGAGCCGACGACCGTGTGCTCGCGGATCTCGACCCCGGCTTCGACCTTGGCGTAGTCCCCGATGTACAGGGGCCCGCGCAGCACCGCGTCCGGGTGCACCTCGGCGCCTTCGGCGACCCACACCCCGGGCGAGATCTCGAAGCCGTCCATGTCGACCTGGACCTTGCCCTCGAGCACGTCGGCCTGTGCCTTGACGTAGCTCTCGTGGGTACCGACGTCCTCCCAGTAGCCTTCGGCGACGTAGCCGTAAATCGGCCGGCCTTCCTTCATCAGCTGCGGGAAGACATCGCCGGACCAGTCCACCGGAACGTCGGGGTCCACGTAATTGAAGACCTCGGGTTCCATGACGTAGATGCCCGTGTTGACGGTGTCCGAGAACACCTGCCCCCAGGTGGGCTTCTCCAGGAACCGCTCGACCTTGCCTTCCTCGTCCACGATGGTGATGCCGAATTCCAGCGGATTGGGCACACGGGTCAGGCAGACCGTGACGAGTGCGCCCTTGTTCTTGTGGAAGGCGATGAGGTCCGTGAGGTCGAAGTCCGTGAGCGCGTCGCCGGAAATCACCACGAAGGCATCGTCCTTCAATGCCTCCTCGGCGTTCTTCACGCTGCCGGCGGTCCCGAGTGGCTTCTCCTCATTGGCATAGGTGAGCTCCATTCCGAGCTCCTCGCCGTCACCGAAGTAGTTCTTGACGAGAGACGCCAGGAACTGCACGGTCACCACGGTCTCAGTGAGCCCATGCCGCTTGAGCAGCCTGAGCACGTGCTCCATGATCGGCCGGTTGGCCACCGGCAGGAGCGGCTTGGGCATGCTCGAGGTCATGGGGCGAAGACGTGTGCCTTCGCCACCGGCCATCACGACGGCCTTCATGTCGGAAGAGTCCTCCTTGAGAGACGACGTACACGCCGACCTCGCCCGTCTCGGACTCCGGCTCCGCTCCTCCGCGTCACTGCGCCGAGCGAGCTCAATCGGCCGCGGCGTCCGCCTTCACGAGTCGGCGGACCTGCACCACGTAAAGGATTCCTGCCCACCAGTAGAGGGTTGTACCCCATCCGGCGAACGCCCATCCGAAAACGGACGCCAGCCACGCCAGCGAACCCGTGCCGTCACTCAGCAGAAGCAACGGGAAGGCATACATCAGGTTGAAGGTGGCGGCCTTGCCGAGGAAGTTGACCTGCGGCGGCGGATAGCCGTGGCGGCGCAGGACGAGCACCATGGCGGCCAGCATCACCTCACGTGCCAACAGCGCCACGGTGAGCCACAACGGCAGAATCTCGCGCCAGGTCAGACCGAACAACGTGGACAGGATGTACAAACGGTCGGCCGCCGGGTCCAGCAGCCGGCCGAGGCTGCTGATCTGGTTCCAGCGCCGCGCGAGCTTCCCGTCGAGGTAGTCACTGACACCGCTCAGCATGAGCACGAGCAGCGCCCAGCCGTCATGCTCCGCCAGGATCAGCCAGAGGAACAGGGGTACGCCGGCCAGGCGCGCCATGCTGAGAATGTTCGGGATCGTGAAAATTCGGTCAGTCTGAACCCGAGTCTCCTGGACCTCCACCCGGGGGCCTCCACTTGAACGTGCGAACGATGCCTCCTGACCCTACAGGAGAACATCCGTACCCTGAACGCAGAAAAGCCCCGCACCATAAGGTGCGGGGCTTTCCCACAATGATTGTTCGGCGGCGTCCTACTCTCCCACAGGGTCCCCCCTGCA
>NZ_JBIVFN010000043.1:0-34903 GCF_044748145.1 Streptomyces sp. NPDC090022
ACCCGCCACGACACACCGTCCACGACCAGGTGGTGCGCCATCACCAGCAGACGCTGAGCGTCTTCGAACCAGACGGCCTGCACCATCACACCCGCATCCGGCGCCAGCCGCTCCCGCGCCGCACGCGCCTCAGCGGGGATCCCCACCTCCGCGCGCCGCAGGACATCAGCGGCCCGGACCGCACCCGGCTCGGACACCTCCAGGTTCCAGACACCCTCGCCCCGCACCAGGCGGGAGCGCAGCACGTCGTGGTGGTCGAGCAGGCGCTGGAGAGCACCCTCCAGACGCTCGTACGTCACGTCCGCCGGGGTCTGGACCAGCATGGCCTGGTTGAACCCGTCCACCGGGCCACCCAGCTCACGCAGCCACCCCACGATCGGGGTCTGCGCGACCACGCCCAGACCCGCCTTCGGGTCCTCCGTGGCCACACCCGTCACCGAGGTCGCCACCGCCGCCAGCGCCTCCGGCGTGCGGTGCTGGAACACCTCACGCGCCGAGAACACCAGACCCGCACGCCGCGCCCGGCTCACCAACTGGATCGACACGATGCTGTCGCCACCCAGCTCGAAGAAGCTGTCCTCCACCGACACCGACTCCACACCCAGCAGCTCGGCGTAGATGCCGCAGAGGATCTCCTCGCGGTCCGTGCGGGGCTCGCGGCCCTGACCGGCACCGGCGTAGTCGGGGGCGGGGAGCTGCTTGCGGTCGAGCTTGCCGTTGACGGTGAGCGGGAGGGCGTCCAGGGCGACGAAGGCGGCCGGGATCATGTAGTCGGGGAGGGCGGCGCCGATGTGGGCGCGCAGCGCGTCGGCGTCCAGGGCGGTGCCGGACGCCGGGACGACGTACGCGGCCAGGCGCTTGATGCCGGGGGTGTCCTCGCGGACGATCACGGCGTTGTGCGCGACCGAGGGGTGGGTGGCCAGGACCGTCTCGATCTCACCGAGTTCGATGCGGAAACCGCGGACCTTGACCTGGTCGTCGGAGCGGCCGAGGTAGTCGAGCTGTCCGTCGCGGGTCCAGCGGGCCACGTCACCGGTGCGGTACATCCGGGTGCCGGCCGGACCGTAGGGGTCGGCGACGAAACGTTCCGCCGTCAGGCCGGGGCGGCCCAGGTAGCCGCGCGCCAGACCGGCGCCCGCGAGATAGAGCTCTCCCGGGACACCGGGGGCGACTGGTCGAAGGGCGGCGTCGAGGACGTACGTCCGGGTGCCCGGGATCGGCGTACCCATCGACGGGAGGCCGGTGCCGGCGGCGAGCGGGGTCGAGGTCGTCGCGACGACCGTGGATTCGGTGGGGCCGTACGCGTTGACCATGCGGCGGCCCGGCGCCCAGCGGTCCACCAGCTCCGCCGACGTGGCGTCACCGCCAACGATCAGCGAGCGGAACTCCGGGAACTCGCCCACCGGGACGCTGGCGAGGGCGGCCGGCGGGATCAGCGCGTGCGTCACGCGTCCGGCCGTCAGGACCTCGGCCAGCACCTCACCGGCCAGCGGACCCGCCGGCGGCACCACCAGGGCCGCACCCGCGGCGAAGGTCATCACCAGCTCCAGCACCGACGCGTCGAAGCTCGGGGAGGCGAACTGCAGCACCCGGGCCGACGCGTCGACCGCGAACCGCTCCAGCTCCGCCGCCGCGAACGCCGCCAGCCCCGCGTGCGCCACCACGACACCCTTGGGACGGCCCGTCGAACCCGACGTGTAGATCACGTAGGCGGGGTTCGAGGGCGCGACCGCGATCGCCGGGCGGGAGACGGACTCCTCCCCCAGCGCCGGGAGTTCGCGCAGGACGAGGACCGGGCGGGCGTCGTCCAGCATGTACGCGATGCGCTCGGCCGGGTACTCCGGGTCCACCGGCAGGTAGGCGCCACCGGCCTTCAGCACGGCCAGCTGCGCGATGACGATGTCCACCGAACGCGGCAGCACCAACGCCACCACCGCCTCCGGACCGACGCCCTGGCCGGCGAGCCAGTGCGCCAGCCGGTTCGCCCGCGCCTCCACCTCCCCGTAGGAGAGGACGACATCGCCGGACACCACGGCCGGGGCCTGCGGCGTGGCGTCCACCGCCGCCTCGAACAGACCGTGGAACGTCACCGGAGCCAGCCCGGCATCCGGACCCACGGCCCACGCGCCCAGGACCCGGTCGCGCTCGGCCTCGGCCAGGACCTCGACCGCGCCGACCCGGACCTCCGGATCCGCCGCGACCGCCTCCAGGACGGCCACCAGACGACCCGCCAGCTCTTCGGCCGTCACCCGGTCGAACAGGTCCACGGCGTACTCGACACTGCCCTCCAGTCCGGACGTGCCGTCCGCCTCCGCGAGGGTGAAGGAGAGGTCGAACTTGGCGGTGTCCAGCCGGACCGGCTGGCGGCTCACCTCGACGCCGGGCAGGGCCAGCTGGTCGGAGGGGATGTTCTGGAGCTGGAAGGAGACCTGGAAGAGCGGGTGGCGGGCCATGGACCGCTCGGGGTTGAGCACCTCCACGAGCCGCTCGAAGGGCACGTCCTGGTGCGCGTACGCCGCCAGGTCCGCCTCCCGCACCCGCGCCAGCAGGTCGCGGAAGGTGGGGTCGCCGGTGAGGTCGGTCCGCAGGACCAGGGTGTTGATGAAGAAGCCCACGAGGTCGTCGAGGGACTCGTCGGTCCGCCCTGCGATCGGCGAGCCGAGCGGGATGTCGGTACCGGCGCCCAGGCGGTGCAGCAGCGTCGCCAGGGCCGCCTGCACCACCATGAACAGGCTCGTCCCGGACGTCCGGGCCAGCTCGTCCAGGCGGGCGCGGAGCTCTGCCGGGACGGTGAAGCCGATGGTGTCGCCGCGGTAGCTCAGCTGGGCCGGGCGCGGCCGGTCGGCGGGCAGGGCCAGCTCCTCCGGCAGGCCCGCCAGCGCCTCGCGCCAGAAGTCGACCTGCCGGGACAGCTCGCTCGCCGGGTCGTCCTCGTCGCCGAGGACCTCGCGCTGCCACAGCGTGTAGTCGGCGTACTGGACGGGCAGCGGCACGAACCGCGGCGCCGCACCGCCCAGCCGGGCTGCGTAGGCGCGGCCCAGGTCCCGGGCGAGGGGGGCCAGGGACCAGCCGTCGCCGGCGATGTGGTGGACGACGACGAGGAGCGCGTGGTCGTCGTCGGCGAGGGTGAGCAGGTGCGCGCGGACGGGGATCTCGCGGGTGACGTCGAAGCCCTCCCCCGCGGCCCGGGCGAGCGCGTCGTCCAGGGTCGGCGGGGTGACGGCGGCGCGGTGCAGCAGCGGGCGGGAGGCCGGGTCGGCCGGGTCCAGGACGAGCTGGCGGGGGTGGCCGTCGGTGTCGGGGAAGACGGTGCGCAGGGCCTCGTGGCGTTCGGTGACGTCGGCCAGGGCGGCCTCCAGGGCGCCGGCGTCGACGGACCCGCGCAGGCGCAGCGACAGGCCGAGGTTGTACGTACCGCTGGGGCCGTCGAAGTGGCCCAGGAACCAGAGGCGGCGCTGGGCGTGCGAGAGGGGGATCCGCGCCGGCCGGGCCTGCGGGAGCAGGGCGCGGCGGGCGTCGGCGGCCTCGTCGAGGGTGGTGGCGAGGGCGGCGACGGTGGGGGTCTCGAAGAGGGCGCGGACGGTGAGTTCGGCGCCGGCCTCGGTGCGGATGCGGCTGATGAGCCGGGTGGCGAGCAGGGAGTGGCCGCCGAGGTCGAAGAAGCTGTCGTCGACGGAGACGGTGTCGAGGTCGAGGACCTCGGCGAACAGGCCGGCGAGGAGGGTCTCGCGGGGGGTGCGGGGGGCGCGGCCGGTGGACAGGCCCGCGAAGTCGGGGGCGGGCAGGGCGCGGCGGTCGAGCTTGCCGTTGGCGGTGACGGGGAACGCGTCCAGGACCAGGACGGCGGCGGGGACCATGTAGTCGGGCAGGGTGGCGCCGACGTGGGCGCGCAGCTCGGCCGGGTCGGCGCCGGTGGCCGGCTCGGCGGGGACGACGTAGCCGACGAGGCGCTTGTCGCCGGGGCGGTCCTCGCGGACGAGGACCGCGCTCTGGGCCACGGCCGGGTGGGTCAGGAGGGCGGCCTCGATCTCGCCGGGTTCGATGCGGAAGCCGCGGATCTTGACCTGGTCGTCGGCGCGTCCGAGGTAGTCCAGTTCGCCGTCGGCGGTCCAGCGGACCAGGTCGCCGGTGCGGTACATACGGGCGCCGGGGGCGCCGTAGGGGTCGGCGGTGAAGCGTTCGGCGGTCAGCGCGGGGCGGCCCAGGTAGCCGCGGGCCAGGCCGGCGCCGGTGAGGTAGAGCTCGCCGGGGACGCCGGCGGGGACGGGGTTGAGGTGGGCGTCCAGGACGTAGACGCGGGTGTTGGTGATGGGGCGGCCGATGGTGGGGGCACCGGCGCCCGGGGTCAGCGGACTGGACATGGTGGCGCAGACGGTGGACTCGGTCGGGCCGTAGGCGTTGACCATCCGCCGGCCCTCGGACCAGCGGGCGACGAGCTCGGCCGAGCAGGCTTCGCCGGCGGTGACGAGGGTCATGCCGACGGGCAGCCGGGCCTCGCCCATCGCGGCGAGCACGACCGGCGGCAGGGTGGCGTGCGTGACGCGCTGCTCGGCGAGCAGGGCGGCGAGCGGCTCGCCCGCGGCCAGGCGTTCGGCGGGCGCGAGCACGAGGGCCGAGCCGGTGCCGAGGGTGGTGAGCATCTCCCAGATGGAGGCGTCGAAGCTGGGCGAGGAGAACTGCAGCACCCGGTGGCCGGGGCCGCCGCCGAACCAGGCGAGGTGGGCGGCGGCCATGCTGGCCACGCCGTGGTGGGTGACGACGACGCCCTTGGGCCGGCCGGTGGAGCCGGAGGTGTAGATGACGTACGCCGCGTCCTGGGGGGTGATGTCCGCGTCGGGGGCGGGCTCGGCGGGCAGTTCGACGGTGTCGAGCAGCAGCCGCGGGGTGCCGTCCTCGGGCAGGGCGCCTTGGAGGGCGGTGGTCGTGACCACGAGGGCCGGGCGGGCGTCGTCGAGGATGTAGGCGATGCGCTCGGCCGGGTAGGCCGGGTCGACGGGCACGTACGCGGCGCCGGTGCGCATCGCGGCGAGCAGGCTGACGACGGTGTCGGTGCTGCGGCCCAGGGCCACCGCGACGGAGCGGCCGCGGCCGGCGCCGTACCGGGTGAGGAGGGCGGCCAGGCGGCCGGCGCGGTCCTGGAGTTCGCGGTAGGTGAGGGTGGTGTCCTCGTGGACGAGGGCCGGCGCGTCGGGGGTGCGGGCGGCCTGGGCGGCGACGAGGGCCGGGGTGGTCGTGGCCGGGACGTCGACGGCGGTGTCGTTCCAGCCGGTCAGGAGCCGGGTGCGCTCGGCGGCGTCCAGCAGGTCGAGGGAGCCGACGCGGGCGGTGGGGTCGGCGGTGGCGGCCTCGATCAGGCGCAGGAAGCGGTCGCCGATGGTACGGGCGGTGTCCTCGTCGAAGAGGTCGCGGGCGAACTCGACGGCGCCGTCGAGGCCGGCGGGGCGGCCGTCGGCGTCGAAGCGCTCGCCGAGCCGGAAGGAGAGGTCGAACTTGGCGGTGTCGGTCTGGAGGTGACGGACCGTCGCGGTCAGCCCCGGCAGGTCCAGGGCGGGGGCCGCGTTGTCGTCCAGGGCGAGGGTGACCTGGGCGAGCGGGTGGCGGGCCAGGGAGCGGACCGGGTTGAGGATCTCCACCAGGCGCTCGAAGGGCACGTCCTGGTGGGCGTAGGCGGTCAGGTCGTACTCGCGGACCCGCTCGACCAGTTCGCGGAAGGTGGGGTCGCCGGACACGTCGGTGCGCAGCACCAGGGTGTTGACGAAGAAGCCGACCAGGTCGCCGAGCGCGTCGTCGGTGCGGCCGGCGATGACGGTGCCGACGGGGATGTCCTCGCCTGCGCCGAGGCGGTGCAGCAGGGCGGCGAGCGCGGCCTGGGCGACCATGAAGACGCTGGCACCGGTGTCCCGGGCGAGGGACAGGAGCCGCTCGTGGACCTCGGCGTCGAGGCGGAGGCCGATCCTGCCGCCCCGGTGGCCGGCGACGGCCGGGCGGGGGCGGTCGGCGGGCAGGGCCAGTTCCTCGGGCAGCGCCGCGAGGGCGTCCTTCCAGTGGGCGATCTGGCGGGCGAGGACGCTGCCGGGGTCGTTCTCGTCGCCGAGCACCTCCTGCTGCCACAGGGTGTAGTCGGCGTACTGGACGGGCAGCGGCTCGTACCGGGGGGCGGCGCCGCGCAGGCGGGCGGCGTAGGCCTGGCTGAGGTCGCGGGTGAAGGGGGCCACCGACCAGCCGTCGCCCGCGATGTGGTGCACGACGAGCAGCAGGACGTGCCGGTCGGGCTCGCGGGTGAACAGGTGGGCGCGTACGGGGATCTCGGTGGCGAGGTCGAAGCCGCGGGCGGCGGCGCGGGCGAGCCGCTCCTCGAGGTCGCGGGCGTCGGCGGCGGCCGTGACGAGGAGTTCGGGGCGGGCGTCGGCGGCGTCGAGGACGTGCTGGTGGGGGGCGCCGTCGACGACGGGGAAGACGGTCCGCAGGCTCTCGTGGCGGCCGGCGACGTCGGCGAGGGCGGCGCGCAGGGCGGCCTCGTCCACGCGGCCGGTCAGTTCGACGGTGAGGCCGTCGTTGTAGGCGGCGCGCCCGCTGCCGTTCTCCATCTGGTTGAGGAACCACAGGCGGTTCTGGGCGGCGGACAGTGGCAGCCGGGCGGGGCGCGGGCGCGGGGTCAGCGCCGGGCGGGCGGGGGTGGCGGCGAGGCCGAGGGCCTCGGCGAGGGTGGCGACGGTGGCGTTCTCGAAGACCGTGCGCAGGGTGAGTTCGGCGCCCAGTTCCTTGCGGATACGGCCGACCAGGCGGGTGACCTGGAGGGAGCTGCCGCCGAGCAGGAAGAAGTTGTCGTCGACGGAGACGACCTGCGTGCCGAGTACCTCGGTGAACAGCCGGCACAGGCTCTCCTCCGCGGCGGTGCGCGGGGCGCGGGAGGCGGCCGGGGCGGCGCTCTCCCGGGCGGCGTCCGCCGCGGCGGCGCGGTCGGCCGCGGCGCGGTCGGCGGCGGCGGTGCGGGCGTGCTCGGGCAGGCGGGAGGTGTCCAGTTCGAGGGAGGCGACGTCGTCGTCGAGCGCGGCGCTGCCCAGGCGGTGCAGGAAGTCGAGGAAGGCGAGCTGGTAGGCGCGCAGGTCCTGGTCCGCGTAGAGGTCGGGGTTGGCGTCGAAGTCGATCTGGAGGCCGGCGGAGGTGCCGCGGTCGTAGACGATGAAGGAGATGTCGTCGGCGGGGCCGATGGAGAGGTTGTGCGGGCGGGCGGTGTGGCCGGCGAACCGCAGGTCGTAGTCGAACATCATGATGTTGACGTGTGGGCCGACCAGGCGGCGGTCGTCGGCGAGCATGCCGAGGTCGCGGCGCAGGTCCTCGAACTGGTAGCGCTGGTGCTTCATCGCGGCGCGCATCTCGGCCGAGACCTGGTGCAGCAGGTCCCCGACGGTGGTGCCGGGCCGGATGGCGACGCGCAGCGGCAGGACGTTGGAGACCATCCCGGGGACGCTGCGGGCGTTCCTGCCCAGGCGGGTGGAGACGGGCAGGCCGAGGACGACCTCGGGGGCGCCGGAGAGGCGCTGGAGCCACAGGGCGACGGCGGCGATCAGCGCGGGCGGCCAGGTGACGGCGGCGTCGGAGGCCAGGGTGCGCAGCCGCTCGGTCTCGGTCCGGCCGAGGTGGGCGGTGCGGCGGGCCAGGGAGCGGGCCAGGGAGGGCTGCTCGCCCGAGAGGCTGATCGGCTCGGGGCACTCCTTGAGCCGGTCGATCCAGTAGGCGCGGTCGGTGCCGAAGCGCTCGGAGTCGCGGTAGGCGGCCTTCTCGTCGAGGAGCCGGGCGAGGGGGGCGAAGGGCGTGGCGGGTACGGGCTCGCCGGCGACGAGGGCGGAGTACACCTCGGCGGTGCGGCGGGCGACCATGTTGACGGTGAATCCGTCGACCAGCAGGTGGTGGTAGCGGTGCAGCCACAGGTGGCGGTCCTCGGCGACCTTGAAGAGCGCGAAGAGGAACAGCTGGTCGTGCTCGGTGTCCAGGGGGCGGGCGAAGTCCTCGGCCATCCAGGCGCGGGCCGCCGCGATCGGCTGGGGCGCGTCGCTGACGTCGACGACGTGCAGGGACCAGTCCAGGTCGGCCGCGGGCACGATCCGGGCGACGGGGCCGCCGTCGCCCTCGTGGAAGCGCAGGCGCAGGGTCTCGGCCTCGGCGACGACCTGGCGCAGGGCCTGCTGGAGGAGCGGCGCGTCCACCGGGCCGCCGATTTCCAGGAATTCGCCGGTGTTGAAGATCGTGTTCTGCGGATTCAGTGCTTGCGCGTACCAGACACCCGACTGGGCGGCGGTCAGCGGCAGCAGGACTCCCCGAACATCGGTCACAGCCACTCACCCTCATTGCGTCGACGGAAATCACGATCAGAGACCCTGTCTAACAGCGGGCTTTCGGCCGGGACAACGGCGGTTGCAGAAAGCTGCCACGCCCTGGGGGCACATCGCTCGCGTGCTAGCGTCGGCACATGACGAAAAAGACGGATGCGGAACCGACACTCGTCGATCGGTACATGCCGGAATGGCATTTCCGGGAACGGCATTGGATAGCCGTGGACGCCCCGCGGGACGAGGTGATGCGCGCGGCGCGCGAGATGACGTGGCGGGAGGCTCCGGTGGCCCGCTTCCTGTTCCGGTTCACCAAGAGCCGGCTCTCGGCGGACGGCCGGGTGATGGACGACTTCGCCAAGGACGGCGACACCGTGCTGGAGCTCTCCGACGACGAGTTGGTGTACGGCGGGATCGGCTCGCAGGCCGGTCCCGTGACGCCGGAGCGGCCCATGCGGGAGGTGTTCCTGCCGTACGCGGAGCCGGGCTGCACGAAGGCGGTCTTCACGATGCGGTACGCAAACGGAATTCTGTCGACGGAGACCAGGATCCTGGCGACGGACGAAGCGACCCGGCGCAGTTTCGGGCGGTACTGGAAGGTGATCCGGATTCCAAGCGGAATCGTCCGTCTCTCTTTCCTGTCCGCCGTCAAGCGCCGGGTCGACCTCCCCGCGAATCGATAGCGCCGCTACTTCTGGGCGTCCCGTACGAGTGCGATGAACCGGCCTGCCGTCGAGTTGCGGTAGAAATCCTGCGTGGTGACCTTCGGCAGGCCCTGGTCGCGCATTTCCCGCAGGACCCGGATGACCAGCAGAGAATTTCCGCCGAGTTCGAAGAAGTTGTCGTCCGGGGTGACGTCACAATTCAGTGCGTGCCCCCAGACCTTCAGGATCTGCTCGGTGAGCGGGTCCTGCCCGGGGTCCGCGCCCACGCCTTGGGCCGGGCCGCCCGCCGGGTCGCGGCCGGCGGCGGCGCCCGCCGCGGCGGGGGCGGGCAGCGCGGCCGTGTCCACCTTGCCGTTGATGGTCAGCGGGATCGCGGCCACCTCGGTCAGGGAGGCGGGGACCATGTAGGAGGGCAGCACCCCGCGGGCGTGGGCGAGGACGTCGGCGACGGCCACGGGTGCCCGCAGGGCGACGTAGGCGTCGATGCGGGCGGTGGCCGCGTCCCCGGGGACGTCGTACCGCAGGACGGTGGCGGCGCCCGCCACGTCGGGGTGGCTGAGCAGGACGTTGCGGATCTCGTCCAGCTCGATCCGGTGGCCGCGCACCTTGACCTGGCTGTCGAGGCGGCCGAGGTGGTCCAGGCTGCCGTCGGGGCGCAGCCGGCCCCGGTCGCCGCTGCGGTAGATCCGGCCGCCGCCGTAGGGGTCGGTGACGAACCGCTGGGCGGTCAGGTCGGGCTGTCCCAGGTACCGGTCGGCGACGCCGGCGCCGCCGACGCAGATCTCGCCCGCGGCGCCCGGCGGCAGCAGCCGGCCGCGCGGGTCGCGCACGGACAGGGTCCAGCCGGGCAGGGCGGGCCCCACCTTGCGGCCTGCGGCCAGGACGTCGGCCGGGGTGACGGTGTGGGCGGTGACGTGCACGGTGGTCTCGGTGATGCCGAACATGTTCACCAGGCGGCAGGCGGTGTGCGAGTGCCGCGCGAACCAGGGGGCGAGCATCCGCACGTCGAGCGGCTCGCCGCCGAAGACCACCAGGCGTACGCGGAGCGCCTCGGCCGGGGCGTGCCGGTCCGCCTCGACCACCTGGGCGAAGGCGGACGGCGTCTGGTTGAGGACGGTGACGCCCTCGCGCACCAGCAGCGCGTGGAACAGGTCGGTGTCGCGGGTCGTCCAGTAGTCCACGACGACCAGGCGGCCACCGGTCAGCAGGCAGCCCCAGATCTCCCAGACGGAGAAGTCGAAGGCGCTGGAGTGGAAGAGGGTCCACACGTCGTCGGGGCCGAGCCGGAAGTCCTCGCGGGTCGCCTCGATCAGGGCGGCGACGTTGCGGTGCGGGACGACGACGCCCTTGGGGCGGCCGGTGGAGCCCGAGGTGTAGATGACGTACGCGGGTGCCGTGCCGTCCTCGGGGCGCGGGGCGGGGGACCGTTCGGCGGCCGAAGCGCGCAGGGCGTCCGGGGTGACCGGGCGCACGCCCTCGAGTTCGGGGAAGCCGTCCTCGCCGGCGGCGACGACCACGGTGATGCCGGCGTTCTCGACGGTGTAGCGCAGCCGGTCGGCCGGGTAGCGCAGGTCCATCGGGACGTAGGCGCAGCCGGCCTTGAGGACCCCGAGCAGGGTGACGACGAGGTCGGCGTCGCGCTCCAGGGCCACGCCGACCATGGCACCGGGGGCGACGCCCAGGGCGCGCAGGCCGCCGGCGGTGCGCTCCGCGAGCGCGTCGAGTTCGGCGTAGGTGAGGCTGGTCCGGCCGGCGGTCAGGGCGATCGCGTCGGGGCGGGCGCGCACGACGTCGGCGAAGAGGCCGTCGATGGTGCGGGCGGCCGCGGCGGCGCTGCCGGTGGCGGGGGTCACGCCGAGGGCCAGCACCTGCCGGGTCTCCTCGGCGGTGAGCAGTTCGACGCTCTGCAGCGGACTGTCCGGAGCGGCCGCGAGCTGCGCGGCCACGTGCGCGACGTGGGCGGCGAACCGCGCGGCGACGGCCGGGTCGAGATCGCCCTGGTCGTGGCGGAGCACGCCGTCGGCGGTGCCGTCGGCGTACCGGGTCAGGTGCAGGACGCCGGGCAGCACGGGCGCGAGGTGCGGCAGGCGGCGCGTCCCCGGCCGGAATTCCTCCACGAGGAGGCCGATGCCGGCGATGTCGAGCAGACCGCCGTCGTACGCGGCCCAGCGGGCCGTGAAGGCGGCCGCGTCCTGGGTCTCGTCGACGGCCTCGCCGGCCCCGTAGCGGGCCAGGACCAGGGCGGTGGCGGCGGCCAGCAACGCCGGGTCGCCGGGCAGCGCCGGTACGGCGGCCTCGGCGCGCCGGCCGGCACGGGCCGGGTCCCCCAGGCCCCATTCCAGGACCGGCCGCCGGCCCGCGGGGACGGGGGCCGGGCCGGCGGGGGCCGGTGTGCAGGTGAGGGTGTCGGGGTCGAGGGCGAGGGTGTGGCGGGCGACGAGGACGAGGTCCGCGTCGCCGTCCCGGTAGTGCAGCAGGACGGCGCGCAGCGGCGGCCCGGCCGTGCGCAGCGGGCGTTCGGCCTCGCGGCGCACGCGGGCGGCGGCGGCCGGGTCGGTGGCGTCGTACGCCAGCCGCTCGTGCCACAGGCGCGGCTCGCCGGGGCCGTCGAAGGCGCCGGCCGCGCCGGAGCGCAGGCGCTGTTCGAGCTCCCCGGCATCGACAGGGCCCGGCATCCGGACCACCAGGCTGTGGCAGGACGCGGCCTGACTTCTCGACATGGTCGGACTCCTGTACGTACGGGAAGGGGGGCGGGGGTCAGCGGGCGCTGAAGCCGCCGTCGACGGTGAGGGTGGTCCCGGTGACCTGGCGGGAGTCGTCGCCGGCCAGCCAGAGGGCGGCGCCGGCGATGTCCTGCGGCTCGATGAGGGCGTTCATCGGCTGGGACTGGACGAAGATCTCCTCGTGCTCGGCGACGTCGACGTCGAGGGAGCGGGCGATCTCGGCGAGCATGCGGCCCTCGTGCAGCGGGTCGTCGCGGACCGAGCCGGGGCACAGGGCGTTGACCCGGACCCGGAAGGGCGCGTAGTCGAGGGCGGCGGCCTTGGTCAGGCCGACGAGTCCGTGCTTGGCGGCGACGTAGCCGGCGAAGTGCCGGTAGCCGACGAGGCCGGCGGTGGAGGCGACGTTGATGACGCTGCCGGAGCGCTGTTCGACCATGGCGGGGACGACGGCCTTCATCATGCGCCAGGCGCCGGTGAGGTCGATGCCGACCATCAGCTCCCACTCGTCCTCGGCGATCTCGTGCACGGCCTTGCCGGAGGGGGCGGCGATGCCCGCGTTGTTGAGCAGGACGTCGAGGGTGCCGAAACGATCCAGCGCCTGTTCGGCGACGGCCGCCACGGCGGCGGGGTCGCGGACGTCGGCGACCACGGTGTGCACCGCGGCCCCCTGCGCCCGGCACAGGCTCGCGGTGTGCTCCAGCTGGCTGCCCGAGCCCAGCGGGTACGGCACGCCGGCCACGTCGCCGGCCACGTCGACGAGCACCAGGTCCGCGCCCTCGGCAGCGAACCGGACCGCGCAGGAGCGGCCGAGGCCGCGCGCGGCGCCGGTGACGACGGCCGTCCGCCCGGTGAGGCGGCCGGCGGCCGGGGAGACGGCCGGGACGCCCGCCGGGGAGGCCCCGGTGGCGGGGTGGCCGGCGGTCGCGCCGGGGGCGGGCGCGCCGGGAGCGGCCGGGTGCCCGGCGGCGGGCGTGCCCGGGGTGGCGGTGGCCGTGCTCATGAGGCCGGCACCGCGGCGATCGCGTCGATCAGCGGCAGCGGCGACTCGGTGAGGTACATGTGCCCGCCGGCCGGCTCCACCAGCCGGAACGCCCCGGTGGTGGCCCGCCGCCACTCCTCGGCCTCGGCCCGGGTCACCAGCGCGTCCCCGGTGGCCCGCAGCGAGGTGATCGGGACGTGCAACGGCTCGTCGGAGGCGGGCCGGTAGTTCTCGTGCATCTCCACGTCGGCCCGCAGGATCGGCAGCAGCAGCTCGCGCATGTCGGGGTCGGCCAGCGCGTCGTGCTCGTACCCGGCGAACTCCTGCACCCGGGCGAGGAACGCCTCGTCGTCCAGGCCCGTCGCGCGCCGGGCACGGCCGGTCCAGGGGCCCGGGGAGCCGCTCACGTACAGGTGGGTGAGCTCCACCGACGGGTCCCGCTCCAGGCGCCGCGCCAGCTCGAAGGCGAGGACCGCGCCCAGGCTGTGCCCGAAGAGCGCGGTGGGCCGGCCCTCGGCGAGTTCGGCCAGGCGCGGGGCGAGCGCGTCGGCGGCCGTGAGCACGTCACGGAACGGCTCGTCGAGGAAGAGTTCCTCGCGGCCGGGCAGCTGCACCGGGACCACGCGCGGCGCGTGCGCGGGCAGGTCTTTCCAGGCGCGGTAGAAACCGGCGCCGCCCCCCGCGAACGGAAGGCACATCAGGGAGTGGGTCATGAGCGGCATCGCTTTCTGGGAAGCTGCGTGGGAGCCACGCTGTCATCGGGCCCGGACATGGACAACGGGCGTTGCAGATTGCTGCCAACGCCCGTCGTCCGGCCGCCCGGCGGGGGACGTCAGGCGGCGTCCATGGCGACGGCCAGCGACTTCGGCCGCATGTCCGTCCAGGACTCGTTGATGTGGTCCAGGCACGCCTGGCGGGTGTCCTCGCCGTGCGCCACGGTCCAGCCGGCCGGGACCTCGGCGAAGGCGGGCCAGAGGGAGTGCTGGTTCTCCTCGTTGACGAGGACCAGGTAGCGGGCGTCGTCGTTCTCGAACGGGTTGGTGGCCATGGCCGGTTCTTCCTCCAGTGCGGTTGCGGTACGGGATGCGGGGCGCGCGGGTCAGGCGGGCCGGGCGGCGAGCTGCTCGACGAAGGCGGGGAGCCGGTCGACGCCCCAGTACTTGTCGAAGCCGCTGATGAAGAAGGGGACGCCGAACACACCGTCGCGGTGCAGGGAGTTCAGCGCCTTCAGCCCGAGGTCGCGGATCCGCGGGTCCTCGTGGGCCGTGGCGAGCACCTCGGGGTCCAGGCCCAGGGTCTCGCCGATCTTGCGCATGATGCCGTGGTCGGAGATGTTCTCGCCGAGCTCCCAGCGGGCCCGGTAGGTCTCGGCGATGAACTCCGGGCCGCGGCCGAGTTCGGCCGCCGCCAGGTACGCCAGGTGGGAGACCTCCCAGCGGGGGGCCGGGTCGACCGGCCAGACCATCTCCAGGCCGCGGGAGCGGGCCAGGCGGCGGACGTCCTGGAGGATGTAGAGGTGCTTCTCCTTGGACATCGGGACGTAGGGCAGCTTGATGTTGCTGCGTTCGAGTTCGTCCAGGGCCGGCTCGTCCGGCTCCCAGAACGGCAGCCACTCGATCCGCTCGGCCACGTCCGCGTGGTGGTCCACCAGGTCCCGGTAGGCCATCCACGAGTAGGGGCTGCGGAAGGAGAAGTACCAGCGCGGTCCGCGTCGTGCCATCACCGCCTCCAACGGTTCGTGCTCCAGGGGTACGACAGGTGGTTCGGACGGCTCAGATGGTGATGCCGCCGTCGATCTGCAGGACGGCGCCGGTGATGTACGCGGCCCGGTCCGAGACCAGGTAGGCGACCAGGTCGGCGACCTCCTCCGCGGTGCCCATGCGGCGCAGCGGGATCGAGGAGAGGGCCTCCTTGCGGGCCTTGTCGTTCATCGCGGCGACCATGTCGGTCTCGATGAAGCCGGGGGCGACCGCGTTGACGCGGATGCCGGCGCGGCCGGTCTCCTTGGCCAGGGCCCGGGAGAAGCCGATGATCCCGGCCTTGGAGGCGGAGTAGTTGGTCTGGGTGCCGTGGCCGTAGACCCCGGCGACCGAGGAGATGTTGACGATGGCGCCGCCGCGGCGCTTCATCATCCCGAAGACCACCGCGCGGCACACGTGGTAGACGCCGTCCAGGTTGGTGTCCAGGACCTCGCGCCACTGCTCGTCCTCCATCAGGACCAGCGGGTTGTCGCGGGTGATGCCGGCGGCGGTGACGGCCGCGGCGACGGGGCCGAGCGCCTCCTCGGTGGTCTCGATCCAGGCGCGTACGGCGGCTCCGTCGGCGACGTCGACGCGGGTGCCGACGACCCGCACCCCGTACTCCTGGCCGGTCTTCTCCAGGGAGCGGGCGGCCTCGTCGTCGGAGCGGTAGCAGAAGGCGACGTCGAATCCGTCGCGCGCGAGCGCCGTGACGGTGGCCCGGCCGATGCCGCGCGATCCGCCGGTGACCAGGGCCACCCGGGGTGTGGTGTCGGACATGTCTCGTCGTCTCCTCAGACGGTGGCCGGGCGCAGGGCCGCGGCGGGGCGGAAGGCCATGACGATGCGGCCCACGGTCATCACCGTCTCGCCGGCCGAGCGGCTCTCGCCCTCGAACAGCAGGGTGTCGTCGACCTTGCGGTCCAGGCGCACGCGGTGCTCCAGGACCTCGCCGGGCAGGACCGGGCGGTGGAACTCGACGCCGGTCATGCCGCCGAAGAGCATCACCTGGCCGTCGAGGACGTCCGGGTTGGGGTCGTCCCAGGTGGCCAGCACCCCGGCGGACTGGCACCAGGACTCCACGAGCAGGGAGGCCGGGTAGGCGAAGTCCTCGTCGGGGGTGTCCGCGCCGAGCCGCTCGTACCAGGGCTCGTTGCAGGTGACCGCCTTGAGGGCGATCAGGTGCTCGCCGGGGACCACGTCGATCACGCGGTCCACCAGGAGCATCGGGAAGCGGTGGGGCAGCCGGGCCCGGATGTCGCGCTGGCCGATCACGCCGCCGCCCCCGTCGACGTCGCCGCGGGCAGGGCCGCGGTGGCCGGTACGGCGTAGCGCAGCCGGACGGCGGCCGCGGGGCCGCGCCCGGTGGTCAGCTTGGCCCGTACCTGCCAGTCGCCGGCCGGGGTCTGCTTCCACGTCAGGGCGATGTCGACCTGGTCGCCGGGGAAGACGGGTCCGGTGAAGCGGGTGGACTCCACGGCGGCCAGCGCGGTGCCGCGGGCGCCGGCCGGCAGCGTGGCGTCGGCGCTCTGCCGGGCGCACTCCACCAGGCAGACCCCGGGGAAGATGGGGAAGCCGGGGTAGTGGCCCGGCAGCACGGTCTCGGTGCCGGCCACCGTGAAGCGGGCCGCGGTCGCCGCCGCGCCCTCGGCGGGCAGCACCTCGACCGCGGCGCGCAGGGGGCTCGCGGCGGGCATCAGGCCGCTCCGGGCGCGGCGAGGCGGGCGCTGAGCAGGTCGTACGCGCTCTGCAGGGTGACGATGTTCTTGAGGTCGGACTCCGGCAGCTTGATGCCGTACTTCTTCTCCAGCACGACGACGACCTCCAGGGCCATCAGCGAGTCGACCTCCAGGTCGTCGACGAACAGGACGTCGTCGCCGACCTCGCTCACGTCGACGTCCAGCACCTGGGCGACCAGGGCGCGCAGTTCTTCCTTGTCCAGCACGGTGTCCAGCACGGTGTTCCTGTCCTTTCGGGGGGCGGTTCGGGGGTCCGCGCGGGTCAGCGCAGGGCCAGCAGGGCGCAGCCGACGGTGCCGGTACGGTCCACGGAGGTGATCACGCCGATCCGGCCGGCCGCGCCGGCGGCGGGGTCCTCGGCGTACGACAGCAGGGCGGCGGCCTGGAAGGCGGCCGCGGCGGCGCCGGTGTCCCCGATCAGCGGGGTGGGCGTCAGGTCGGCGTACTCCACCGCCCCGAACACCTCGCGTACCGCCTCGGCCTCGCCCTCCCCCTCGCGGCCGGGGGCCCCGGAGCGGGCGACGGCGGCCACGGCGGCCGCCTCGACGCCGGCCCGGCGCAGGGCCGCGCGCAGGGTGGAGACCAGGGCGGGGCGGGGGTCGCCGTCGAGGACCACGCCGAGTTCGACGGCGAGGAGTTCGGCGAGGACGGGCTGGCCGGCGTCCTGCGGCGTGTGCGGTTCGACGAGCAGCATGGCGCAGCCCTCGCCGAGGGCCGGGGCGGCCTCGGTGCCCCGGTCGGCGCTGTGGTGCTCCAGCCAGGCGCGGGCCTGGCTGAACTCCTCGGCGGCCCCGCACAGCACGGTACGGGCGCGGCCGGAGCCGAGCAGCCGGCGCGAGTAGTTCAGGGCGTGCAGGCCGGCGGTGCGCCCGCCGGCGATGGTGGCGTTGGGGCCCTTGAGGTTGAACCAGATGGCGCTCTGGCCGGCGGCGCAGTTCATCACCGTGTTGGGGAAGCGGGCCGGGTCGACGAAGAAGGGCTGGTCGCCGGTGAGGGAGTCGCGGGTGAAGTCCATCATCGACTGGGCGCTGCCGGTGGTGGTGCCCAGCGCGAAGGCGGCGCCCTCGCCGGTGCCCACGCCGCGGTTGCGGGCGGAGTCGTCCAGCAGGGAGCCCGCGGCGGCGACGGCGAGGCCGGTGACCCGGTCCATGGAGCGGGTGCCCTTCTTGCCGAGCACCTCGCGGACGGAGAAGCCGGGCACGACGTGGCCGACGCCGTCGGGGGTGGTGCCGTGCTCGGGGCCGAGTTCGGTGACGGTGCCGCGCCGCTCCCGCAGGCCCTCGGTGAAGGCGGTCCGGCCGATGCCGTACGGCGACACGGCCGACCAGGCGGTGATCACCGGGCGTCCGGCTGCCGTGGTGGGGGTGGTCATGGCCGTCACGATGTCCTTCCGTAGTCAGGTGCAGGGGTCACAGCGGGCGGGCGGTCAGAGGAAGAAGACCAGCCGGTAGTCGCCCCAGTGCTCGGCGGTCTCGCCGGCGCGGGTCACCCCGACGCCCTCGATCAGGGGGCGGGGCGAGCGGAGGGCCGCGACGTCGGGCTCCTCCACCCGGACGCGGACCCCGAGGTCCAGCAGGGTGCGCAGCCCCTTGCGGGGGTCGGTGAGGGTGTCCACCGTCCGGCCGCCGAACCGCAAGCCGGGCACCGGGCCCGCGTCCAGCGCGTAGCCCACCGCGGAGCCGCGCAGCAGGATGTCCAGTCCGCCGAGCTGCCGGTGCAGTTCGGTGGCGAGGTAGAGCTCGTCGAAGAACTGCTTCTCCAGCGCGCCGCGGTAGCCGCGTTCCACGATGGCGAGCACGCGGCCGTCCATCAGATCCCTCCCAGGTGCAGGGTCTTGCCGGCGGCGGCCACATTGGCGGCGTAGCCCGCCGGCGGGCGCAGGACCACCTGGGGCAGGTGGTCCACCGCCCCCCGGTCGTCGCTGCAGAACCGGCAGCCGTACCAGTACAGCCGGCCTTCCCAGGTCGTGAGCATGTCCTCGACCACGGCCGCGGTGGAGGGGTACTCGCCGTTCCAGTCGGCCAGGTTGCGCGGCTTGTCGCTGCCGAGCGTGCGCTGCGTGAGCATGGTCGCGTAGCCGCAGGTCCACACCTGTACGGTGGCACCGCGCTCCAGGAGGGACTGGGTCAGCCGCAGGGCGCTGGTGACCTGGTCCGACGCGTGGGGGGCACCCATGAGGGTGATGAGCACGTCCGTGTGCGGGATCTGCCTGGCCACTTAGTGCCACACCACCTTGACGGCCGGATCGAGGATCCAGCCGGCCACCACGTCCATGCCGACGACGCGCAGTTCGGGGCGCAGGGCAGCGGTGTCCAGACCGTGCTGGGCGAGGGAGAAGCTGTCGGCGGCGAGCACCCCGCCCTCCTTCTGGAACCGGTCCAGGTCGGTGTCGCTGCCGGGGACGGCGAGGACGACCCCGTCCTGGACCAGGAAGAGGAGCGCCGACTGCCCGGTGATCACCTGGGTGACCGCGTCGCGCCGGAAACCGGCGTCCTGCGCGACGCGGCCCTGGCTCTCGATGAGCAGCAGCCGGGGGGTGCCGCTCTCCCAGATCTCGCTCACGCCGCCGGCGCCCCGTTGATCGCGTCGAGCACGTGCTGGTCGAAGCTGACCAGGCTCCAGTCGCGGCGGTTCTCGATGACGGCGTAGCCGTGCACGATGCGGCCGGTGGCGGTCTTGACCAGGTTGCCGTCGCGCAGCACGTAGAAGTCCATGCGCGAGGTGTAGGTGAAGTCCTTGAAGACCTCCTCGACGGTGTAGACCGTGTAGAGGTCCTCCTCCATCAGCGCCTCGTCGAGGATGCGGATGTCGGAGCGGGGCACGACCGGGATCCAGCGGCGGTCGTCGAGCAGGGTCTTGATGGAGATGCCGCGGTCGGCGACGAAGCGGTCCTTGCCCTCCTCCATCAGGCGCAGGTAGCCGGACATCTGGATGCGCTCGGTGAAGTGGCAGTACGGGTACGGGATGTTCCACTTCCAGGCGTACGCGTTCTCGCCGGCGGTGAGGGAGGCGAGGATCTCCTCCTCGGCCGGGGCCGCGGCGGGCGCCTCGCGCTCCAGGTCGTCGCCGAGGGTGGCGACCGCGAAGCGGGCGAGGAGCTCGGGGATCTCGCCGGCCGCCTCCAGGTAGGTGTCGACGCGCAGGCTGACGCGGACCTTGGAGGTGACGGCCTTGAGGGTCTCGCCGTCGCGCTCGAACCGGATGGTGATCTTGAACCCGATGGTCGCGTCGTCATCCTTCGTCCACGGCACCACCTCGGCCTCGGCGACGTCGTCCATGTGGAAGGCGTGCAGGATGCGGCTGTCGATGGAGACCAGGTCCAGGCCCAGGCCGTGCTCCTCGTACAGGGCGCGGGCGGGCAGCCCGGCCTGCCGGAAGTGGTCCAGGACCGCTTCCTCGACGAGGTAGTTGACGTGCTTGAAGCCGATCCAGGTGCAGATGTTGGACCCCTCGTAGCGGGGGCGCACCGTGGTGGTGGTCGCGGTGGTGAGCAGCGCCTTGACGGCGGTGTCCGTGACGAGGGTCATCGCTGGAGCTCCAGGGCGTCGGTGAGGGCCCTCCCGCGCTGCGCGGCCGGACCCAGGGTGGTGTGGACGAACTCGCTCACCGCGGCGGCGAAGTCCCGCGCCGCGTCGAGCATGGGGAAGTGCCCGGTGCCGGGCAGGACGCGGGCGACCGCGTCCGGGAGGGCCCCGGCGAGGCGGACGCCCTCCTCGGGGCGGGCGGCGAAGTCGCTCTCGCCGCCGATCACCAGGGTCGGGACCGTGATCCGGCCGGTGTCGAGGGAGGGGGTGCGCAGGTACAGGTCGAAGAACCGGAACCAGCCGTAGGGGCCGACCCGGTCGCGGACCCGCTCCCCCATGGCCTGCCGGATGTCGGCGGGCACCCGGTCGCCCGCGTGGGCCCGGATCCCCTCCTCCATGATCAGGTGGAAGTCGTTGAGGTAGTACGAGATCGTGGCCCAGTCGAACTGCTCGGCGCGGGACCGGTAGAAGGGCGAGACCAGGACCAGGGCGCGGATGCCGAACTGGCGCAGGCCGTCGGCGCCGCCGCGGGCCTTCTGGTCCAGCAGGTCGAGCAGGACGTTGGCCGCCATGGAGTGGGCGACGACCACCTCGGCCCCGCCCGGTACCGCCTCCAGCGCCTTGGCCAGCCAGCCGCGCAGGTTGGGCCGCTCGCCCCAGTCGGCGATCGTCTCCGTCCGCCAGGGCAGCCGGGCCGTCCACAGCTGGTACGTCGCGGGCAGCTCGGGCAGCGCCCGCTCCCAGACGCTGTCGTTGGCGGCCAGACCGTGCAGCAGCAGGACCCGGGGGCCGCCGTGGCCCTCGGTGCGCCGCTCGACGGCCACCGGGCGCAGGTCCACGTGGGTGTTCACCACGGCTTCCTCCTCCGTGCTCACGCCGCGCGCGGGGCGAGGAGCAGCAGGTCGGCGCCGGCGTCGCCGTCGGCGCTGCCGGCCACCGCCTGGACGGGGCCGCGCTCGCCGGAGTCGAAGAGGCCGACCGCGGCGGCGACCTGGAGCAGGCCGTCGGCGCCGGAGGCGGTGCCCAGGTGCGCGGGCAGCTCCCAGCGGCGGCCGTCCCCGGCGGGCCCGGCGGCGCCCCGGTGGTAGCGGCCCACCACGGCCCGTACGGTCGCCGAGCGGGCGTCGGCGGCGGCCGCGGACTCCAGGAGCAGGGCGGCGCCGCCGTCGACCGCGTGCCGGCCGCCGAGCAGGCGGCGTACGACCTCGTTGTCGGGTTCGACGCCGAGGACCAGGACGCGTTCGGTGCGGCCGGCCGCGATCATGGTGACGGCCCAGTGCACGGCGTCCAGGCCGGAGGTCTCGCCGTTGCAGACCATCAGGTTGGGGCCGCGCAGCCCGTAGCGGATGGCCGCCGAGGAGGCGATGACGTTGCTGGAGGCGTTGGGCAGGTCCATCGGGGAGGTGCCCGTGACGGTCTCCTCGCGCAGGGTGTCCAGGGCGCGGGCGACGGTGTCGAGGTTGCCGAAGTTGGAGCTGGCGACCACGCCGACGCTGGCGGCCGGCACGTTGATGCCGTCCTTCTCGTCGGCGCCGAGCAGGCCCGCGTCGCGCAGCGCGGCGGCGGTCAGGGCGTAGCCGAGCTGGGTGGCGCGGTCCTTGTAGCGCAGGCCCTTCTTCCCGACGTGGGCGGCGGGTTCGACGGGGGCGCCGCCGGCCGCGGGGCCGTCGGCCAGGGCGCGTACGGTGTCGGCGCCCGGCAGCAGGACGGCGGCGCCGGTGATCACCACCGTGGTGGCGGCGGTGCGGGCTGGGTCGGTGGTCTGTGTCGTCATCGGACGCCCTCCACTATGGCGACGGCGTTGATGCCGCCGAATCCGAAGGCGTTGAGCTGCGCCACCCTCAGGGGCTGGTCCTCGGCCGGCTGCCCGGTGACGAAGCGGAAGGGCGCGGCCTCCTCGACCGGCTCCTCCAGGCCCACGGTCGGCGGCACCCGGCCCTCGTTCAGGGCGCGGACGCCCACGATCAGGTTGATCAGGCCGGACGCCCCGGAGGTGTGTCCGGTCATGGACTTCACGGCGGTCATCAGCGGCACCGAGGCGTCGTCGCCGAGCACGTCGGCGAGCGCGGTGGCCTCCGCCTCGTCGTTGAGGAGGGTGCCGGTGCCGTGCAGCATCACCAGGTCCACGTCGGACGGCTTGACGCCGGCGAGCCGGTGGGCGTCGCGCATGGCCTCGGCGATGCCCTCCGGGGAGGGCGCGGTGACGTGGTAGGCGTCGCAGTTGACGGCGACGCCGCGCAGGTGGCCGTGGACCCGGCGGGCGCCCTCGGCGGTGCGGCGGAGCACGATCGCGGCGGCGCCGTCGCCCATCAGGACACCGGTGCGGTTGCGGTCGAAGGGCCGGACCCGGTCGGGCGGGGTGGGGTGGACGCGCTCCAGGAGCCCGTACATCGACTCGGTCAGGACGTCGACACCGGCGACGATCACGGTGTCGGGCGCGTCATCGCCCTCCTGGTCCAGCAGGTCGCTGCCGAGCGCGAGGGCGTAGAGGGAGGCGGAGCAGGCGTTGGAGAAGGTGTGCGTGACGTCGGCGTTGAAACGTTCCTTCAGGCCGGTGCCGAAGTGCAGGCCGGAGTCCGCGAACGGCGATCCGTCGCGCCACCACAGCTCCAGCGAGCGCAGCTCGCGCAGGCCCGTGCCGACCAGGACGGGGATGCCGGAGAGGTCCTCGCCCAGGCCCGCGTCGGCGGCGGCCTGCGCGATGGCCTCGTGCAGCAGCCGGCTGGCCCGGCCGGGGACGTCCTGGCCGACGGCCGGGCGGTCGTCGACCTCGTAGGCGTGCTGCGCCCGGAACCTGGTGCGGTCGAAGCCGCGCAGCTCGGCGCGGCCGCTGACGCCCGCGCACAGGTTCTCGAAGAGTTCACCGACACCGGAGCCGGTGGCGGCGACGGCGCCCATCCCGATGATGGGGCGGATCGTCATGACGACTCCTTGATCGCGTCGTACCGGCCGAGCAGTACCGCCGCGTTGTTGCCCCCGAAGGCGAGACCGTTGTTCTGGACGATCCGCAGGTCGGCCTCGACCGCCTGGTTCGGTACGCAGTCGACGTCGCACTCGGGGTCGGTGGTGACATGGTTGATGGTGGGGGGGATGAAACGGTTCTGGATGGCCAGGGCGCAGCCGATCGCGCCGAGGGCGCTGGCGGCGCCCATGCTGTGGCCGAGCATCGACTTCATGGACACGGTGCGGGGCGGGGTGTCCCCGAAGACCTGGCGGATGGCGCCCGCCTCGGTGATGTCGTTGGCCTTGGTGCCCGTGCCGTGCGCCGAGATGAGGTCCACCTCGTGCGGCTTGACACCGGCGTTGTCCAGGGCGAGGCGCATCAGTTCGGCGACGCTGTCGCGGTCGGGGGCGACCTGGTGGTGGGCGTCGCAGTTGAGGCCGTAGCCGAGGACCTCGGCGTAGATGGTGGCGCCGCGCTCCAGGGCGGAGTCCAGGCGCTCCAGGACCAGGACGCCCGCGCCCTCGCCGGTGAGGATGCCCTTGCGGTCGATGTCGAAGGGCTGGCAGCGGTCGGGGGCGATGGTGCCCAGCCGGTAGAAGCCGGTGAAGGTCTTGCGGCACATCGCGTCCGCGCCGCCGCAGAAGGCGAACTCCGCCTCGCCGGAGCTGACGGCGTCGAAGCCGTAGCCGATGGCGTAGTTGCCCGCCGAGCAGGCGGTCGGGATGGTGAGCGCCTCCACGTCGGTCAGGCCCAGCTCCTGGGCGATGGCCACCGAGAGCCGCCCGGCCGGCACCCGCCGGGCGGCCGTGGGGTCGAACGCACCGGCGCCCGCGGCGATCTCGTGCTCGACCAGCTGGTCGAGGTCGTGGCTCTCGCCGTCCGTGGTGCCGATGGAGATCAGTCCGCGCCTGCCGCGCAGCTGCGTCAGATCGAGGCCCGAGTCCTCCAGGGCCATCCGGGCAGCGGCCGTGGAGAACTGCGCGGCCCTGCCGAGCTGTTCCACGTCCAGCGTGGTGATCCATTCGCGCGGGTCGAAATCGGTGATCTCGCACCCGTTCGCGTGGGCGAAGCCCTCCGTGTCGAACACGGAAATGGGCCGGGCACCGCTGCGGCCTTCACGGAGTCCCTGGAGGAACTCTTTCGCGCCGAGTCCGATGCTGGACACCACTCCCAGTCCGGTCAGGACCACCCGGTGCCGCTCCGGCCGGGTGTGGCCGGTGCCGCGCTCTGCCGCCGTCATGGCAATTCTCCCCATCCGTCGCAGCGCCGATTTCCCTACCAGCCGGCCGGCTCCGAGACGACCTCGTAGACGCCCTTGAGGTTCACCATGCGGGGCAGCTCGCTCTGGTTGATCACGATGCCGAACTCCTTCTCGAGAGCGGCGAGGATCTCGATGGCGCGGAGGGAGTCGGCGTCGTGGTCCTCCTTGAAAAGGCTGACCTCGGTGACCTCGTCCTCCTCGATCTCGAGAATGTCGCAGACGATTTCCTTGATGGTCTCGATACGCTCGTCGCGGATAGCAGTCGTCACGCTGATTCCCCTTATCGGATTCGCCGCCACAAGCGCGGCACAGTTTCTCGCTGTGGAAATGGTGGGGGCGGGCGTTCTTTTCTCACAACGACGGCTGCAACAAGCTGCCATCGGTGCGGTTGATATTCAGGTGCCGGGCCGGCCGGCGGGGAGGAGTTCCCCGGTGCCTCGCAGCAAGGCGTCACCCAGGGACGCGGCGGCGGCCGCGGTACGGCTCCACAGCCGCCGGTCGGGGGTGTCGGGCATACGGGCCCCGGGGCCGGTCAGCACCAGCGCCGCGACGACCGGGCCGCCCGCCGCGCGCACCGGCAGGGCGTAGGAGACGGCGCGCGCCTCCATGGGGTCGAGGCCGTAGGCCCAGCCGCGGCGGCGTACGGCGGCCAGCAGGGCCGGGGTGAACCGGGCGCGCCGCAGCCCCTCGTACAGTTCCTCCGGCTCCGCCCAGGCGTAGAGCACCTGGGCGCCGGGCCCTGCCGAGGCCGGGCGGGCGGTGCCGACGGCGGCCGGGTCGCCGACCACCGTGTCGACGGAGGAGGCGATGCAGATCTGCACCCCGCCGCGGCGGCGGAAGAGCCGGGCCGGCAGGCCGGTACGGTCGGCCAGCTCGGCCAGGACCGGCCCGGCGGCCTCGGCGAGGCGGTCGTGGCGGGCCTCGACGGCCAGGTCGCCGAGGCGGGGGCCGAGCACGAAGCGGCCCCGGGCGTCGCGGGTGAGCAGACCGAGCCGCTCCAGGGCGACCGCGATCCGGTGGGTGGTGGGACGCGACATCCCGCCGCGCGTGACCAGGTCGGCCAGGTGGGCCGGGCCGCTCTCCACGATCTCCAGAAGGACCGACGCCTTGTCCAGGACCCCGACACCGCTCAGGGGCCGCGACCGCGGGACGGTGGTCGTCACCGCTGCGCGGCCAGCCGTGCGCGGATGTCCCCGACGAGTTCGGCCTCACGGTCCATGAGGTAGAAGTGGCCGCCGGGCAGCGTCTTCAGCTCGAATCCGTACGGGGAGATGCCCGACCACGCCGCGACGTCGGCGGCGGGGATGTCGGGGTCGCTGTCGCCGACGTAGCCGACCACGGGGCAGGGCAGCGGCAGGCCCGGGCGGGCGGCGTAGCGGGCGACGGCGGTGAAGTCGGCGCGGATGGCGGGGAGGACCAGTTCGCGCAGGTCCGGGTCGTCCAGCAGGGCGGAGTCGGTGCCGCCGAGCCGCTTGACCTCCTCGACGATCGCGTCGTCGTCGCCGAGGGCGGCGGTGCGCGGGGTGAGCAGGTGGGGGGCCTTGCGGCAGGAGACCATCAGCAGGTGGGGGCGCACCCCGTGGCGGCGCGGCAGGGCGAGCGCGATCTCGTAGGCCAGGGTGGCGCCCATGCTGTGTCCGAAGAGGGCCAGGGGGGCGTCGAGGTAGGGCTCCAGCTCCTCGGTGAGGGCCGCGGCGAGCTCCTCCAGTGACGTCCAGGGCTCCTCGGCGATGCGCTCCTGACGTCCCGGGTAGCGGACGGTGAGCACCTCGACGTCGTCGCCGAAGGCGTGCCCCCAGGTGTGGAAGAAGCTGGCCGAACCGCCTGCGTGCGGCAGACACAGCAGCCGCAGCCGCGGCGCCGCCGCGGTGGTGTAGCGGCGCAGCCAGATGCTCTCGGTGCCAAGTCGCATGGCGGGTGGTCTCCTCCTCGTGTCGGGCGCGTTCCGCCGGTGCGGGCTCGGCGGACGTCAGGCGTCCAGGGCGGACGGGGTGTCCAGGGCGTCCAGGGCGGACGGGGTGTCCAGGGACACGACCTCGGTGTCCGGGGCGATCCTGCGGATCAGGCCGGCCAGGGTGCGGCCGGGGCCGATCTCGACCAGCCGGCGGCAGCCGAGCGGGCCGGTGAGGGTGCGTACGCCGGGCTCCCACAGCACCGGCGAGACGAGCTGACGGGTGGCGAGCTCGGGCCAGTCGCCGGCGCCGGTGTGACTGCGGGCGTCGACGCCGGCCACCACCGGCAGGTGCGCGGGGGCGAAGGCGGTGTCCGCCAGGGCGGTCCGCAGGGCCTGCGCGGCCGGCGCCATGTAGGGGCTGTGGAAGGCGCCGCCGACCTGGAGCCGGATCATCTTGGCGCCGATCGAGGGGGCTTCGGCCTCGATCCGGTCGACGGCCTCCGGGGAGCCGGAGACCACGGTCTGGCCGGGCGCGTTGACGTTGGCCACCCAGACGTCGAAGCCGTCCGCGCGGACCCGGCCGGTGAGGGCCTCGACCTCCGCCAGCGGGGCCGCGACCAGGACGCCCATGGTGCCGGGGCGTTCCTCGGCGGCCGCGCGCATGGCCCGGCCACGGGTGGCCACCAGCGCGGCGGCGGCGCCGAGGGTCAGCGCTCCGGCGGCCGTCAGGGCGGCGTACTCGCCCAGGCTGTGTCCGGCGCAGGCGACCACGTCGCCGTGCGCGGCGAGCGTGCCGCGGCGGACCGCCTCGGCGTGGGCGACGACCGTCACCGTGAACACGGTCAGCTGGGCCAGGTCGGTGCGCCGGAGCCGCTCGTCGGGCGTGTCGAGCAGCAGGGCGGGCAGGTGCTCCCCGGTGACGTCGGAGATCTCCTCGGTGATCTTCCACGACGGGGTGTCCCGCCAGGGTGCCCCCATCGCCGCCTTCTGCGTTCCCTGCCCGGGAAACACCAGCCCTGTCGGCATTCGATCCATGGGTCCGCCTTCCGCGCCGTATTCACCGGGGGCACGGGGATCCGTCGTCGCCGCTTCTTCGCGACGTACGGACCCCCGCGCGCCGGCGGCATGCAGGTCGGGGGTTTCTCCATGCCACCGGGAAGGGATCCGAGGGCTCGCGGGAGCCCCGTCCCCTTTCCTGGCGTCATACAAGTGCCGGCCGCGGGCGGGCGGCAACCGCGCTTTCAGGAAGCTGCCAGCCGGCCTCAGCCGCGGGGTGCGGCGGGCGGCAGCAGTCCCAGTTCGGCGGCGCGGACCCCGGCCTGGAAGCGGGAGCTGGCGCCGAGGAGTGCCATGATCTCCGCGACGTGCCGCCGGTAGGTGCGGACCGAGACGGTCAGCTCCCGGGCGGCGACCTCGTCGGTGACGCCGGCGCGCAGGGCACCGAGGATCTGCCGGGCGAGCGCGGCCCGGTCGCGGTCGCCGAAGACGATGCGCTCCCCGGCGGGCACCGCGTTCCCCCACAGGCTCTCGAACAGGGTGTCCAGGGTGTGCAGGACCTCGGGGGCGCGGATCAGCGACGCCCGTACTCCGGCGGCCGATTCGGCCATCACCAGGGCGGTGGTGCCGTCGACCAGCAGGGCCTGCAGCGGGGGGACCCGGGCCACCCGGATGGCCACGGGCCGCTCCAGCGCGAGCTGTTCACGCACGAAGTCCTCGTCGATCAGGGCCGGGCTGGTCAGCAGCCGTACCGAGACCGCGTCGGCCGCCGAGTAGATCAGCTCCCGCTCGACGCGGGCGCCGCGGGCCGCCTCCTCCTCCGCGCCCGGCAGCCGCGCGTCCACGATGTCGATGGTGCGGACCGCTCCCCGGATGAGGGAGGCGGCTGCGTGCAGCACCGGCGCGTAGCCGCCCTCGACCGTGGTGATCTGCTGGGCCCTGATACTGCGGTCGCGGTGGATGGCCACGGTCGACTCGATCAGGGCCCGCACTTCCAGCAGTGCTTGTTCGAGTTCGTCCTCTGGACCGTTGGACACGCCCGTTCACCATTTCCCCGTTGGTGTTACATGTTGCAGCGCGGTCCGCCCCGCGGAGCGGACCACGTGTTCTCCTTCGCCACTCGTCGGACTACTCCGCGAGCAGCCCCAGTTCCACGGCCCGCACCCCGGCCTGGAAGCGGGAGGTGGCGCCGAGGTCGCGCATGATCTCGGCGACGTGCCGCCGGTAGGTCCGCAGGGAGACGCCGAGCTCGCGCGAGGCGGCTTCGTCGGTCTGGCCGTCGCGCAGCCGCTCCAGGATCCGCCGGGTGAGGTCACTGCGCAGCTTCGGTCCGAGGGCCAGGTGGTCCTCCAGCTTGCGGCCGCGCGACCAGGCCCCGGCGAAGAGCAGTTCCAGTGCCCGTACGGCGGCGGGATCGCTGACCAGGGTCGCCTGGCCGGTGGCGCCGCCGGCGGCGGCGCGCACCAGCGCCGAGGCACCGTCGACCACGACGATGTCGCGCAGTTCGGCCTCGCAGACCCGGATCTCGAAGCGCGCCCCGCGGCGCCGGGTGAAGGCGGCCATGGAGACGTCGGCGACGTCGGGGGTGCACAGCAGCCGCACCACGAGGCCGTCCTCGAGCAGGGCGAGCGCCTGGCGGGCGATGTGCTCGAAGGCGTCCTTGCCGCGGATCGCGACGCAGACCGAGTGCCGGGCACCGCGGACGAGGTTCTCGACGGCCTCCGCGATCACGGCGACGTCGGTGTGCGGCGCGGCGGGCCCCCGGGAAGGACTCTTGCGGTAGAGGGACACCGTCGATTCGATCAGGGCCCGGGCTTGCAGCAGGCTCTGCTCCACATACGCGGCGTGGTCCGCCGGGACGCCGGACTCTCCTTCTCTCGTAACCTCTTCCACCCCTGGGCTTCCGTGCGCGTGAATCGCGGTACCGGACACTGCGTCCCCCTTTGGCCGAAGCATGACCTGCCTCCCCCGATCCGCGGATTCAACTGTTTAGTTGAAAACTTTCCAGCGTCAATCGAGCAGCTCACCAGGCCGACCCTAGATCCCTGGCTCGGAGCCAGTCAATAAGATCCAGGCGGCCGCAAGACAAGAGCGGCATATGTCAAGACCCGACTTTTCCGGGTGCGCGCCGACATATATCCGGCCGCTCTGGCAGCATCCTGCATCCGCCGACCGGAACGCTTCCCACCGATTCCGGTTACTTCACCTGGCGTACCCCTGCCGTCACCATCCGTGGCATCACTGTCCGGTTCCGGCCAACCCGGCTGCCCGCAAGCCCCCTCGAGCAGGCTTCGAGCCTACGGTGAGCGCTGTGACGACACGCCACACGGGGACCGCAGACATCACTGGTGCGCCACTGTTCGAAACCGCCGACGCCATCGCGTGGTGGTGGTCCGTGCCCACCGGCCGGTACCGCCTCGCCGACCTGGACCTTCTCGACAGCAACGAGTTGACACGAATTCAGCAAATGAAATCGGAACAGGCGCGGACGGAGTTCGTCACCTGCCGCGCGGCAGTCCGCCGGGTGCTTTCCGGCCTCCTCGACGTGCCCGCCACGGACATCGCCCTGGGCCGCACGCCGTGTCCGGGCTGCGGTGCCGCCGACCACGGCCCGCCGGCCGTGCGCTTTCCGGTGACGCCGTGGCGGATCAGCATCGCCCACACCGCGGGACTGGGGCTGCTGGCGCTGTCCCCCTTCCGGGTCGGGGTCGACGTCGAGCGGCTGCGGCCCCTGGACGTGGCGGAGATCGGCGGGCCGGTGCTCAGCGGGGCCGAGCGGCGGGAGTTGCGCGCGCTGCCGTACGGGACGGCGCGGACCACCGGCTTCCTGCGGTGCTGGACGCGCAAGGAGGCCGTGCTCAAGGCCGTCGGCGTCGGGATCACAGCCGATCTGACCGCCCTGGAGACCCGGTTCTGGGAGCAGGGCCCCGCGCACGTCGCCACGACCGGTCCCGGCTCCCCCGCCACCTGGCGGGTGGCGGACGTACCCGTGCCGCAGGGCTGGATCGCCTCCCTCGCGCTGCCGGCGGGCGCCGACCGGCCGCTGTCGGTCCGCCCCCTCTGACCTTCCGCACCGGCCCGCCCCTTCCGGGCCGGACCGGGGGCAGCCGACCGCCCCCTTCCCTCGTCACGGGACCCTCCTCCCGTCCCCCCACGCCCTGTTCGCCGCAGCCGGAGGTCCGCTCCGGCGTGCCCCGAGGCCAGGAGACCGACGACCGTGCCTTCCCCCCAGCCCCTCCCAACCCTCCAGACTCTTCAGCCTCTCCAGACACCTCAGCCCCTTCCGGGTCCCGAGCCCCTCCAGTCCCTCCCGGCTTCCCCCGCTTCCCCGGCTTCCCCGGCCACGCTCGCCGACCTGCTGCTGACCGCCGTCGAGCGGCACCCCCACAGCGGCCTGCGCCACTGCCTCGGCGCCGCCGACGGCGCATGGCTCGACCAGAGCCACGCCGGGCTGCTCGCCGAGGCGCGCCGGATCCTGACCGGGCTGCGCGGCCGGGGGCTGCGCCCCGGTGACCGGGTCCTGCTGGTCCTGGAGGGGTCGCAGGAGTTCCTGCCCGCCTTCTGGGCCGCCGTGCTCGGCGGCTTCATACCGTGCCCGATGACCGCGCGGGGCGGCGACGCGGAGCGCTGGGCCGCCCAGTTGCGCCACGTCGTCCGGCTGCTGGACGGTCCGCTCACCGTCACCACCGCCGCCACGGCGGCAACGCTCCCGCCCGTCGAGGGCCTGCGGGTGGCCGCGTTGGAGGAGCTGTACGGCGACCCGGCCACCGACACGCACCGGGCCGCCCCGGCCGACACCGCCCTCCTGATGCTGACCTCCGGGTCGACCAGCAGTTCCAAGGCGGTCGTGCTCAGCCACGCCAACCTGCTGGCGTCCATGGCCGCCAAGAACGGCCACCACCGGCTCACCGCGGCCGACACCACCTTGAACTGGGTCTCCTTCGACCATGTGGCGGCGCTCCTGGAATGCCACCTGCTGCCGCTGTCCACCGGCAGCCGTCAGCTGCACGTCCCCGCGTCCGTGGTGCTCGACGATCCGCCGGAGTTCCTGCGGCTGGTCTCCCGGCACGGCGTGAGCATGACGTTCACGCCCAACTTCCTGCTGGGGCTGATCAATGCGGCCGCCGACCGGGAGGGTCTGGACGCCGCCCGGCTCGATCTCAGCCGGCTGCGGCACATCGTCAGCGGCGGTGAGGCCGTGGTGGTCGCCACCGGCGAAACGTTCCTGGAGCGCCTCGCGCCGTACGGCCTGGCCGGCGACGCCCTGTGGCCGGCCTTCGGGATGACCGAGACCTGCGCCGGCAGCGTGTACTCGCGCGGGGCCTTCCCCGGGGCGGACCGCGGCGCCGAGTTCGCGAGCCTCGGCACAGCGGTCGGGGGCCTGCGGATGCGGGTGGTGGACGCCGAGGACCGGGAGCTGCCCGCGGGCGAGGTCGGCGAGCTCCAGCTCAGCGGCCCGATGGTCACCGGCGGCTACTGGAACGACCCCGGGGCGACCGCCGCCGCCTTCACCGCCGACGGCTGGTTCCGCAGCGGCGACCTCGGCCGGATCGACGGCGGCCGGCTGACCCTGGCCGGGCGCACCAAGGACAGCGTCATCGTCAACGGCGTCAACTACTTCAGCCACGACATCGAGGCCGCCCTCGAACAGCTCGACGGCGTGGCCCGCTCGTACGTCGCCGCCTTCCCCACCCGCCCGGCCGGCAGCGACACCGAGCAGCTCGTGATCGCCTTCCGCCCCGACCTGCCCGCCGGGGACGAGGCGGGGCTGCACCGCGTGCTCACCGCCGTCCGCGCCACCGTGGTGATGCACTGGGGGTTCCGCCCCGCGCTGGTCCTGCCGCTGCCGGCGGAGGCCTTCCCGAAGACCAGCCTCGGCAAGATCCAGCGGGCGCTGATGCGGGCCCGCCTGGAAGCCGGCGCCTACGAGGACGAGCGGCGCGCGGCGGCGGACCTGACGCTGCGGATGCTGGGCGGCCACACCGCGCCCGAGGGCCCCGTCGAGCGGGCGCTCGCGGAGATCTACGCCGAGCTGTTCGACGTCGACCCGGCCACGATCAGCGCCACCGCCGGCTTCTTCGACCTGGGCGGCACCTCGCTGGACATCCTGCGGCTGCGCGCCAAGGTGGCGCAGCGCCTCGGGATCGCGGGACTGGAGGTCATCACCGTGCTGACCGCGCCGACGGTCCGCGCCCTGGCCGCCCGGCTCACCGGGACGGACGGCACGGACGGCACGTACGGCACGACCGGGACGGACGCCGGGCGCACCGGGGCGCCCGGCCGCCCGTACGAGCCGCTGGTGCCGATGCAGACGGGCGGCACCAAGACCCCGCTGTTCTGCGTCCACCCCGGGGTCGGCGAGGTGCTCGTCTTCGTCAACCTCGCCCGCTACTTCGTCGGCGACCGCCCCTTCTACGCGCTGCGCGCCCGCGGCTTCAACGAGGGCGAGAAGCCGTTCGTCTCCTTCGAGCAGATGGTGGACGCCTACGTGGACGCGATCCGGGCGCGCCAGCCGCACGGCCCGTACGCGGTGGCCGGGTACTCGTACGGCGCCGCGGTGGCCTTCGAGATCGCCAAGGTCCTGGAGTCCGAGGGCGAGCGGGTCGACTTCGTCGGCAGCTTCAACCTGCCGCCGCACATCAAGTACCGGATGGACCAGCTGGACTTCGTGGACACCGCCGCCCACCTGGCCTTCTTCCTGGAGCTGATCGACGCCGCGCAGACGGCCGAGCTCCCGGACCGGCTGCGGCACCTGCCCCGGGAGGAGCAGGTGGCCCGGCTGATCGCGCTCGCGCCGCGCCGCCGGCTGGCCGAACTCGACCTGGACGAGGACAGGTTCGCGGCCTGGGCGGAGCTCGCCGACACCCTCACCGGCCTCGGCCGCGGCTACACGCCGAGCGGGACGGTGCGGTCGATGAGCGTCTTCCACGCGACCCCGCTGCACGGGACGCGCGAGGACTGGCTGAACAACGAGCTGCGCCGCTGGGACGAGCACACCACCGGGCCGAACCGGTACCTGGAGGTGCCCGGCGAGCACTACACCCTGATGGGCCCGCGGCACGTCGCGGTCTTCCAGGGAATCCTGCGCCGGGAACTGGACCGCGCGCTGGCCGGGGCCGACGCGCTCCACGCGGGGCGCACGACGGCATGACGAGCATCACAGGCATCACAGGCATCACGAGCATCACGGGGGAGCACAGCATGCGGGGCAAGAAGATCCTGATCACCGGCGGTACCGGACAGGTCGCGCGGCCGGTCGCGCAGGCGCTGGCCGAGCACAACGAGGTCTGGTGCCTGGGCCGCTTCGGCACACCGGGCGCGGAGGCGGAACTCCAGGAGTACGGCGTCACCACCTGGCACTGGGACATGGCCGACCCCTCAGAGCACGCGCTCAAGGGCGTGCCCGAGGACTTCACGCACGTCCTGCACTCGGCCGTACGCCGCGGCGAGGACGGCGACTTCAACGCGACCGCCGAGATCAACGCGGTGGCCACCGGACGGCTGATGGCGCACTGCCGGATCGCCGAATCGTTTCTGTACGTCTCGACGGGCGCCCTGTACGCCCGGCAGACGCTGGACCACGCCTACACCGAGGACGACCCGGTCGACGGCAGCGCCGCCTGGCTGCCCGCCTACCCGATGGGCAAGCTCGCCACCGAGGGCGCGGTGCGCGCCTTCGCCCGGGTGCTGGGCCTGCCGACCACCATCGCCCGCCTGAACATCGCCTACGGGCCGGGCAGTTACGGCGGCGTCCCGATGCTCTACTTCCAGGCGATGCTGGCCGGGCGGCCCCTCGCGGTACCGCTGGAGGGCCAGAACTGGTGCTCCCCCCTCTACACCGACGACCTCGTCGCGCAGGTGCCGCCGCTGTGGCGGGCCGCGTCCGTGCCCGCCACGCTCGTCAACTGGGGCGGCGACCAGGCGGTGGGCGTCACCGACCTGGTCCGGCACATGGAGGAGCTGACCGGGGTCGAGGCACGGCTCGTACCGAGCGAGATCACCCGGGAGACCTACGCCTTCGACCCGGCGCTGCGCCGGCTGCTCACCGGGCCGTGCCGGGTCGACTGGCGGGACGGTGTCGAACGCACCCTGCGGGCCCTGCACCCGGCCCACGTCGGCCACTGACGACAACACCCACACGAAGCGACGAACGGGGACGACGCGCGATGATACGAGAGCACACCGACACCGGCCGGGCCACGGCGACGGACACCGACGCGAACGTGGCGCTGGTCCGGCGCGCCTACCGCGCCTTCCACGACCGTGACGTACCGGCCCTGCTGGCCACCCTGGACCCGGGCGTGGAGTGGGTGCACCCGGACGGCATGGCGGACTACGGCCTCGGCGGCACCAAGCACGGCCACGCGGGCGTCCGGGACTTCCTCTCCCGGGTGCCGGCCGTGCTGGGCGGCATGCGTCTGGAGCCGCAGGAGTTCGTGGCGGCCGCGGACCGGGTGGTGGTCTTCGGCGTCCGACAGGTCACCTCGGTCCGCGGCACGACGCGGACGCTGCCCTTCATCCACTCCTGGACCCTGCGGGACGGGACCGCCGTACGGATGGAGGACGTCTTCGACACGGTCGTCTTCCACCGGCTCATCGAGAGCTGAGCGTTAACGCCGTTAACGGTCCGGCCCGTTGCCGGCCGTCCCGTCAGGACGGGCTGGGGGTGAGGGCGAGCGCCTGGAGGTACTGGATCGCCGAGGCGATCCGCGCGGCGATCTCGCCCGGCCCCGCGGTCGGGGGTACGTCGAGGGTGTCGGCGCCGGTGTACGCGGCGCCGGTGGTGTGGATGGTCAGCGAGAGCGGGGCGCCGGGGTCGGAGAAGGCGACCCGGAACGACAGCTGCTCGGTGTCGATGTGGACCTCGTCCTGCACGCACGAGAGCCGCAGGAGGCCGTCGATCCGCGGTTCGACCAGGTGGCGGGCGAGCCGGATGGCCCGGCCCTGGATACGGATGGGGTGATCAGAGGCGGGCATCGGGAGGTCCTCCGGGCTCGGTCATGCCGGCTGCGAGGGTGGTGCCGTCGGCCGGGTCGATGAGCAGGAAGGACCCGGTGCGCCGGGAGTCGGCGTACGCGTCGAGCGCGAGCGGCTCGGCGGTGCGCACGAC
>NZ_JBIVFN010000044.1:0-24658 GCF_044748145.1 Streptomyces sp. NPDC090022
CGGGCCGGTGTCCTTCGCTTCGCTTCGGACGGTTCGCGGTTCCGCTTCGCTCCACCGCGAACGGCCTGCTTCGCAGGCCTTATTGACCCCGTTTCACGGGGTCCGAGCCTTCGGCTCGTTGGGCGGGTCCGCTCCGCTCCCCCGCCTCAGGATCCTTCCGGCTCCGCCTCCAGGACCAGCCCGCTGCGCGGGCGGCTGGCGGCGTCCGGTCTCCCGACTGTTGGGTCACTCCCAGTAGGAGGAGCCTCCAATCTATATGCTCGACAGGGTGATGGTTCGCTCGTCGAGCTGGACATCCCAGCGCTCAGCGGTGGCCTCGTAGGCGGCCTTCACCTCTTCCGGCGGGTGGCAGCAGTGGGTCGTGGCGACCTCTTCCCAGACTCCGCGAATCCTCAGTGCCTGACTCAGTGCGCGCAGGAGGTCCGCTTCGGGTCGTTCACTGCGTTCCACACCCGTCCCCCGATCATCCGAACACCGGTCCAACCGCTGGTTCGTGTCGGCTTCAAGTGTAGCGCGTGCATCATGGTTGATGCAGCATGTACCGTTGGCAGAAATAAGGTAGACGTGGAGGTGGGGGCCATGGCCATCAACCAAAAAATTCCGACGGGCATCACCCGCAGAGCGCAATACTTCATCCGCATCCACGGCCACTGGACCGGGCGTGCTGACATCGAGCAGTACAGGGCTCGTTGGATGGAGCACGGCGTCCCTGGAGCCCAGATCGACCGGGTGTCTGCCTACGAGGCTGTCTGGGGCGGCCTCGCTCTGCCTCCCTCTCCCCACTACGACGGCGGACCGCGGACCCTCAGCGGAGACTTACCCGAGGGGCCGGACCCCGACTGGCACTTCGAAGCCGGCCTGCAGCGAACAGCGCTCCCCTACTCCTTCATGATCGGCCCCAACGGGGAGTTCGGGCTCCACGCCGGCGACTGGGTTCCCCTGCACTCCACCGTTGAAGGCTGGGTGGAAGCAGTGGCACTCGCCGACCATGCCCGCAGATGCGCACGCACCACCACGACAGTCACAGGTGACGCCGTGGACGAACTCGACCTCAAGGGATTCGAGCGCGTCCCTGAAGTCGCCGCCCTCGCAGACACCTGGTGGCGCGGACCCGACTCCCTCATCGCCATCTACCGCGGCGAAGCCGAAGTCATGAACGCACCTCAATGCCGCACCGCCACCGTCTACGGCGGCCTCGACAAGTGGGGACTCAGAGGACTCGACACCTAAACCGTCCCCAAAACGCCTTTTGTCCGATCTCCGCCACACGAATGGAAACTCGGAATGCACGGCATTTCCCTCAGGGAACACCAGGTCGACCAGAAGTCAGCGTTCCGGAAATGGGTCGGATTCCCTGCAAAGTCATCCGTGCCGCCGCAGGGGGCGCGGGGCACCATCGTGTCAGCAACCGGCTCGGGCAAGACGATCACGGCCGCCGCGAGCGCGCTGGAGTCCTTCCCGGACGGCCGGATCCTCGTCACCGTCCCCACCCTGGACCTGCTCGCCCAGACCGCCCAGGCGTGGCGGCTGGTGGGCCACCGGGCCCCGATGATCGCGGTGTGCTCGCTGGAGAACGACCCGGTCCTGGGCGAGCTCGGCGTGCACACCACCACCAATCCCATCCAGCTGGCGCTGTGGGCCGCCTCCGGGCCGGTGGTCGTGTTCGCCACGTACGCCTCCCTGGTAGACCGCGAGGACATCGACGCACCCGAAGGCCAGCGGAAGGTTCGCGGCCCGCTGGAAGCCGCGCTGGCGGGCGGGGAGCGGCTCTACGGGCAGCGCATGGACGGCTTCGACCTCGCGATCGTCGATGAGGCCCACGGCACCGCCGGCGACCTCGGCCGCCCCTGGGCCGCGATCCATGACAACGCCCGGATCCCGGCGGACTTCCGGCTCTACCTGACCGCGACCCCGCGCATCCTGGCGGCGGCCCGGCCGCAGAAGGGCGCGGGGGGCCAGGAACCGGAGATCGCGAGCATGGCCGATGACCCGGACGGCCCCTACGGGGCGTGGCTGGCCGAGTTGGGGCTGTCGGAGGCGATCGAGCGGGGGATCCTCGCCGGGTTCGAGATCGACGTCCTGGAGATCCGCGACCCCTCCCCCGTCCTCGGCGAGTCCGAGGAGGCGCAGCGGGGTCGGCGTCTGGCGCTGCTGCAGGCCGCTCTTCTGGAGCATGCGGCGGCGTACAACCTGCGCACCGTCATGACCTTCCACCAGAAAGTCGAGGAGGCGGCCGCGTTCGCGGAAAAGCTGCCGCAGACGGCGGCGGAGCTGTACGACACCGACGCCACGGACGCCAATCTGGCGGCCGCGGAGAAGCTGCCGAAGTCCTCCATCGACGCGGAGTTCTACGAGCTGGAGGCCAGCCGTCACGTCCCGCCGGACCGGGTCTGGTCGGCCTGGCTGTGCGGGGACCACCTCGTCACCGAGCGGCGCGAGGTCCTGCGGCAGTTCGCCAACGGCATCGACGCGCACAGCCGACGCGTGCACCGGGCGTTCCTCGCCTCCGTGCGCGTGCTCGGCGAGGGCGTCGACATCACTGGCGAGCGGGGCGTGGAGGCGATCTGCTTCGCCGACACCCGCGGATCCCAAATCGAGATCGTCCAGAACATCGGCCGCGCACTCCGCCTCAACCGCGACGGCTCCACCAAGATCGCCCGCATCATCGTGCCCGTCTTCCTGGAGCCGAACGAGGACCCCACCGACATGGTCGCCAGCGCCAGCTTCCGCCCCCTTGTAGCCGTCCTCCAGGGCCTCCGCAGTCACGACGACCGCCTCGTCGAGCAGCTCGCCTCCCGCGCCCTCACCAGCGGCAAACGCAAGCTGCACGTCCAGCGCGACGAGGACGGGCGGATCGTCGGGGCCGGCGGCGGGGAGGGCGAGGACCAGGAGGACGGCGCCGACGCCGCAGCCGAGTCGGCGCTGCTGCACTTCTCCAGCCCGCGCGACGCCGCCACGATCGCCGCGTTCCTGCGCACCCGCGTCTACCGGCCCGAGTCCCTGGTCTGGCTGGAGGGCTACCAGGCCCTCATCCGGTGGCGGGCCGAAAACGACATCACCGGCCTGCACGCCGTCCCGTACGACACCGAGACCGAGGTCGGTATCACCAAGGCGTTCCCGCTGGGGCGGTGGGTGCACCAGCAGCGCAAGGCCCTGCGCACCGGGGAGCTCGAGGACCGGCGCAAGGAACTGCTGGACGCGCCGGAGGCCGGGATGGTGTGGGAGCCGGGCGAGGAGGCGTGGGAGGCCAAGCTCGCCGTGCTGAGGTCGTACCGGCGGGCCACCGGGCATCTGGCGCCCCGACAGGACGCCATGTGGGGCGAAGACGACGCCATGGTGCCCATCGGCCAGTACATGGCCAACCTCCGCCGCAAAGGCGCCAAGAACGGCCTCGGGAAAGACGCGGACACCGCGACCACCCGGAGCAAGCAGCTCGCCGCGATCGACAAGGACTGGAACTGCCCCTGGCCCCTGGACTGGCAGCGGCACTTCCGGGTCCTGGCGGACCTGGTCGACGCCGACGGCCAGCTGCCCGACATCGCGCCCGGCGTGCTGTGGGACGGCGACGACATCGGCCGGTGGCTCCAGCAACAGAAGCAGCCGGCCACCTGGGCACGGCTCCTGCCCGAGCAGCAGACACGGCTGACCGCACTGGGCGTCCAGCCCGCCCAGGCGCCGCCTCCGGCCCCAACGGGCACTCCTGGAGCGAAGGGGCCGGGCAAGGCACAGCAGGCGTTCCAGCGGGGCCTGGCGGCCCTCACGCAGTGGGTGGAACGGGAAGGGGCGGACCGTCCGGTCCCACGCGCCCACGGCGAAGAAATCACGGTCGAGGGCGAGGCAGAGCCGGTCGTGGTGAAGCTGGGGGTGTGGGTCTCGAACACCAAAGCCCGACGCGACAAGCTCACCGCCGACCAACTCGACGCCCTCGCACAGCTCGGCGTGGGCTGGGCGCGGTAGCGGTTGTGGCAGAGCTCCAGGGGCCGACCTCTCGGCGTGGTCTCTCCAGGGCAGGCGAGTCACACGCGGCGAAATTCGCGAGGAAAGACCCCCCGGCTCCAGCCTGGAACGCCCCCTGCACGCCTGTGGCGGGGTCTTCGTGTTGCCCTGCTCCCGGTGGCGGCACTCCAGAACGATGCTGTCGGCAAAGTCGTGGACGCAGCCACCTGCGACCTCGGCGCATATGCTCTGACCTGCATGTTTTCCTCCGGATACCTACGATAGACGTGCACGGGCGACAACGTAAAAGCGGTGTTGTCCGCGCTTTGGTGACCTGCGCTCACCATGCTCAGGACGTCCCAGGGAGGGTGCTTCATGACCGAATCTGGCAACCCCAGTCAGCCCGTAAACGTGAACGAGTACGACGCCAGTCACATCCAGGTACTCGAGGGCCTCGAGGCGGTACGCAGGCGGCCCGGCATGTACCTCGGCTCGACCGGCGAGCGCGGCCTGCACCAAATGGTCTACCAGGTCGTCACGTACGCCGTCGACGAGCACCTGGCCGGCCACGCCGACGCCATCGACGTCACGATCACCGCGGACGGCGGCATTCGCGTCGCGGACAACGGGCGCGGCCTGCCCGTCCAGGCGCAGGACCCCACCGGCAAGTCCGCCGTCGAACGCCAGTTGACGGAGCTGTCCTTCGTCCCCAAGCCCCGCACCGGCTACTGGGTGTCCGGCGGCATCAACGGCCTGGGCCTGTGCGTGGTCAACGCGCTGTCGAGCCGTCTCACGGTCGAGGTCCACCGGGACGGCCACCGTTGGACCCAGGAGTACGAGAAGGGCATCCCGATCAGTGCCTTGACGAGGCACGAAGCGAGCAGCGGACACGGCACCGCGATTGTGTTCCTGCCAGACGCCGACATCTTCGAGACCACCTTGTGGTCGTTCGCCACGCTGTCGCAGCGCCTCCAGGAACTGACCTTCCTCAACGGAGGCCTGGCCATATCACTGACCGACGAGCGTCCGGAGCGACCGGTCCGCCACCACCACCTTGACGGCCTTCGCGCCTACGTCGCCCACCTCAACCCCTACCCCCCGAGTCTCGTCCACTCCCCCGCCATCGGCTTCACGTCGGAGAACGAGGAGCAGGCGATCTCCGTGCAGGTCGCCATGCAGTGGAACACCTGGTCCCCGGGAGAGTTCCTCTCCTTCGCGAACAGCACCCGCACTCATGAAGGCGGCGCCCACGAAGTGGGCTTCCGTACCGCGCTCACGTCTGTCGTCAACGACTACGCGCGCCGCCGGCAGCAGATATCCGCAGACGATCAGGACCTCACGGCCGAGGACATCCAAGAGGGCCTGACCGCGGTCGTCTCCGCAAAGCTCGCCCATCCCGTCTTCGAGGGATCCACCAGAACCCGGCTCGGCAATCCCGACGCGGACACCTACGTCCAAGAAGTCGTCCGCCAGCACCTCGCCGACTGGCTGGACCACCACCCGAACGAAGCCGCAGCCATCATCCGCCACATCGTCAATGCCTCTACCGGACGCGGGAAGTGGTGACGGAGGCTCTTTAGCGCAAGGGAGAGCCCGGCGTCAGTGCTATGCCGGATACAAGCCCGCCGCCAGCCGATCGTGGGAATGGTGGACCCGCTAGGACTCGGGATGCTGTGTCGAAGGGGCTGGTGGGGTGGTGCGGGCGATAGGTGATGGGCTGGAGCGGCTCCTGTACACGCGGCCGGTACCGGTGACGACGGCGGATCAGCTGAAGGCGTTGCTGCGGTGGGAGCGGGGCTCCACCCGGCGGGTCGCCGCTGTCCTGGGCGTGTCCCAGCGGACCGTCCAGCGTTGGGTGACCCCCAAGCCGGGAAGCCAAGGACACCCGAACCCCGGCCACGAGCGGAGGATCGCGGAACTCGTGCGGGCCCGCTGGCAGCCGCTGATCCGTGTGCGCCGGCGGGCCGCGGCGGAGGCCGGTGGTGTGGTCGTCCATACCCGGGCCCGGTTCGGGTTCAAAGCCGGTGGCGGCAGCTCCGACGATCCGCGGTTGCGGCGTGTCACCGGGCGCCTGAACGGGGCGGTGACACAGCAGATCTTCGCCGCCTTGGACGCTGGTGTCAGCGAGGAGCAGCACAAGCTGATCCTCGGCCGTGCGCTGGGACACCTCTACTTCCGCGAGGCCGGTCACCGTGCCCACGGCCTCCACGTCACCCTCGATGACATCGACTTCATCGAGTTCGCCCTCCAGTGACGTGTGGAGGCCGGGTCTGCGGCAGGTCGTCAGTGAGCCGAAGCACGAGAGTTGACACCAAGGCCGGTGTGTTGTCACTCGGGGACGTCTGCTGGCGATGGCAGCGGGTTGGGCCGGCGCCCGCCTGCGCAGGCCAGGACTTCTGTCGCCGACGAGTTCAGGAAGATCGTGAACACCGACGACCTGTCCGCAGAGTCGATGCAACCGGTACGGACAAGCTCTTCCCCCGCCTGCCGCAGGATGTCGACAGAGGCGGCAAGGCCCTCGATCGTGTGGCCGCGCCGAGCAGCTGAGCGGATTCGAAGCCCGAACACCCCCGCGTGCCGGATGGCAGGGACCAGACCGTCCCAGACGGCAAAGGCACCCCCGGCCATCAAGGCATCACGGGCAGGTCCGCATGCCGCGGTCTGTTCCCGAAGCATGGCGCTGAGGTCCTCGCGAGTCACGCTGTGCGCCGGTGCGTGTACGACCCAGTTATCGCCCACGTGTGACAACTGCATCGCCTCTCTGGTGACAGTCCGACTGCTTGGACTTGCTTCCTTCGCAGGCTATCTGGTGCCGACGGTGACGACTATCGGGCCTCGGCACAGTCAGCGGGTGGCCGCGAGCGGGTAGTAGCCGTGGGCTTCTTGTGCTTCGCGCCAGTCCCACACCACGGTGTCCTTCCTGGCCGAGCGTTCGGCGCCGGGTGGCTGAGGCGGGCGCAGCCCGGCAGCCTCGGCCAGACGCAGAACGGCCGGGCGCTCCCCGGGGCCGGCCAGCAGGTAAGTGGCCTGGGTCAGGTGGGCGTAGCGGGTGGCGGCGCGCAGGAAGACGATGGCCCAGGGCGGGACGGGGTGAGTGGCGCAGCCGTCGGTGAAGCGGGCCTGGTCGTGGAGTGCAAGCAGAGCTGGGGCGTCGTGGAAGTCGTCGCTTCGGGCGGTGGCCAGCTGCTGGAAGGAGGCTCCGGTGAACAGGGTGGCGGCCAGGGCTGCAGCCAGTTGTGGGTGGGCGGTCACGGTGTGGATCCGGCGGGCGGCTTCCTCGGCCTGGGCGGGGGTGAGGGGAGTGGGGGAGGGCCGGTGTTTCCAGTCGATCAGGTCGGGACTGCAGGAGCCCGTGCACGGGCTGGGGCTGTCGTAGGAGACGAGCCGGTCCAGGGGAGACAGCGTGAGCCAGCGTTCCGGCTCCACACCGGTCCCAACCGTGACAGCGGCAGCAGGCCCGGCGTCGGTTGGGGGTGCGGGGTCGTTGCCGTAGAGGGCGCGGGCCGCGGCCAGGATGGTGGTGCGGGTATGGGGCAGGCCAGCGAGAGTGCGGTCCAGGGCGGCGGTCAGACGGGGGCGGTGGACAACGAGGGTGAGATGGATGCCGGTCTGCCGCCACAGGGCCAGGAGGCGTTGGAGGCGGCGGTCGTCGAGCAGGTGAGCGCGCAAGACGGTCAGGCGGGTCACGGCCAGGGCCGACGTCCACGCCGAGGCCGCCTCCCACAGCGGCGGGCGGCCGTGCGGGAAACGGCCTGGGAGGTGGGCGGGCTTGCCCAGCGCGAAGAGCAGGTCCCCGGCCAGAGCGGTGTCGCTGGTCGTGCCCGGCGCGGGATGCAGGGTGATGCGGCCGGCGTGCGGGGCGTGGGCGGCCAGCGCGCTGTGGGTGAACGCGGCGTCGTCACCGGCGTCGAGGACGACGGCCAGGCGGGGCGTGGCGGGTGGGGTCATGCGAGGCGGCTGAAGGCCCAGCGCAGCAGGTCGCGGTCCGGGCGCGGGCGGTCCATGCGTTCCATTGCGGTCCGCACATGGGCGGTCAGCTGCGCCCAGGCGCGGAAGTTGCCGTGAGCGGCCTGTTCGTCGGCGAAGGTGATGTCGGCCGGGTCGGCGTCCTCCCAGACGGGGTGGAAGAGCGGGACGACGTCGAGGACCTCTTCGGGGGTGAGGCGGGTGAACTGCTGCCAGATGAAGATCCGGGAGGACAGCATCGGCTCGCGGCGCAGCACGGTGTGGGCGCCGGCGCCGCCGACGAAGACGATCGCAATCTGGGTGGCGGGCTCGTCCCACAGGTAGCGGAAGTACTCGAACGCCTCCCCGTTGAGCCACTGGGCCTCGTCCACGAGGAAGGTGCGGGGCCGTTCGGACAGGGCGGTCTTCAGCAGGCGATCGAACTCGGAGGGGTGACGGGGCGGCTCCCCGGGCAGGCGGAGCGTCTCGAACAGCTCGTAGCGGACCGCGCGGGCGGTGGGGCGGGCCCGGAAGGTGACCCGGCAGACCTCCTCGCCGCGGGATGCCTCCAGCTCGTGCAGGCAGGTGTTGACCGCCAGGGTCTTGCCGAAGCCGGCGTTGCCGTGGATGCACATCATCGCCCGCGCGGCGACCGTGTCGGCGATGTTCTCCCGCGCGGTCAGCAGTGCCTTCGTGGTCACGATGGAGGCGTCGGGCAGGTCGACGTACTGGTAGGTGGGCGCGGTCACCGCACACCACCGCCCGCAGCGCCGCCCACGTCATCGGTGACACCTGCCTGCGGTCCGCCGCCGGGCTCGTCGTCATCTGGCACGGGTGACGTCTGCGGCCGGGTACGGGCCGCGAGGGAGGCCGGGGTGCGCCAGTCGGACGGAGGCGCGGCTGGCGGGATCAGGTCCGGCAGGGCCAGCCTCGACAGATCCGCCCGGTCAGCCACGGCCAACTCGGCAGCAGCCTCCATCGTGGACACCGCGTCCAGCCGCTCCGGCTTCCCCGGCTGCGTAGCAGCGGCGTAGCGCTCGCGCTGGGCTGCGGCGAGGTCCTTGCGCAGACGCCGGCTGCGCGCGGCCCGCGCGGTGCGGACCGCGGTGATCTGTTCCGGGCTCGCCTCGTCGGCGACGGTCGCAGGTCCCAGGTAGCGGCTGGTCGTCGCGTCGAAGACCTCGATGCGGTGATCGTGGTGCGGCATGAACCGCACCCTGGCCCTCGTACCGGCCAGACCCGTCATCCACGGCCCCACATAATCCCGCCTGCGGAACCGGACCCCGCGGGTGGAGACCACACGGATCCGACCGTCATCCTCCAGCGTGAACGTCCACAACTCCTCCGGGCTGACCTCCCGCACCGGAGTCGGATCCGCCTCCCAGGTCTGAAGCGGGGTCTTCCCTCCCAGCGGACCCGGCTGGTGGACGGTGTTCCACCACTCCACCCAGCCCAGCAGCCGGACGGTGAAGTCCTCGAGATCGAGCAGCAGCTCGTCCTTCGGCCGACCGGGGCGGCGGCCCGGGCGCGGCTGGCGTACGTAGCCGGGCAGCGCGGCGAGGAACATCACCTCCACCGCACGGTTCAGGCCCTCGACCGTGCCCTTCAGGTGCGGGGTGTAGGCAGGCAGGTCCTCCACCTCGACCACCAGCGCCCCGAACGCCGCCGCGACCGTCCTCGACAAGAAGTCCCTGCCCCGGTCGACACGGACCTTCTCCGGCAGCCCGCCCTGCGGCCCGAACGGGTCCTCGCGCAGCACCGCCGCGCGGAGCGCGGCCAGCACCGACTCCCGCGACGGATACCCCGCGGTTACAGCGACCCCCATCACCGTGTTCGTCGCGCAGTCCACGAACCACGTCACCCACGGACGACGCACTGTGCCCTCGACCTCGACCAGGACCGGGGCCTGGACGTGATCGGCCTCCCACACTTGATTCCGCCAGCCCCGAGGCCGAGCCAGGAACACATCGTGCTTCCGGGCCTCACGCTCACCACCAGCAAGCCCCGCCCGCTCCCCCGCAGTCAGATCCCGCCGGATCGCACGACGCAACGTCGTCAACGACGGGGCGGTACCGAGAGGCGACTGCCGGCCAGCGCGCTCGGCCAGCTCACGCTGTACCGCAGCGACGTTCCCGCCCCACAAGGCCGGTAAGGCACGTACCTCGTCCGTCACGACGAACCGGTCCGCCCGCGCCAGCCGGACACCCGGGACGATCCCGGGACCGGGAGTGGGCGCGGCGAGCCAGCGCCACACCGTTCGCTCCGACACTCCCAGCGCCCCTGCAGCCAGCCGTACATGCTCCGTGGACAAGCGCCCGTTACCCCTGAGCTCCAGCAGCTGGCCGACCGCCGCAGCACGCACCTCCACCCGCGCCGCCTCAGGAAGACCGCCCCGCTCCCCCACCATCACGCACCCATCCGCCGGACCCTGACCGCTACCAGAGCCAAGCCTCACGGCCGAGACCCGGGCATAGATAAGAAGCACCGTTTCCATGGCAGTGGAGACCGAGGTGGTGTACCGGCCTATGACAGTGAAAGCCACCCGGACACCACTCACACGTCAGTGACGACCAAGCCCTCGGTCACCCGACCAGCACGAACACCTCCGGCTGACAACCCGTCACTGCCAACACCCACTGACACCAAACCGGCGCATCGCACGCAGAAGCCTTCCACAAGGGCATCCAAGCCCTTCAGCAGTACATCGAGCGGGAAGGCGGCGCTCCGGGACGGGCCCACATCGAGCACCTCCCGGACGGGACCGAGCACCGCACCGGGGTATGGATCGCCAACCAGCGCCAGCGCCGCGACCGGCTCGACGGGGCGCAGCTCGAAGCCCTCGCCGCACTCGGGATGGACTGGGCCTCTTCGTGATCGCGTGCCGCCCGGTCGACCCTCGTCCTGGGTCCAGGGCATTGCGGGCTGCACGAGGCGGCCGGGATCGCGTCCGCAGCTGTCCACATCTGTCTATTCGGCAGTGAGGCGCTGAAAAGCTGCGTGCATGAGCATCTTCGAGAACGTCGTGTCCGGGGTCATCGTCGCGCTGCTCCTCTGGGGCGCCCGGCAGGCCGGGGTCGTATGGCGCAGGCGCCGTGCGGAGGGCACCGCGGGCCACGGGTCCGTGGACGTACGCACGGCCGCGCACGAGCCGGTGAACAATGAGTCGGCCGCTTCGGCGGGGAAGGAGTAGGGGCTGTGGGACGAAGCGGAAGCATCGAGCCGGCGGATCTACCGCCGGGCGCCCGCCGTGATTTCAACCTGGCTCTGCACTACCTGCACCGCCGGGCGGGAAGGCCCACCATGAGGCAGATCGCCGACGCAAGAGGGCTGAGTCACGGAAGCGTGCACAACGCATTCACGCAACCCAAGGTGCCCAGCTATGAGGTCATGGAGCACATCGCCGGGTACTTGACCCAGCGGGTCAAGGACTGGGGCCGCGACGCGAACCACGACGACCCGATCTCCAAGGAACTGCTCCGACTGGAGAAGCTGTGGCACCAGGCACAGGCCGAGGCCGACCACGTCGCCGCCCAGGGCGCGCCCCCCGTCATGTCCGAGTACACCCGAGATCTGCTGTACGGCCTCAGCCCGGCCTGCTCGATGTGCGACCAGACCCGGCATCTGGACCGGCCGTACGACATCGTCGTCCTGGAGGACCCCGACGAGGAGGAGTTCGCGAAGTTCCCGGCACTGCGCAGGACCGGGCTGGAGCCCGAGGCCCCCAACCCGTGGCGTCTGCTCCGCCTGTGCCGGAGCTGCCGACGGCGCCGCGACGCCGGTGAGTTCACCGAGCAGCACCTCCGTGATATCCGCTTCGCCCTGGACCGGCGTACCGGAGCTGCCAGGCACTACGCCGCCTACCTCGACCAGATCCTGCTCGGCGCCGAACCCGTCACCGACATGAACGTCGCCGGCTCCGCACTAGCGATCATCAAGGCCGACCCCGAGACGGACGCCTCCCCCTACGTCCTGGGCCACGGTCAGATCAAGATCGACCGCACCAACGGCTCCCTCGACTGGGGGCAATACCCCTGCGAGGACGAACACCCTCCCACCAGCTGAACACCCGCCCCCTTCCGCCGTCCCTCCGTGGCGGGTCCGGCGGGACTGACGGGACTGAAATCCGGGATTGCCTTCACGAACGCGGATAGCCGTGGCCCGGCGGCGGGTACTCCCGGTCCGGGTCACCGCCGACACCCAGCAGCACGATCCACTCGAACGACGCCTCCTCACCCAGCGCCCGCACCCCCGCCTCCGTGTCGAAGGCCCGGTCCGCAGCCGCCAGCAGCCGCAACGACCTCTCCTCATCCGCAACACGCCGCCGACTCCGCGGCCGGGCCGGAAGGCCAAGCGCGCCCGAGCGCCACGCGCTCTCCCACAACACCAACGCGGCCACCACCGCCAGGACCAAGCCCACCGTGGGCCAGCCCGACTCGCCGGCCCACCAGCCGCACCCGGCCAGGACCGTCCCGGTCACGCTGCCCGCGCACACCCGCCGCTGCCTGCCCGACATCACGATCGCGCCCCTTCCGGTCAGGCCGCGGGTCCGGCGCCCGCCTCGCGGGCGGCATGCCGCCGCACTTCCTCCGAGGGCGCCACCAGCGGCCCGGCCGGAGGCGGAGCGGGCTGCGGCCGGTACACCGCGCCCCGGAACAACGTGGCCGCGGCGGCCAGTCCGCCCCCGAACGTCAGGACGAAGTCCGCCTGCACCATGCCCAGGCTCCCGGCCCGCCAGGCAGCCGCCAGCAGAGCGGCGGCGAGCAGCAGGCCCTGAACGGCGATCCGGTCCCTGCCGGGCAGCACCCACCAGAGCCTCTTCGCCCGGTCCGCCCACGCCCGGATACCCCGCGCCCGGCGCCCGCTTCCGCCGCCGGACGCGGGGGTGCCCGCCGTCACCGGCTCCGCCCCGAGCCCCTGGTCTGGGCGGCCTGTTGCCGGTGTGCGGGCACGGCCGGCTCCGACGGTGCGGCCTGTCCGGGTGCGGGCCCCGACGTGGTCGTGGAGCGGGAACGGGCTGCCGTCGCCGATACCCGCGGACCGTCCCCAACGGGCGTGCCGGGCGGGTTGGTCAGGGCGCGCAGTGTCGAGCCGACCAGGCGCCCGGCGAGTTCGCCGGGCGGGCCCATATGCCAGTCGGTGTTCTCCGTCAGCCCCGCCCACATCCGGCTGCGCAGGCCCTGCTCGCCCTCCGGGCCGCGCGCGATGTTCGCCATGCGGGCCGCGAGCAGGGGCCACTGCTGTGCGTTGACCAGCAGCCCCGACTCCCGCTCCGAGCCGACGCAGTCCTTCACGATCGACACCAGTTGGCTGTTCGCGGCCTCGCTCACGCCGAGCTGTCCCAGGGCCGTCGCCCGGTCGGACAGGTTCAGGTCGTTGGGCACCTGAAGGCCTTCGGTCAGCGGCCCCCACGCACGCCGCGCGTCCTCGCTCACCCCCACGACCTCCGGCGCGGGCTCCGGCTGGGGCGCGGTGGGCGCTGCGGTGGAGGGGTCCGGGCCGGAAGCGGGGCGGGCGGCGGGAACCGCCGCGGCGGCCGGAGCGGGCCCGGCCGCCTGCGGGCCGCCCTGCCGGGCCAGGAGGGCGGCAACAGCCCGGTCGCCGCCGACGCCCTGACCGTGCGCGGCGGTCAGGAACCCCGCGACGTCGACACCTTGCTGGTCGAGGAGGGCCATCTTGGCGGCCATGTCCGGCCAGGCCGGGGAGGCGAGGATCGCGTCGCGCACCAGGCCGCCCGGCATCGTCGCCTTGAGCAGGTCGGCCCACCGGTCGTTGCCCGCCGCGCTGACGCGGGCGGCGTTGGCCTCCACCGCCTCGTAGACGGTCCTGGCCAGCTGGCCGAGCTGGGGCAGGAACGTGGTCAGGTCAACGCCGGCGCGCTGCAGCAGGACCATCTGCCCGGCCATCGCCGGCCAGTCCGCGCCCGACATCAGGTCGGCCAGCACCCCCTCGTCGAGCAGCGGGCGCAGCGCGTCGGCCGCCCAGCCCGGCGCGAGCTTCTCCTCCCCGGCCGCGAGTTCCTCCTCCTCGCCCGCGCGCAGTTTCTGGGCGGCACGGCGTACGGCGTCGGAGATGGTCAGCATCAGCCGGAAGGCCGCCGCGGCACTCTGGGCGGCCTCCGCCATCGACTCGGCGAACGGGTCGACGGCGGGCGGGACGGCTTCGGGGGTGGACACGGTCGGCTCTCCTCGCGGCGGGTCAGCGGGACTTCCCCGCACCCGGCTTGGGCGGGCCGGGCGCACGGGGCGGTACACCGGTAACGGCCCCCGGGCCCGCCGGGCCACGGCCCGCCGTCCGCGACGTCCTCGCGGTGCGTGCCGGACCCGGCCGCTTCGGGGGTGCGCCGGCCGCGGCGGCGGCCTCGCGCAGCAGCCGTCCGGCGTCGGCTGCGGCCTTCGCCTGCGCGCGATGCTGCTGGGCCTCGTGCCACAGGCGGGAGGCCTCCACCGCCTCCACCAGCGCCACCAAGAGGGTCAGGACCACCATCGCGCCGCCGCCCCGAGCGGTGCGCGGGGCCCGCTCCAACGCGCGCGCCGACGCCCGCCAACCCGCCCGCGCCCGGCCCGTGAGCGACCGCTCGCCCGGCGCCCGGCCGGCTTGCTCGAACGCGTCCGCCGCCGCCACGATCCGGTCACGAACGGCTGCCGGGGCATGCGCGGCGGCGGCCACCAGGAGGTCGCCGAGCGCGGCCACATCACCCGCGCCCTCCACGCGGCCGGAGCGGGACAACGCGGCCGCCGCCTCGCGCACCAGGCGCTCCGCCGCCGACCAGTCCGCCGGACCGACCAGCGGCTCGAAGCGCTCCCGTACGCGGGGCAGGGACAGGTCGTAGGCCAGGGAACTCCCCGAGAACCACACCGGCCGGCTACCAGCATCCGCGCGGTCGCCGGGGAGCGCGACCGCGTACCCGAGCAGGACGCCGTCGTCGCCCCGGCACTCCCGTACGCGAAGGCCGGCGTCACGCAGCCGCTCCAGGAAGTCGGTGTCGGTCTCGGCGAGCGCGGCCGCGGTGCGCACGGTGCGCTGGAGGGACTGGCGGGCGGTCTCCAGCAGGCCGCGCCGGCCGGCCTTTGCCAGCTCCCCCGTCGACGGACGCCGCACCGCGGTACGGTCCTGCGGGGACATCGGCGTCAGGCCCCAGCGGGCCTCAAAGGCGCGGGCGACGGCGTGCATCGCGAGGATGTCCCCGCGCAGCCGGGGCTGCCGGCCATCCACCCGTGCCAGGGTCGCCACGAGGTGGATGTGGTCGAGTGCGTGGCGCACCGCGATCCACCGGCAGGCCTGCTCGTCACCTGCCGGGGCGATGCCCGCGGCGTCCACCATCGCCGCCGCCACCTGAGCCCATTCCGCATCCGACAGGACACGGTCGCCGGGCGCGGTGCGGACGGAGACGTGCCACACGTGCTGGGGCGGGCGCGCGCCTCGCAAGGCCTGAACGGGTGCGTCCAGGAGGTCCGCCAACTCCCCCAGGCCGAGACGCTCCGGCTGCCGCACCGGGCATGGCACATCGGGATCCCAGGCCGCCACGAGGTGGGGGTCGGTGTGCTCGTCGCGCTTGCCCGGACCGAAGAGGTACTCCAGCAGCGTGTACGTGTCGTCGCCCATGTCCGGCTTCTTCGGCATCATGTGCGGGCCCGCCTCTCCCGCATCACCGCCACCGTCGCCTCATCCACCCGCACCACCGCTGCACGGGCGTCGGCCACCACCTCCTCCAGCCCCACCCGCACCGCGCCGTCGGCGGCGAGCGCGTCGAGGCGGACCGCGATCTCCCGCAGGCCGGCACGCGCCCTGACAAGCTCACGCAAGACGTCCGCGCGGTCCGCGGAGACCGGCACCAGGACATGCTGGGCGACCGCCATCACCTGCTGCCCCACCCACCCCGCCGCCGACATCCCCTCACGCCCGGCGGCCGCGCGGACGACCGCCAGCTCGGCCGGGCTGAAGGCCACCCCGATCCGCTCCGACCGCCGTTCCCCCGTCTCCCGCTCACGCCGGCGGCCACCCTCACCAGCCATCGCCCAGCCACCCCATCTCCACCACACCAGGACACCGGAAAACGGCCCGCGGGCCCGGAACCAAAACAAGATCAGTCAGCGCGTAATGTTCCATTCCGCACCCAATTTCTAATGCCTGAAAAATCCTCCCAGCATGCCGCACGACGCCTCCGCGGAACCGCCCCCGCCGCAGCCACAAGCACCCCAACCAGCGACCCCCAACCCCGCCGCGCCACACGACCGCACGGACACCCCAACCCCCACCAGGCCACCCCAACCGCCCGGCGGAGGCGACCCAGCCCACCCACGACCCCGCCCACCCCCAACACACCACCACCCCCACACACACCACCAACCACCCACACCCACACGAAGCGACGACCACCCCCTGCTTGAACCGGCTTGTAGGGGGTCTCGAAACGCGTCACGCCGGCACGCCAGACCCGGCGGCGGCGAACGACCACGAGGCCCACATACACATCTGTTCGGGTGGGACACGTCTCTGGTCTGGCAGCACCCGAGCGGAGGCTCGCGGTCGCGCAGCAGACTACTTTCAGCGGGTGCAGCAGCAGCTTAAGATCGCTTGCCGGACGACATGGGAACGCTGACGCGCTCAGTCTCCCGAGGTGAGGAGAGAGCCGTGCAAGTGATCATCCAGCCCCACGGTGAGCCCGTGCAGGCAGGACCTGAAGCCCTCGTCCTCGAGTCCGACAACTGGAACGATTGGGGGTACTACACCAGCTTCACCCTCTGGTACCGAAGCCGCTCGTCCGTGCAGGACCTGGGCTTCGTGAAGGTGGCGGTACGCGACCAGGCCCGCGGCCCCAGCCCGCTCCGGCCAGGTGAGTACAACTACGAGCCGGGCTACCTCTTTTCTCTCGGCCAGAGCGACGTCTATTACGACAACATCAGGAAGCTCGGGTTCAGCACGCGAGAGGACATCTTCAAGACCCTCGGAGACATCGCGCGCGACGACGACAGGTTCAGAGTTGTTCTGGACTTCGATGTGACGCAAAAATCGCTGCTGCGGGATGTGGCGGAGCAGACGGTCCGGGTGCAGTTCAGACGGATCGCGTACGGCGGTGTCCGGCGGAGTGAGTACCGCTTCAGCTACCTGGGCCCCGGCGACGATCCCGCCGACGCCCTCCGCTTCGACGTGGATCCCGAGACCCATCCCTCAAGTAACGTTCATGTCCTCGTCGGGCCCAACGGGGTAGGTAAAACGCACCTGCTCCGCCGCCTGGCGCAGGCACTCGTACGCCCTGATCCGGAGCAGCACGGGCGGGTGATGATGGAACCCACTTCCGCCTCACCGGTCGGTGAACAGTTCGTCAACGTCGTGTCCGTGACCTTCAGCGCGTTCGACCCATTCACCGACGTAACCCCCCTCGCTCGACCCGGCGCCGATCTCGCACCGGGAGGGGTTGGATATGCCTACGTCGGACTGCGCAACGCTCCCCTCCCTGGGCAGGGGGACAAGGCCCAGCCTGGAGTCCCAACCCACGCGATCCAGCGCGACCGGCTGAAGGAGGACTTCACCAACGCCTTCGAACGCATGAGGCGTCACGAGGGGCTGGTCCGGTGGGTCAATGCAATACGAACGCTCAGCCGCGACCCTCAGTTCGCTCAATGTGCCATCGCCGTGTACGCCAGCAGGCCCGAGGCACCCTTTGAATCCAGGCTCGGCAGGAAGGTGCTGGATCAGCTCATCGGGGACTTCGCGCAGCTGAGTTCAGGGCACGCGATCGTGGTTCTCGCCATGACAGAACTCGTGGGCCGCGTGGTCGAGCAGTCACTGGTGCTCGTGGACGAACCCGAGACGCATCTGCACCCTCCGCTCCTTGCCTCGTTTGTGCAGGCCCTGAGCAACCTGATGACCGAACTCAACGGCGTAGCCATCTTGGCCACACACTCGCCGGTGGTCCTCCAGAGCGTGCCGCGGTCGTGCGTTTACAAGCTGATCCGCGAAGGGGAAGTGCATCGTGCTGAGCGGCCCGAGATCGAGACGTACGGCGAGAACGTAGGCGTGCTCACCCACGAGGTCTTCGGGCTCGAAGTGATGCGTTCCGGGTTCTACGAGGAGGTCGCCCGCGCCGCAGCCTTCTTCGACACCTACGCCGAGGTCATGGACCACTTCGGTGGTCAACTTGGTGGCGAGGCCAGGGGTATTGTCCGGATCCGGCTCGCGGAGAAGACGGACGGTCTGCGCTGATGTGGCATCTGCCCAGGCCGTTCCACAGCGCGGCACACAGCTACGCGGCCGTCGTCGCCACCACCCGATCCGTCGAACGCCGCAAGCTTCTGCTTGAGGCGATCCCCACGGTTCGGAAGGCCGGCCACGAGCTCCGCCGCGCAGCCGTTGAGAGCACTCTGCACGACCTCGACGAGAAGGACTTCGCCGTCCCCGGAATCGACGGGGACACCTTCGTCGAGTGGGCGTACGACAACGGCATGTCGGCGAAGAAGGGGAAGCGTATCCGCGATGAGCTGATGGCCGCCCCGCGGAACAAACGGTGTCCGCTGTGCAGTCAGGGCACCGTCTACGAGCTCGACCACTTCGTGCCGAAGAGCCTCTACCCCGCCCTGTGCGTCGACCCGCTCAATCTGGTCCCGGCATGTGAGCGCTGCAACAAGCTCAAAGGCAGCATGCAGCCGCGGAGCGCCGAGGACACCCTCCTGCACCCCTACCTCGACCGGATATCCCATGAGCGGTGGCTGGACGCACGCACGGTCCACGAGCCCGACTTCGTGCGGCTGGAGTTCTTCGTCAGTCCCCCGGACACCTGGGACACCACCCTCACTAGGCGAGTCGAGAACCACTTCGGGCTGCTCCAGCTCGGCCAGCGCTACGCCCCTGTCGCCAACAATTTGATCTACGGTATGGAAGCTCGGTGGGATGAGCTGCGCCGGCGTCGCGGCGGATCCATGCTTCGCGACCACCTCTTGGAGGACGCGGCGAGCTGGTTCAGGAAGGATCCCAACAGCGTCGAAGGGGTCACCTGCGCGACGCTGGCCGACGATGAGGTCTTCTGCCGTACCGGGTGATAGAACGCGCCAGAATGCAGACTACGGGGAGCTGAAGATCAGCCCTGGCCCTGCCTTCCTGCGGCCTGGATCGCTGCCAGCCACCCGGACATGAAGTCCTCGGCCGAGTCCAGTTCCCCGGGACGGCGGAAGACGCCCTCGATGTGCTCGGCCATGACCTCGTTGAGCTGCTCGCTGAGGTGGTCGAAGTAGGGGGGTCCAGGCACAGGATCAGGATGTTCGCCGCCTCAACCTTGGTGAAGCTCTGGACTGCCGCGATCACGATTTCGCCCAGGCCCAGCTCGTCGATTTTGGCACGGATGGCTTGCTGGCCAGGGGTGTCCGGGAGCAGCAGGCCGTGCATCAGGTACAAGCTGCCGCAGAAGCCCAGGATGCGGGCGACTTCGCGTGCGCGAGCCAGTCTCTCGGGGCTGACGGCTTCGGCCTCGGCCACCGCGTCACGCAGTCGTGCCTCTCGCAGGAGATGGTCCAGTGTTCCGTCGCGCTCAGCATGCTCAAAGGCAGCAACCAGGGTCTCGGAGTCGAGCCACGGGAACAGGCCGGAGCTGGTCATCGCCTCCGCGAAGCTCTCCCCACTCACCTCTCCCGGTGGCAGCCCGACCAGGGCGATGAGGTTGACCATGCTGCGCTGGCCACCGCGTGGTGGTGGCTGAATGTCCTGACCGCTCTCGAGGAGCGCTTCACGCATCCGGCCCGGATGACCGAACAGACCGGGCGAGCGCGCCAGGAACTTGTCGGCATCTGCGTAGAGGTCGTCCGTGTCGATGTCGTCACGCGCTCGTCGGGCCTGCGCGATCAGGCGTTGGACGGGGCTCCCACGCAATGCCCAGACGAGTGCGTCACGCACAGCCTCGAAGGGCGGTTCCGGGACCGGCTGACGAGAGTGCACTGCTGGCACGCCGGCTCGCATGTACCAGGCGAGGACTGTGGCCCGTAGGTCCTTGCCCTGCCCGCTGCTGCTTGACAGGTCATCGGCGATCTCCACGGTGCGTGGGTCCAGAACGGATGATGAGCCCCGCCCTCGACCAAGTGCCTTGCGGACGTGCCGCGGCAGCAGGCCAGCTCGCCGCCAGCGTTCCAGTTGCGCCGCTGATGTGGCCAGGCCGCGGTCGTGGAGGAGCCTGAGCAGCTCCTGGTCCGCAGGTGAGGTGTCGTGGCGGGTCACGTCCGCACCTTAGAACCCTGCGAAGTGTCGTGGAGCGGGAAATTCGACGTCTGGCTCAATGGGGCCGCAAGGGCGGAAGGGGGCGACTCCGTGGACGTCTTGTGGTCCGTGCGCGGTCACCCATTCATGCCCCCACGGGGCACAGGCGCTGTGGGCAGGTGGCAGAGAGGGAGAGACCTCACCGACATGCTGAACGATGTGATCACTGGCTCGATCGCGGAGCTTCTGGGGGGCTGCGCCGTGATCGTGGCTGCCGCCCTCGTCGCACGGGCCCGCGGCCGTCGTAGGGCCCGGCGCGGCACCGCACCCGGCGGAGACGGGGCAGCGACGCGACCCGCCCGCACGTACACCCTGATCGGTACGCGAGCTGCGGACGGCCACGTGGTCCAGCTTCCCAGCAGTCGGCCTGCCGGCACCGTCATCACCTGGCAGGAGTCGGCCAGCGATCGTCGGCAGCGGTTCGAGCTGACGGACGCGGTGCTCTCCGACGGCACGTACGCGGCAGAACCCCTCGAGTGGTACCGCTGAGCTGTCCGGGACCAGCTACTTCCTGGAATAGCTTGAGGGCGTCGTGCGGTTGCCGGCGACGACACCGACGACGACGGCCCGGTCCACGGTTGCTCCGCGCGGCCGGTGAGCAGTGCTCCACACGCTCTCGTCGATCCGAAGGTTGCCCTGGGTATCGGCCTTGGAGGTGAGGTCGAGGACGAGGAGTTGTCCGAACGGGGCGTTCGTGTTGCTGTAGTCGGCTGTCTGCGTGAGGTAGCGGCCTTCCAGGTACTGCCGGCTGTTGTCGGAATCGTCCTTCTTAATCTCGGTGAGGTAGCGCAGGCTGCCGAAGTGCACCATGACGTCGGCACGGCCCATGGCCACGTCGACGGGTTCGACCATGACGGCGTTGTGGAGAGGGCTCTGCTGCAGCCATTGATGGAAGTCGCGCTGGAGGTCGGCCTCGACGGGCTTGCGGGCGTTGCTTCCTTCGGGCTTGCGCCGGTAGTCGAAAGGCGGAGGTTCGTTCTTCTTGCTGCCGCCGACGAGGTTTGTGCGGGTGAGGTCGGAACGGCTCTTGAGGAACAGCAGGGTCTGATTCACGAGGGCCGAGAAGGTCCTTCGTGTCTCACCAGTGAACGCGGGATGCTCGGTCAGGACTTCCATGAGTTCGTCGAGCTTGGGGACGATGAGCGGGTCCGTGGCTTCGAGACGGGCGACGTCGCTGTCGTGAGCGATACCCTCGACGGCAAGGAGCTGGGCGTCGTCCAGGGAGGCGGCGATGCGCAGGGCCTGATCGGCACCAAGGAGGATCAGCAGGGTCGGTGCCCGGCGTTGCAGGCGGGCCAGGAGGGCCCGGTCGGGGTCGTCATCCTCGGATTGATCTTGACCTGTCGACGGGCTGGCGTCGCGGGCTTCGCGCCGTGATGAGGTGTTCTCGATCGCGTTAAGCAGAGCGTTGGCGGTCTCTGCATCGAAACCGCGGTCGGCGTGGTGCTCGGTCTCCTGAGTGGCTCGTCGCAGTTGCGCGAGGAAGGACTGCTGGCGCAGGAAGCTGTCCTCGATCACTGGCTGGACCAAGAAGGCGAACCCGTCGCCGGTCATCGGCTGGACGGTGCGGCTGGCCCGGTAGGCGGTCAGGACGGCGGCTAGGGCCTGCCAGCCGTCCAGCCAGGCATCCTCGTTGAGGGCGTTGGCGGCGCCACGCAGTTGCAGGACGAGCTCGTGCCAGGCGATCTCGGCCGAGCGTCTTGGCTGGAGCCAGGCGGGCTGGTGGGTGCGGTGAATCCAGGCCTCGCGCCGGTCGAGGAGGTTCCCGATCCGATCTGCGGCGTCGGCGATGGCGTTCACGTCGTGTCGACTGAATGCCATGATCGCGTCGCAGACGGCTGCGAAGGTCTCTGCGTCGTGGCGGGCCTCTTCGGCTTGGGCGGCTCTCGTGAAGTGCCTGCGGGCCTGGACCAGGTGGTTGGTCACCTCACCGACGGTCTTCGAGGAGAGTGCGCGGCGCAGCAGGTCGCAGCCGAGTTCGAACGTGGCATCGGCGTCGGCGGCTTCGTCGTTCGTGAGTTGCACGAGGAGGTCGCGGACGCTGTCAGCGATCGTGTCCTCATGGGCCCAGCGGTCGAGGGTGAGGCCGAGAATGCGGGGCAGCCGCTCAAGGAAGTCCTCGGGTCCGTCGACAGGGACGTCTTCGAGGGCTTGCCACACCTTGAAGGGGCTGACGGCTTCGGCGATGGCCAGGCGTACTGCTCCTTCGAGCCGGGCGGCGGCGAGAAGCGGTGCTGCTTCGATTCGGGCCACGAGGTCGTTCAGGAGGGCGTTGGTCAGCGGCTTTCCGAGGGCCTTGGTGGCTGGCGCGCTGTCAAGCAGGGCGTCGAGCGAGGCGGTGAGGTGGAGCACGCTGGGCTGGGTGGCGAGGCCTGGGGGGAAGGTCGTTCCGACGGTCTGCCACTGCTCGTCTCCGCGGTTGTAGGCGTCGGCAACGGCTTCGGCGAGGAAGGGTGCGAGGGGGCCGGCTGCTACGTCCCCGGCTTCGCCCATCACCGTGTCGGGGGTCAGTCCGATGGCGGGAAAGGTGATGGGCTCGCTGCCTGCTGCCAGTTCAGTGAGCCGGTCTGCGAGCTGGAGCATGTCCTTCGTCCTTCCTGTTGCGGTGCCAGGGCGGGGTCACCACAGCGGGGCGCCTTCGGCTGCCTGTCGGATGGTGTCCTTGGGGAGGGTGGCATTGGCAAGGTCGAAGTCGGCTGTAGTGAGGAGGACCTGGAGCTCGTTGTCGGCTGCAACCGCGGCCAGTTCACGGAAGAGCTTATGGGCATCTGCGGACTGCATTTCCTCGGACTTCGGGCTGTCGATCAGCAGCAAGCCGGGGTGAGTCGACACGCCGTTCCTCCGGCCGATCCGCAGGAGGGCGATGGCGACCGCGACACGTAGCCGAAGCTTCTCACCGGCAGTCTGGTCTTGGAACCATTCCTGTGGGCTGCCGACGGGGTAGATCTTCAGTCGGGCCGCGCGGTCGATGGACACCGACTCCAGGGACGGCAAACCGAATCGGATGGCGAGACTGGCGATCTCCTCGTTGATCTCTTTGAAGAGCTGCGTGGCAGCGGCCTTGCTGTCGCGCTCAAGCAGGCCGGCGGCGGCAGCCAGGATGCGGATGGCCTTCTCCTCCGCTTCGTCCGGTGGGGTCTCCTGCGGGGCCTCCATCACGCTGAGTGCGCCTTCGAGGCGCAGTACGGCTTCGTGTGCCGCTAGCCGCGCTGGCAGGTCGGCGGCCGACTGGGCGCGCCGCAACTCGGCTTGTGCCTCCTCCAGCTGGCCGGTGAGCTGCCGGACGTCCGCTCGGGCCTGCTCTCGTTCGGTCTTCGCGGCTTCCTCGGCAGCGGTGGTGGCTTCGAGTCGGATCTCGGCTTCGGCGGTCACAGCCTGCGGGTCTTCGTCGTCACCCACCACTTCCCTGGTGCAGACCGCGCACGTGTGCGCCTGGCGCTCTTCACGGCGGCGCTCGTCGTCGATGCTCTGGTCGCATCGGGGGCAGCTGGTCGGGTTGAGTCCGTGGAACAGGAGGCGGGCGGTCGCGCTCTCAGTGACGTCGTTGAGGAGTTTGGCCGCGTGCTGCCGTTCCGTGCGCGCCCGGCGGAATGTGCGGTCCGCTTCCTCCCAGATGTCTTGCGCGTCGGCCACGGCTTGCGCGAGGTCCATGGTGGTATGTGCGAGGTCGGCCAGCGAGACCTCGCTCGTGCCGCTCGGACTCAAGCTGGCCAGGAGATCTTGAGCCTTGCCGAGTTCACTCTGGAGGCGGACCCGCTCAGTCGTGCGTGCGGCAGCCGCCTCTTCGGCCTCCTTGCGGCGTGCCTTGTTGCCAGCGACACGGACGTCGTGGACCGTCTTGACCCGGGTGAGAGCTGCGGCGGCCGGTAGGTCGAGGAAGACCTGCAGCAGGCGTCCCGGCAGGCCATCGGTCATGACGTCGCCCATGAGCGGCTTGTCGGCGCCGGTGGGGAGGTAGATCGCTCCGAAGTACGACGGCCATCCGTGCGTTGTGGTGCTGGTCTCCTTGCGGCTGTTGAGGAGGGGTTGCAGGTCCATCCGGCCCAGCATCAGCCCTGCAATCTGCTCCGCGTAGCTCGCCGTGCTCGCTGCCCGGAGCAGAGGTGTGATCCCCCGATCGGGGTCAGGGACGCGTACTTCTTCGAGCGCGGTGATGTCCGGGCCGGTCAGAACGACGGCGGCAGCGATCTCTCCGTCGGTGAGATCCAGACGGAACGCCATGGGCGTACCGGCGACAGTCGCGTCCAGATCGACGTGCCGGAGCCAGCGGCGAACCCGGGCCTTGAGCACGTCGCGCCGGGTTCCGCGCAGGCACCACGTAACCAGCTCCAGCACCGAACTCTTGCCCCGGAAGTTCGACGCCACGAAGGCGGTAAGGCCCTCCGAGAAGTAGAGCGGGGTGTCGAACGGGCCCGGTTGCACGTCGCCGGTCCGTTCCCCGGCTAGGGCCTGTTGTGAAAGTGCTGGTCACAGCCATTCGTTGATGGCTGCGACCAGCACGGTCGCTTCGAAGCGGACGGCGAGTTTGTCATACCTG
>NZ_JBIVFN010000045.1:0-15591 GCF_044748145.1 Streptomyces sp. NPDC090022
CGGAACGACGGATCACCCGACAGATCCGCCCGCACCACCAGCGTGTTGATGAAGAACCCGACCAGATCGTCCAGCGCCTCGTCCGTACGGCCGGCGTTCGCCGAACCGATCGGAACGTCCGTACCCGCACCGAGCTTGGACAGCAGCACCGCCAACGAGGCCTGCAACACCATGAACGGCGTCACACCCTCGGCCCGCGCCACCTCCACCAACCGCGCATGCACCTCCGCCGGCACGTTGACCCCGACCTGATGCCCGCGGTGAGAGGCCACCGCAGGACGCGGCCGGTCGAACGGCAACGCCAGCTCCTCCGGCGACCCCACCAGCGCCTCACGCCAATAGGCAATCTGACGCCCCATCACACTCTGCGGGTCGCTCTCCTCACCCAGCAGCTCCCGCTGCCACAGCGTGTAGTCGGCATACTGCACCGGCAGCGCCTCCCACTCCGGCGCCCGGCCGGCCGACCGCGCCGCGTACGCCACCGACAGATCCCGCGCCAACGGCCCCCTCGACCAGCCGTCACTGGCGATGTGGTGCATCACCACGACCAACGCCCGCTCCTCCGGGCCGGCTTCGAAGAGCGTCGCCGTGAAGGGCGGTTCGACGGAGAGGTCGAAGGCGTGCTCGGACGCTGCCGTGACCGCGCCGGTCAGGTCCTCCTGAGCCACCTGGGATACCGACAGCTCCCAGTCGAGGTCCTCGATGTCGATGATCCGCTGGTACGGCTCGCCGTCGACCACCGGGAACACCGTCCGCAGCACCTCGTGCCGCCCCAGGACGTCACGGAACGCGGCGGCGAGGACCGTCCGGTCCACGGCTCCCGGCAACCGGAGCACAGTCGGGACGTTGTAGGTCGCGCTGGGCCCTTCGAGCTGGTTGATGAACCACAGCCGGCGCTGCGCGAACGACAGCGGCACCCGCTCCGGGCGCTCCCCCGCCGTCAGCGCCACCCGCGCACGCTCCGCACCCGCCAGCCGGTCCGCCAGGCGAGCCACCGTCGGGGCCTCGAACAGCACCCTCAGCGGCACCTCCACCCCGAGGATCGACCGCACCCGGCTGACCAGCCGCACCGCGAGGAGGGAGTGCCCGCCGAGCGCGAAGAAGTCGCCGTCGACGTCGACGCCGTCCAGACCGAGCACCTCAGCGAACGCGGCGCACAGCAGCTCTTCCTGCACCGTCGCCGGACCGCGGCCGGCTCCGGTCGTGTACTCGGGAGCCGGCAGGGCCTTGCGGTCCAGCTTGCCGTTCACGTTCAGCGGCAACGCATCCAGGACCACGACCGCCGACGGCACCATGTACTCGGGCAGCTTCTCAGCCGCGAACGTCCTGACGCGCTGCGGGAGTCCGTCGGCGGACCCGGCGTTCGGGACCACGTAGGCGACCATGCGCCGGTCACCGGGCACGTCCTCCCGGACCAGCACGGCAGCCTGCGCGACCTGCGGGTGGGCGGCGATCAGCGACCGGACCTCACCCGGCTCGATCCGGAAGCCACGGATCTTCACCTGCTCGTCCGCACGGCCCATGAACACCAGTCGGCCGTCCACCGTCCACCGCACGCGGTCGCCCGTGCGGTACATCCGCTCACCGCCCCCGGCGAACGGGTTCGCGACGAACCGCTCCGCCGTGAGCCCCGGGCGCTCCACGTATCCGCGCGCCAGTTGCGCGCCCGCCACGTACAGCTCGCCCGCGACACCGGCCGGCACCGGGTTCAGCCGGTCGTCCAGCACGAACACACGGGTGTTCGCGTTCGGGCGGCCCAGCGACACCTCGTCGTCCCCCGACAGCGGACCGGCCATCGCCACGCACACCGACGCTTCCGTCGGTCCGTACGCGTTCACCAGACGGCGGCCGGTGCCCCAGCGGCCGACCAGCTCACCGCCCAGTGCCTCGCCGCCCGACAGCAGCGTCCGCACCGAGCCGAGGGCACCGTCCTCCAGAACACCCAGCACCGACGGGGGCAGCAGTACGTCCGTCACGCCGAAGCGTCCCATCACCTCGGTCAGGCCCGCACCGGGCAGCAGTTCCTCCGCCGGCGCGACCACCAGGCAGCCGCCGGACGCCAGGGCGCCCCACACCTCCCAGACCGCCGCGTCGAAGCCCACCGAGGCGAATTGGAGCAGTCGCGAACCGGCGCCACCGCCCCAACCTCCCGAGGCCAGCAGGTTCACCACACCCTCGTGCGGCACCAGTACGCCCTTCGGGCGTCCGGTGGAACCAGACGTGAAGATCACGTACGCGGCCTGGGAGGGCAGGACGCCTGCGGCCAGCGGCGAACCCGGCAAAGACGCCAGCGCCTCCACTGCGGCACGCTCGTCGACCAGCAGCAACGGCACACCCGTCGGCGCCGCACCCGCGACCGCCGACGAGGAGACCACCAGCGAGGCACCCGCGTCACCCAGCATCAGCTCGACGCGCTCCGCCGGCTGCGCCGGGTCCACCGGCAGGTAGGCACCGCCCGCCTTCACGATCGCCAGCAGGGTCACCACCAGGTCGATCCCGCGCTCCAACAGCACCGCGACGACCGACTCCGGGCCGACGCCCCGGTCCGCCAGGAGCCGCGCCAGCCGGTTCGCCCGCGCGTCCAGCTCGGCATACGACATCTCCAGGCCGTCGGTCACCACCGCGACCGCGTCCGGCGTCCGGGCCACCTGCGCTTCGAACAGGCCGGGCAGGGTGCCCGGTTCGACCTCCAGCGCCGTGTCGTTCCACTCTGTCAGCACCCGGGCCCGCTCGTCGGCGCCCAGGAGGTCCACCGCGCTCAACCGCACCTGCCGGTCGTGGGCCACCGCGGACAGCACTCGTCCGAACCGCGCCGCGATCCGCTCGACCGACTCGGGCTCGAACAGGTCTGCGGCCGCGACCACCGTGCCCTGGATCCCGGCCGGGGCGCCAGAGGCATCGAAGGTCTCTTCGACTCCTACCTCCAGGTCGAACTGCGTGACCGACTCACCGGCCGGCAGCGCCCCGCCCCGGGGCGCCGTCAGGCCGGGCACGGCGGTCGCCGTGTTCTCCAGGGACAGGGCCACCTGGAAGAGCGGGTGCCGCCCGAGGGACCTCGACGGGGCGAGTTCCTCGACCAGCCTCTCGAACGGGACGTCCTGGTGGGCGAACGCGCTCAGGGTCGTCTCACGCACCCGTGCCAGAACGTCGGTGAACGCCGGGTCGCCGGACAGGTCGGTCCGCAGGACGAGGGTGTTGACGAAGAAGCCGACCAGGTCGTCGAGGGCCTCGTCCGTCCGCCCGGCGTTGACCGTGCCGATCGGGATGTCCGTGCCCGCTCCGAGGCGACTCAGGAGGACCGCGAGGGCGCTCTGCAGCACCATGAACAGGGTCACCCCCTCGGCCCGGGCGGTCTCGGCCAGCCGCGCGTGCACGGCCGCCGGGATCTCCAGCGGTACGCGCTGACCACGGTGACTGGCGGCCGCCGGTCGCGGGTGGTCGACCGGGAGTTCCAGCTCCTCCGGAACGTCCGCCAGCCCGTCTCGCCAGAAGGCGATCTGCCGGGCCATCAGGCTCGACGGGTCCGTGGCGTCGCCCAGCAGTTCGCGCTGCCAGAGCGCGTAGTCCGCGTACTGGACGGGCAGCGGCTCCCACTCCGGGGAGCGGCCCGCGGTGCGCGCTTCGTAGGCGGCCGTGAGGTCCCGGGTGAGCGGGCCCCGCGACCAGCCGTCGCCGGCGATGTGGTGCGTCACCACGACCAGCACGCGTTCACCTGCGCCGGTCCTGAACAGCCGGCTCCGGAAGGGCACCTGCTCGGTCAGGTCGAAGGCGTGGTCGAGCGCGGCGGACACCGCCTCCCGCAGGCCGTCCGGGGCGACCTCCACGACCTCCAGCTCCCAGTCCAGGTCGTCGAGAGCAACGATGCTCTGGTACGGCTCGCCGTCGACGGTTCCGAACACCGTGCGCAGCACCTCGTGGCGGCCGATCACGTCCCGCAGCGCGGCGTTCAGTGCCGCCGCGTCGACGTCTTCGGCCATGCGGAGCACGAGCGGGATGTTGTACGTCGAGCTCGGGCCCTCCAGCTGGTTGATGAACCACAGGCGCCGCTGGGCGAAGGAGAGCGGCGGGAGCTCCGGACGCTCCATGGTGATGAGCGCCTTCCGGGTGGCCCCGGCCCCGTCGAGGCGGACGGCGAGGGCGGCGGGGGTCGGGGCCTCGAAGAGGGCCCGGACCTCCACGTCGACACCGAGCGCCGCACGGATGCGGCTGGTGACGCGGACGGCGAGGAGGGAGTGGCCGCCGAGCGTGAAGAAGTCGTCGTCGACGCCGACCTCGGGTATCCGCAGGACCTCCGCGAAGGCCCGGCAGAGCACGCGTTCGACTTCGTTCGCGGGCTGGCGCCCGGAGCCGGCCCCGCCCGGAGCCTCGGGGGCGGGCAGGGCCTTGCGGTCGAGCTTGCCGTTGCCGGTCAGGGGCAGCGCGTCCAGGACGACCACGGCCGAGGGCACCATGTGCTCCGGCAGACGCCCGGCGACATGGCCACGGATCTGCTCCGGCATCGCCTCCAGGTCGTCCTCCGGGTCGTCGGCGACGACGTACGCGACCAGGCGCACGTCCCCGGACACGTCCTCACGGGCGATCACCGCGGCCTGGGCGACCTGCGGGTGCGAGGCGATCACGCCCTCGACCTCGCCGGGCTCGATGCGGAAGCCGCGCACCTTGACCTGCTGGTCGGCCCGGCCGAGGAACTCCAGCTGGCCGTCGGCCCGCCAGCGGGTCACGTCACCCGAGCGGTACATCCGCGCGCCGGGCTCGAAGGGGTTCGCAACGAACCGCTCCGCCGTCAGACCGGCCCGGTTCACATACCCCCGGGCCAACTGCGCGCCCGCGATGTACAGCTCTCCGGCCACGCCCGGAGCCACCGGCCGCAGCCACTCGTCCAGCACGTACAACCGCATGTTCGCGATCGGACGGCCGACCGGAACGACCGGCCCGACCTCGTCGCCCGCCCGGACCTCGAAGACGCAGCAGCCGACGACGGTCTCGGTGGGACCGTACTCGTTGACCACGACGGATTCCGGGGCTCGCTCCAGCCACGCCCGCACCGCCGGGCCCGGCAGTGCCTCACCCCCGACCACCCAGGTTGCCGCGGCGCTCGCGGCCTCGGTGCCGGACAGCGATTCCGACAGCAGCGGCAGGTGCGCGGGGACGACCTTGGCCAGACCGAACCCACCGCCCGACGCGCGGACCAGGGACGCCAGGCCCTCGGCACCGCCGGCCTCGTCCACCACCACCGCGGAACCGGACACGAGCGGCACGACGACACTGGTCACGGTCAGGTCGAAGGCGAGCGAGGAGTGCAGCGGAGCACCACCCGCCGTCTGATAGGCACCCGAAGCCCACTGCACGTAGTTCGCCAGACCACCGTGCGTAACGGCGACACCCTTGGGGCGGCCCGTCGAACCCGACGTGTAGATCACGTACGCCAGACCCTCGGCAAGGCCCCGCACCTCGGGAGCCGTCCCCGGCTGCATCGACAGCTGGATCCCCATCAGCGTGGAATCCACCGGAACCATCCGCGCCCGACCAGCCGGAAGATCTCCCAGGACCTCCTCGTCGGTCAGGGTCAGCACCGCACCGGAGTCCGCCAGCATGAACGAGATCCGCTCCACCGGATACTCCGGGTCGATCGGCAGGAACGCAGCCCCCGCCTTCCACACCGCGAGGACCGCGACGACCGCGTCCACGCCGCGCGGCAGGCAGAGACCCACCACCGACTCGGCACCGACACCCTGGTCCACCAGATAGCGCGCCAGCCGGTTCGCCCGCTCGTCCAGATCCTTGTACGACACCTCCGCACCCCCGGCGGCCACCGCCACCGCATCCGGCGTCCGCAGCACCTGTGCCGCGAACAGCTCCGGCACCAGCCCCGGCCCGAAATCGGCCGCAGTGTCGTTCCAACCGGTGAGCACGCGGGCGCGCTCGGCGTCGCCCAGCACGTCGACGCCGCTCAGCAGGGCGTCCGCCCCGCCGTCGAGGGCCGTTTCGAGCGCCGTGGCGAGTCCGGCCACGGCCACCTGCATCAGTTCGCAGACGGCCTGCGGGTCGATGGGGGCGATCGCGTCGATCGTCAGGTCCAGGGTGTCGCCGTCGTCCGTCACCGCTACGGACAGGGGGTAGTTGGTGCGGTCGTGCTCGAAGACCATCCGGATGCCACGGGCCGGGTCATCGGCCGCCGGGGGCACCGCGGCCTCCACAGCACGGCTCTGGTTGTGGCGGTAGTTGAAGAAGGAGGTGAAGACGGGGCCGTTCCCCGGCACTCCGCTCGCGCGCTGCGCGAGCGCGAGCGGGGCGTGCTCGTGCTCCAGCAGTTCTGCGAGCTGGCCGCGCATCGCCGACACGGCTTCCAGCGCACCGAGCTCACCGGTGCGCAGACGCACCGGGAGGGTGTTCATGAACGGGCCGGGGACCCGGTCGGATCCGTTGCCCGCGTTCATACGGCCGAACAGGACGGTGCCGAAGACGACGTCCGCGCGGCCGGACACCGCCGCCAGGACCCGCGCCCACGCGACGTGCAGGACGGGTGCGGAGCTCGCGCCCATGCGCCGGGCGATCTCACGGATCCGGCGCGTCAGCGACTCGGGCAGGAAGCCCCCGGCACGGATGACGCCGGTGCCGTCACCGCGCACGTCGACCAGGCCGTAGGGCGCTGTGGGTTCGGTGACGTCGCCGAGCAGGCCGGCGAAGTAGCGCTCGTGCTCGGACTCGTCGACGGCGCCGCGCGCCTGGGCCACGAAGTTGCGGAAGGGCAGCGGCTCGGTGAGCTCGTCGCCGCGGCCGTTGAGGAAGGCGTGCACTTCCTCCAGCAGGACCTCCTTCGCGGTGTGGTCCTGCACCATGTGGTGCATGCGGAGCAGGGCGAGCCAGCCGCCGTCGGCCTCGCCCAGCGGGGCTCGGGCCACGCACAAGTCGATCAGCGGGGCCTGGCTGAGGTCCATGGCCACACTGCCGAGGGCGACGAGTTCGGCGATCGGGTCGGCGCCGTCCGGGTCGAGTGCGACCTCGTTGACGGGGAGCACGGCCCGGCGCCACACCACCTGGACCGGTTCGCGCAGGCCGTCCCAGACGATGCCGGTGCGCAGGATGTCGTGGCGGTCGACCACGTGCTGCAGAGCACGCAGGAAGCGGTCGACGTGATCGCGTGAGTCGAACGCGAGGACGGACGGCAGGGCGTAGGCGTCCTCGCCGCTCCCGGCCAGGAGGTGGTGGAAGAGCAGGCCTTCCTGGAGCGGGGCGAGCGGGTAGATGTCCGCGATGTTCGCGGCGCCGCCCGCCACGGTGGCGGCGATCCGGTCGATCTCCTCCGCGGTGAGGTCGACCAGCGGCAGCATCTGCGGCGTGATGGCGGTTGCGCCGGCCGGGATCGCGTTCTCGGGGACCGCGACCTGGGCGCTGCCGCCGGCCCGGGCGAGCCCGGCCGGCGTGGGGCTTTCGAACAACGCGCGTACGGACACGGCGACACCGCGGGCACGCAGTCGCTCGACGAGGCGGACGGCGAGCAGCGAGTGGCCGCCGAGGCTGAAGAAGTTGTCGTCGACGCCGACCTGTTCCAGGCCGAGCGCGTCGGCGAACTCCTCGCAGATGACGCGCTCCTCGCGGTCGGCCGGAGGCCGGCCGGAGCCGGAGGTGTACTGCGGGGCGGGCAGCGCCCTGCGGTCGAGCTTGCCGTTGACCGTCAGCGGCAGCGTGTCCAGCGGCACGACGGCGGACGGGACCATGTACTGCGGCAGCTGTGCGGCGAGGAACTCGCGCAGGGAGGAGACGAGGGCACCGGTGTCCGGCTCGCCGTCCGCCGGGACCACGTAGGCGACGAGCCGGACGTCGCCCGGCGTGTCCTCGCGCGGGACGACCGCGGCCCGGGCCACCCCGGGATGCACGGAGACCACGGCCTGGACCTCGCCGGGCTCGATCCGGAAGCCGCGCACCTTGACCTGTTCGTCCGCGCGGCCGGCGAAGACCAGCCGGCCGTCCTCGGTCCAGCGCACCAGGTCGCCGGTGCGGTAGACGCGCTCTCCCGCCGCGTAGGGGGACGCGACGAACCGCTCCGCCGTGAGGTCGGGGCGGCCGACGTAGCCGCGGGCGAGCTGCGCCCCGCCGATGTAGAGCTCGCCGGTGACGCCGGGCGCGACCGGCCGCAGGCGGTCGTCCAGGACGTACATCCGGGTGTTGGCGACCGGCCCGCCGAAGGGCACGGGGCCGGTGCCGTCCGCGTCGACCTGTCCCACCGCGGTGATCACGGCGGCCTCGGTCGGGCCGTAGGCGTGGACGAGGCGCCGGCCACGGGCCCAGGCGCGGGCCAGCGCGGGGTCGATGCCCTCCGAGCCGACGACCATGGAGCCGACCCCCGCCAGGTCGTCCAGGTCGAGTACCGCCAGCAGGGACGGGACCAGGCTGGCGGCACGGACCCCGGCCGACTCCACGAGGGCCCGCAGCAGCGCGGGCTCGGACCGTTCGCTCGGGCTCGCGACGACCAGGGTGCCGCCGTGGGCGAGGGTGACTGCGACGTCCAGCACGGAGGCGTCGAAGTTGAACGAGGCGAACTGGAGGACCGGGACGCCGGGGGCCACCTCCATGAGGGGGCCGAACACCGACACCAGGTTGGCGAGGGCGCCGTGGCTGGTCGCCACGCCCTTCGGCTGTCCGGTCGACCCCGAGGTGTAGATGACGTAGGCCAGTCCGCCGTGGGTGACCGCGGTGTCCGGGGCGGGCGGGGCGGCGGAGCCGGCCGCCTCCCGCGGGTCGTCGAGCCACACCACGCGGTCCGCGTCGAGCCCGGCGGTGAAGCCCTCGGCCGTGCCCCGGGTACTCAGCACCACGCGGGCACGGCTGTCGTCCAGGATGAAGGCGAGCCGTTCCGCCGGGTGCTCGGGGTCGAGGGGGACGTAGGCGCCGCCGGTCTTCCAGACGGCAAGGATCGCCACCACGATGTCGACGCCGCGCGGCAGGCAGAGGCCCACGACCTCCTCGGCGCCGACGCCGAGCGCGGTCAGACGGTGGGCGAGCCGGTTCGCGCGGGCGTCGAGCTCGGCATACGTGACCTCGAAGCCCTCGTGGACCACGGCGACGGCGTCCGGGGTCCGCTCGACGTGCGCCGCGAACAGTGCGGGGAGCAGATCGGGGCCGACCTCGGCGGCCGTGTCGTTCCAGCCCGTCAGCAGCCGGTCGCGTTCGCCCGCTCCGAGGACGTCTGCGGTGCTGATCCGGGACTGCGGCGCGGCGGTGAGCTGCTCGACCATGCGGGCCAGGCGCTCGGCGAGCCGGACGGCGGAAGCGGCTTCGAACAGGTCGGCGTTGACGATCAGCGAGCCGTGCAGGCCGCCCGGGGCGCCGGCTTCGTCGAAGGTCTCCTCTGCGGTGATCTCGAGGTCGAACTTGGCGACCGTGGCGGCCGGTACCGCCGGGGACGGTGCGGGGGACGGCTGTCCGGCCGGCCCCGCGGCCGGTGCGCCGCCGAGGTCCGCCTCGGCGCGGGCGAGGTTCTCCACGCTGAGCATGACCTGGAACAGCGGGTGGCGGCTCAGCGACCGGGTGGGGGCGAGCTCCTCGACCAGCTTCTCGAAGGGGACGTCCTGGTGCTCGAACGCCGACAGGTCCGTCTCGCGTACCCGCGCGAGGAGCTCGGTGAACGTCGGGTCTCCGGACACGTCGGTGCGCAGGACGAGGGAGTTGACGAAGAAGCCGACCAGGTCGCGCAGCCCCACGTCGGTGCGGCCGGCCACCGCCGTGCCGATCGGGAGGTCCGTGCCCGCACCGAGCTTGGACAGCAGCACGGCGACGGCCGCCTGCAGCACCATGAACACGGTCACGCCCTCGGCCCGGGCCAGCTCCGCGAGCCGTGCGTGTGCCTCGGCGGAGATCGTCAGCGGGGTGCTGAGACCTCGGTAGGAAGCCACCTGCGGGCGGGTGTGGTCGTACGGGAGCTCGAGCTCCTCCGGTGCACCGGTCAGGACTCGCCGCCAGTGGCCGACCTGACGGCTCACCAGGCTGTCCGGATCACCCATGTCACCGAGCAGTTCGCGCTGCCAGAGGGCGTAGTCGGCGTACTGGACGGCCAGCGGCTCCCACTGGGGCGCCTTCCCCTCGCGGCGGGCCGCGTAGGCGGTGGAGACATCATCGGCCAGGGGGCGCATGGAGTAGCCGTCGCCGGCGATGTGGTGCACCACCACGGCCAGCACGTACTGCTCCGGCCCGGTGTGGAAGAGACGGGCCCGGATGGGGAGTTCGGTGGAGAGGTCGAAGGCGTGCCCCGCCTCGGCGGCGAGTGCGGCGGCGAGGTCCTGCGGCGCCCCCGACGCATCGCCGGTGCCGGTCAGGTCCACCGACTGGAGGGCCCAGTCCAGGTGCTCGACCTCGTGGATGAGCTGGTAGGGCTCGCCGTCGGACACGGCGACGGTGGTGCGGAGGACCTCGTGCCGTTCGAGGACGTCCCGCAGCGCCGCCGCCAGCGCGTCCTGATCCAGGTCCGCGGCCAGCGGGAGCGCGAGCGGAATATTGTAGTGAGCGCTCGGCCCTTCGAGCTGCTGGATGAACCACAACCGACGCTGCGCGAATGACAACGGAATCATCAGGACCCCTCCTGCTTAACGTCCTGGCCGCGACGTCGGCCGAGGCTGACTGGTGAAATCCGACCGCCGCATTCCTTGCCCTGACGCCGGTATGGGTCAATGGAGGCTTTGGGCGGCGCCGCAAATTCCGGACTTCGATCCGGGTGTACGCCCGCCTTTTCGCTTATCGGCAGTGAGGGGCACCGCGGCTTCCCCGGACGTCACTATCGCTCACGGTCCGACGGATGATCAATGTTCGGCCGGTGCATCCGGGCACCTTCTCCCGCGTGCGGCCCGAAAACACGGAAGCGGTGTTCAACTGCTCTCTCGAGGGCAGTTGAACACCGCTGGCCGCGGGATGCTCATTCTTGACAGACACGGCTTCCGGCACCGGAAAGTCCCGCCGCCCGGGGGATGGCGGCGGGACTTTCCGCAGGAGCGGCGAATACGCCTCTCACTGGTCCCGGCGGTCCGCGGAGAAGACCGTCACGGCGGCCGCGACCACCGTCCAGACGGCGAGGACGGTCCAGGCGCCCGTCGTCGTCCACGGGAACGGGTCGCCGGTGGCATCGTCGTAGGTCAGGCGCTGCCATGCCTGGAGGACCAGCGTGTGGAGGATGGTCGCCCCGAGACGCTGCTGCCCGTTCAGCAGGCTCGGCAGCACGAAGAGCAGGGTGATCGTGGCGATGATGGTGAGCACGCTGTGCCGGATGAGCGCGCCCATCGCCATGCCGATGAGGGCGCACACCGGAGCCAGCACGACGGAGGCCGCGAGCAGTTGCGGCACGCCGGGGTGTCCGAGGCCGGCGGCGGCGTCCTGGCCGGAGAGGATCCACTGGACCCCGGCGTACGAGCACAGTACCGCGAGCGCTCCGAAGGCCGTCGTCACCGCCGTGACCACCACCACCTTGGCGACCATCACCGAACGGCGGGCCGGTACGGCCGTGAAGGTCGTACGGATCATGCCGGTGGTGAATTCGCTGAGCATCGTGATGGCGCCGATGGCCCCGGCGCCCAGAGCCATGAATGTGGCACTGCCCATCGGGAAGGAGTCGCCCACCGCCCCGAACGTCCGGAAGTACTCCTGCTGCCCGGCGTCCATGCCCGGGTATCGCGTGGAGTCGCCGTAGGCGGTGCTGAGGCTGACGGCGAGGACCGCCAGCAGGGAGACCGCAAAGGCCCAGAAAGTCGAGCGCAGAGACCACATCTTGATCCACTCGGCGGCGAGCAGGTCGGAGAACCGGGCCCGTGACTCCGTGACCCGTACGTCTGCGTCCACGGTCTGCATCGTCGTCGGCGCGGTCACTTGGATTCTCCTGCGAGGTATTCGACGCTGTCTGCGGTCAGTTCCATGAACGCCTCCTCCAGCGAACCGGTTCGGGCGGTCAGCTCGTTGATCAGAATGCGGTGCTCGAAGGCGACTTCGGCAATCCGGTCCGGGTCGAGACCGATCACCGTGAGCAGCCCGCCGGGCTCGGTGTCGACCGTCGCTCCCTCGGCGGTCAGCAGCGGGGCGAGCGCCGCCGGGGCGGGGGTGCGGACCGACACGCTACGGCCGGCGCCACGGGCGGAGAAGTCCTCCAGGCTCTCGGCCGCGATCAGGGCACCGCGTCCGACGACGATCAGCTGGGAGGCGGTGTGCTGCATCTCGGTCATGAGGTGGCTGGAGACGAACACCGTACGCCCCTCGGCCGCCAGCCTGCGGAACAGGCCGCGCACCCAGTAAACACCCTCCGGGTCGAGGCCGTTGAGCGGCTCGTCGAACAGCAGCACGGGCGGGTCGCCGAGCAGTGCGGTCGCGATACCGAGGCGCTGGCGCATACCGAGGGAGAACCCTTTGATGCGGCGGTTCGCCGCTTCGGTCAGACCGACCTCGTCCAGTACGACGTCCACCCGGCTGCGGGGGATCCCGTTGCTCCGGGCCAGGCCGTTCAGGTGGGCATGTGCGGTACGCCCGCCGTGCACGTCACCGGCATCCAGCAGCGCGCCGACGTGCCTCATGCCCCTGGGCAGGTCTCGGAACGCGCGGCCGTTGATGGTGACGGACCCGCTGGTGGGCCGGTGCAGGCCGAGGATGAGGCGCAGCGTGGTGCTCTTGCCCGCTCCGTTGGGTCCGAGGAACCCGGTCACCTGGCCGGGCTGCACAGTGAAGCTCAGACGGTTGACCGCCAGCTTCTTGCCGTAGCGCTTCGTCAGCTCGTGGACTTCGATCATGCCAACGATCCTGCCGACGACGGCGTCCCCCCACATCAGTCCAGCGGTGACACCTGACCGTCTCCGCATGTCAGCCCTGGGAGTACAACCGTGGTCCGATGTGGGGGAGGAATCCGCATGGCTACGATCGGCACATGTACGCCACGCTGACTCTTCCGCTGCTGAAGCGCGTGCCACCGGGCGGCTGGACAGCCCTCACCTGGCTGGTGGTCACCTTCTATCCCACGGTGCTCATCGGTCAGGACGGGGCGATTGCCTGGTTCAACGCCCAGGCGTCGACCGGCCACTCGGCCTCGAACCGGGACTGGGCACTGCTCTCCGGCGCGACACTCATCGCCCTCGCGGGCAGTGCGCTGCTGGGCCGCAGGCCGCTCGCCGGCATTTCCATGCTGGCCCTGGCCACGGTGACCGCGAACAGCGGGTGGGAGAACGGGGCGCAGTTCGCGCCCCTGCAGTTCCTGCCGGCGGACATCGCGCTCTGCGCGATCACGGCGACCCGCCCGCGGCGGACCGCGCGGATCGCGGCGGTCGTTCTCATCTGTGTGCTGGCCTCGCAGGTCATCATGGTGCCCCAGACGGACACCAGTGACGCCCAAGGCGCGATCCTGCTGGCGGTCATCGCCTGGCTCATCGGCCGCTCGATGCAGCAGAACCGTCTGCACGCCGAGCAGCTCGGCGCCCAGACCGCTGCCCGGGCGGTCACCGCCGAGCGGCTCCGCATCGCCCGAGAGCTGCACGACATGGTCGCCCACACCATCGGCATCATCGCCCTGCAGGCGGGCGCCGCCCGGCGGGTCATCGAGACGCAGCCGGCCCAGGCACGTGACGCGCTGGGCGAGATCGAGACCGCGAGCCGGGAGACCCTGTCCGGGCTGCGCCGCATGCTCGGCGCGCTCCGGCAGCCCGAGCCGGGGGCGGTCGCAGAGCCGACCCCGTTGGAGCCTGGCCCCGGTCTGGCGAGCGTCGAACGTCTCGCCGAGAAGACCGCGGCGGCCGGGGTCGAAGTCGAGGTCCAGTGGAACGGTGAGCGGCGGCACCTGCCCCCGGAGATCGACATGTCGGCCTTCCGTATCGTCCAGGAGGCGGTCACCAACGTGGTGCGGCACGCGGACACCGGGGCGTGCCGGGTGTCCATCGACTGCCACGCCAGGGAGCTGTCCATCGAGGTCGTGAACGACGGCCACCGTTCGGCTCCGGCCGTCACCGCCGGGTCCGGCTTCGGGCTGGTGGGCATGCGGGAGCGCGTGGGCCTATTGAACGGCGAGTTCTCCGCGGGTTCGCTGCCCCAGGGCGGATTCCGGGTGGCAGCGCGTATTCCGGTCCCGGAGGGAGTGGCATGACGATCCGCGTGGTGCTGGCGGACGACCAGCCGCTCGTGCGCGCCGCCCTGCAGATGGTGATCGCGGACGCGCCCGACCTGGAGGTGGTCGGTGAGGCCAACAACGGCTCCGAGGCAGTCGAACTGGCGGGCTCTCTGGAGCCGGACGTCGTGGTGATGGACATCCGGATGCCCGGTATGGACGGCATCGAGGCCACCCGGCTGATCACCGGGGGCCCCGGCACGACCCAGATCATCATGCTCACGACCTTCGATGACGACGACTACGTCTACGCCGCGCTGCAGGCCGGCGCCTCCGGCTTCCTGGTCAAGGACATGGCGCTGGACGAGATCCTGGCCGCGGTCCGGGTGGTCGCTGCCGGTGACGCCCTGATCGCCCCCAGCGTCACCCGACGGCTGATCAAGGACTTCGTCGGCCGTTCCCCGTCGGCGAACGTCCCCGCGCCGCGGCGCACCCTGGACGGCATCACCGCCCGGGAACGCGAGGTGCTCACCCTGGTCAGCATGGGCATGTCGAACGCCGAACTGGCCGAGCACATGGTCATCAGCATCGCCACCGCCAAGACCTATGTGAGCCGGCTACTGACCAAGCTCCACGCCCGCGACCGGGTCCAGCTGGTGATCATCGCCTACGAGGCCGGTCTGGTGACTCCCTAGCCCCGGCGGGAACCACGGGCGCGTGCCCGTCATTCCCGCCGGCCCTCGACGGCCGGCCGCCGCATGGAATCCCCCGCCTGCGGCGGCCGGCCGTTCGACTTTTCACCGACCGATCCGGTCGGTGCGGTCACCTCATCGGCCGCTCCGATCACGCATCGGCCGCAGCGCGGGCCGGGTCGACTTCTCGGTCCCGAGCCGCTGTGCGAGCCCGGCCACGGTGGAGGAATCGAACAGCGTCCGGATCGGGACGTCGACGTCCAGGACGGCGCGGATCCGCGCGACGAGTTCGACCGCCAGCAGGGAGTGGCCGCCGAGTTCGAAGAAGTCGTCGTCGACGCCGACGTCGTCCAGGCCGAGGACTTCGGCGAAGGCCTGGCACAGGAGTTCCTCCTGGCGGTTGGCCGGGGCCCGGCCGGTACCAGCACCCGCCGCGTAGTCGGGGGCGGGCAGGGTCTTGCGGTCGAGCTTCCCGTTCGCCGTGAGCGGCAGCTCCTCGAGGACCACCACCGCCGCCGGAACCATGTACTCCGGCAGCCGCCCACCGACATGGCTACGGATCTGACCGGGCAGGGCCTCCAGGTCCTCCTCCGGATCATCCGCGACGACATACGCCACCAGACGCACATCCCCCGGCACGTCCTCACGCGCCACCACCGCGACCTGAGCCACCTGCGGATGCCCGGCAATCGCGCCCTCGACCTCGCCCGGCTCGATCCGGAACCCACGCACCTTGACCTGCTCATCAGCCCGGCCCAGGAACTCCAGCTCCCCCTCACCCCGCCACCGCGCCACATCACCGGTCCGGTACATCCGCACACCCGGCTCGAACGGACTGGC
>NZ_JBIVFN010000046.1:0-13439 GCF_044748145.1 Streptomyces sp. NPDC090022
GCCCGTACCCGAACCAGTCATGGCTGCTGCACCTCGTCCTTTCCAAGCAGGGCGGACACGGGCGTGTCCGGTCGGTCGACCGCGGCCGACACCACGTCGACCCAGCGGTCCATCACGTCGGTCACCGTGCGTTCCTCGAACAGATCGGTGCTGTACTCCAGGGTCGTGACGAGCTCGCCCGCGACCTCCTCGACGTCGAGGGTGAGGTCGAACTTGGCGGTGCCGTTGTCCAGCGGCACGGCCTCGGCGGACAGGCCCTCCGCCAGGCGCAGTGCGGCGCGGACCGGGCCCTGGTAGGCGAGGACCGCCTGCACCAGGGGGGTGCGGGACGGGTCGCGGTCGGGGACGAGTTCGGTCACCAGGCGGTCGATCGGTACGTACTCGTCGTCGATGGCGGCCAGCGCCTCCTCGTGGGCGGCGCGCAGCAGGTCGGCGAAGGCCGGGTCGCCGGCGAAGCGCAGCCGTACGACGACGGTGTTGACGAAGAAGCCGATGGCGCGGTCGAGGTCGGGGTGCGGGCGGCCCGCGGTGGGCGAGCCGATCAGCAGGTCGTCCTGGCCGGTGCGGCCGTGGAGCACGACGCCCAGGGCCGCGAGGGCCACGGCGTACGGCGTGGTGCGGTGGGCGGCGGCCAGCGCGGTGACGCGGGCCAGCAGGCCGGGCGGGGTGGGCCGGGTGAGGCGGCGGCCGCGGTGGCTGGGCAGCCGGGGGCGTTCGTGGTCGGTGGGCAGGGCGAGGACGACGGGGGCGCCGCGCAGCCTTTCCAGGACCCGGTCCAGGGACTCCTTGGCGGCCGGGGCGTCGGGGAGTTCGCGCTGCCACTGGGCGTACTCGCGGTAGCCGCGGGCGGGAGCGGGGGCGGGCGGGAACCCGGTGCCGGCGCCGGCGCCGGCGCCGGACGCGTGTGCGGCGTAGGCGGTGGCCAGGTCGGCCTCGAGGACGTCGACGCTGACGCCGTCCGAGACGAGGTGGTGCAGGACGACGGCCAGGAGGTGGTCGTCGGGGCCGATCCGGTAGAGGTTCGCACGCAGCAGCGGGGCCTCGTCGAGGGTGAAGCGTTCGGCGGCGAGGGCCTCGGCCAGCCGGAGCGCGGCGGTGGCCGGGTCGAGGGCGGCGGTGACGTCGAAGACGGGCAGGTCGACGGTGACGCGGTCGGCGGTGTCGACGACGATCTGGTCGTCGCGGTAGTGGAAGGAGGCGCGCAGGCGCGGGTGACGGGCGGTGACCGTCTCCAGGGCGGCGCGCAGCAGGCCGGGGTCGAGCGGGCCGCGCAGCCGGAGGGCGGTGGGCACGTTGTAGGCGACGGCGGCGTGGGAGCGGAGCTGGCCGAGGAACCACAGCCGCTGCTCGCCGGGGGCGGCCTGGGTCTGCGTGCTGTGCGCGGGCACCGGGGGCAGCAGGGCCGCCGCGCGGTCGGCGGCGGGGGTGGCGCGGGCCGCGCGGAGGGCGGCGGCGAGCCGGCGCGGGGTGCGGGCGGCGGTGAACTCGCGGGCGGTCAGGGGGACGTGGAAGTCCTGGCGGAGGCGGCCGAGGACGCGGACCATGTGGAGGCTGTTGCCGCCGAGGTCGAAGAAGTCGTCGTCGCGCGCGACGGGGCGGGCGGGGGCGAGAACCTCCTGCCAGGCGTGCGCGATGCGCCGCTCGTCGTCGCCCTGCGGGGGCTCGCCGGCTCCTCCTGCCGTCGTGGTCCCGGGGACGGGGAGGGCGCGGCGGTCGAGCTTGCCCTGGGAGGTGACGGGGAGGGCGTCGAGGACGACGTACTGGGCCGGGACGGCGTACGCGGGGAGGGCGGCCTCGGCGTGGGCGCGGAGCCGGGCGAGGTCGACGCTGCCGCCGACGACGTAGGCCACCAGGCGCAGGGCGGTGCCTTCGCCGACCGGCAGGACGGCGCAGGTGGTGACGCCGGGGTCCTGGGCCAGGACGGCCTCCACCTCGGCGGGTTCGACGCGGTGGCCGCGGATCTTGACCTGGTGGTCGACGCGGCCGAGGAACTCGAGGGTGCCGTCGGGCAGGCGCAGGGCGAGGTCGCCCGTGCGGTAGAGGCGGCTGCCGGGGCGGTCGGCGGGGGCGAAGGGGTCGGGGACGAAGCGCTGGGCGGTGGCCCCGGGGCGGCCGAGGTAGCCGCGGGCGACGGACTCGCCGCCGATGTACAGCTCGCCGGCCTCACCGGGCGGGCACGGGCGCAGGTCGGCGTCGACGATGTGCAGGGTGGTGCCGGCCAGGGGCTCGCCGATGGAGAGGGTGCTGGTGCCGGGCAGGGGCGTGGTCGCCTCGTAGCGGGCGGCGGTGGCGGTGATGGTGGTCTCGGTCAGGCCGTAGGCGTTGGCGACGGGGACGTCGCTGTGGACGCGCCAGGCGGCGAGGGTGCGGGTGTGGGTGGTGTCGCTGCCGACGACGAGGAGCCGCAGCGAGGGCGGCAGGGGGCGCGGGTCCTGGTCGAGGTCCGCGGTCCACTGGGTCCAGTAGGGGGTGGGGAGGTTGGCGAGGGTGACGCGGTGGGTGCGCAGGAAGTCCTCGAGGGCGGCGGGTGCGAGGGCGCTGTCGCGCAGGACGACGACGCAGGCACCGGCGGCGAGGGTGGGGAAGAGCTCCTCGGCGTAGACGTCGAAGCCGGGGTTGGTGAACTGCAGGACCCGGTCGCGGTCGGTGAGGCCGAACAGGGCGTGGACGGCCTGCGTGTGGTGGGCGAGGGAGCGGTGCTCGACGGCGACGGGCTTGGGATGGCCGGTGGAGCCGGAGGTGTGGATGACGTACGCGAGCCGCCGCCCTGCCGGCGGCGCGGCGTGGACCGGCCCCTCGTCGGGCCCGCCCCCGGCGAGCGGGTCACCTGCCCCGGGGGTGGCCGCGCGGTCCGCCCCGGACGGCCGGGGCGCCGGCCCCTGGGCCGGGATGCCACCGCGCGGCAGGACCGCGAGGTCGACGGTGGCGGGGGCGGCGATCGGGCCGGGTGCCTCGGTGGTGTCCGTCAGGAGCAGGCGGGCGCCGGAGGAGACGATGAGGTCCTCGGTACGGGTGCGGGGCAGCCCGGGGTCGAGGGGGAGGTAGGCGGCGCCGGCCTTGAGGACGGCGAGCAGCGCGGTGACCAGCCGGTGGCCGCGCGGCAGGCGGACGGCGACGACGGGCTCGTCCGCCGGCCCGCCGCCCGCCAGGGCGGCCCGGAGGGTGCGGGCGAGGTCTTCGGCGCGGGCGTCCAGTTCGCCGTACGACAGCGACACCTCGCCGTCGACGACGGCCTCGGCCCCGGGCACGCTGCGCGCCCACCCCTCGAACCGCACCACCACGGAAGCGGGCCCGCCCGCGTCGACGTGCCCGGACCGACCGGACCGATCCACCGACCCGGCCGCCGGAAGCCGTTCGGCCGGCACGACCGCAGCGGCGGGTACGGCCGCAGCGGCGGGTACGGCCGCAGCGGCGGCCGGCTCGACCGGCGCGGCCGCCCCGGCATACGGGGCCTGCCCGACGGCACCGGCGGCCACGACATCGGCAGCGGCCTCATCCCCGCCGCCGGAGGCGGCAGCGGCGGCGGCGTGGCCCGGGCGGCCGGACCGGTCCACCGACCCGGCCGAAGGAATGCGTTCGGCCGGGTCGGCCGCAGCGGCGGCCGGCTCGGCCCGCACCGACGCGTCGGCGCGAGCCCGCTCGACCGGCGCCGCCGCCCCGGCGTGCCGGGCCCGCCCGGCGGCACCGGCGGCCACGGCGACGCCGGCGGCGTCGTCCTCGCCGCCGGAGGCGGCCACGGCCTCGGTTGCGAGGGCCGTCACCACCGGGAGGACCGGGGACGGGGTGTCGTACAGGGTGAAGTGGCCGCCCGGGAGGGAGGTGTGGGTGAAGGCGGACGTCGTGCTGGTGTGCCAGGCGTCGACCGCCGACGGCGGGGCCAGGGCGTCGGACGCCGCCGAGAGGGCCGTGACGGGGATGCCGATCGGGGGTCCCGTGTGGGGCCGGTAGGCCTCGCCCAGCGCGAGGTCCGCGCGGAAGACCGGGAGGACGACCTGGAGGAGGTCGGGGTCGTCCAGCACCGCGTCCTGGCTGCCGCCCAGCGCCCGCAGGCCCGCCACCAGGTCCGCCTCCGGGGCGTCCGAGCGCGTGGTCAGGCGGGACGGCAGGTGGGGCGCCGGGGCGCCGGACACGATCAGCCGGGCCACCCGCACCCCGTGTTCGCACTGCAGGTGCGCGGCGACCTCGAACGCCACCAGCGCGCCCATGCTGTGGCCGAACAGCACGATCGGCAGATCGGCGAAGCCGACCGCGATGGTCGCCGCAATCGGTGCCGCCAGTTCCTGAACGGTCGCGGGCACCGGCTCCCGGTAGCGCCCGGCCCGGCCCGGGTACTGCACGGGCCGCAGCTCGACGCCGTCGCCCATCCCCGGCCGCCAGCCGGCGTACGCCGCGGCCGAGCCGCCGGCGTGCGGGAACGCGAACACGCGGACCCGCGCGCCGGGCAGGGCGGGGCCCGGGAACCAGTGCCCGGCGCTCATCGGACCGTACGGGCGCTCAGGGGCCGGATGTCCGTCCACACGGCGGCGATGTGCTCCAGGCACCGCTCCTCGGATCCGGACACGCCCTGGTCGGTCCAGCCGGGCGGCAGGTCCCGGCCGGCGGGCCAGATCGAGTACTGCTCCTCGTGGTTGGCCACCACGACATAACTCTGTGCGTTGGTTGCGGTCATCGCCGTGCTCCTTGGGTCAGGGCGGTCCGGGTGGTCCGGGGCGTTCGGGTCAGGAGGTCGAGGTCGGTACGGGCCGACAGGCGCAGCCGGGCCGTCTCGCGGAACAGCCGCGCCGGGGTGCACAGCCGTACCGCCTCTGTGTGCGCGAGCCGGTAGTGGCGCTGCACGGTGAGGTCGGCGGTCAGGCCGCGTACGCCGCACACGTGGACGGCGGTGGCGGTGGTGTCCAGGGCGGCCTCGGCGGCCAGCGCCAGCGCGTCGGCGGCGGCGCGGACGGCGCTGCGGCCGCTGTCGGCGAGGAACCCGGCGCGGTAGACGGCCGCCCGGACGGTCTCCAGGGCCGCCGCGGCCCGCGCGAGGGCGAAGGAGACGGCCTGGAAGTCGTGCAGGGGCGTGCCGAACTGGCTGCGGCCGGTGGTGTAGGTGTACGCGGCGGCGTGCGCGCCCTCGGCGATGCCGAGGAGGTGGGCGGCCTGCCGGATCCGGGCGCGGGCGACGATGCCCTCCCACTGGACGGTGTCCGGCCAGCCCAGGGCCAGGCCGGGGGCGACGTCGGGCCCGCCGCCCGCCGCGTCCGACGGGGTGAGCGTGAGCGCCGGCGTGGTGCGCAGCACATGGCTGGCGCCGCGCGCCGGGCCGGGCGGCCGGGCGCCGAAGTCGTCGGTACGGACGGTCAGTTCGCCGGTGGCGAGGCGGCGCAGCTCGGGCGCGTCCGGGCGCAGCACGCGCAGCGCGTCGGCGGCGAGGGCGCCGGCCTTGTACGGGCCGGAGAGCCCGGCGCGGCCGAGTTCCTCGCAGACGACCAGGGAGCTCAGCAGGCCGAGGTCGAGCCCGTCGGCGTCGGCGGACACCTCGAAGCCGGGGGCGCCGACGCTGACCAGGCCGCTCCAGCCGGGACAGAGCGGTCCCTCCTCGGCGGCCGGGCCGTGCACGGCCGCCGCCGGGTCCAGGTCGCGGTCGCGGTCCCGGGTGGCCTCGGTCAGGATCGTGCGCAGGGTCCGGCGGACCTGCCGGGAGAGCGGGTCCTCGGCCGATTCCCAGGCGGGGCCGCCCGGTTCGGGGCCGGCGGCGGCGACGATCTGCAGCATGACCTCGGAGGTGCCGGCGGAGAAGGTGAGGCCGGGCGCCTCGCGGTAGGCGGCGTCCCGGGCGTGGGCGCGGACGGCCGCGTCCGCCGCGGCCGCCGTGACCGCCCCGCCCGCCGCGCCCGGCTCCGCCTCCACCGGCCCCGCGGGGCGCGGCAGCAGCACCGACCAGCGGGCGACGTCCGCCGCCAGCTCGCTCGTGACGTACTTGGCGACGGCCGCCGTGGTCTCGTCGGCGGTCCGGAGCCCCTGGGCGAGCTGGCGGATCACCTGCCAGGCCTGGAGGCGGGAGGCCTCGACGGCGGCCCCGAACCGGCCGGCCCGTTCGAGCTCCTCGTCGGCGACGCCGTCGGCGAGGGCGGCGGCGTACCAGCGCTCGGCCTTCAGGGAGTAGTCCAGGCCGGTGCGTTCGATGGCGAGGGCGCCGGTGAGCAGCGCCCAGCCCTCGCCGACCTCCCCGACGACGTCGTCCGCGGGCACGCGTACGCCGTCCAGGACGATCCGGTGGAACTGCTCGTCGGCGATGCCGGGGACGGTCTCCCGGTGCACGCCCTCGGCGTGCAGGTCGACCATGAACAGGGTGATGCCGCGGTAGCGGCCGCCGGGCTCGCCGGTGCGGGCGGCGCACAGCGCGACGTCGGTGATGTCGCTCTTGAGGTTGTACGCCTTGACGCCGTCGAGCCGGTAGCCGGTGCCGTCGGGCTCCGCGGTGGCGGTGGTGCTCAGGCCCGCGAGGTCGGAGCCGGCCCCGGGCTCGGTGTACAGGACGCTGGCGAACAGCTCCCCGGCCGCCAGGCCCGGCAGGTAGCGCCGTTTGACGGTGTCGCTGCCGGCGAGCTGGAGGAAGAGGCCGACGATCTGGACCGTGTTGACGTGCAGGGTGTCGGGGACGCCGGCGCGCGCCAGTTCCTCGGCGACGATGGCCGCCTCGGTGAGGCCCGCGTCCTGGCCGCCGTAGGCGCGGGGCCAGTTGACGGCGAGCAGGCCCTGGCGGCCGATGGCGCGGTAGAGCGGGCGCACGTCGGGCTCGCGGTCGCGTCCGTCGCCGGTGCCTGCCGGGTCGGCCAGATCGGCCAGATCGGCCAGGTCGGCGAGGTCGGTGAGGTCCGCGGGGCCCGTGGGGGCCGCGGGGTCGCCGAGGGCCGCGCGCTCCGTGGCGCGGGCCAGCAGGTCCAGCTCGTGGCGGATGTCGCCGCGGCCGAGTTCCTCCCGTACCCGGGTGCGGAAGGCGTCCTGCTCGGGCGTGAAGCCGAATTCCATGGTGGGTTTCTCTCCTCGCTGGGCTCAGAGCCGGTCGCCGGACTCCAGCAGCCGCTGGGCCTCTTCGTCCGACATGCCTTCGATGAGGGCGAGCAGGTCGGAACCGGCCGCCTCGGCGGTCAGCCGGTCCACGACGGCGGCCAGGTGGGCGACGGTGGGTGAGCGGAAGAAGTCCGCGAGGGCGACCCGGACGCGGAACTCGGCGGTGATGCGGGACATGAGCTGGGCGGCCTGGAGGCTGTTGCCGCCGAGGGCGAAGAAGTCCTCGTGGACACCGACGCGCTCGCGGCGCAGCACGGGGGCGAGGATCTCCTCGGCGATGCGGCGCTCGGTCTCGGTGGCGGGCTCCTGGGCGGGCCCGGCCGCCGGGGCGGCGGAGGGCTCGGGGGCGGGCAGCGCGCGGTGGTCGGTCTTGCCGCTGGGGGTCAGCGGCAGGGCGGCCAGGCTCACGAAGAAGGCCGGGACCATGTACGGGGGCAGCTGGGCGGCGGTGTGGGCGCGGATCTCCTGCGGGCCGGGCCCGCCGGCCGTCGGCTCCGCCACCGTGTAGGCCACCAGGTGGCGTTCGCCGTGCGGGTCGGTCCAGGGGACCACGACCGCCTGGGCGATGCCGGGGCAGCCGGCGACGGCGGCCTCGACGTCACCGAGCTCGATGCGCAGGCCGCGGATCTTGACCTGCTGGTCGGCGCGCCCGACGAAGTCCAGGCTGCCGTCGCGGCGCCGCCGGACCAGGTCGCCGGTGCGGTAGAGGCGGCCGTCCGGGGTGGTGCCGAACGGGTCGGCGAGGATCTTCTCGGCGGTGAGCTCGGGGGCGCCCAGGTAGCCGCGGGTCAGGCCCTCGCCGCCGATGACGAGCTCGCCGACGACCCCGTACGGCAAGGGTTCGAGGTGCTCGTCCAGGACGTGGGCGACATGGCCGGCGATGGGCAGTCCGATGGGCGGGGAGGCGTCCCAGTGGCCGGGGCACTCGTGCACGATCATGGTGACGGTGCACTCGGTGGGGCCGTAGCCGTTGAAGAAGCGGCGGCCCTGGTTCCAGCGGTTGACGAGCTCCCCGGAGAAGGCCTCGCCGCCGACGAACGCCACGCGCAGCGCGGGCAGCCGCTCGGGCTCCAGCAGGGCCATCACGGCGGGCGGCAGGTCGGCGACGGTGACCGCACCCTCCTCCAGGACCTCTTGCAGGCGCTCGACATCGAGCCGTTCGGCGTCCCGCACCAGGTGCAGGCGGGCGCCGGTCAGCAGGGCGTTGAAGATCTCGCCGACGGAGACGTCGAAGTTGGCGGAGGCGTAGCCGAGCACCCGGTCCTCGGGGGTGAGGCCGAACAGGTCCGCGATGGCCGTCACGAAGCCGAGGACGCTGTGGTGTTCGATGAGGACGCCCTTGGGCCGGCCGGTGGTGCCGGAGGTGTAGAGGACGTACGCGACGTCCTCGGGGGCCACGGGGACGCCCGGGTCGGTGTCGGGGGCGGCCGCCCGTGCGGCGTCGAGCTCGTCGAGGACGAGCAGCGCGGCGCCCTCGGGCCGCGGCAGCCGGACGGCGGGGCCGGCGTGGGCGAGGATGACGGCGGGCGCGGCGTCCTCGGTGATCGCGGCCATCCGGGCGGCGGGGTAGCCGGGATCGACGGGCACGTAGGCGGCGCCGGTCTTGAGGACGGCGAGGATCCCGGCGACCAGGTCGGCGGTGCGTTCGACGGAGAGGACGACCCGGGTACCGGGTCCGGCGCCGTGCTCGCGCAGCACGTGCGCGAGGCGGTTGGCCCGCCGGTTCAGGGCGTCGTAGGTGTACGTGTCCGCGCCGACGACGAGCGCGGTGGCGTCGGGGGCCTCGGCGACCCTGGCCTCGAAGGCCTCGGGGACGGAGAGGCGCGGGACGTCGAGGTGCGGCCCGTTCCAGCGGGCGATCATCTCGCGGCGTTCGGCGGGGGTGAGCAGCGGCAGGCGGGTCAGCGGCAGGGTGGGGTCGCCGGTGGCGACGGTCAGCACCCGCTCGTACTGGCGCAGCAGGGCGTCGATGGTCTCCGCGTCGTACAGGTCGGTGTTGAACTCCGCCTCGACGACGATGCCGTCGGCGCCCGCGGTGACGTTCCAGCTGAGGTCGAAGCGGGAGGTGCCGGGGTCGGGGGACTCGTGGGTGACGTCCAGGCCGGGCAGGGTCAGGCCCCCGCCCGCGATGTTGTGGAAGGCGAAGACGGTCTGGAAGAGCGGGGAGCGGGAGGGGTCGCGGGGCGGGGCGACTTCCTGGACGACCTTCTCGAAGGGCAGCTCGCCGTGGGCGAAGGCGTCCTGGCTGCTCTTGCCGACGCGGCGGACGAACGCGCGGAAGTCGGGGTCGCCGGAGACGTCCGTGCGCAGCGCCACCATGTTCACGAAGAAGCCGACGAGCCGCTCCACGTCGATCTCGTCGCGCCCGGCGGTGGGCGTGCCGATGACGATGTCGTCCTGGCCGGTGGTGCGGCGCAGCAGGAGCAGGAACGCGGCGAGGTGGACGGTGTACGGGGTGACGCCCTCGGCGCGGGCGAGCCGGGCCGCGGCCTCGGCGACGGCCGGGGCGATGGCATGGCGCCGGTAGGAGCCGCGGTAGGTGACCTCGGCGGGGCGGGGCCGGTCGGCGGGCAGTTCGAGGGTGGGGGCGCCGGTCAGGGTGCGGCGCCAGTACGCGGCGAGGTCGTCGTACGTGCGGCCGGTGAGCCGGGCCCGCTGCCACACCGCGTAGTCGCCGTACTGGACGGGCAGCGCGGGCAGTTCGGGCAGCGGCCGGGCGCCGGGGGCGGTGGCGGACAGCGGCGCGCGGCTCTCGGCGGCGTAGAGGGCGGAGAGGTCCTCGGCGAGCACGCCCGCGGACCAGCCGTCGAAGACGATGTGGTGGACGACGAGGACGAGCAGGTGGTCGTCCTTGCCGACGCGCAGCAGCGCGGCGCGCCACAGCGGGGCGCGGGTGAGGTCGAAGGGCCGCCGGGTGAGTTCCTGGGCGTGCTCGCGGGCGGCCCGTTCCGGGTCGCCGCCGCCGTCGGCGGCCGGGTCCGCGAGGTCGGTCACGGGCAGGGCGAGGGCGTCGGCGAGGTCCGGCGCGTCGACGGCGGCGACCTGCTGCACGGTGCCGTCGGGGCCCTCGACGAGGGCGGTGCGCAGCACCTCGTGACGGACGACCAGGGCCCGCAGGGCGCGGCGCAGGGCGGGTACGTCGAGGGCGCCGCGCAGCCGGTGGGCGGTACCGGTGTTGTACGTGGAGCGCCCGGGCGCGAGCCGGTCGAGGAACCAGAGGGTCTCCTGGGCGAACGACAACGGTGCGGGCGCGGTGCCGGAGCGGGGCGCGAGCACCGGCCCGGGCCCGGCCTCGCGGGCGCGGCCGTCGTCGGTCCCGGCGGTCGGCCCGGCTCCGGGAGCGGATGCCGATGCGGATGCCGATGCGGCGGCGCCGGCCTCCGGGGCGGGCCGCGGGCCGCCGGCCGCTCCCGCGCGGAGCTGGGCGAGGAACTCCGCCCTGCGGCCCTCGGGCAGCCGGGCCAGTCTCTTGACCAACTCACTCATCGCGGACTCCGTTCCCACCAGACTGCCCAGGTCGAATAACTGACGAAAGATTAGGCACCCTCCCCGGGCTCGTCTTCCGTACCCACGTTCCCTTCCTGGAGCAATTCGTTTCGATCGCTGTAATCGTGGTGATTACTTGCGGCGAACCGGCCATTTCTGGGCGCGAATGGGTATTCAGAACGGTTCTCCGGATGACTAATGTGCCTCCTCGGCACACCCAGGCCGCCGCACCCCGGAGGGATCCCACATGCACGGCGTCATCGCACTCTGGAGCGCACCGCGATCGCGCTCGACGGCCTTCCTTCGGATGATGATGGGCCGCGGTGACGTGGTGTCGCTGCACGAGCCGTTCTCCCGGCTGGCCGATTTCGGTGACGCGGAGATCGGCGACACCGTCGTCCACTCCGAATCCGAACTGATCGCCGAAATACGGCGGCTCGGCGAGAGCGCGACCGTCTTCTTCAAGGACACCACCGATTTCCGCTACCCCGGTGTCCTCGCCGATACCGACTTCCTGCGGGACGTCCGCCACACGTTCATCATCCGGAACCCGGCCGACGTCATCGCCTCGCATTTCGCGCTGAATCCGGAACTGAGCGCCGAGGACGTCGGTTTCTCCCGCCTCCACGAGCTGTACGAGGCGGTCGAGCGGGCGCAGGGCGGCGTACCGCCGGTGGTGGTGGACTCCGACGCGCTGCTGGAGCGGCCCGAGGACACGGTCCGCGCGTACTGCGCGCGCACCGGGCTGCCGTACGCGGCCGGCTCGCTGACCTGGTCGCCGGGCATGCCGGAGGACTTCAAGCTCACCGAGCGCTGGCACGTGGACGCCGGGGAGAGCTCGGGCTTCGAACGCCGGGAGCGGACGTACGCCGACACCGTCGACAACAACGACCTGCTGCGCGGCTTCTACGAGGACCAGCTGCCCTTCTACACCCGCCTGTACGAGCGGCGGCTGGTCCTCGGCTGACGGGACGGCCGGGGAACGGGAACGGGAGCGGGCCGGGGAAAGGGAAAGGGAGACGAGGCATCGTGGCGCAGCAGACTCACGGACACGACCCGGCGCGGGAGCGCGCCCTGTCCCTGTCCCCCGCCAAGCGGGCCCTGCTGGAGCGGCTGGTCCGGGACCGCGCCGAGCGGGCCGCGGCGGACGGCGGCCCCGCGGACGGCGGCCCGGCCGGCGGGGCGGCGGCCGACGGCGGGATCGTGGAGCTGCGCGCCGGGACCCGGCCGGGCGCGGCGCCCGTCGTCCTGGTCCACCCGATCGGCGGCGGGGTCTTCTGCTACGCCGAACTGGCCCGGCTGGTGGGCGGGGACCGCCCGGTGTGGGGCATCGCCGCCGACGCCGCGCTCTGCGCCCCGACCTCGGTCCCCGCACTGGCCGGCCACTACCTGCGGCTGCTGGCCGCCCGGGGCGCGGCCCGCCCCGCCCTGCTGGCGGGCTGGTCCTTCGGCGGGCTCCTCGCCCACGAGATGGCCCGGCGGGCGGCGCGGACCGGGGCCCCCGCGCTGCCGGTCGTCCTGATCGACGCGGCGCCGTGGCCCGACGGCACGGGCCCCTGGTCCCCCGCCGAGACCCTGGAGATGTTCTTCCTGGACCTGCTCGGGTCGAGCGGCGCCGAGGCCGACCGGGTCCCGGTCGACGCGGAGGTCTGGCGGCTGCCCCGGGCGCGGGCGCTGACCGAGGCCGCTGACCGGCTGCGCGCCCTCGGCCACGACCTGGGCCTGTCCCCCGCCGAACTCGACCACCGCTTCACCGTCTTCACCCATGCCACCGACGCGATGCAGCGCCACCGGCCGGCCGGCCACGACGGTCCGACCGTGCTCTTCCACGCCGCCGAGTCCGATGTCCGGCCCGAGCTGTGGGAGCCGCTGGCCACGGGCGCGCCGCTGACGGCCGTACCGGTGCCGGGCGACCACTTCGCCCTGCTCGGCGGCGCGACGGTGCACGCCGTCGCCCGGGCCGTCCGGCGGCACAGCGACGGCCCCAGCGGCCCCGACGGCCGCCCGGCCCACCCCACCCACCAGACCCAGGAGAGCCCGTGAGCCAGACCGCCATCCCCGAAGGGCAGGAGCACTCCTCCCGCTTCGCCCCGGTGAGCGCCGAGGAGGACGACTACCGCTTCGAGGCGGAGCTCTACGACGTCCTGTGGTCGGACCTCAACAGCCTCGACCTGGACTTCCTGCTGGAGTCGGCGGCGAAGTACGGCGGCCCGCTGCTGGAGCTGGGCTGCGGCACCGGCCGGGTACTGCTGCCGTGCCTGGAGCACGTCGGACGGGCGGTCGGCGTCGACCGCTCGCCGTCGATGCTGGAGAAGGGCCGGGCCAATCTGGAGGCGGCCGGCGTGGCACCGTCCGCCGCCGCCTTCGTGGAGGCGGACCTGCGGGACTTCGAGGTCGGCGAGACCTTCGGGCTGGTCCTGGCGGGCGGCCAGACGATGTTCCACCTGAGCACCGACGAGGACTGGGCCCAGTGCCTGGCCGCCGTACGGCGCCACATGGCGCCGGGGGCCCGGTTCGTGGCCGGCGTACCGGTGTTCCTGGAGGCGGACTTCAAGAACTACGACCACCGCCAGCTGTTCGTCAACGAGATCCGGCACCCCCGCACGAACGAGCGCATCGCGATGTGGGACTACAGCGTGTTCGACCACGACGAGCAGACCATCACCCGGCGCCGGGTGAGCGAGATCCTCGACGAGCAGGGCGTGGTCCGCGAGCGGCGGCACGACATCCGCACGAACTACTACCGCTTCCCGGACCAGATCCGCGCACTGCTGGCGGGGGCGGGCTTCCGGATCGAGCACGAGTACGGGGACTACGACGGCGCCCCGTGGACGCCCGAGTCCGAGGAATACGTCTGGGTCGCCACCGCGGCCGAGTGAGCAAGGGAGATCGCTGTG
>NZ_JBIVFN010000047.1:0-10630 GCF_044748145.1 Streptomyces sp. NPDC090022
GTCCAGGCCGTGATCGCCTCCCACCCGCACGTCGTGCAGGCCACGGTGGTCGCCCGTGAGGACGTCCCCGGCGACCTCCGCCTGGTGGCCTACGTGGTGGCCGCCGACGGGGCGCAGGACCTCGCCGAACCGGTCCGGTTGTTCGCCGGTGAGCGTCTTCCCGGCTACATGGTGCCGTCGGCCGTCGTGGTCCTGGACGCCCTGCCGCTGAACGTGAACGGCAAGCTGGACCGCAAGGCCCTGCCGGTGCCGGAGTATGTCGGTGGTGTGGGTCGGGGTCCGGCCAACGCGCGCGAGGAGCTCGTGTGCGCCGCCTTCGCCGAGGTGCTGGGTCTCGATCACGTGGGCGTCGAGGACAATTTCTTCGAGCTCGGCGGTCACTCGCTGCTCGCTGTGCGCCTGGTGGAGGTGCTGCGCGGGCACGGTGTGTCCGTCTCCGTCCGGTCGTTCTTCCGGAAGCCGACCCCGGCTGCCCTCGCGGCCTCCACCGGCGCCAGGCAGGTGGACGTGCCGGTGAACCTGATCCCCGGCGACGCGCGGGAGATCACCCCGGAGATGCTGCCGCTGGTGGACCTCACCGCCGAGGAGGTGGCCCGGATCGTGGCCACCGTCGAGGGCGGCGCCGCGAACATCGCCGATGTCTACCCGTTGGCCCCGCTGCAGGAGGGCCTGCTCTTCCACCACCTGCTGGCCGAGGGCGGTGAGGACGCGTACGTCCTGCGGGCGGCGCTGGAGTTCGACACCCGCGCGCGACTGGACGCCTTCGTCGAGGCGCTGCAGCTGGTCGTGGACCGCCACGACATCTTCCGGACCTCGTTCGTCTGGGAGGGGCTGCGCGAGCCCGTCCAGGTGGTCTGGCGGCGCGCCGTCCTGCCGGTGACGGAGGTGACCCTCGACCCGGGGACCGCCGATCCGGCAGCCGAGCTGCAGGCCGTCGTCGGCTCCGCGATGAACCTGGGCTGTGCACCGCTCATCAGGGTGGACTTCGCCGCGCTGCCGGGAGGCGGCTGGATGGCGCTCGCCCGGATGCACCACACGGTGCGTGACCACACCGCACTCGAAGTCGTGCTCAGCGAGGTACGGGAGATCGTGGGCGGGCGCGCCGCGGAGCTGCCTGCGCCGCTGCCGTTCCGCAACTTCGTCGCCCAGGCGCGCGGCGGCGTTCCGCTGGAGGAGCACGAGCGGTACTTCGCCGCCCTGCTGGGTGACGTGACCGAGCCGACCGCCGCGTACGGGCTGCTGAACGTGCGCGGCGACGGGGCGGACTCGGTCCACGCAGTGACCGGCTTCGGCGAGGACCTGAACGTACGCATTCGGCAGACCGCGCGCAGGCTCGGGACCAGCCCCGCCACGCTGATGCACGTGGCGTGGGCCCGGGTGCTCGGCGCGGTCAGCGGCCGCGACGACGTGGTCTTCGGCACGGTCCTGTACGGCCGGATGAACGCCGGTGCCGGCGCCGACCGGGTGCCCGGCCCGTTCATGAACACGCTGCCGGTACGCGTGGGCACGAACCGGCTGGGCGTGCTGGCAGCCGTCACCGCCATGCGCGACCAGCTGGCCGAGCTCCTGGAGCACGAGCACGCCCCGCTCGTCGCAGCGCAGCGTTCCAGCGGTCTCGTCGGTGACACCCCCCTGTTCACCTCCTTCATCAACTACCGCCGCAACGAGGGCCAGAGCGCCGAGGAACGCGCCGGAGCGGTGATGGAGGGGACCCGGCTGCTGCTCTCGCGGGAGCGGACCAACTACCCGCTCGTGATCCTGGTCGACGACAACGACGACGGCATCGGGGTCGCCGTGGACGCGGTCGCCCCGATCGACTCCACTGCGGTGGGCGCGCTGGTGCTCACCGCCACCGAAGGCCTCGTGACGGCGCTCGAGGCGGCGCTGGACGGCGGACCCGAGGCGGCGCTGGGCGCGCTGCGGGTGCTCGAGGACGACGAGCGGTCCCGCCTGCTCACGGGATGGAACGACACGGCCGCCGAGGTGCCGCAGGACACGGTCGCCGGCCTCTTCGGGGCGCAGGCGGCGCGTACTCCCGACGCGACGGCGATCGTCGCCGACGGCGAGCGGGTCTCGTTCGCCGAGCTCGACGCGCGGGCGAACCGTCTCGCCCACCACCTGGCCGGCCAGGGCATCGGCGCGGAGTCCGTCGTCGGCCTCGCGCTGCCCCGCGGCATCGAGATGATCACCGCGATGCTGGCGGTCTGGAAGGCGGGAGCCGGCTACCTGCCGCTCGACCCCGAGCAGCCGGCGGACCGGACCGCGTTCATGCTCACCGACAGCGGCGTGGTGCTCGTGCTCACCACCGAGGAGATCCTGGACGACCTTCCCGCCGGCCGGATCCGGACGGTCGCGCTGGACGACACGGTGACGGCCATGCAACTGGCCGTGGCTCCGTCGACCGCCCCCGAAGGGGTGGCCGACCCGGCCGGCCTCGCGTACGTGATCTACACCTCCGGCTCGACCGGCCGGCCCAAGGGCGTCGCGGTCACGCACGGGGCACTGACCAACTACGTCGCCACGGTCCCCCCGCGGGTCGGGTTCACCGGGCCGGGCAGCCGCTACGCCCTGCTCCAGGCCCAGGTCACCGACCTCGGCAACACCGTCCTCCTCGCGAGCCTGGTGACGGGCGGTGAGCTGCACATCCTGGCGGAAGGCGCGGTGACCGACCCGGCCGCGGTCTGCGGCTACCTGGCCGAGCACGCCATCGATCACCTGAAGGTCGTCCCCTCCCATCTGGCGGCGCTGAGCGCCGTTGCCGGTCCGGCGGAGGTCCTCCCGGGGAAGGCGCTCGTGCTCGGCGGCGAGGCCGCCGCCCCGGGCTGGGTCCGGGAACTGGTGGCCGAGGCCGGCGAGTGCGCCGTCTTCAACCACTACGGCCCGACCGAGACCACCATCGGCGTCGCCACCACCCGGCTGACCGCCGACCTGCTGGCCGACGGGGAGGTTCCGATCGGCGGGCCGGTCGGGAACACGCGGCTCTACGTACTCGACGACCGCCTCGAACCGGCGCCGGTCGGCGTGGCGGGCGGCCTCTACGTCGCGGGTGCCCAGCTGGCACGCGGATACGTCCGCCGGGCCGGGCAGACGGCCGAGCGGTTCGTAGCCGACCCGTTCGAGCCGGGTGCGCGGATGTACCGCACCGGTGACCTGGCGAAGTGGACCGCGGACGGCCGGCTGGTCTTCCTCGGCCGTGCGGACGAACAGGTGAAGATCCGTGGATTCCGGATCGAGCCGGGCGAGGTGCAGACGACCCTCGCCGCGCATCCGCAGGTCGCCCAGGCCGCCGTCGTCGCCCGCCAGGACGGCCTCGGCGAGACTTCTCTGGTCGCCTACGCGGTGCCCGGCCCCGGTTCGGACGCCGAGACGTTCGCGGGGACGCTGCGCCAGTTCGCGACGGACCGGCTGCCGGAGCACATGGTGCCGTCCGCCGTGGTGGTGCTGGACGCGTTGCCGCTGACGGCCAACGGCAAGCTGGACCGCAAGGCGCTCCCGGCACCGGACTTCGCGGGCCTGGCCGGTGCCGGCCGGGGGCCCTCGGACGCCCGTGAGGAGATCGTCTGCGCGGCCTTCGCCGAGGTGCTCGGCCTGGATCGGGTCGGCGTGGACGACGACTTCTTCGAGCTGGGCGGCCACTCCCTGGTGGCGGTCCGACTCGTCGAGATCCTGCGCGTGCAGGGGGTGTCCATCTCCGTCCGGACCCTGTTCGACAGCCCGACCGCGGCCGGTGTGGCGGCCTCCGTGGGGGCGGAGCGGATCGAGGTGCCGGCCAACCGGATCCCCGCCGGTGCCACGGAGATCACCCCGGACATGCTGTCCATGGTGGAGCTGTCGGAGCACGAGATCGCCAAGGTGGTGGCGACCGTCCCCGGGGGCGCGGCGAACGTCGCCGACGTCTACCCGCTGGCCCCGTTGCAGGAGGGGCTGCTCTTCCACCACGTGCTCGCCGACGGCGGCCAGGACGCCTACGTGATGCCCGCGGTGCTGGAGTTCGACTCCCGCGCGCGCATGGACGCGTTCACCGAGGCGGTCCGGCAGGTGGTGGACCGGCACGACATCTACCGCACCTCCTACGTCTGGGAGGGCCTGCGCGAGCCGGTGCAGGTGGTGTGGCGGCACGCGGAGCTGCCGGTCACGGAGGTCACGCTGGACCCGCAGGGTACCGACCCGGTCGCCGAACTGGTCGAGCGGGGCGGTCTCTCCATGGACCTGGCCCGCCCGCCGCTGATCACCCTGCACACGGCGGCCGTGCCCGGCAGCGGCCGGTGGCTGGCCCTGGTCCGGGCCCACCACATGGTGCGCGACCACACGGCCCTGGTCGTCCTGCTGACGGAGGTCCGGGCCTTCCTGACCGGCCGCGACGCCGAACTCCCCGAGCCACTGCCCTTCCGCAACTTCGTGGCCCAGGCCCGCGGCGGCGTGGCACGGACGGAGCACGAGCGCTACTTCGAGGCCCTCCTGGGTGATGTCGAGGAGCCGACGGCCCCGTTCGGCCTGGTCGACGTGCGCGGAGACGGCGAGGAGCTGGTCCGCAGCCGGGTCGAACCGGCCCCGGAGGTGGACGCCCGGCTCCGCGAGGTCGCCCGGCGTCTGGGCACCAGCCCGGCGACCGTGCTGCACGTGGTGTGGGCGCGGGTGCTCTCGGCCCTGTCCAACCGGCAGGACGTCGTCTTCGGTACCGTCCTGTCGGGCCGGATGAACGCGGGCGCCGGCGCCGACCGGATCCCCGGCCCGTTCATCAACACGTTGCCGGTACGGGTGGACGGCGACCGGCTGGGCGTGGTGGCGGCCGTCTCCGCGATGAGGAGCCAGCTGGCGGAGCTGCTGGAGCACGAACACGCCCCGCTGGTGGTCGCGCAGCGCGCCAGCGGTGTCGCGGGCGGCAGCCCGCTGTTCACCACGTTCCTCAACTACCGGCGCAACGCCGGCCAGAACCTGGACGACCGTTGGAACGGCGAACTCGACGGCACCAAGCTCGTGTTCGCGCGTGAGCGCACCAACTTCCCGCTGGCCCTGATGGTCGACGACGACGGCGTGACGATCGCGCTCTCCGTGGACGCGGTGGCACCGGTGGACGGTGCCGCCGTGGGCGAACTGGTGCGCACCGCGGCGGCGAATCTGGTCACCGCACTGGAGTCGGCGCTGGACGGCGGTCCGGAGGTGCCGTTGGGCGCGGTGGAGGTCCTGGGCGAGGACGAGCTGGCGCGGGTGCTCCGGGACTGGAACAGCACGGACCGGGGCGTGGCCCGGGCCACCGTGCCGGAGCTGTTCGCGGCGCAGGCGGCGCGGACACCGGACGCCGTGGCTGTGGTCGCGGACGGCGCGAGCCTGTCGTACGCGGACCTGGACGCACGGGCCAACCGGCTGGCGCGGTTGCTGATCGGCCGCGGTGTGGGCCCCGAGTCGGTGGTCGCCGTGTGCCTCGAGCGCGGCGTCGACCTGGTGGTCGCGCTGCTGGCGGTCTCGAAGGCCGGGGGCGCCTACCTTCCCGTCGACCCGGGGTACCCGACGGAACGCGTGGCCCGGATGCTGCGGGATTCCTCGCCGGCCCTGCTGCTGGTCGAGGGCCGCACGCAGGCGGGTGCGGCCCGTGCGGTGGACCTCCCCCGGGTCGTGCTGGACGACGCCGGCACCAAGGCGGAGCTGGAAGGCCGGCCGGGGGACGCTCCGGAGCTGTCCGCCCCGCCGTCCGCGGAGCACGCGGCGTACGTCATCCACACGTCCGGTTCGACGGGGCGGCCCAAGGGCACGGTCGTGCCGCATCGGGCAGTGGACCGGCTGGTGCGTGAATGCGGGTACCTGGAGCTGGGCCCGGGGAACGTGGTGGGCCAGCTGGCGTCCGTCTCGTTCGACGCGGCGACCTTCGAGATCTGGGGTGCGCTGTTGAACGGGGCGACGCTCGCCGTGGCCGGCCCCGGGGCGGTTTCGGTGGCGGAGCTGGGGGCGTTCCTGGCGACGTACCGGGTGGACACGCTGTGGTTGACGGCGGGTCTGTTCCACGAGGTCGTGGACCAGGACGTGTCGGTCCTGCGCGGCGTGCGGCAACTGCTGGCCGGCGGTGACGCCCTGTCGGTGGAGCGCTGTCGGCGTCTGCTGGCCGAGCTGCCGTCGCTGCGGCTGTTCAACGGCTACGGCCCGACCGAGAACACCACGTTCACCGCGGTGCACGAGGTACTCGGAGCGGAGCTGACCGAGGGGTCTGCGTCGGTTCCGATCGGCAGGCCGGTCGCCGACACCCGGGTCTACGTGCTGGACGCCGCGCTGCGTCCGGTGCCGCTGGGCGTCGAAGGGGAGCTCTACACCACCGGTGCGGGTCTGGCCCGCGGCTACCGGAAACTGCCCGGGCTGACGGCCGAGAGGTACGTGGCCTGCCCGTTCGAACCGGGTACGCGGATGTACCGGACCGGCGACCGGGCGAGCTGGACCGCGGACGGACGGCTGGTGTTCGCGGGCCGTGCGGACGACCAGGTGAAGATCCGCGGCTTCCGGGTCGAGCCCGGAGAGGTCGAAAGCGCGGTGATCTCGCATCCGCTGGTCGTACAGGCGGCGGTCATCGCCCGCGAGGACACCCCCGGAGACCGACGACTGGTCGCCTACGTCGTCGCCGACGGCGGCGCACTCGGCGACCTGCCGTCCCTCGTCCAGGGCTTCCTGGCCGACCGGCTGCCGGAGTACATGGTTCCGTCCGCGGTCGTGGTGCTGGAGGCGCTGCCGCTGACCGCCAACGGCAAGCTGGACCGCAAGGCCCTGCCCGCCCCCGAATTCCGGGCCGGCGAGGGACGAGGGCCGGCCGACGCCCGCGAGGAGGCCGTCAGCGGACTCTTCCGCGAGGTCCTCGGGATCGAGAAGGTCGGCATGGACGACGACTTCTTCGCCCTGGGCGGCCACTCCCTGCTCGCCACCCGCCTGGTGACCCGCCTGCGGGAAGTCCTGGGCACCGAGATTCCACTGCGGGTCGTGTTCGAGGCCCGGACCGTCGCCGGTCTGGCCCGGCGCGTGGGAACCGAGAAGTCAATCAGGCCGGTCCTCCGGCCGATGCGCAACCACGAGGAGTCCTGATGGTTCCCCTGTCCTTCGCCCAGCGCCGACTCTGGTTCATAGGGCAGTTGGACGGCCCGAGCGCCAGATACAACCTTCCGGTCGTGCTCCGCCTCTCGGGCCGGGTCGACCAGGTGGCCCTGAACGCGGCCCTGCGGGACGTCATCGGCCGCCACGAGGTCCTGCGCACGGTGTACGCGGTCGCCGACGGCGAGCCGTACCAGCGGATACTCCGACCCGGCGACCTGGAGTGGGAACTGGGCGTGGCCGACGTGGCCCCGGAGGACCTCGACGACGCCGTCGCCGAGGCGGCCGGGTACGCGTTCGACCTGGCCTCGGAGGTCCCGATCCGGGCCTGGCTCTACTCGACCGGCCCCGAGGACCACACCCTCGTGCTGACGACCCACCACATCGCCGGCGACGGCTGGTCCCTGCGCGTTCTGGCCCGGGACCTGTCGGCGGCGTACGCGGCGCGCACCGCGGGTCGGGCGCCGGAGTGGGAGCCGCTGCCCGTGCAGTACGCGGACTACGCGATGTGGCAGCGCGAGCTGCTGGGTGAGGAAGAGGACCCGGACAGCCGGATGTCGCACCAGGTCGCGTACTGGCGCGGTGCCCTGGCCGGCGTTCCGGAGGAGCTGGCGCTGCCGTTCGACCGTCCGCGACCCGTGGTCGGCTCCTACCGCGGCCACCGGGTGCCCCTCCAGGTGCCCGCCGCCGTGCACGCACGGCTGGCGGAGCTGGCGCTGGCCGAGGGCCTGACCCCGTTCATGGTGCTGCGGAGCGCCTTCGCGGTCCTGCTCTCCCGCCTCGGGGCCGGCACGGACGTACCGATCGGCTCCGCCGCTGCCGGACGCGCCGACTCGGCGCTGGACGACCTGGTCGGCTTCTTCGTCAACACCCTCGTGATCCGCACCGACCTGTCCGGCGACCCCAGCTTCCGGGACCTGCTGGCCCGGGGGCAGGAGACCGCCCTGTCGGCGTTCGAGCACCAGGACGTGCCGTTCGAGAAGCTGGTGGAAGAGCTCGCGCCCACCCGCTCGATGGCCCGCCACCCGCTCTTCCAGGTCATGTTCAATCTTCAGAACAACGCCGCCGCCGTCCTCGAACTCGCCGGGCTCGACGTCGAGGTGGCCACCACGAACGTCCACGGGGCCAAATTCGACCTCGAGGTGGACTGCTGGGAGACCTTCGACGCGGCGGGCCGGCCGGCCGGTCTCCACGGATCGCTGACGGTGGCCGCCGACCTCTTCGACGCGGACTCGGCCGGATCACTGGCCGAACGCCTGGTGAGGGTGCTGGCACAGCTCGTCGCCGACCCGGCGGCGCCCGTCAGCACGGTGGAGGTTCTGGACGCAGCCGAGCGGGAGCGGCTGCTGCTGGAGTGGGGCGGCGCGGCGGCCGGCACGGAGCCGCCGGCCTTCCTGCCGCAGCTGTTCGCGGCGCAGGCGGCCCGGACGCCGGAGGCAACCGCGGTCGTCTCCGGGGGAGTGGCGGTGTCGTACGCGGAGCTCGACGCGCGGGCGAACCGGCTCGCACGGCACCTGGCCGGATCCGGCGTGGGAGCCGGCTCCGTCGTGGGCGTGTGTCTGGAGCGGGGCGTCGAGCTCGTGGTGGCGCTGCTGGCCGTGGTGAAGACCGGCGCCGCGTATCTGCCGCTGGACCCGGAGTATCCCACCGAGCGCCTCGCGTACGTGCTGGAGGACGCCGCGCCCGTGTGTGTGGTCACCTCGGCGGAGTGCGCGGCGGTGCTGCCCGGGGACGTCGTACGGGTGCCGGTGGAGGACCCTGCCCTCGTGGAGCTGGACGGCGGGCCCCTGGACACGGTGGTGGGGCCGCACGACGCGGCGTACGTGATCTACACCTCGGGTTCGACGGGCCGGCCCAAGGGCGTGGTGGTACCGCACGGTGCCCTGGCGGCGCACCTGCGGGGCGCCGGGGAGCGCGTTCCGCTCGGGGGCGATGACCGGCTGCTGGCCGTGACCACGGTGTCGTTCGACATCGCGGCGCTGGAGCTGTTCCTGCCGCTGGTGTCCGGCGCGTCGGTGGCGGTGGCCTCCCGTGACGCGGTGCGGGACCCGGCCGCGTTGCTGGACCTGGTGGGCTCCACCGGGGCGACCGTGGTGCAAGGAGTGCCGTCACTGTGGCGGGGCCTGCTGGAGGCGGGCACCTGGCCGGCCTCGGTAAGGGTGCTCGTCGGCGGTGAGGCGCTGCCCGGCGAGCTGGCCGAGCGGCTGGCCGCCACCGGCGCCCCGGTGGAGAACGTGTACGGGCCGACCGAAGTGACGGTGTGGGCGACGTCCGCCCCCGTCTCGGACGAGGGGCCCGTGCTGGTCGGCCGTCCGTTCGCGGACGTTCGGGCCTACGTGCTGGACGAGCGCCTGAGGCCGGTCGCGCCCGGAGTGACGGGCGAGCTGTACCTGGCGGGCGCGCAGGTCGCGCGCGGGTACCTGGGCCGTCCCGGCCTGACGGCCGAGCGGTTCGTCGCGGGTCCCTTCGAGGCGGGCACCCGGATGTACCGCACGGGCGACCTGGCGCGCTGGACCCGGGACGGGCGGCTGGAATGCCTGGGCCGCGCCGACGAGCAGGTGAAGGTCCGCGGCTTCCGGATCGAGCCGGGTGAGGTGGAGGCCGTGCTCTCCGGGCACGCCTCCGTGGCCCGGGCGGCCGTGACGGCCCGCGAAGACGTCCCGGGCGACGTCCGCCTGGTCGCGTACGTGGTCGCCCGGACCGGCGCCTCCGTGGACGCCGCGCAGCTGCGCGCCCACGCGGGCCTGAGCCTGCCCGCGTACATGGTCCCATCGGCAGTCGTGGTGCTCGACGAACTGCCGCTGACCGCCAACGGCAAGCTCGACCGCAAGGCGCTGCCGGCCCCCGAGCACACGGCGGGCCCGGGCCGCGGCCCCGCCACCGTCCGGGAGGAACTGCTCTGCGGCGTCTTCGCCCAGGTGCTGGGACTGCTTGAGGTAGGCGTGGACGAGGACTTCTTCGCGCTCGGCGGTCACTCCCTGCTCGCGACCCGGCTGGTCAGCCGGATCCGCGCGGTGCTGGGTGTCGAGCTGCCGCTGCGCGAACTGTTCGAGACGCCCACCGCAGCGGGTCTCGCGAGCCGGCTCGCCGACGCGGAGGCGGCCCGGCCGGCCCTGACCGCAGGCGGGCGCCCCGAGCGGGTGCCACTGTCCTTCGCGCAGCGCCGGATGTGGTTCATGGGTCAGCTGGAGGGACCCAGCGCCACCTACAACATGCCGGTCGCCCTGCGGCTCACCGGGGCCGTCGACCCCCGGGCCCTCGAAGCGGCACTGCGCGATGCCCTGGCGCACCATGAACTGCTGCGCACCGTGTTCGCCGTGGCAGACGACGGTGAGCCGTATCAGCGGATCATTCCGGTTGGGGAGCTGGAGTGGGAGCTTTCGGTGGTGCGGGTGGTGCCGGAGGAGCTTGATGCTTCGGTCGCGGAGGCGGCGGGGTATCTGTTCGATCTGGCGTCGGAGGTGCCGTTCCGGGCGTGGTTGTTCGAGGTGGGGCCGCTGGAGCGGGTGTTGGTGGTGGTGGTGCATCACATCGCTGCTGATGGGTGGTCGTGGGCGCCGCTGGC
>NZ_JBIVFN010000048.1:0-9392 GCF_044748145.1 Streptomyces sp. NPDC090022
CCCCGCTCCAGCAGGGCCTGTTCTTCCACGCCGTCTACGACGACCAGGGCGAGGACGTCTACACCGTCCAGCTCGCCCTCGACATCGAAGGCCCGCTGCGCCCGCGGTCCCTGCGCGCCGCCGCCGAGACCCTGCTCGCCCGGCACCCCGTGCTGCGCGCCGCCTTCCGCGACGACGCCGGCCTCACCGCCCCCGTCCAGGTGGTCCCGGCCCGCGTCGAGCTGCCCTGGACCGAGATCGACCTCACCGGGCTGCCCGAGGACGAGCGGGCCGACACGGTCGCCGACTGGATGACCCGGGACCGGGCCGTGCGCTTCGACCCGGCCCACGCTCCGCTGCTGCGCTTCGCCCTGCTCCGCACCGGTGCCGAGCGGCACCGGCTGGTCCTGACCAACCACCACATCCTGCTCGACGGCTGGTCCATGCCCGTCCTCGTCAAGGAGCTGCTGACGCTCTACGGCCGCTCCGGCGACGGCTCCGCCCTGCCCCGCGTCACGCCCACCCGCGACTACCTGACCTGGCTCGCCGGCCAGGACCGCGGCGCCGCCGAGGCCGCCTGGCGCCAGGCCCTCGACGGCCTGACCGAGCCCACCCTGGTCGCCCCCGCCGGCCGCGACGCCGGACCCGCCGCGCCCGACCGGGTCACCGTCGACCTGCCGGCCGAGACCACCGCGCGGCTCACCGACGCCGCCCGGACCGGCGGGTTCACCCTCAACACCCTTCTCCAGGCGGCCTGGGCGATGGTCCTCGGCCAGCTCACCGGCCGGAGCGACGTGGTGTTCGGAGGCACGGTCTCCGGCCGTCCGCCGCAGGTCCCCGGCATCGAGTCGATGGTGGGCCTGTTCATCAACACCCTCCCCGTCCGGGTCGCCCTGGACCCGGCCGAACCGCTCGCCGGCCTGCTGGCACGTCTCCAGGCCCAGCAGGCGGGCCTGATGGACCACCAGTACCTGGGCCTGACCGACCTCCAGCAGGCCACCGGCCTCGGAGAGCTCTTCGACACCCTCGTCGTCTTCGAGAACTACCCCCTTGACGCCGACGTCCTCGAGATCGGTGCCGGCCTGCGGGTCACCGGCATCGAGGGCCACGACGCCACCCACTACCCGCTGATCCTCACCGCGGTCCCCGGCGAGCGCCTCCAGCTGCGCCTGGACTTCCGTACCGACCTGTTCGACGCGTCCGCCGCCCGGGCCCTCGTCGACCGTCTGACCGGCGTCCTCCAGGACGCCCCCGCCCTGCTGGGCGCCCCGGTCGGCCGGATCCCGCTGCTGCCCGCCGCCGAACGCGACCGGCTGCTCGTCGCGTTCAACGACACGGCCCAGGACGACGGCCCCGGCGACCGGACCGTCACCGGCCTCTTCGCCGACCTCGTCTCCTGGGCGCCGGCCACCGAGGCCGTGGTCTGGGACGAGGGCACCTGGTCGTACCGCGACCTCGACACCCGTGCCCGTCGCCTCGCCCACCGCCTGATCGCCGCGGGCCTGCGCCCGGAGGACCGGGTGGCCCTGCTCATGGAGCGCTCGCCCGACCTGGTCGCCGCCGTACTCGGCGTCCTCAAGGCCGGCGGCGCGTACGTACCGCTCGACCCGCGCTTCCCGCAGGCCCGGATGCGGCACATCCTCGCCGAGACCGGCGCCACCGTCCTGATCGCCGACACCGCCGCCGCGGCCACGGCGGTCACTGGCGACGACGCCGACGGCCCGCAGCCGACCGTCATCGAGGCCGGCCCGGCGTTCGCCGACGGCCCCGCCCACGACCCGGGTGTGCCCGTCCACCCGGACCAGCTGGCCTACGTCATGTTCACCTCCGGCTCCACCGGCCTGCCCAAGGGCGTCGGCGTCACCCACCGCGACATCGTCGCCCTCGCCGAGGACCGCCGCTTCACGTCCGGGCACGAGCGGGTGCTGCTGCACTCGCCCACCGCCTTCGACGCCTCCACCTACGAACTGTGGGTGCCGCTGCTCGGCGGCGGCCAGGTCGTCGTCGCCCCCGCCGGGGACCTCGACGCGGTCCGGCTGCGCGAGACCGTCACCCGGCACGGCGTGAGCGCCCTGTGGCTGACGGCCGGCCTGTTCCGGCTGATCGCCGAGGACGGCCCCGGCTGCCTGGCCCGGGTCAGCCAGGTGTGGACCGGCGGCGACGTCGTCCCCGCCGCCGCGGTCCGCCGGGTCCTCCAGGCCTGCCCCGGCCTGACGGTCGTCGACGGCTACGGCCCCACGGAGACCACCACGTTCGCCACCACCCACCCCGTCCCGTCGGCCGCCGACGTCGCCGACAGCGTGCCCATCGGCCGCCCCCTGGACGGCATGCGCGCCTACGTCCTCGACGCCGCGCTGCGCCCCGTACCGCACGGCGTCCCGGGCGAGCTGTACCTCGCCGGTGCCGGCCTGGCCCGCGGCTACCTGGGCCGGCCCGCCCTGACCGCCGAACGCTTCACCGCCGACCCGTACGGTCCGGCCGGCGCGCGCATGTACCGCACCGGCGACCTGGTCCGCTGGAGCGCCGACGGTCACCTCGACTACCTCGGCCGGACCGACGACCAGGTCAAGGTGCGCGGTTTCCGCATCGAGCTCGGCGAGATCGAGGCCGTCCTCGCCCGGCACCCCGGCGTCGCCCAGGTGGCCGTGATGGTCCGCGAGGACACCCCAGGGGACCAGCGCATCGTCGCCTACACGGTGGCCGCGCCGGGTACCGCGGCGTCCCCGGCCGAGCTGCGTGAGCACGCCGCCGACGGGCTGCCCGCCTTCATGGCGCCCTCCGCGTACGTGTCCCTGGACACGCTGCCGCTGACCGGCAACGGCAAGGTGGACCGGCGGGCCCTGCCCGCCCCCGACCTCGCTGCCGGCGCCGACGGCCGGGCACCGCGCACCCCGCAGGAGGAGATCCTCGCCGGGCTGTTCGCCGAGATCCTCGGCCTGCCCGCGGTCTCGGCCGACGACAGCTTCTTCGACCTCGGCGGACACTCCCTCCTCGCGACCCGCCTCGTCAGCCGGATCCGCCCCGTCTTCGGCGTCGAACTCGCCGTGCGCACCCTGTTCGAAGCCCCGACCGTCGCCGCCCTCGCCACCCGGATCGCGGGCGCGGACCGGGCCCGTACCGCGCTGACCGCGCGGCCGCGGCCCGAGGAGGTACCGCTCTCGCCCGCCCAGCGCCGGCTGTGGTTCCTCAACCGGTTCGAGGGCCCGAGCGCCTCGTACAACCTGCCGCTGGCCCTCCGCCTCGACGGCGACCTCGACGCGGCCGCGCTGCGCGCCGCCCTCGGCGACGTCACCGACCGGCACGAGAGCCTGCGGACCGTGTTCCCGGAGCTGGACGGCCGACCACGCCAGTGGGTGCTGCCGGCCGGCGTGTCCGCGCCCGCACTGCCCGTTGTCGAGGTGGCGGCCGACGACCTGGAGGCCGCACTCGCCGACGCGGTCGCCGAGGGCTTCGACCTGACGGCCCAGGCCCCGCTGCGGGCCCGGCTGCTGCGGATCTCGGCCACCGAGCACGTCCTGGTCGTGGTCCTGCACCACATCGCCGGCGACGGCTGGTCGCTGGCCCCCTTCGCCCGCGACCTGGGCACCGCCTACGACGCCCGGCGCCGCGGCCACGCCCCCGCCTGGGAGCCGCTGCCGGTCCAGTACGCCGATTACACGCTGTGGCAGCGCGAGGTCCTCGGCGACGAGAACGACGCCGACAGCCCGCTCGCCCGGCAGATCGACCACTGGCGCACCACCCTGGCCGGGCTGCCGGAGGAACTGGCCCTGCCCACCGACCGGTCCCGCCCCGCCGAGGCCAGCCACCGCGGTGAGTCCGCCCCGCTGACCGTCCCCGCCGACGTGCACGAGCGGATCGTCGCCGTCGCCCGCGCGCACGACGCCAGCGTGTTCATGGTCGTCCAGGCGGCACTGGCCGCCCTGCTGCACCGCCTCGGCGCCGGCGACGACATCCCCGTCGGCAGCGTCATCGCCGGCCGCACCGACCAGGCCCTCGACGACCTGGTGGGCTTCTTCGTCAACACCCTCGTGCTGCGCACCGACCTGTCGGGCGCGCCCACCTTCGCCGAACTCCTCGGCCGGGTACGGGAGTCCGACCTGGCGGCGTACGCGCACCAGGACGTGCCCTTCGAGCGGCTGGTGGAGGTCCTCAACCCGGTGCGCTCGCTGGCCCGCCACCCGCTGTTCCAGGTGATGCTGGCCTTCCAGAACAACGCCGAGGCCACCCTCGACCTCGACGGCCTGCGCGCCACCGCAACTCCGGTACGCCTGGACGCCGCCAAGTTCGACCTGCTGTTCTCCCTGGAGGAGACCTTCACCGCCGACGGCCCCGCCGGGCTGCGCGGTGTCGTGGAGTACTCCGCCGACCTGTTCGACCGCGCCACCGCCGAGACGATCGGCGCCCGCCTGGCCCGGCTGCTGGACGCCGTCACCGCCGACCCGCAGCTGCCGGTCAGCGCCGTCGACGTCCTCACCGACGCCGAGCGCGCCCAGGTCCTCGGCGAGTGGAACGACACCGGCCACGAGGTCGCCGACGCCACCGTGCCCGAGCTGTTCCGGGCCCAGGCCGCCCGCACCCCGCACGCCCCCGCCGTGCTGCACGCCGGCGTGGAGCTGACGTACGGCGAACTCGACGCCCGCGCAAACCGGCTCGCCCGGCTGCTCATCGCCGAGGGCGCCGGCCCCGAGCGGTTCGTCGCGCTGACCCTGCCCCGCACCGCCGACATGATCGTGGCGCTGCTGGCCGTACTGAAGTCCGGCGCCGCCTACCTGCCCGTCGACCCCGGCTACCCGGCCGACCGCATCGCGTACATGCTGGCCGACGCCCGGCCCGCGCTCGTGCTCACCACCGCCGAGGCCGCGGCCGTCCTGCCCGAGGGCGTGCGCACCCTGCTCCTGGACGACGAGGCGGTGCGCGCACGCCTCGCTGCGCAGCCCGACGGCGAGGTCACCGACACCGAACGCCTCCGCCCCCTGGACGTACGCCACCCCGCCTACGCCATCTACACCTCCGGCTCCACCGGCCGGCCCAAGGGCGTCGTCGTCGCCCACCGCAACGTCGCCGACTTCGCCGCCTGGGCCCGGGACGCCATCGGCGCCGAGCGGCTCTCGGACGTCCTCGCCGCGACCTCGCTCAACTTCGACGTGTCCGTCTTCGAGATGTTCGGCCCGCTGCTGACCGGCGGCCGCATCGAGATCGTCCGCGACGTCCTCGCCCTGCTGGAGGCCGCCCCTGGCCGCCACTACAGCCTGGTCAGCGCCGTCCCCTCGGCACTCGCCCACACCCTCGCCCAGTCCGGCGCCCCCCGCTTCGGCGCCGACCTGGTCGTCCTGGCCGGCGAGGGCCTGTCCGCCCACACCGCCGACGCCATCCGCGCCGCCGTACCCGGCGCCGCCCTGGCCAACATCTACGGACCCACCGAGGCCACCGTCTACGCCACCGCCTGGTACGACGCGCCCGGCCACACCTCCGGCGAGCGCACCCCGCCCATCGGCCGGCCCCGGCACAACACCCGGGCCCTGGTGCTCGACGAGGGCCTGCGCCCGGTGCCTCCCGGCGTCGCCGGCGAGCTCTACCTCGCCGGTTCCGGCCTGGCCCGCGGCTACCTGGGCCGGCCCGGCCTGACCGCCGAGCGCTTCGTCGCCGACCCGTACGGTCCGGCCGGCACCCGGATGTACCGCACCGGCGACCTCGTGCGGTGGAGCACCGACGGCGAGATCGAGTACCTGGGCCGCACCGACTTCCAGGTCAAGGTGCGCGGCTTCCGTATCGAGCTCGGGGAGATCGAGGCCGTCCTGGCCCGGCACCCCGGCATCGGCCAGGTGGCCGTCGTCGTCCGCGAGGACACCCCCGGCGACCAGCGCATCGTCGCCTACGCCGTGCCCGCGGCCGGAGCGGACGCCGCCCGGGCCGGGGACCCGGCCGCGCTGCGCGCCCACGTGGCCGCCGCCCTGCCCGAGTACATGGTCCCCTCCGCCTTCGTCACGCTGGCCGCGCTGCCGCTCAACCCCAACGGCAAGCTCGACCGGCGCGCCCTGCCCGCCCCCGACTTCGGGGCCGCGGCCGGCGCCGGCCGCGCCCCGCGCACCCCGCTGGAGGAGCAGCTGACCGTGCTCTTCGCCGAGGTCCTCGGCGTCGAGGGGATCTCCGTCGACGACAGCTTCTTCGACCTCGGCGGTCACTCCCTGCTCGCCACCCGCGTCGTCAGCCGCGTCCGCACCCTGTTCGGCGCCGAACTCGCCGTGCGCACCCTGTTCGAGGCCCCGACGGTCGCCGCGCTCGCCGAACGGCTGGCCGACGCCGGCCGCCAAGTGGGCCGCCCCGCCCTGGTGGCCCGCGTCCGGCCGGAATCCGTCCCGCTGTCGCCCGCCCAGCGCCGGCTGTGGTTCCTCAACCGCTTCGAGGAGCGCACCGGCACCTACAACCTGCCGCTGGCCGTACGGCTCACCGGCGACCTCGACACCGACGCCCTGACCGCCGCCCTGGGCGACGTCGTGGCCCGCCACGAGGCGCTGCGCACCGTCTTCCCCGACACCGACGGCCGGCCCCGCCAGCAGGTCCTCGCCGCCGGCACGGTGGCACCGGCCCCGCTCGTCGCCCCCTACACCGGGACGGCGCTCGCCGAGGCCGCCGCCCGCGACTTCGACCTCGCCACCGAAGTACCGGTGCGCGCCCACCTGTTCACGGTGGACGCCACCACGCACGTCCTGCTGCTGGTCGTCCACCACATCGCCGCCGACGGCTGGTCCATGGCCCCACTCGCTCACGACCTCGCCCAGGCGTACGCGGACCGCCGCGCCGGCCGGGCCCCGTCCTGGGAGCCGCTGCCCGTCCAGTACGCCGACTACACCCTGTGGCAGCGCGACGTCCTCGGCGACGAGGACGAGGCGGGCAGCGAACTCGCCCGCCAGATCGGCTACTGGCACCGGACCCTGGCCGGGCTGCCCGAGGAACTGGCCCTGCCCACCGACCGCCCCCGTCCCGCGCAGGCGAGCTTCCACGGCGGCACCGTGCCCCTGCACCTGCCCGCACCGGCCCATGCCCGGCTCGCCGACCTGGCCCGCGCCTCCCGCTCCAGCGTCTTCATGGTCGTCCAGGCCGCGCTGGCGGCCCTGCTCGCCCGGCTCGGCGGCGGCAGCGACATCCCGATCGGCTCCCCGATCGCCGGCCGCACCGACGAGGCCCTCGACGACCTCGTGGGCTTTTTCGTGAACACCCTGGTGCTGCGCACCGACGTATCCGGCGACCCCACCTTCCACGAGCTGCTGGCGCGGGTGCGCGAGAGCGACCTGGCGGCGTACGCGCACCAGGACGTGCCCTTCGAGCGGCTGGTGGAGGTGCTCAACCCCGAGCGCTCCCTGGCCCGCCACCCGCTCTTCCAGGTCATGCTCTCCCTGCAGAACAACGCCGCCGCCGCCCTGGACCTCGACGGCCTGACCGTCGCGCCGCACCAGGTCACCGTCGACGGCGCCAAGTTCGACCTGTCCTTCCAGCTCGCCGAGGAGTTCACGGCCGACGGCGCCGCCGCCGGGATCGGCGGCCGCGTCGAGTACGCCACCGACCTCTTCGACCCGGAGACCGTGGCCGCACTCGCGGACCGCTTCGTCCGTGTCCTCACCGACCTGGTCACCCGGCCCGACCGGCAGCTGTCCCGGCTCGAGGTCCTCACCGACGCCGAACGCCACACCCTGCTCACCGAGTGGAACGACACCGCCCGCCCGGTGCCCGCCGACACCCTGCCCGCTCTCTTCGAACGGCAGGCGGCGCGCACCCCGGACCGGACCGCGCTGGTGGCCGGCGCCGAGCGGCTGACCTTCGCCGAGCTCGACGCCCGCGCCAACCGGCTGGCCCACCTGCTCGCCGGGCACGGCATCGGGGCGGAGGACTACGTCGCCGTCGCCCTGCCCCGCACCGCCGACCTCGTCGTCGCCGTGCTCGCCGTCACCAAGGCCGGCGCCGCGTTCGTCCCCGTCGACCCCTCCCACCCCGCCGACCGCGTCGCCCAGGTGCTCCAGGACGCCGGCACCGTGGCCGTGATCACCGCGGCCGAGGCCCGCGAGGTGCTGGCCCCGGACCGCGGCGGCCTGCGCATCGACCTGGAGTCGCCCGCCGTCCGGCAGGCCCTGCGCGCGCTGCCGGACACCTCACCGGCCGCGGCCGGCCGGGTCCGCCCGCTGGACGCGCGCCACCCGGCGTACGTCATCCACACGTCCGGCTCCACCGGCCGGCCCAAGGGCGTCGTCGTCCCGCACGCGGGTCTGGTGAACCTCTTCCACCACCACGTCGACACGCTCTACGCGGCCGAGACCGCGGCCGCCGGTCGCCCCCTGCAGGCCGCGCTCACCGCCGCCGTCTCCTTCGACGCCTCCCTCGACCCGCTGCTGTGGCTGGTCGCCGGGCACGAACTCCACCTCGTGGACGACGACACCCGGCGCGACGCGCCCGCCCTCGTCGAGTACGTCCGCACGCACGGCATCGACTTCATGGAGCTCACCCCGTCCTACGCCGAACAGCTCCTCGAGGACGGTCTCGTCCGCGACGAGCGGGCCCGCCCCCGCATCCTCGCCCTCGGCGGCGAAGCGGTGAGCCCCGCCCTGTGGCAGGAGCTCGCGCGGACCCCCGGGATCACCGGCTACAACCTGTACGGCCCGACCGAGGCCACCGTCGACACCCTCACCGCCCGCACCTCGGACGTGTCCCGGCCGCTGATCGGCCGTCCCGTCGGCAACGCCCGTACCTACGTACTGGACGAGCGGCTGCGGCCGGTCGCCCCGGGCGTGGCCGGCGAGCTGTACATCGCGGGCGCCGGTCTGGCGCGCGGCTACCTCGGCCGCGCCGACCTGACCGCCGAGCGGTTCGTCGCCGACCCGTACGGCCCGGCCGGCACCCGGATGTACCGCACCGGTGACGTGGTCCGCTGGACCCGTGACGGGCAGCTCGACTACCTGGGCCGCTCCGACGACCAGGTCAAGATCCGCGGCTTCCGCATCGAACTGGGTGAGATCGAGACCGTCCTGGCCCGCTACGAGGGCGCGGCCCGGTCCGCCGTGGTCGTCCGCGAGGACACCCCCGGCATCAAGCGGCTCGTCGCGTACGTCGTCCCGCGCCAGGGCGTCCCCTTCGACGCGGACGTGGTCCGCTCGCACCTGGCCGCGGTCCTGCCGGAGTACATGGTCCCGGCGGCCTTCGTCGCCCTGGACGCCCTTCCCCTGACCCCCAACGGCAAGCTGGACCGCAAGCGGCTCCCGGCGCCCGAGTACCGGGGCACGACGGCGGGCCGGGCCCCCGGCACCGAGCGCGAGGCCCTGCTGTGCGCGCTCTACGCCGAGCTGCTGGGTGTGGAGTCGGTGTCGGTGGAGGACAGCTTCTTCGAGCTGGGTGGCGACAGCATCGTGTCGATCCAGTTGGTGAGC
>NZ_JBIVFN010000049.1:0-8575 GCF_044748145.1 Streptomyces sp. NPDC090022
TGGCCGGGCTGTCGATGGATCTGGGCCGGGCGCCGCTGATCAGCGTGCACGCCGCCGCACGGCCGGGCAGTGACAGCTGGCTGGTGCTGCTGCGCATGCACCATCTGGCGCAGGACCACACCGCGCTCGAGGTGCTGCTGCACGAGGTGCAGGTGTTCCTGGCCGGGCGTGGCGGTGAACTGCCCGAGCCGCTGCCCTTCCGCGACTTCGTCGCGCAGGTACGCGGCGGCATGCAACGCGCGGAACACGAGCGGTACTTCACCGAACTGCTCGGTGATGTGACGGAGCCCACCGCACCCTACGAAGTGGCCGACGTCCGTGGTGACGGTGCCGCTGTGGAACGTGCGGTGGTGTCGCTGGCGCCGGAGACGGTCGGCCGGCTGCGTCAGGTGGCGCGGCGGGCGGGGACGAGTCCGGCGACGCTGATGCACGTGGCGTGGGCCCGGGTGCTGGCGGCGGTCAGCGGCCACGACGACGTCGTCTTCGGCACGGTGCTGTTCGGCCGGATGAACGCCGGCGCGGGCGCCGACCGGGTGGCCGGGCTGTACATGAACACGCTGCCGGTGCGGGTGCGCACCGGTGAGCTGGGCGCGCTGGAAGCCGTGGGCGCGATGCGTGGCCAGTTGGCGGAGCTGCTGGAGCACGAGCACGCCCCGCTGGCCCTGGCCCAGCAGGCCAGCGGACTGTCGGGCAACACTCCCGTGTTCACCTCCCTGCTCAACTACCGCCACAACACCGGCAGAGGAGTCGAGCGGGCGGACGACGGCGGTCCGGACGGCATCCGCGTGCTGTCCGTCAGGGAGCGCACCAACTACCCGCTGACCGTCTCGGTCGACGACAGCGGGGACACGATGTCGCTGGCGGTCGATGCGGTGGCTCCCATCGACCCGAGGGCTGTGGGCACGTTCCTGCGGACGACGGTCGAGACCCTGCTTCCGCTGGTCGAGCAGGCACTTGACGGGGAACCGGACACGGCACTTCGTACGGTCCGGGTGCTGGCCCGCGAGGAACTGCACCGGATGCTGGTGGAGTGGAACGGTCCCGGCGAAGACGTCGCGGGGTCGACGCTGCCGGAGCTGTTCGAGGCGCAGGTGGCGCGGACTCCGGAGGCGATCGCCGTCGTGTCCGAGGGCGTGGAGGTGTCGTACGCCGAGCTGGACGCCCGGGCCAACCGACTGGCGCGGCTCCTGACCGGGCACGGTGTCGGTCCGGAGTCCCTGGTCGCCGTTGCCATGCACCGGTCGGCGGATCTGGTGGTGGCCCTGCTGGCGGTGCTGAAGGCCGGTGGCGCCTACCTGCCGATCGACCCCGGTTACCCGGCCGACCGCATCGCCCACATGCTCGGCGACGCCCGACCCGCCCTCGTCGTCACCACCCGGGAAGCGCAGGCGGCTCTGGGTGAGGACACGCGGAGCGCGGCACGGGCGGACGAGCCGGCCCGCATCGTGCTCGACGACCCCGACACGATCACTCACCTCACCACCCTGAGCGGCGCCGAGCTCACGGACGAGGACCGCGCCGGCACCCTGCTGCCCCAGCATCCGGCGTACGTCATCTACACGTCGGGGTCGACGGGACGACCCAAGGGTGTGGTGGTCCCGCACAAGAACGTGGCGCATCTGCTCGGGGCCACGGAGGGGCTCTTCGGTTTCGGCGTCGATGACGTGTGGACGTGGTTCCACTCCTTCGCCTTCGACTTCTCGGTCTGGGAACTGTGGGGGGCGCTGCTGTCCGGCGGCCGCCTGGTGGTCGTGCCCTTCGACGTCAGCCGTTCACCCGCCGATTTCCTGCGCCTGCTCGTCGCGGAGCGGGTGACGGTGCTGAACCAGACGCCGTCCGCCTTCTACCAGCTGATGCACGCGGACGCGCAGAACCCCGATCTGAGCGACGGACTCGTGCTCCGCCGGGTGATCTTCGGTGGCGAAGCGCTGGACCTGCGACGTATGCGTGACTGGTACACCCGTCATCCGGAAGACGCACCCGTACTCGTCAACATGTACGGCATCACCGAGACCACGGTGCACACCACCTACCTGGCTCTCGACTCGGCGTCCGTCGGCGGGGAACGGGCCGGCAGCCTGATCGGACCCGGCCTGCCCGGTCTGAAGGTCTACGTGCTGGGTTCGGGGCTGGACCCGCTTCCGGCGGGTGTTGCGGGTGAGCTGTACGTCAGCGGTCCTCAGCTGGCGCGTGGATACGCGGGCCGGCCGGGTCTGACGGCGGAGCGGTTCGTGGCGAACCCGTTCGAAGCCGGTGTGCCGATGTACCGCACCGGTGACATCGCCCGCTGGCATGCGGACGGCCGGCTGGAGTACGTGGGACGCGCCGACGAACAGGTGAAGATCCGCGGTTTCCGGATCGAGCCGGGCGAGATTCACGCCGTGATCGCCGCGCACCCGCGGGTGGCGCAGGCGGCGGTGGTGGCCCGCGAGGACGCCACCGGAGACACCCGTCTCGTCGCCTACGTCGTGCCCGAGGGGGACGCCGACGAACTGCCCCGCTCCGTCCGGGACTTCGCCGCGGGTCTGCTGCCGGAGTACATGGTGCCGTCGGCGGTCGTGGTCCTGGACGCCCTGCCGTTGAACGTGAACGGCAAGCTGGACCGCAAGGCGCTGCCGGCTCCCGAGTACACGGCGGGTGCGGGCCGCGGCCCGGCGAACGCGCGCGAAGAGATCGCCTGTGCCGCCTTCGCCGAGGTGCTGGGTCTCGATCACGTGGGTGTCGAGGACAATTTCTTCGAGCTCGGCGGTCACTCGCTGCTCGCCGTGCGCCTGGCGGAGCACCTCCGGTTGCAGGGCGTGTCCGTGTCCGTGCGGGCGCTCTTCCAGTCGCCGACCCCGGCCGGCCTGGCGGCTTCCACCGGCGCCGCGCAGGTGGAGGTGCCGGCGAACCTGATCCCCGCCGACGCGCGGGAGATCACCCCGGAGATGCTGCCGCTGGTGGACCTCACCGCCGAGGAGGTGGCCAGGATCGTGGCCACCGTCGAGGGCGGCGCCGCGAACATCGCGGACATCTATCCGCTGGCCCCGCTGCAGGAGGGCCTGCTCTTCCACCACCTGCTGGCCGAGGGCGGTGTGGACGCGTACGTCCTTCCGACGGTGGTCGAGTTCGACTCACCCGAACGGTTCGACGGCTTCGTCCGGGCGTTCCAGCAGGTGATGGACCGGCACGACATCTACCGGACCTCGATCGTCTGGGAGGGGCTGAGCGAGCCGGTGCAGGTGGTCCGGCGGCACGCCGACCTGCCGGTCACCGAGGTGGCCCTCGACCCGGACGCGACGGATCCGGTGGCCGATCTGCTGGCCCGGGTGGGCACCTCGATGGACCTCGACCGTGCTCCCCTGATCACCGTTCACGTCGCGGTGCTCCCCGGCACCGAGCGGAGGCTCGCGCTGCTGCGACTGCACCACATGGTGCAGGACCACACGGCGGTGGAGACCCTGATCGGCGAGGTGGAGGCCTTCATGGCCGGGCGCGGGAGCGGGCTCCCCGAGCCGCTGCCGTTCCGGAACCTCGTGGCGCAGGCCCGCGGGGGGAACGCCGAGGCCGAGCACGAGCGGTACTTCACGGAGCTGCTGTCCGACGTCGACGAGCCGACCGCCCCGTACGGGATGACGGATGTGCGCGGTGACGGCACCGGCTCGGTGCTGACCGTCGTGCCGTTCGCACCGGAGCTGAACGGCCGACTGCGCGACGTCGCACGCAGACTCGGAACCAGCCCCGCGACGCTGATGCACGTGGCGTGGGCCCGGGTGCTCGCGGCGGTCTCGGACCGCGAGGACGTCGTCTTCGGCACCGTCCTGCTGGGCCGGATGAGCACCGGAACCGGTTCCGGGCTGGTGCTCGGGCCGTACATCAACACCCTGCCGGTGCGGCTGCGCACCGCCCGGCTCGGAGCGCTGGAAGCGGTGTCGGCGATGCGGAGCCAGCTGGCCGAACTGCTGGAACACGAGCACGCATCACTGGCCCTGGCACAGCGGGCGAGCGGAGTCGGCGCTGACACGCCCCTGTTCACCTCGCTCTTCAACTACCGGCACAACCCCGCCCGGAGTGCCGGGCAGGCGACGGCCGACGCCTTCGAGGGCATGCGCACGGTGTTCTCCCAGGAGCGCACCAACTACCCGTTGAGCATCTCGGTCGACGACGACGGCGAGTCGATCTCGCTCGCCGTCGAGGCGGTCGCGCCGGCCGATCCGTGGGCGGTGGGCGTGCTGCTGCGCACCGCGACCGATCACCTGGTCGACTCGTTGGAGACGGCGCTGGCGGGCGGCGCCGACCGGGCGCTCGGCACGCTCCCGGTGCTGGCCGAGGAGGAGCTGAGCCGCGTCCTCGCCGAGTGGAACGACACGGCGGTCGAGGTACCCCCGGTGCCGGTGATCGGGCTGTTCGAGGAGTGGGCGGCCCGTACGCCGGATGCGGCGGCGGTGGTGGCCGACGGCGTGGAGGTCTCGTACGCGGAGCTGGACGCGCGGGCGGACGGCTTGGCCCGGTTCCTCGCCGGTCGCGGCGTCGGCCCGGAGTCGGTGGTCGCCCTCGCGCTCGACCGGGGTGTCGACCTGGTCGTGTCGGTGCTGGCGGTGCTGAAGGCGGGTGCCGCCTACCTGCCGCTCGATCCGGAGTACCCGGCTGAGCGGATCGCGTTCATGCTCCAGGACGCGGCGCCGGCGCTGGTGCTCGCGTCGGCGGGCACGGCCGCGGTGGTGGAGGGGGCTGAGCTGCCGGTGGCGCTCGTGGACTCCGCTGAGGTGCTCCGCGAGCAGGCGGGACCGGCCCTGCCCGGGCGGCCGGCTGCGCAGCCGGACCAGCTGGCCTACGTGATCTACACCTCGGGGTCGACGGGCCGGCCCAAGGGGGTGGGCGTCCCGCTGGGGGCGTTCGCCAACACGGTGGCGGCGCTGATCCGCTTCGGGGCCGGTCCCGGCTCCCGGGTGGCGCAGTTCGCATCGGTGAGCTTCGACAACTTCTGTCTCGAGTGGTCACTGGCCCTCACGTACGGGGCGACGCTCGTGGTGGTCCCGCCGAGTCGGCGGATGGGTGCCGAGCTGGCCGAGTTCTTCGCCGAGTCCGGGGTGACGCACGCCACCCTGCCCCCCGCCGTGCTGGCCGGTCTCGAGGAGGGCTCTGTCGGTGCGGAGCTCGTGCTGGAGGTGGGTGGCGAGGCGTGCCCGCCGGAGCTGGTCGACCGCTGGGCCGGCGGGCGGCGGATGTTCAACACCTACGGCCCGACCGAGACGACCGTGGACGCCCTCGTGTGGCAGGGCCGGCCCGGCGTGACGGACGTGCCGATCGGTGTGCCCATCGGCAACACGCGCGCGTATGCGCTGGACGGAGCGCTGTCGCCCGTCCCCGTGGGCGCCGCCGGTGAGCTGTACCTGGCCGGGAACGGACTGGCGCGCGGCTACCTGGGGCGCGCCGGGCTGACGGCGGAGCGGTTCGTCGCCGATCCGTTCGGCGCGGCGGGCGAACGCCTGTACCGCACCGGCGATCTGGTGCGGTGGCGCCCGGACGGGAACCTGGAGTACCTGGGCCGGGCCGACGACCAGGTGAAGGTCCGCGGCTTCCGGATCGAGCTGGGCGAGGTCCGGGCAGCGGTGGCCGCCCACCCCCAGGTCGCCCAAGCGGTCGTGGTCGCGCGGCAGGAGTCCGCGGGTGACACGCTGCTCGCCGCATACGTGGTCGGCGTCGAGGGCGCGGTCGGGCTGCCGGCGTCGGTCCGGGAGTTCGTCGGCCGGCAGCTGCCCGGCCACATGGTGCCGTCCGCCGTCACGGTGCTGGACGCCCTGCCGCTGACGGCGAACGGCAAGCTCGACCGCGCGGCACTTCCGGCCCCGGAGTACACCAGGGGTACGGGCCGTGGCCCCGTCACCCTCCAGGAGGAACTCCTGTGCGCCGTGTTCGCACAGGTGCTGGGCCTGGAGAAGGTCGGGGTGGACGACGACTTCTTCGCCCTGGGCGGCCACTCGCTGCTCGCCACGCGGCTCATGAGCCGGATCCGCAAGGTCCTGGGTGTCGAGGCGCCGCTGCGGATGCTGTTCGACGCCCCCACGGTGGCCGGTCTGGCGGCACGCCTGACCGACGCCGACACGGCACGGGTGGCGCTGACGTCCGGGGAAAGGCCGGAGCGGGTACCGCTGTCGTACGGGCAGCGCCGCCTGTGGTTCCTGGGGCAGCTGGAGGGCCCCAGCGCCACCTACAACATCCCGGTCGCGCTGAAGCTGGCCGGCCGGCTGGACCCGGAAGCACTGAACGCGGCACTGCTGGACGTGATCGGCCGGCACGAAGTGCTGCGCACGGTCTTCCCGCTCGTGAAGGACGAGCCGTACCAGCAGGTCCTCCCGATGGCGGGACTGGAGTGGCATCTGTCGGTGGCCGACGTGGCGGCCGACGCGCTGGACTCCGCGGTCGCCGGTGCGGCGAATCACCTCTTCGACCTGGCGTCGGAGCTGCCGATCAAGGCATGGCTCTTCCGGACCGGTCCGGAAGAGCAGGTCCTGGTGGTGACCCTCCATCACATCGCCAGCGACGGATGGTCGACGGGCGTGCTGGCCCGGGACATCTCGGTGGCCTACGCGGCGCGCACCGCGGGCCGGGCACCGGAGTGGGAGCCGCTGCCCGTCCAGTACGCCGACTTCGCGCTGTGGCAGCGAGGTCTGCTGGGCGACGAGCGCGATCCGGAGAGCGTGATCTCCCGCCAGGCCGACTACTGGCGGAGCGCCCTGGAAGGGTCGCCGGAGGAGCTCGCGTTGCCCTTCGACCGCCCGCGCCCGGCCGTACCCTCGCACCTCGGCCACCAGGTGCCGGTCGCGGTACCCGCCGATGTCCACGCCCGGATGGTGGAGCTGGCGAGGGCCGAGGGCGTCACGGTGTTCATGGTGCTGCAGGCGGCCCTGGCGGTCCTGTTCTCCCGCCTGGGCGCCGGCACGGACATCCCGATCGGCTCGCCCAACGCCGGCCGGACCGACGAGGCCCTGAACGACCTGGTCGGCTTCTTCCTCAACACCCTGGTGGTGCGCACCGACCTGTCGGGAGAGCCCACGTTCCGTGCGGTGCTGGGCCGGGTGCGGGAGCGCAGCCTCGAGGCGTTCACTCACCAGGACGTTCCGTTCGAACGGTTGGTGGAGGAGCTGGCCCCCAGCCGCTCCATGTCCCGTCATGCGCTGTTCCAGGCGATGCTCACGCTGCAGAACACCGAGGAAGCGGTGCTGGACCTGCCCGGTGTCCGCGTGGAGCCGATGGCGACGGGTGTGGCGCTGGCCAGGTTCGACCTCGACGTCATCGTGACCGAGAGGTTCGACGAGCGCGGCACGCCCGCAGGTGTGGTGGGCTCGGTGACCGCAGCGGCGGACCTGCTCGACGTGGAGTCCGCCCGGCAGCTCGCGGCTCGCCTGGAACACGTGCTGGACGTGCTGACCGGCGACCCGGAGCTTCGGCTGAGTGCCGTGCAGGTGCTGAGCGCGGCCGAACGCGAGCAGATGCTGGTGGAGTGGAACGACACGGCGGCCGAGGTGGCGCCGGGCACCGTGGCGGAGCTGTTCGCGGCGCAGGTGGCGCGGGTGCCGGACGCGGTGGCCGTGGTCGCCGACGGGGTGGAGGTGTCGTACGCGGAGCTGGACGCGCGGGCGAACCGGCTGGCGCGGCTGCTGACCGGCAAGGGCGTGGGCCCGGAGTCGGTGGTCGCCGTGTGCCTGGAGCGCGGCGTCGATCTGATGGTGGCCCTGCTGGCGGTGGCGAAGGCCGGCGGCGCGTACATGCCGATCGACCCCGCCTACCCGGTGGACCGCATCACATACATGCTCGACGACGCGAAGCCGGTGGTGGTGCTGGCTTCCTCGGGCACGGCGTCGGTCGTCCCCGGCTCTGCGGTGCTGGTGGACGCGCCGGAGACGGTGGCGGAGCCGGCCCTGGCGGAGAACGGAACGCCGCCCGGCCCGGCCGCGTCGCGGGAGCACGCCGCGTACGTGATCTACACCTCGGGGTCGACGGGTCGGCCCAAGGGCGTGCTGGTCTCGCACGCCGGTGTGGCGAGCCTGGTCGCGGGTCAGGCGCGGTATCTGGGCGTCGGTACCGGCTCACGGGTGGGCCAGTTCGCCTCGGCGGGCTTCGACACCTTCGGCTGGGAGTGGTTCATGGCCCTGCTGACGGGGGCGACGCTGGTGGTGATCCCACAGGAGCAGCGGCTGGGGGAGGCCCTGCCGCGGTTCCTGGCGGAGCAGCGGGTCACCCATGTGACGCTGCCGCCGGCCGTGCTGGCCACCCTGGACGAGGCGTCGATCGGCTCGGACGTCGTGCTGGTGACCGCCGGTGAAGCCTGCCCGCCGGACGTGATGGCGCGCTGGGCGCGTGGTCACCGGCTGTTCAACTCCTTCGGTCCGACCGAGACGACGGTGGATGCGACGTTGTGGCGTTGTGTTGCGGGGGCTGGGGAGGTGGCGATCGGTGGGCCGGTGGTCAATACCCGGGTGTTCGTGCTGGATGAGTTGTTGTCGCCGGTGCCGGTGGGTGTGTCGGGTGAGTTGTATGTGGCGGGTGCGGGTCTGGCGCGTGGGTATGTGGGTCGTCCGGGTCTGACGGCGGA
>NZ_JBIVFN010000050.1:0-8281 GCF_044748145.1 Streptomyces sp. NPDC090022
CGTCGAGCTGCTGTCCCATCGGCAATCGGAATGCGGGAGAACATGAACGTTTGGTTTGTTACCGGTGCATCGCGCGGGCTCGGCGCGGAGATCACGCGTGAGGCTCTGGACCGAGGGCACAGCGTGGTCGCCACGGCGCGGGACGTGTCCGCCCTGCACGAGGCGTACCCGCAGAAGCCGGACCGCTTGCTGGCGGTGCGGGCGGACGTGACCGAACCGGAGCAGCTGGCGGCCGCGGTGGAGGCCGGCCTGGCGGAGTTCGGCCGGATCGACGTCGTGGCCAACAACGCCGGTTACGGCCTCGTGGGCGCGGTCGAGGAGACCTCCGACAAGGCTGCCCGCGACCTGTTCGACGTCAACGTGTTCGGCGTGCTCAACACGTTGCGGGCGACGCTGCCGACCTTGCGGTCCCAACGCTCCGGACACGTGGTGAACATCAGCTCCGTGGGCGGCTTCGCCACCGCTCCGGCGGTGGGCCTGTACGGCGCGTCGAAATTCGCCCTCGAGGGCATCTCCGAGGCGCTGCACGGCGAACTGGCGCCGCTCGGTGTGCACGTCACGATCGTCGAACCCGGCGGTTTCCGCACCGGCTTCCTGGGCAGCTCCAGCATCCGGGTCGAGCCGGCCGCCATCGCCGACTACGCCGCCGGCGCGGGACCGGTGCGCGAGGCACTGGCGGTGAACGACGGCCGCCAGCCGGGCGATCCGGCGAAGGCGGCCAGAGCCATCGTGGACGTCACGGAGGTCACCGAGCCGCCGCTGCGCCTCCAGCTGGGCGCGGACGCGGTCGAGCGCGTCGAGGCGAAGCTGGACCTGGTACGGCGTGAACTCGACCAATGGCGCCACGTGGCCCTCTCGACCGCCATCTGAGTGCTTGTCCGCCGGCCCGGCCACCCGCCCCGCCGGACCCGGCCGCCGGCTCGGCCGCGCTCTCCTGACCGGGTGATCCCACCGGGGTCTCAAGATCACCAGGGATCGCGCGGACCCTATGATCTGTGCATGATCGAGGGACAGTTGGTACGGCTGCGCGCACTCCGTGCGCAGGACGCGGGGGGGCCATCACCTTCGCTGGCGCAACGATCCGGAGGTGGTCCACTGGGCCACCGGAGGCGACCCGTGCTTCGGCCCGGTCACGGCGGAGGGCGTCGAGATCGCGTTCGAGACGTTGCTGCGGCTGAACCCGAGGGAGTCGGCCGTCTTCACGGTCGAGGACCTGGCCGACGGCGCCGTGATCGGCATGGCGGACTACCGCGACCTGGATCCGTTCGCCGGGGTGGCCACGGTCGGCGTCACCATCGGCGAGCGGGACCGCTGGGGCCGTGGACATGGCTCCGATGCGCTGCGACTGCTGGCGGGACACCTGTTCGGGGCGTCCGGGCTGCACCGGATCGAGCTCGACACCTGGAGCGGCAACGAGCGGGCCGTCCGCGCCTTCACCAAGGCGGGCTTCCGCGAGGAGGGCCGACGCCGGTCCACCGTGCTGGTGGCGGGCGAGCGCTACGACAGCGTGCTGTTCGGGATGCTGCGTGAGGAATGGCAGCCGGACACCACGCGCTGAACCTCCGCCCGCTCGGTGCACCTGTGGTGCACCGGGATGCGGGGTCCTGACACCGTCACGGCACGGGGGGGGTGGCCGGGCGCGTGGCGCGGTCCCGTCACCGCCTGCGCGTGGCCGATCGGCGATAGGGTGCCGCCGTGTCCGAGCATCCGCGCCACCTCGTCGGTTACGGCGCCGAACCACCGCACGCCGGCTGGCCGGGCGGCGCCCGCGTCGCCGTCAGTCTCGTCCTCAATTACGAGGAGGGCGGCGAGCGGAACGTCCTGGAGGGCGACCCCGCCTCTGAGGGGTTCCTGCACGAGCTCGTCGGCGCACCGCCCGTGCTCGGCGGGCGGGATCTGAACGTCGAGTCGATGTTCGCGTACGGTTCGCGCGCCGGCTTCTGGCGCGTCCACCGCACGCTCACGGCGCACGCCGCCCGGTCACCGTCCACGCCGTGGCGCAGGCGCTCGAACGCAACCCGGAGGCGGCGCGGGCGATGGGCGCCGCCGGCTGGGAGGTGGCCGGCCACGGCAGGCGCTGGATCGACTACCGCCATGTGCCCGAGGACACCGAGCGCGACGACGTCCGGCGTTCGGTCGACACGATCCAACGACTCGTGGGCCGGCGGCCCGTGGGCTGGTACACGGGCCGGACGAGCCCGAACACGCGGCGCCTGGTCGTGGAGGAGGGCGGCTTCCTCTACGACTCCGACGACTACTCCGACGACCTGCCGTTCTACGTCGAAGCGGCCGGTTGTCCGCACCTCGTGGTGCCGTACAGCCTCGATGTGAACGACTTCAAGTTCCTGATCGTCCACGGGTTCACGACCGCGGACGACATGCGCACGTACCTCATCGACACGTTCGACACCCTGCACGCGGAGGGCGTCGACCGTCCCCGCATGATGAGCGTCGGCATGCACGGCCGGATCATCGGGCACCCCGGCCGGATCCGGGCGATCGACGGGTTCCTGCAACACGTCGCGCGGCGCGGCGGGGCGTGGCTCGCCACGCGCGAGCAGATCGCGCGTCACTGGCTCGCCACGCACCCGCCGCTGCCCCGCTGACGTGTGCCCGGCCCCGGCCGGGGTGGCCTCAGGCGGCGGGTTCGATGCCCCAGGCGGTGGCCCGGGCCGCGGCGGCCGCACGGTTGGGGAGGTCGAGCTTGGCGAGGATGTGCTCGATATGGGTGCCCACGGTGCGCGGCGCGATGTACAGCCGCTCCGCGATCTCCCGGTTGGTGCGGCCGGCGGTGAGCTCCGCCAGTACCTGGAGCTCCCGCGGCGAGAGCCCGCCGGGCGGGGCGGCGGCCGTGGCTTCCTCGGGCGACGGGCCCGCGGTCCGGTCGACCGTCGCGGCCAGGGCCTCGGTGAGGAGGGTGACCACGGCGCGCGCCGGATCGGGCGTGCGCCGCGGCCGCTGGACGCTGACGTTCAGCATGCCGACGTACCGGCCGTCGGCGGCGAACAGGCACTGGGCTACCCCGTCCTCGATGCCGAGGGGGCGCAGCACGTCCTGGAAGCCCGGGGAGGCCGCCAGGAGTTCCCGGGGAACGTCCCTGAGCCAGAGGCCGCCTCGGGCCGGGCTGCGGAGCACGGCGAACACCGGGTCGTGGTGGAGGCGGCTCTCGATGTAGGCCGTGGCGTCGTCCGGGTAGCTCCCGGCCAGGGTGGTGTGACGCCCGCGCAGCGGATCCCAGCGGGCCAGCGAGGCGTGGTCGTACTCCATCACCTCCGCCAGCGCCGACAGGACCGTGTCGACGCCGGTCGCCCCGCTCGTGGCGCTCCTGGCGGCCTCGCGCACGTGGACGGCCGCGTCCAGGATGTCCGTCGTGCTCCGCTGCGCTGCCATCATCCAAGAATGATCATGTATCTGGCATACGTCAATCGCGCTGGGTGTCGCGCAGGGCGTCGTGCACGACCTGACCGCCCATCACGGTGAGGACGACCGGCATCTTGGGGATGTCGTGGGGGTCGGCGGCGAGCAGGTCCCCGTCGAGCACGCAGAGGTCGGCGGCCTTGCCCGGCTCCAGGGAGCCCTTCCAGTCGTCGGCGAAGTCCTGCCACGCCGCGTCGATCGTGTAGGTGCGGATCGCCTCGGCCAGGCCTATGCGCTGCTCGGGGCCGCTGACCCGGCCGGCCGCCTTCGACTCGCGCAGCATCATCGTGGCGACGCCCTGGCGCCAGTCCGGGTACGTGACGGGCGCGTCGGACCCGCTCGCGACGCGCACGCCGGCGTCGATGGCATCACGGTAGGGCCATGCGTACGCGGCCCGTTCGGCGCCGACGAACGCCTCCTCCATGTCGGCGACGGTCCACTTGATCGTGGGGTTCATGTTGACCCCGAAATCGTGTGCGGCCAGCACCTTCATGCTGTGGGCGGTGAGGAAGTCGCCGTGGATGACGTAGTGGCGGGCGTCGGAGCGCGGGTGGTCGGCCGCGGCCGCGGCGAAGGCGTCCGCGACGGTGTCGATGGCACGGTCGCCCGTGACGTGGACGCCGAGTTGGTGTCCGGCGGCGTGGGCGTGCCGGATCATGGCGTCGATCTCGGCGATCCGCTCGGCGTCGCTCTCGCCGCCGACGCAGAGGGAGCCGCAGCCGCCGCCGGTGTACGGCTGGTGCATCCAGGCCGTCTTGTTGGGGACGATGCCGTCGGCGAAGATCTTGACCCCGTGGATCGCCAGGCGCCGCGGATCCGCCTCCTGCCCCTGCCCATCGGGGGCGCCGGGGTCGGTGAGGGCGGTGAGGGTACGGGCGAACTCCTCGGCGGTGCCCGCCATACCGGTCGGCAGGAGCAGGACGCCGACGCGGGCGGTCAGTTCGCCGTCGGCCAGCAGCCGCCGGTACACGTCGAGGGTCTCGGCGCCCAGCGCACCCCGCATGATGCCGTCGCCGCCGGGACCGAGCCCGGGCTCGGTGTAGCTGGTGATGCCGAGTTCGGCGAGCGCGGCGAGGGCCGCCCTGATCGCGTCGGTCCGTTCCTGCCGGGTCAGCGGCGGCAGTGCGTTCTGGACGAGGGCCTGGGCACCTTCGTGGAGCAGTCCGGTCGGCTCCCCGGTCTCGTCGACGACGATGGCGCCGCCGGGCGGCGCGACGGTGCGCCGGTCGATCCCCATGAGCTCCAGCGCCTTGGAGTTGACCCAGGTGGCATGCCCGGAGAAGGAGTACAGGACGACCGCGTGGTCCGGGCTGACGGCATCGAGGTCGTGCCGCGAGGGCTGCCGCGCGGGATCGTGGACGCACTCCTCGAGGTAGCCGGTGTCCCAGCCGTGTCCCGTGATCCACTGTCCCTCCGGAACCCGCCCGACGGCCTCCCGTACGGCTTCGGCCACGTCGGCGAGGCTGGAGACGGCGGGGTGGCCGAGGTCGAGGGAGAGCGGCGGCGTCGCCATACCGAAGGCGCATCCGTGCAGATGGGAATCGTTGATACCGGGAAGCAGCGTCGCCCCCTTCAGGTCGACGACGCGGGTACGGGGCCCGACCAGCGGCTCGACGTCCTCGCGCCCGCCGACGGCGCTGATGACCCCACCGGTCACCGCCAGGGCCGAGGCGACGGAGAACTCCGCGTCGACCGTGACCACTCGGCCACCGAGAAACACCAGGTCAGCATGTACGTCCACAGGGGGTCCTTTCGAAGACCGGGCGCGCCGCGGCGGCCCGTAAACGATCTCCCGAGGACTATGGCCGCGCTCTCGCCTCCCGCACATCGGTCATCCCACCGATGGCGTGCGGAGCGGGCGCCAGGCGGGATGTGCGTGCCCTAGACGGACAGCCCGGGAATACACGCTCGGTCATACCGAAGGATCCCGGGCAGCGGAGCGGTGCCGCACCCGGTTCGAACCATGTCGCGCTCAACGGTTCGCTCGGGCAGGTGAACTTTTCCGCGACCGGAGGCCACCGGCTTGCTTCATCCGGACGTCTCGCGCGCACGGGATAGACCACTGCCGCCATCCGGCCCTTCCCTCCGTCCGCGGTGCGGCCCGCGGTCAGGCCACCGGCCGGATCCGGTCGCCGGTCGCCCGGCGCAGGGCGGTCTCCAGGCGGTCCCGGACCGCGGTCTGGGCGGCGATGCGCTCGTCGAGGACCGCCAGCCTTTCCACGGCCACCTGGATGCCCTTGTCCGACGGCGGCGCAGCGGTCACGTCCGCGTCGAGGCACGGCAGGAAGACCCGTACGTCGTCCAGGACGAGCCCGGCGGCCAGGAGGCGGCGGATGTTGCGGACCCGGACCACCGCCCGCTCGTCGTAGACCCGGTACCCGTTGGGGGCCCGCTCCGAGGAGATCAACCCCGCCTGCTCGTAATGCCGCAGCGCACGGGCGCTCGCCCCACTCGCCCTCGCCAGCTCACCGATCCGCATCCGCTCCGCCCTCCCGGGCACCACTCCTATCACGCCACGACCGCCCCGCCGTCGACGGGGAGGACGACGCCGGTGACGAACGACGCGGCCGGTGCGGCGAGCTGGGTGATCGCCCAGGCCACCTCCTCCGGGCGGCCGATCCGGCCCAGCGGGGTGTGCGCCACCTGCCACTCCCGCACCGCGGCCATCCGTTCAGGTGTCAGGCCCTGGTGCTCGCCGATGGGGGTGTCGATCGCGCCCGGTGCGACCGCCACCACCCGGACCCCGTGAGGTGCCAGCTCGACCGCCCAGCTGCGCGTCAGCGTCTCCAGGGCGGTCTTGGTCGCCGCGTAGACGGAGCTGCCCGGCCAGGCCCGCTGCCCCACCGACGTACTCACGTTGACGATCACTCCGCCGGACGCCGTCAAGGACGGCAACGCGGCCTGGGCCAGCAGGATGGGCGCGGTCAGGTTGGTGGCGATCTGCGACGCGATCGGCTCCGGCCCGAGACTGCCGAACGCGCCGCTGTGCACCACGCCGGCGTTGTTGACCAGCACGTCCAACCGGCCGTACGTCTCCAGCGCGGTCCGGACGATCAGTTCGGGACCGCCGGCGGCGGTGATGTCGGCGATCAGCGGGGTGATCCGGTCGTGCCCGGCGGCGGTCTCGGCGAGTGGTTCGGCCCGTCGGCCGACGGCGATGACGTGGGCGCCCTCGGCGGCGAAGGCGCGGGCGGTGGCCCGGCCGATCCCGGTGCCGGCTCCGGTGACGGCGACGATCCTCATGCCCTGGGGTGTGGTGCTGCTGTCCATGCCGGTCATCCTTCAACCCTGCCGCCGGTGGCAAGGTCAAGCGGCGGCTGCCGGCGCACGCGAAAGTGCGCACCCGTCCTGCCGGCACACCCGTCCTGCCGGCGCACCCGCCCGCCGGCCCATCGGTGATCGCCTCCGCGCGCCCTCGCGGTGGTCCGCCGCGGACCTGATGAGGTCGCCGCGGTGGCGTGTCAGCGGGCGCGCTTACGATCGCGCCCATGAACGTGGATGATCTTGCGTGGCAGGCGGGCAACTACGGCGGTATTCCTCCGCGAGGAGTGACGTCACTGTTGGAGCACGGTCATCTGGACCTGGTGATCCGGGCGGCGGCGGAGCGCGGCGAGTGGTTCTGCGCCACGGGTTCGGTGGCGGAGTTGTGCCGGACAGGGCGGTTCGAGCGGGCCCTGGAGGTGATGGAGCCGTTCGTCGCGACCGGGTGGCCCGCCGCCGCGTGGGAGAAGGCCGGCATCCTGCTCCGGGCGGGCCGGTCGCGGGCAGCGCTGGCGCTGGTGCGTCCGGCCGAAGCCGGCCGGGCCTCGAAGGCCGACTGTCATGACTTCGCCGGGTTGCTCGTGCGGGCGGGGTACGTCGACGAGGCCATCGACCTGCTCGTCCCCCTCGTCGACGGATGGTGGACCCTGTCCGTCCTGGTGGAGATCACCGAGGGCCAGGGCCGTGACGAGCGCGTGCTGGAGCTGATCGCCCCGCACGCCGAGAGCGCGCGCCGGGCGGCCGGGACCGAGAACCGGTGGAGCCACCCCTTCGCCGACGCGCAGGAACTCCAGGCCCAGGTGCTGGAGCGGGCCGGCCGTGCCGAGGAGGCGATCCGTATCCTCGGCCGGGACATCTCCGGACGCCTCTACCTCACGCAGAACACCCTCACCGCATACGCCGGGCTCCTGGCACGTCACGGCCGGCTCGACGCGCTGCGCGAGCTGGCCACGGGGCAGCACGCGCACACCGTCCTGGACGTCTACGCCGGTGCCCTTCGGGACGGTGGCCGGGCCGGGGAAGCCGAAGCGGTGATGCGCGACGCCATCGCCGCCGACGACTGGGTCGGATACCGTGCCTGGCTCTCCTCGGCACTGCTCCGCGACGGCCGGCTGGACGACGCGATCGCCGTGGCCGAACCCGGCTTCGGCTGGTACGACTGTTCCAACCTCCTGGTACCGCTCGTGTACGCGCTGCTCGATCGCCCCGAGGAACTGCTCCGCCTCGTGGAGCACCCCAGTGTCGTGCGCCACCACGGCCACGAGGAGTTCCAGCACGGGTGGCGGGCCTCGGCCCTGGCCGCCCTCGGCCGCCTCGACGAGGCGATCGCCCTGGCCGAAGCGCATCCGGACTCCTGGACCGACCCGCGGATCTTCAAGGCCGGCCTCTTCACCGCCGCCGGCCGCCTCGACGACGCCGCCGCCGAACTGCGGGCGGTCGGCACGATCAAGGCACGCGAGGAGCTCTGCGAGGTCCTGGTCCGCCAGGGGCGGGCGGCCGAGGCGATCGCCGTCCACCCCACGGTGGCCGAACAGCGGGCCGCCCAGCAGCAGCGCGAACCCGCCCCCGTGGACGGGAACGGGTACGCCCTGGAACCACCCTT
>NZ_JBIVFN010000051.1:0-8172 GCF_044748145.1 Streptomyces sp. NPDC090022
AACAGGATCACCGGCTTCTCGAACTCGCCCGCCACCTCACGGAAGATGTGCACCGCCTCCGACTCCAGCGCGTCCAGGTGCGACAGCGCGTAGGGGGATTCGCGGAGGGACTCCTTCATCGGCTCAGGCCCCTCTCGGACAGCAGGGTCAGCAGCCGCTCCGCCGACTCCGCCACGGTCTGGGTGTGCGCGGCGATCCGCAGGTCGGGGCTCTCGGGAACCTCGTACGGGTCGTCGACGCCGGTCAGCCCGGAGAGCTCACCGGCGGCCTGCCGGGCGTACAGGCCCTTGACGTCGCGCGCCGAGCACACCTCCACGGGCGTGGCCACGTGGACCTCCAGGTACGCCGTCCCGGACGCCTCGTGGCGCCCGCGGACGGCGGCACGGCTGTCGGCGTACGGCGCGATGGCCGGGACCAGGGCGAGGACGCCGTTGCGGGCGAGGACCTCGGCGACCATGCCGATCCGCCGCACGTTGGTGTCGCGGTCCTCCCGGCTGAAGCCGAGGCCCGCGGAGAGGAACGCGCGGATCTCGTCACCGTCGAGGACCTCCACCCGCCGGCCGCCGGCGCGCAGCCGGTCGGCCAGGGCGTGGGCGAGGGTGGTCTTGCCCGCACTGGGCAGTCCGGTCAGCCAGACGGTGGCGCCCGGACAGCAGGTGCAGAAGGTGGTGTCGGTGTCCGTCATCGGCGTGCCTCTCCGCCGAGGGCGAGCGCCCGGTAGTGGGTGGTGCCGCCGCGGAAGAGTTCCGGTCCCGGTTCGGGCCAGGGGATGCCGGCGATCTCGGCCAGCCGCTCGGTGCGCGCCCGGGCCACCGTCGCCGGGTCGAGGCGGAACAGGCCGGCGAGGGCCTCCTTCACCCGGGTCTCGTCCTGCGGGTCGGGAGCGGGCAGCACGGCGAGGACGCGGACGAGGTCCTCGGGGGCCGTGTCGGTGGCGGCGGCCTCCTGCACCGCCTCCCAGAAGGCCGCGTAGTCGACCTGGCGCAGGCCGAACTCCTCCTGGAACACGGCCATCAGCTCGTCGAGGGTGACCCCGCGGGGCTGGATCCCGTGGAACCAGCCGCGGGCCCGGCGGGTGAGGGCGGCGACGACGAGGGCGCTGACCGTGTCGACCGGGGTGTAGTCGGTGGCGATGGGGCTGGCGAACCACTGCCCGGTCCGCACGCAGGCCTTGACCAGCAGGTCGAAGAGGCCGGTACGGCTGGGGACACCGGTACGCGAGTGCGGCATGACCTCCCCGAAGCGGTGGATGGTGACGTGCACGCCGCGGTCGGCGGCCTGTTCCAGGAGCCGCTCGGCGACCCATTTGGACCGGCTGTAGCCGTCGGCGGGCACGGGGGCGGCCGGTACGGGGCCCTCCTCGCCGGTGGCGGCGGTGGCCGCCAGGACGCCGAGGGTGGAGATGAAGTGGACGTCCTTGAGGCGGTGGGTGGTGGCCAGGCGCAGGATCTCGACGGTGCCGGCGACGTTGGCGGCGTGGTGGGCCCGGTAGCCGCGGGCCAGGTTGACGGTGGCGCCGTTGTGCAGGACGGCGTCGAGCTCACGGGCGAGTTCGCCGAACCGGGCCGGGGTGAGCCCCAGCAGGGGCTGGGCCAGGTCGCCGGGGACCGCCTTGATGCGGTGGGCCCGGGCGGGGTCCCACAGCCGGTAGGCGCGCAGGTTGTCGATGACGCGGGCGAAGGCGGTGCCGGCGTCGGCCGCGCGGACCAGGCAGTGCACGGTGGCGTCGGTGCCGGCCAGCAGGTCGTGCAGGAGCTGGGCGCCGATGAACCCGGTGGCCCCGGTGAGCAGGACGTGGCGCAGGTCGGGGCCGGCGGGCGGGGCGGCGGCGGTGATGTCGGCGGGCAGGCGGTCGTCGGGTTGGTCGGGGGCCGTGTCGCGGGTCTCGGTCGGGGCGGTCCGGGCGGTCCGGAACTCCTGCGTGGGGACAGCGGGCGCCGGGGCCGGGGCCGTCGCCGGGCTGCCGGTGAGCAGGCCCGCCTGGCCGGCGAGGGTGGGGTGTTCGAAGACCTCACGGACCGACACCCGCACGCCGGTACGGGCGGAGAGGGCGACGGCGAGCCGCTGGGCGGCCAGCGAGTCGCCGCCGAGGTCGAAGAAGTCGTCGTCGGGGGCGGCGTACGGGACGGGGAGGATGCCGAGCCAGGCGGCGTGGACGAGGCCGAGCGCGTGGGCCGCGGTCGGCGGGGGCACGGGAGCCGGCGGCGCCGCGGGCGCCGGGTGCGCCGGGGTGGCGCGGTCGGCGTCGGGGGTCTGGGCACCCGGGGTGTCCTGGCCGAAGGCGGTGCCCGTACCCGGGCCGGGGAGCGTGGCCGGCGCGGGCGGGGGAACGGCGCCGGACGCGCCCTCGGCGAGCCGGGCCAGGGCCTTGCGGTCGGCCTTGCCGTTGGGTGTCAGCGGCATCGCGTCCAGCACGGTGAACCGCCGGGGCACCAGCGCCGCGGGCAGCACCGAGCGGGCGTGGTCGCGCAGTTCGGCCGGGGTGAGCGGGGCGCGCAGCGTCACGTACGCGAGGAGGGTGCGGGCGGCGGTGGGGCCGTGCGCGATGACCTTGGCCTCGCGGACCGAGGGGTGGCGCAGCAGGCCGGCCTCGACCTCGGACAGCTCCACCCGGATCCCGCCGATCTTGACCTGGTGGTCGCGGCGGCCGGCGAACTGCAGGAGGCCGTCGGGGCGGTGGTGCCCGAGGTCGCCGGTGCGGTAGAGGCGCTCGCCGGGGATCTGCGGGAAGGGGTTGGGGACGAAGGCGGCGTCGGTCTTGGCGCGGTCCCCGAGGTAGCCCAGGCCCAGACAGGTGCCGCCGATACAGATCTCGCCGGTCTCGCCGACCTCGACGGGGCGCATCCGCTCGTCGACGATGACGGCGTACGTGTTGTGGATGGGGCGGCCGATCGGGATGGGGTCGCGGTCCTCGTCGGTGACGATGTGGAAGACGGAGCCGATGGACGCCTCGGTCGGGCCGTACGTGTTGACGATCGTGACGTGTGGCAGCAGGGCGCGGAAGGAGTGCACGGCGTCGGCCGTCATCTCCTCGCCGCCGATCAGCAGCCGGCGCAGCGAGCGCAGGCTCGCCACCAGCTCGGGCCGGGTGCGCAGCAGCTCCACGAGCGTGTTGAAGATCGAGGGGACGAAGTCGGTGGTGGTGACCCCGTGCCGCTCGATGACCTCGATGGTGGCGGTCAGGTCCAGGATCCCGGAGCGCTCGGGGATGACCACGCGGCTGCCGGTGGTCAGCGGCCACAGCAGCTGCCACAGCGAGGAGTCGAACTGGTGGCGGCTGTTCTGCAGGACGACCTCGTCGGCGCGGTCGCTGAGGGCCGCGCTCATGTACTGGAAGCGGTTGAGCAGCCCGCCGTGGATGTTGACCGTGCACTTGGGCAGGCCGGTGGAGCCCGAGGTGTAGAAGCCGTAGACGGGGTCGGCGAGGCCGGCCGGGGCGCGGTCGGGGGCCTGCGCGGTTTCCGGGAGCGCCGTCGGGTCGACGCGCAGGACGCGGTACCCGGGCAGGTCGGGGGCCTCGGCACTGCGGACGGCCAGGCGCGCGTCCAGGGTGTCGAGCATGGCGCGGACCCGGTCGGCGGGACCGGCGTCGTCGATCGGTACGAACGGGGCGCCGATCTTCATGGCGGCGATCATCGTCAGGGGCAGTTCGAGCCCGCCCTGGACCGCCAGCGGGACGAACTCGCCGCGCTCGGTACCCAGTTCGAGGAGACGGGCGGCCAGGGTGTTGGCGCGCCGGTCGAGCTGTCCGTACGTGAGGGTGGTCGCCCCGTGGGTGACGGCGGGGGCGTCCGGGCGGGCCGCCGCGCGGTCCTCGAAGAGCTGGAGGACCGTACGGTCCTTCGGGTAGTCGACGGAGATCCCAGGGAAATTCCCCCGCAGTTGCTCCGGAACATTGGACAATGTGGCCTCCCCCTCAGAGCCCCGCGTTTTCAGCGGTCTGCCGGCGTGACCTCTTCATGGGGTGGGCGAGGTCAATGCGCACAGAATCGGTCCTCGGAACCGTACGGCATGCGACGGATTATTCGACAGGTCTTCCGGATTACTCGAGAAGTAATCGCAGATATTACGGCCGTACCGAATGCGGCGGTTGTCGCGGGGGTCCGGCGGGTTTAGCGTCGCGGGATGACCAGCTGCGCGGAATGAATTCCGCGCCGGTATTCACCCGCTCCGTATCTGGGGGTTGTCGACACATGGACCTTGACGGACTGAGAGGGCGGCGCGTCGGGCTGCTGGCCTCGGGGGGACTTTCCTCCACCGCTGTCGCCGCATGGCTCGCCGAGAACGGCGTGGACGTCGTCGCGTACGTCGCCGACCTCGGCCAGACCGTGCCGCTGCCCGCCGCCGAGCTGGCCGCGGAGCTGGAGCGGCGCGGTCTGAAGGCGCAGACGGTCGACCTGCGCGCCGAGATGGCCGAGATGGGCCTGGACCTGGTGCGCTACCGGGCGATGTACGAGGGCGGGTACTGGAACACCACCGGCGCCTCGCGTGCGGTGCTCGTGGGCGGGCTGGCCGAGGCGCTGCGCACGGACGGCTGCCAGGTGCTGGCGCACGGCTGTGTCGGCGGCGGCAACGACCAGATGCGCTTCTTCCGCTACACCGCGCGGCTCGCGCCCGATCTGGAGGTGTTCACGCCGTGGACGCAGCCGGAACTGCTGCGCCGCTTCCCGAACCGCACGAGCATGTCCGAGTACCTGATCGAGCGGGACTATCCGGAGTCGCTGACGAACTGGGCGACGTACTCGGTGGACGGCTCGCTCGCCGGTTTCTCGCACGAGAGCGACGAGCTGGAGTCCCTGGAGACCCCGCCGATGGTGGTGTCGCCGATCCTGACCGCCTGCCCGCAGGACGCGCAGAGCGACCCGGAGATCCTCACGGTGCGGTTCGTGGACGGCCGTCCGGTCGAGGTCGACGGAGCGCCGGTGACGCCGCTGGAGGCGGTGCAGCGGGCCAACGAGGCCGGCGGCCGGCACGGCGTCTCGCTGAAGGCGGTCGTCGAGAACCGGGTCAACGGCACCAAGTGCCGTGGCGTGTACGAGGCGCCGGGCCTGGAGGTGCTGGGCGTGTGCATGGAGGCGCTGTACCAGGCGGGGCTCGACAAGTACGGCGCCGCGCTGATGCGCAGCCTGTCGGCCAACCTGGGCACCGCGATCTACGAGGGCGGCTTCCACTGCCCGTCGGGCCGCGCCGCGGCGGCCGGGGCCGACGTCCTCACGCGCGGTCTGGACGGCACGGTCGAGGTCGAGCTGTACAAGGGCAATGTGACCGTACGCCGCATGCTGGACCTCGCGGACGCCCCGGGGACGGTACGCCAGACCCGCTTCACGCACGGCGGCCACCACTGGCAGATCGAACCGGGCCGCCGCCTCACCGCCTGACAGCGGGGCGGCACGGTGAAGGGCCCGGGGCCTTCGGCTCCGGGCCCTTCGTCGTCATGACGTTCGGCGGGCGGGCGTCACTGGGACCAGGCGGTCGGGACCCGGTCCCAGCGGTGGGTGCGCAGGGTGGCCATCAGGTCCGCGGGCAGCGGGGCCGCGCCGCTGACCGCGGTGTTGGCGTGGACGTGGCGGATGCTGCGCATGCCGGGGATGACGGTGGCGACGTCCGGGTGCTGGAGGATGAAGCGCAGGGCGATCTCGGGCAGCGTCGTCCCCGGCGGCAGGACGGCCTTGAGGGCCTCGGCCCGGTCCACGCTGGCGTGCAGGTTCTCCGGGACGAAGTAGCTGCCGCGCCAGTCGTCCTCGGGCCACACCGTGTCGTGGGTGAGGGTGCCGGTGAGGGTGCCCTCGTCGAAGGGCACCCGGGCGATCACGGCGACGCCGCGCTCGCGGCAGGCGGCGAACAGCTCGTCCTCCGGGGCTTGGTCGAAGATGTTGTAGATGACCTGGACGGCGTCGATCAGCCCGGTGTCCAGGGCCTTCAGGACGTTCCACGGCTCCCAGCGGTTGACGCTGATGCCGATGCCGCCGACCACCCCTTCGTCCTTGAGCCGGCGCACCGGCTCCTGCCAGCGCTCGTCGTCGGCCCAGGCGTCCTCCCAGACGTGGAACTGGAGCAGGTCGACGGAATCGGTGCCGAGGTTCTCCAGGCTCTTGTACGTGTATTCGAGGATGTGGTCCTCGGGGAACACGTCCGCCAGCCGCGATTGACGCGTGGAGGGCCAGGCGCGGTCCTTCGGGGGGATCTTCGTGGCGACGTACAGCCGCCTGTCGCGGTATTCGGCGAGCAGTTTGCCGAGCATTTCCTCGCTGTGGCCGCGCCCGTAGATCCAGGCGGTGTCGAAGAAATTGACGCCGCGCTCGACGCTCTCCCGCAGCGATTCCGCCCCGGTGGCGTCGTCGGCCCCGGTCCAGCCGCCCTCTCCCCCGGCGATGCCCCACATTCCGTAGCCGACTTCGCCGACCTGCCAGCCGAGCCGGCCGAACGGACGGTATTCCATGTGCGTACTCCTAGATCGCCGGGGCGAGGTGGTGGGTGAGGTGGGTGAGGGCCTCGTGCAGGAGGCCGGCCAGGCGGGGGCCGACGGCCGTCCGCGTCTCCTGCGGGTCGACGGTGATGCTCAGCTCCGTGCCGAGGCCCGCGGCCAGTTTGTTGACCTCCACCAGCAGGGGGAAGTTGGTGCGGTCGGCGTAGCTCCAGTCGTCGGCGCGCAGTGAGCCGACGGTCGCGACCGCGTCGACGGTGTGGAAGTCGGTGTAGTTGAACATCACGGGGAAGGGCTCGAAGCCGAGGTCCTTGGCCATCCGGGAGAGCGGGTAGCCGCGGTACGGCAGGTGCGCGCGCTCGGCGTCGAAGGCGGCCCGGACCAGCGCGGCCCAGTCGGTGTCCGCGCCGACCGCCATGCGCACGGGGACGACGTTGAGGAACACGCCGAGCACCAGCTCGGACCCCTCGGCCTCGGCCCGGCCGTTCCCGCACAGGCCGCTGACCACGTCGGACTCGCCCGTCAGGCGGCCCAGCGCCCACAGGTGGGCGGCGAGGTAGACGCTCTTGACGGGGACGCCGAGCCGGTCGGCGGCGCGGCGCACACCCTCGGCGAGCGGCGCGGGCAGGACCCGGAGCGTCGAGGGGCCGGCCTCGTCCGCCGGCTCCGCGGCCGCCGGCGTCGCCGGGGGCAGGGCGAGCGGGCGTACGCCGTCCAGCAGCCGGGCCCAGTACGCGCGGGCCTCGGCCGAGGCGGCCACGGCCCGCTCGGCGGCGACGAAGTCGCGGTAGCGCACGGCGGGCAGCGCCGGCAGCTCGCGCCCGCTGCCGCCGGCGAGGTGGTCCTCGTACACGTCGAGCAGCTCGGTCATCAGGCGGGCGAAGCTCCAGCCGTCGAGCAGGATGTGGTGCACGGAGACGGACAGCTGGAAGTCGTCGGCGCCGCGCAGCCCGACGTGGACGCGCACCAGCGGCGCCCGCGTCAGGTCGAAGGCGGTCGCGGACTCGCGCTCCCACCAGTCGGCGAGCGCCTTGTCCTGCTCCTGCGCGCCGTAGGTGGTGAGGTCCTCCACCTCCACGGGGATCCGGACGCTCCCGGCGCGGTGGACGAGCTGGAGCGGCTCGTCGTACTCGGCCAGTTCGAAGGAGGTCCGCAGGATCTCGTGCCGGGCGGTGAGGACGTCCAGGGCGTGCCGCAGCGACTCCGGCGACCAGGCGGCGTGCACGCGCACGCCGGTGAGGTCGTGGTACAGGCTCGGGTCGCCGCTGAGCTCCACGTGGTAGAGCATGCCCAGCTGGAGGGCGGCGAGCGGGTACGCGTCCTCGACGTCGGCCGGGAGGCCCGCGGGCAGGGGGGCGAGGGGGGCGGGGGTCGCCGCCGGCTCCGTCGTGGGCGCGGTCACGGCGGCCAGTTCGCCGAGGGTGGGGTTGAGGAAGAGGTCCTCGACACCGAAGTCGATCCCGGCCGCACGGGCCTGGGAGACCAGGCGGATGGCGGTGATCGAGTCCCCGCCCAGGGAGAAGAAGTTGTCCGCGGCCCCGATGTCCTCCTGCCCCAGCACCTTCACCCACACCGCCCGCAGCGCCGCCTCGGCCGGCGTCAGCGGGGCGGCTGCGACGGCTTCGGCCACCGGCGTGGTGGGCTGCTGACGCGGCCGGGGGGCGGGGAGTTGGGTGGGGTCGAGTTTTCCGTTGGGGGTGAGGGGGAGGGCGGTGAGGGGGGTGAGGGTGGCGGGGACCATGTGGGTG
>NZ_JBIVFN010000052.1:0-6988 GCF_044748145.1 Streptomyces sp. NPDC090022
ACCGCCGTGTCATTCCACTCGTGCACGATCCGCCGCAGACCCGCCTCGTCCAGCACCGGCACGGAGCCCAACGGAGCCTCGGGGCCACCGTCCAGGGCCGTCTCCAGGGCCGACACCAGTCCCTCGACGGCCGTGCGCAGCAGTGCGCCCACCGCCACCGGGTCCACCGGTGCCACCGCTTCCACCGTCACCCGGATGCCCTTGCCGCTGTCGTTCACGGCCACGGCGAGCGGGTAGTTGGTGGTCTCCCTGGCGAGGAGGGTCCTGATTCCGGCCGTCTCCTCGCCGGTCCGTCCCTCCGTCTCCGGTATGCCGTCCGCGTGGTCCTCGATGTGGCGGTAGTTGAGGAGTGAGGTGAACAGCGGCGTGCCGCCGGGCAGGCCACTGGCCTTCTGGGCCACGGCGAGCGGCGCGTGCTCGTGCTCGAGCAGCCGGGCCAGCTGGCCCCGCATCGCGGACACTGCGCCCAGGACACCGAGCTCGCCCGTCCGCACACGGAGCGGAAGTGTGTTGATGAACGGGCCGGGCACCCGGTCGGCGTCGGCCCCGGCGTTCATGCGGCCGAACAGCACGGTGCCGAACACCACGTCGTCCCGGCCGCTGACCGCCGCGAGCACCCGCGCCCACGCCACGTGCACGAGGGTGGCGGCACCGGCCCCCAGTCGGCGTGCGACCGTCCGCAGCCGCTCGTCCAGCTCGGGCGGCAGGGCGTCGGCCGCGCCCGACGTGCCGCTGCCGGTTCCCCGCGCGTCGGTGAGTCCGTACGGGGCCGTCGGCTCGGTGATGTCGCCCAGCAACTCGGTGAAGAGGCGCTCGTGTTCCTCGCGGGGCACCCCGCCGCGCGCCTGCGCCACGAACTCACGGAACGGCGGCGGCTCCGGCAGCTCGTCGCCGCGGCCGCCGAGGAAGGACGCGATCTCGCGCAGCAGGACCTCGAGGGCGGTGTGGTCCTGGACCATGTGGTGGACCCGCACCAGTCCGAGCCAGCGGCCCTCCGGGCCAGCGGCCGTGTACAGCTCGACCAGCGGTGCCCGGGACAGGTCCATCGACAGTCCGACGGCCTCGGCCAGCGCCGTGACGGGGTCGCTGCAGCCGGGGTCGAGGGAGACCTCACGGACCGGGAGGGCTGCCTTCCGCCAGACGACCTGCACGGGCTCGCGCAGGCCGTCCCAGACGATTCCGGTGCGCAGGATGTCGTGGCGGTCCAGCACCTGCTGGAGGGCGGCCGCGAACCGGTCGAGCAGGTCGCGGGAGCCGAACTCCAGGACATTCGGCTGGACGTAGGCGTCGTCGCCTCCGTCGGCGAGCAGGTGGTGGAAGAGCAGGCCCTCCTGGAGCGGCGCCAGCGGGTAGACGTCGGCGACGTTGGCCGCGCCGCCCGCGACGGTCGCGACGACGCGGTCGATTTCCTCGGCGGTCAGGTCGACGAGGGTGAGCATCTCGGAGGTGATGGCGGTCGCGTCCGCGGGGATCAGGTTGTCCGGGACCTTCACCCGCTTCGCCGCTGCCGAGAGGGCGAGGCCGGCGGGCGTCGGGCTGTCGAACAGCGCCCGCACGGAGAGTGCCACTCCCTGGGCGTGGAGCCGGCTGATCAGCCGGACGGCGAGCAGCGAATGGCCTCCGAGTGCGAAGAAGTCGTCGTCGACGCCCACGCCTTCCACTCCGAGGACCTCGGCGAAAGCGGCGCAGAGGATCTCCTCGCGCGCGTTCGCCGGGGCGCGGCCGGTGCCGGTTCCGGGTGTGGCATCGGGCGCCGGCAGGGCCTTGCGATCGACCTTGCCGTTCGCGGTCAGCGGCAGCTCGTCGAGGACGACGTACACGGAGGGCACCATGTAGGCCGGGAGGTCCTGGCCCAGCTCCGCCCGCAGGGCGGCCACGTCGAGGTCCCCGCAGGGGACGACGTAGGCGACCAGCACTCCGTCTCCGAAGGTGTCACGGCGGACCGCCGCCACCGCCCGCGCCACCAGCGCGTGCTGTCCCAGTGCGGCCTCGACCTCTGCCAGCTCGACACGGAAGCCGCGGACCTTGACCTGCTCGTCGGCGCGGCCCAGGCATTCCAGTTCCCCGTCGGCACGTCGGCGGGCCAGGTCCCCCGTGCGGTACAGGCGTTCCCCGGACACGAACGGAGAGGCAACGAACCGCTCGGCCGTCAGGCCCGCGCGGCCCGCGTAGCCGCGGGCCAGCTGAGCGCCCGCCAGGTACAGTTCGCCGGTCACTCCGACGGGAACGGGCTGCAGTCGGCGGTCCAGCACGTACGCGCGCACATTGGCGAACGGGCGGCCCACGGAAACGGCCGCGCCGGTGACGTCCGCCGAGGTCGCCCAGACCGTGGCCTCGGTGGGCCCGTACAGGTTGACGGCCGCGATCCCCCGATCGGTGAACCGCTGCGCCAGCTCCGACGGCAGACCCTCGCCGCCCACCAGGGCCCGTACCCCTGCGGGCCAGCCGCTCTGCTCCAGCAGTGCCCGCCACAGCGACGGCACTCCCTGCACCACCGTCGCGCCCGAGGACAACACCAGCCCCGTGAGGGCGGCCGGGTCCCGGACCACGTCACGGGAGGCCACCGCCACCGACGCGCCCGACAGCAGCGGCAGGAACAGCTCCAGGGCCGCGATGTCGAACGACACCGTGGTCACCGCCACCAGCCGGTCACCGGCCGCGAGCGGCACCCGCTGCCCGGCGGCGAAGAGGTGGTTCACCAGGGCGGCGTGCGTGACGACCACGCCCTTGGGCCGACCCGTCGACCCCGAGGTGTAGATCACGTAGGCCGCGTTCCGCGGCGACACGGCCGCTCCCGGTGGCACGTCCACCACGTCGGCGGCCTCCGCGGCCATCCCGGGTTCGTCGATCACCAGCGTCGGCACCCCCGCGGGCACCGCGTCCGCGACCGCGCGCTGCGACACCACCAGGGGGACGCCCGCGTCCGCGAGCACGTAGGAGATCCGTTCGGCCGGGTACTCCGGATCGATCGGAAGGTAGGCACCGCCGGCCTTCATGACGGCCAGCAGTGCGACCACGAGGTCGATCCCGCGGTCCATGACCACGCCCACGACCGACTCGGGGCCGACACCGCGCCCGGTCAGCAGCCGTGCCAGCCGGTTCGCCCGTCCGTCCAGCTCGCGGTACGAGACCCGCGTCCCCTGGAAGACCACTGCGTCGGCGTCCGGGGTCCGGGCGACCTGCGCCTCGAACAGCTGCGGCAGCGTCGCCTGCTCGACCGTCGCCGCGGTGTCGTTCCACCCCTCCACGGCCCGGTGCAGAGCCGCCTCGTCCAGCACCCGCACCGCGCTCAGCGGCACCTCGGGGCCGCCGTCCAGGGCCGTCTCCAGCGCCTGGACCAGCCGCTCGGTCGCCGTGCGCACCATCACGCCGACCGCCTCCGGATCGATCGAACCGACCGCGTCGACCGTCAGCCCGAGGCCCTCACCGCGGTCGTCCACGGCCACGGCCAGCGGGTAGTTGGTGCGTTCGCGCGCGTACAGCAGCCGGATGCCCGGGCCGTCCTGCTGCTGCCCCTCAGGCCGCTCCCCGGCCGTCGGTCCCGGATTGTGGCGGTAGTTGAGGAAGGAGGTGAACAGCGGTGTCTCGCCCTCGAGACCACTGGCCTGCTGGGCGGTCGCGAGCGCGGCGTGTTCGTGCTCCAGCAGCCGCGCCAGCTGGCCGCGCATCTGCGACACGGCCGTGAGCACCCCGGTGTCGGTCGAACGGACCCGTACCGGAAGCGTGTTGATGAAGGGTCCCGGCACCTGGGCGCCTGCCCCGGCGCCGCCACCCATCCGTCCGAAGAGCACCGTCCCGAACACCACGTCGTCGCGGCCGGACATCACCGCTACCGTCCGCGCCCATGCGACGTGCAGCACCGTCGCGGCGCTCACCCGCAGCCGACGCGCCACGTCGCGCAGTCGGTGCTCGGACTCCGGGGTGAAGGGCACCACCGCGCGGGCCACCTCCGTACCGTCGCCGTGCACGTCCATCACCCCGAACGGGGCCGAGGGCTCCACGAAGTCGTCGAGCAGTCCGGCGAAGTACGCCTGCTGACCGGCCCGCGTGGCCTCGTCACGCGCCTGCGCCACGAAGTTCCGGAACGGCAGCGGCTCGGGGAGGTCCGCGCCCCGGCCGGTGAGGAAGGCACCGACCTCCCGGAGCAGGAGCTCCAGGGCCATGTGGTCCTGCACCATGTGATGCACCCGGACCAGCGCCAGCCAGCGGTCGTCACCGGGTACGGCGGCCCGGTGCACCGTGATCAGCGGTGCCCGGCGCAGGTCGATCGACAGGCCCGCCGCCGCGATCAGGGCGGCGCTCAGGTCCTCGCCGTCCGCGGCGAGGGTCACGTCCGTCACCGGTATCGGGGCGTGCCGCGACACCACCTGGACCGGCTCCGGCAGCCCTTCCCACAGGACGGAGGTCCGGAAGATGTCGTGCCGGTCCAGCACGTTCTGCAGCGCGGCCACGAACGTGTCGAGCACGGCGCGCGAGGGGAACTCCAGGACCGCGGGCAGCACGTAGGCGTCGTCGCCGCCGTCCGCCATCAGGTGGTGGAAGAGCAGGCCTTCCTGGAGGGGCCCGAGCGGATACACGTCGGCGATGTTCGCCGCTCCGCCGGGAACGGTCTCGACGATCCGGGCGAGCTCCTCGGCCGTGAGGTCCACCAGGGGCAGCATGTCCGGCGTGATCGTGGTGGCGTCGGCCGGAACGAGGTTCTCCGGCACGGCCACCCGCCGGCCGCCCGCCGTCAGCGCCAGCCCGGCCGGGGTGGGCGTCTCGAACAGCGCCCGCACCGGCACGGTGACGCCCTGCGCACGCAGCCGCTCGACGAGCCGGATCGCCAGCAGGGAGTGACCGCCGAGGGCGAAGAAGTCGTCGTCGGCACCCACCCGCTCCAGCTCGAGGACCTCGGCGAACGCTGCGCACATCACTTCCTCGCGCGCGTTCGCCGGGCCGCGCCCGGTGCCCGCCGGGTACTGCGGGGGCGCGGGCAGCCGGCTCGTGTCCACCTTGCCGTTCGCCGTGAGCGGCAGCTCGTCGAGCAGTACCACCGCCGCCGGCACCATCGACTCCGGCAGCTGCTCCCGCACGAAAGCGCGCAGTTCCGCCGGGTCGACCTCCATGCCGGGTGCGGGCACCACGTACGCCACCAGCCTGCGGTCGGCCGCCGGGTCCGTCGGACGATCCGCCGCGTGGCCGCGGACGGCCACGCCGGTGGCCGCCGCCCGCCCCGTGAAGGCCGCCTCGGCGCCCGTGGCGTCCACGATCCGTACGCCGCTCAGCGGCAGCTCCGGCGCGCTCGTCAGGGTGTCCAGCACGCCCGCCAGGCAGTCGGCCAGCAGGCGCACCGTTTCCGCGCCGAACAGATCGGCCGCGGCCGTCACCGAACCCCGGATTCCGGACGGGGATCCGTCCGGTCCGAAGACCTCCGTGAAGGACACCTCCAGGTCGAACTTCGCCGTCGACGCCTGGGCGGGGGCCGAGGCCGACACCTCGACCCGTTCGCCGTCCAGCACGGTCCTGGCAGCGTTCTGCAGGGTCAGCATCACCTGGAAGAGCGGGTGCCGGGACAGCGACCGCGCCGGGGCCAGATCCTCTACCAGTCGCTCGAACGGCAGCTCCTGGTGGCCGAACGCGGCCAGGGTCGTCGCCCGCACCCGGCCGAGGGTCTCGCGGAACGTCGGGTCGCCGGACAGGTCCGTGCGCAGCACCAAGGTGTTGACGAAGAAGCCGACCAGGTCGTCGAGCGCCTCGTCGGTACGGCCGGCGACGTCCGTACCGAGCGGGATGTCCGTGCCCGCGCCGAGGCGGCTCAGCAGCACGGCGAGGGCCGCCTGCAGCACCATGTACGCCGTGACGCCCTCGGCCTGTGCCAGCTCCACGAGCCGGGCGTGCGTCTGCGCGGAGAGCTCCAGCCGCACCCGGTGGCCCTGGTACGAGGCCACGGCCGGACGCGGATGGTCGAACGGCAGGGTCAGCTCCTGCGGGATGCCCTCCAGCGCGCCGCGCCAGTAGCCCAGCTGCCTGCCCATCAGGCTGTGCGGGTCCTCCGCGTCGCCGAGCAGTTCGCGCTGCCAGATCGCGTAGTCCGCGTACTGCACCGGCAGCGGTTCCCACATCGGCGGCCGCCCTTGGGACCGGGCTTCGTACGCTGTCATGAGGTCCTGCGTGAACGGCCCCATCGACCAGCCGTCACCGGCGATGTGGTGGAGCACCACGACCAACACCTGCTCGTCCGGGGACACGACCAGGAGTCGGGCGCGCAGCGGCACTTCGGCCATCAGGTCGAAGGCGTACCCTTCGGCGGCCTCGATCGCGGCGGGCAGCTCGGCCGACCCGACCTCGACGACCTCCAGTTCCCATTCCAGGTCATCGATCTTGAGGATCCGCTGGTGCGGTTCCCCGTCGGTGGTCTCGAACACCGTGCGCAGGACCTCGTGCCGGCCGATCACGTCCCGCAGCGCGTCGTTCAGCGCCTGCCGGTCGGTCCGTGCTCCCAGCGGAAGCACGAGCGGGACGTTGTAGACGGCGCTCGGCCCCTCCAGCTGGGACATGAACCACAGCCGCCGCTGCGCGAATGACAACGGAACCATCAGGACTCCTCCTGGTTGCGCCGGGGCCGGAGGGCCGGCCTGGTCTGTGCCGGCTGCGTCTGCTGCTCGAGTCGGTCGGCGAGGCCGGCCGGCGTGGGGGCGTCGAAGAGCGCCGCGATCTCCACCTCGACGTTCAGCACCGTCCGGATCCGGTTGATCAGACGGGCCGCGAGGAGTGAGTGGCCGCCGAGGAGGAAGAAGTCGTCGTCGACGCCGACCTCGGACACGCCCAGGACCTCCGCGAACGCCTGGCACAGCACCCGCTCGCGCTCGTTCGCAGGGCCGCGCCCGGCACCGGCACCACCCGACAGCTGCGGGGCGGGCAGGGTCTTGCGGTCGAGCTTCCCGTTCGCCGTGAGCGGCAGCTCCTCGAGGACCACCACCGCCGCCGGAACCATGTACTCCGGCAG
>NZ_JBIVFN010000053.1:0-6787 GCF_044748145.1 Streptomyces sp. NPDC090022
GCACCCGCGGACGCCGCCAGACCCGCCGGCGTCGGAGTGTCGAACAGGGCCCGCACCGACACCGTCACGTTCTGCTTGCGCAACACCTCGACCAGACGGACCGCCAACAGCGAGTGACCGCCGAGTTGGAAGAAGTCGTCCTCGACGCCGACCCCCTCCAGTCCCAGGACCTCGCCGAACGCCCCGCAGAGGATCTCCTCACGCGCGTTGGCGGGTGCTCGGCCGCTGCCCGCGGCAACGGCGAAGTCCGGGGCCGGGAGTGCCTTGCGGTCCAGCTTGCCGTTCCCCGTGAGCGGCAGCGCGTCCATGACGACCACCGCGGACGGGACCATGTGCTCCGGGAGACGCCGGGCCGTGAACTCCCGTACCGCCCTGGGCAGGGAGTCCGGATCGCCGGCCTCGCCCGCGGGGACGACGTAGGCGACCAGACGCAGCTCACCCGGAACGTCCTCACGGGCCACCACCGCCGTCTGCGCCACCCCCGGGTGCGCGGTGACCGCGGCCTGCACCTCACCCGGCTCGACACGGAAGCCGCGGACCTTCACCTGCTCGTCCGCACGCCCCAGGAACACCGCCTTCCCGGCCGCCGTCCACCGGGCCCGGTCACCCGTGCGGTACATGCGCGCACCGGGCTCGAAGGGGTTCGCCACGAACCGTTCCGCCGTCAACCCCGGTCGGCCCACATAGCCGCGCGCCAGCTGCGCACCCGCCACGTACAGCTCACCGGCGACACCCACCGGCACCGGCCGCAGGGACGCATCGAGGATGTAGAACCGGGTGTTCGCCACTGGCGCACCCACCGGCACCACATCGCCGTCCGCCTCCAGGCGGACCGTCGCGACACCGATCGTGGTCTCGGTCGGGCCGTAGTGGTTGAACACCCCCCGGTCACCCGCGTGACCGACCAGGTCGCGCACGAGCGCAGCGGGGGCCGCCTCGCCCCCGAGCACCAGCGAACGCGCCGGCAGGACGCCACCGACGCCCACCACCGAGGACAGCGCCGCCAGGTGCGAGGGGACGACCTTCAGGTGGTCGATTGCGTGCTCCGCCACATACGCGGAGACTGCCGACGGGTCCGTGACCGCGGCCTCGTCGACCACGTGCAGCACACCGCCCGTCGTCAGACTCGCGAACACCACCGTGTTGCCCAAGTCCGTAACCTGCGCCTGGAGCAGTGCGTACCGGCCCCCGGGCGTATCGAACCCCACACGGCCCGGCACCGACGAGACGTAGTTCGCCAAGCCGCCGTGGGTGACTGCCACACCCTTCGGGCGCCCGGTCGAACCCGAAGTGAAGATCACGTACGCCGGATGGTCCGGCATCACCTCCACACCCAGCGGCGCACTCGAAAGGCCCGGCAGCTCCTCCGCGACCGCGGGCCCGTCCAGGACGACCGCCGGCGCGTCCGAGGGGAGCGCGTCGGCCAGGGCCTGCGAGGTCACCACCGCCACCGGTGCGGCGTCCGCCAGCACGGCCGCGATCCGCTCGGCCGGGTGGCCCGGATCCACCGGCAGGTAGGCACCACCGGCCTTCAACACGGCCAGCAGCGCCACGATCATGTCGACCCCGCGCTCCAGCGCCAGCGCGACAACGGATTCGGGACCCACGCCACGGTCCGCCAGAAGCCGGGCGAGACGGTTCGCCCGCGCGTCCAGACCGGCATACGAGAGTTCGATTCCCTCGCTCACCACCGCCGGTGCGTCCGGAGTCCGGGCCACCTGCGCCTCGAACAGTCCGGGCAGCGTCGCCGGCTCGAGTTCCAGCGCCGTGTCGTTCCACTCGACCAGCACGCGGTGACGCTCGGCGGCGTCGAGCAGGTCGATACCGTCCACATGTGCCTGCGGGTCGGACGCCACGGCAGCCAGGACCCGTACGAAGCGCTCCGCGATCCGCTGGACCGACTCCGCGTCGAAGAGGTCCGCCGCGGCGTTCACCGTGCCGAACAGGCCCGCGGGCGCGCCCAGCACGTCGGACGTCTCGCCCAGCAGCACGTCCAGATCGAACCGCACCGGCGGCGCCCCCGTGTCCAGGCCGCTCGCCTTCAGGCCGGGCAGGTCGAGCTCCCCCTGCGCGTTGTTCTGAAGGGTCAGCGCCGTCTGGAACAGGGGATGACGCCCCCGGGACCGCGTCGGTGACAGCTCCTCGACCAGCTTCTCGAAGGGCACGTCCTGGTGGTCGAACGCCGACAGACTGGTCTCCCGGACCCGGCCGAGGACCTCACGGAACGTCGGGTCGCCGGACAGGTCCGTCCGGATCACCAGCGTGTTCACGAAGAACCCGACCAGATCGTCCAGGGCCACGTCCGTGCGGCCGGCGACGACGGTGCCGATCGGCACGTCCGTGCCCGCGCCCAGCCGCGACAGCAGCACCGCCAGCGCGGATTGCAGCACCATGAACAGGCTCACGCCCTCTGCCCTGGCCAACTCCGCGAGCTTCGCGTGCACCTCGTGGGGTATCTCGACCGGCGCGGCGTGACTGCGGTGGGAGGTCACCGCCGGACGCGCACGGTCCACCGGCAGCGCCAGCTCCTCCGGTGCTCCCGCCAGGGCGTTCCGCCAGTAGCCGACCTGACGGGAGAGGAGGCTGTCCGGGTCGCTCGCATCGCCCAGCAGCTCCTGCTGCCACAGCGTGTAGTCCGCGTATTGCACCGGCAGCGGTTCCCACTCCGGGGGCCGGCCCGCGCACCGTGCCGCGTACGCCACGGAAACGTCCCGGGCCAGCGGGCCCATCGACCAGCCGTCACCCGCGATGTGGTGCACCACCACCGCCAGGACGTGCTCCGTCGGTGCGGTGGAGAAGAGCCAGGCCCGGATCGGCACCTCCGACGCCAGGTCGAACAGGTGACGCGCGGCCTCGGACACGGCGGCGTCCAGCTCTTCGGGCGCCACCCGGGCGGCCGACAGCTCCCACTCCAGCTCGCCGATCCCGCGGATGCGCTGGTAGGGCTCACCGTCCTTGGTCGGGAACACCGTGCGCAGCACCTCGTGCCGGCCGATCACGTCACGGAGCGCCGCGTTCAGCGCTGACGGGTCCAGCTCGCCCGTCAGGCGCCGCACGATCGGGATGTTGTAGGCCGGGGAGGGACCGTCAAGCTGGCCGATGAACCAGAGGCGACGCTGGGCAAAGGAAAGAGGGATCATCAGTTACTCCTCGTGGTACGCATCGGCCGCAGAGCTGGCCTGGCTGTCTTCTGGGTTCCGAGCTGCCGGGCCAGTCCGGCCGCCGTCGGCGTCCCGTAGAGCGCTCGCAGCGAGACGTCGACCCGCAGCAGCGCCCTGATCCGGCTGATCAGCCGGGTGGCGAGCAGGGAGTGGCCGCCCAGGGCGAAGAAGTCGTCGTCCACGCCCACGCTCTCCAGCCCCAGTACCTCGGCGAACGCCTGGCACAGGAGCTCCTCCTGGCGGTTCGCCGGTGCCCGGCCCGCCCCTGCGGTGTACTCCGGGGCGGGCAGGGCCTTCCGGTTCAGCTTTCCGTTGGCCGTCAGCGGCAGTGCGTCGAGCGTCACGATGGCCGACGGGACCATGTACGCGGGAAGCCGCTCCTGGACCGCCGACCGGAGCGTCTGCGCGAGCCCCTCGGCCGCCTCGGCCCGCTCCCCGGCGGGCACCACGTAGGCCACCAGCCGCTGGTCGCCGGGCTTGTGCTCGCGGACCACCACGACGGCCTGCGCCACCGAATCGTGCCCGGCGAGCACCGCTTCGATCTCACCCGGCTCGATCCGGAATCCGCGGACCTTCACCTGCTCGTCGGCGCGGCCCAGGCACTCCAGCTGACCGTCCGGCGTCCACCGCGCCAGGTCACCCGTGCGGTACAGCCGTGCCCCCGTCCCGTACGGCGAGGCCACGAACCGCTCGGCCGTCAGGCCCGGACGGCCCGTATACCCGCGCGCCAGCTGAGCGCCCGCCAGGTACAGTTCGCCGGCCACGCCGACCGGAACCGGGTGCATCGAGGCGTCCAGGACGTACACGCGCACGTCCGCGAACGGACGTCCCACCAGCACGGGGCCTGCGGTGACCTCGGCCGAGGTCACCCAGACCGTGGCCTCGGTCGGCCCGTACAGGTTCACGGCGGCGGTCCCGAGATCGGTGAACCGCTGCGCCAGCTCCGGAGGCAGCGCTTCGCCACCCACCAGCGCCCGCACCCCGGTGGGCAGGGCACCTTCGTCCAGCAGCGCCCGCCACAACGACGGCACACCCTGCACCACCGTCGCGCCCGACGACTCCACCAGCTTCGTCAGGGCCAGCGGATCCCGCACTTCCTCCCGGGAAGCCACCACCACCGACGCCCCCGACACCAGCGGCAGGAACAGCTCCAGCGCCGCGATGTCGAACGACACGGTCGTCACCGCCACCAGGCGGTCAGCACCGGCCAACGGAACCCGCTCCCCCACACCCCGCAGGTGCGACGCCAGAGCACCGTGGGACACCACCACGCCCTTGGGCCGACCCGTCGAGCCCGAGGTGTAGATCACGTACGCCGGATGCTCCGGGAGCAGCGCGGCGGACCCGGCCTCGGACGGCACGGCCGTGGCCGGCTCCGCACCCTCCCGTGCCGCTGCGGGGTCGTCCACGGCGACCACGTCGATCCCGAGTCCCGCCAGCCGGTCCACGGATTCGCGCGTGGCCATCATCAGGGCGGCCCCGGCGTCGGCGATCATGTACGCCACCCGGTCCGCCGGGTACTCCGGGTCGATCGGCAGGTACGCCCCGCCGGACTTCATCACCGCGAGCAGCCCGACCACCAGGTCGACGCCGCGGTCGAGGGCAACCGCCACCACCGACTCCGGGCCCACACCCCTGCCGGTCAGCAGCCGCGCCAGCCGGTTCGCCCGTGCGTCCAGCTCCGCGTACGAGACCTCCTCAGCACCGGCGACGACGGCTGTCGCATCCGGGGTACGGGCGACCTGCGCCGCGAACCGCTCCGGAACGGGCACCTGCGCGGCGCCCGGCCCGCCCGTGCCGTTCCACGCGTCGAGCATCGTGTTCAGCTCGCCGTCGTCGAGCACGCGCACCGCGGACAGCCGCTGCTCGGCACCGCCGTCCATGGCGGTCTCCAGCGCGGCGACCAGATTCTCCGCGGTGGTGCACATCAGCCGCCCCACGGACTCCACGTCGACGGCGGCCACCGCGTCCACGGTCAGCTCGATCGAATCGCCGTTGTCGTCCACGGCCACCACGAGGGGATAGTTGCTGCGCTCCCGCGCGAACCGCATCTCGAAGCCTTCGAAGCCGCGGTTGCGGTCCTGCGCCGCCTGCCCGGATCCCTGGGGGTTGTGGCGGTAGTTGAACAGGGCGGTGAACAGCGGGGTGTCACCCGCCAAGCCGCTGGCCTGCTGGGCCAGGGCCAGGGAGGCGTGCTCGTGCTCCAGCAGCTCGGCCAGCTGGCCGCGCATCGCACCCACCGCTTCCAGCACACCCAGCTCGCCGGTACGCACGCGTACCGGCAGCGTGTTGATGAACGGGCCCGGGACCCGGTCGGCTGCGGCGCCGGCGTTCATCCGGCCGACCAGCACGGTGCCGAACACCACGTCCGTCCGGCCCGACACAGCCGCCAGCATCCGTGCCCAGGCCACGTGCAGCACGGTCGCGGCGCTCGTGCCCAGACGGCGCGAGACCGTGCGCAGTCGCGTGTGCAGCTCCGGAGCGACGGGCACCCGCACCCAGACCGTGTCCGATCCGTCGCCGTGGACGTCGCCCAGGCCGTACGGTGCGGTGGTCTCCTCGACGTCGCCGAGCAGCTCGGTGAAGTACCTCTCGTGCTCCGACTGCGCCACGCCGCCACGGGCCTGCGCCACGAAGGTGCGCAACGGCACGGGCTCCGGCAGCGAACCGCCCCGGCCCGTCAGGAACGCCTGGACCTCGTCGTGCAGGACCTCCAGGGCGACGTGGTCCTGGACGGCGTGGTGCACCTTCAGCAGCATCAGCCAGTGGTCACCGCCGGGCACCGCGGCCACGTGCAGGGTCAGCAGCGGCGCCCTGCCCAGGTCCATCGACGCCCCTCCGGCCGCCAGGAGCTGCTCGACCAGGTCACCGCCGCCGGCATCCAGGGTCACCTCCTCGACGGAGAGCGGGGCCCGCCGCCACACCACCTGCACCGGCTCGCGCAGCCCCTCCCACACCAGCGAGGTACGGAAGATGTCATGCCGGTCGACCACCTGCTGCAACGCGGCGGTGAACGCCTCCAGCAGCTCCCGGGACTCCAGCTCGAACACCTGCTTGCTGACGTACGCGTCGTCGCCGCCGTCCGCCAGCAGGTGGTGGAAGAGGAGACCTTCCTGGAGCGGGGCGAGGGGGTAGACGTCGGCGATGTCGGCCGCACCACCGGGGACGGTTCCCACCATGGTGGCGATCTCCTGCTCCGACAGCCGCACCATGGAGAGCAGCTCCGGTGTGATCTCCTGCGCGTCGGCGGGGATCAGGTTCGCCGGTGCCTCCACCTGCACCGCTCCGGTGGAGGTGGCGAGGGCGGCCGGGGTCGGGGTCTGGAACAGTGCCCGTACCGACACCGTCACGCCGTGCGAACGCAGCACCTCCACCAGACGCACCGCGAGCAGCGAATGCCCGCCGAGCCGGAAGAAGTCGTCGTCCACCCCGACCGACTCCAGCCCCAGCACCTCGGCGAACGCCGCACAGACGATCTCCTCACGCGCGTTCACCGGACCCCGGCCCCCACCAGCCACATACACCGGAGCCGGCAGGGCCTTGCGGTCCAGCTTCCCGTTCACCGTCAACGGCAGCCCGTCCAGCACCACCACCGCCGACGGAACCATGTACTCCGGCAACCGCTC
>NZ_JBIVFN010000054.1:0-6656 GCF_044748145.1 Streptomyces sp. NPDC090022
AGCGAGCTGGTCGGGCACGCGGCTGAGTGCGCGGTGTTCAACCACTACGGGCCCACGGAGACCACCATCGGCGTGGCCACGACCCGGCTCGACGCGGACGGCGTGGTGGCGATCGGCAGCCCCGTCGCCAACACCCGGTTCTACGTGCTCGACACCGCCTTGCGGCCGGTCGCCGCTGGGGTGACGGGTGAGCTGTACGTGTCCGGTGCACAGCTGGCGCGCGGCTATGTGAACCGGTCCGGTCTGACGGCGGAGCGGTTCGTGGCAAATCCGTTCGAGCCGGGCGTGCGGATGTACCGCACGGGTGACCGGGTGCGCTGGACCGCCGACGGCCGGGTGGTGTTCGTGGGGCGCGCGGACGAGCAGGTGAAGGTCCGCGGCTTCCGGATCGAACCGGGCGAGGTCCAGGCGGCGATCGCCGGGCACCCGATGGTCGACCAGGCCGCGGTGGTGGCCCGTGAGGACGTACCGGGTGACGTGCGGCTGGTGGCCTATGTGGTGCCGTCCGACGAGGACGGTGACACCGACGGGCTCCCGGCCGCGGTGCGGGAGTTCGTGGGCCGCCGTCTGCCGGAGCACATGGTTCCGGCCGCGGTGGTCGTCCTGGACGGTCTGCCGCTGACCGGGAACGGAAAGCTGGACCGCAGGGCCCTGCCGGCCCCGGAGTACGGGGCTTCCTCGGCCGGCAGCGGCCGTCGTGCCGCGAACCTGCGGGAGGAACTGCTCTGCCTGGCCTTCGCCGATGTCCTCGGACTGGAGAGCGTGGGCGTCGACGACGACTTCTTCGAGCTGGGCGGGCACTCGCTGCTGGCGGTCCGGCTGGTCAGCCGGATCCGCACGGTCCTGGGCGTCGAGGCCGAGATCCGTACCGTCTTCGAGGAGCCGACCGTCGCCGGGCTCGCCGCCCGGCTCGCCGGCGCCGAAACCGCCCGCGCCGCCCTCACCCCCCTGCCCCGCCCCGACCGACTCCCCCTCTCCTACGCCCAGCAACGGCTGTGGTTCATCAACCAGCTGGAGGAGTCGAGCCCTTCGTACAACGTCCCCGTGGTGCTCGGGCTGGCGGCCGACATCGACCGCGCGGCGCTGAACGCGGCCTTCCGGGACGTCATCGGCCGCCACGAGGTCCTGCGCACCGTGTTCCCGGCGGTCGACGGCGAGCCGTACCAGCAGATCATCGAGGTCGGGCGGCTGGACTGGGAGATCCAGGTCGTTCCGGTGTCGCCGGACGACCTCGAGGCCGAGGTCGGCAAGACGGCGCAGCATGCCTTCGACCTCACCCGGGAGGTGCCGATCCGCGCATGGCTCTTCGAGACGGAGCCCGGCGCCGATGCCTCTCCGGTGCTGTCCGTCGTCCTGCACCACATCGCCAGTGACGGCTGGTCGACGGCCCCGCTGGCACGGGATCTGTCCGTCGCCTACGCGGCGCGCAGCGAGGGCAGGGCACCCACGTGGGAACCGCTGCCCGTCCAGTACGCCGACTACGCGCTCTGGCAGCGCGAGCTGCTCGGCGGCGAACAGGACCACGACAGCGTGATGACCCGCCAGACGGGCTTCTGGAAGACGGCGCTGGACGGCATCCCGGAGGAACTCGAGCTCCCCGTCGACCACGTCCGCCCCGTGGTGTCCTCCCGTCGCGGACATGACGCCTCGCTGGCCGTCCCGGCGGACCTCCACGCCCGACTGGCGGACGTGGCACGGGCCGAGGGCGCCACCATGTTCATGGTGCTGCAGGCTGCCCTGGCCGTCCTGCTGAACCGCCTCGGCGCCGGGACCGACATCCCGATCGGTACGGCCAACGCCGGCCGTACCGACGAGGCGCTCGACGACCTGGTCGGCTTCTTCGTCAACACCCTCGTGGTGCGGACGGACCTGACCGGCGACCCGACCTTCGTGGACGTCCTCGCCCGGGTACGTGAGGCGGGCCTGTCCGCCTTCGCCCACCAGGACGTGCCGTTCGAGAAGCTGGTCGAGGAACTCGCCCCGAGCCGCTCCATGGCACGCCATCCGCTGTTCCAGGTGTCGTTGACGCTGCAGAACAACAAGGCGGCCGAGCTGGATCTCGCCGGAGCACGCGTCGGAGGGGCACCGGAGTCCGGCGTGTGGTCGAAGTACGACCTCGCGTTCGGTCTCGGCGAGGCATTCGGGCCCGATGGACGGCCGGCAGGGCTGCACGGTGGCCTCGTCGCGTCGGCGGACCTCTTCGAAGCCGAGTCGGTCGAGCGGATCGCCGAGCGCTTCATCCGCGTCCTGGCCGCGGTTTCCGCCGACCCGCGGGCCCGGTTGAGCGCCGTGGACGTGCTGGACGAGGCCGAGCGCCGTCGGGTGCTGGTGGAGTGGAACGACACGGCGGTGGACGTCGAGCCGACGACGCTTCCCGAGTTGTTCGAGGCGCAGGTGGCGCGGACGCCGGACGCGGTCGCGGTGCTGTTCGAGGGCAAGGAGGTCTCGTACGCCGAGCTGGACGCGCGGGCGAACCGTCTCGCGCGGCTGCTGATCGGCCGTGGCGTGGGTCCCGAGTCGGTCGTCGCGGTGGCGATGGAACGCGGCATCGACACGGTCGTGGCCCTGCTCGCCGTGGTGAAGGCCGGCGGTGCCTATCTGCCGGTCGACCCCGCGAACCCGGCCGAGAGGATCGCCGTCCTGCTGGCGGACGCTGCTCCGGTGGCGGCAGTGACCTCGCGGGCCGTGGCCGGTGCGATACCGGACGGAGTGCCGGTCGTGGTGCTGGACGAGCTCTCCGTGACGGAGGAGCTGGCGGGCCTGCCGGCCACCCCATCGGGAGTGGAGGTACTGCCGTCGCACCCGGCGTACGTGATCTTCACCTCCGGCTCGACCGGTCGGCCCAAGGGGGTCATGGTGCCCCACGAGGGCGTCGTGAACCGTCTGGCCTGGATGCGGGAACGTTTCGGACTCACCACCGCGGACCGGGTCATGCAGAAGGCGGCGTTCGGGTTCGACCTGTCGGTGTGGGAGTTCTTCGGGACCCTGACCGCGGGCGCGTGCCTGGTGGTGGCGCGCCCCGACGGGCACAAGGACCCGGCCTACCTGGCCGGTCTGGTGCGCGAGGCCGGGGTGACGACCATGCACTTCGTGCCGTCCATGCTGGAAGCCTTCCTGGCCGATCCGGCCGTCCCGCAGACGGCTGCGGTCCTGCGGCGCGTGATGTGCGGCGGCGAATCGTTGACGCCCTTCCTCCGGGACCGGTTCTTCTCCCTCCTTCCCGGGGTGGAACTGCACCACCTGTACGGGCCGACCGAGGCGTCGATCGACGTGACGGCCTGGCACTGCGATCCGGATGCCGGCGGAGCCGTCGTCCCGATCGGCGGTCCGGTGGCCAACACGAGGCTCTACGTCCTGGACGACGGGCTGGCGCCCGTCCCGGCCGGTGTGGCCGGTGAGCTGTACATCGCCGGCGTGCAGCTGGCCCGCGGCTACGTGGGCCGTCCGGGCATGACGGCGGAACGGTTCGTCGCCTCCCCGTTCGCCTCCGGCGAGCGGCTGTACCGCACGGGTGATCTCGCGCGCTGGAACACGGACGGTGCGGTCGAGTTCCTGGGCCGCGTCGACGACCAGGTGAAGATCCGTGGCTTCCGCATCGAGCCGGGCGAGCTCCAGGCCGTGATCGCCGGACACCCCCAGGTCGCCCAGGCCGCCGTGGTCGCACGCGAGGACGTCCCCGGTGACCTCCGCCTGGTCGCGTACGCGGTTCCGGAGGCCGGGATCACCGTACTCCCGCGGCACATCCAGGACTTCGCCGCGTCCCGCCTGCCGGAGTACCTCGTGCCGTCCGCGGTGGTCCTGATGGACGCGCTGCCGCTGAGTGTGAACGGCAAGCTGGATCGCAGGGCCCTGCCCGCTCCGGCGTACGCGACCGGAGCCGGCCGTGCCCCTGCGACGGTCCAGGAAGAACTGCTGTGCGCCGCGTTCGCGCAGGTGCTCGGGCTGGAGAACGTCGGAGTCGACGACGACTTCTTCGCCCTCGGCGGTCACTCCCTCCTCGGAGTGCGGCTGATCAGCCGTGTGCGTGTGCTCCTCGGCGTCGAGGTGCCGTTGCGGACGCTGTTCGAGGCGCCGACCGTCGCCGGCATGGCGGCGCGGCTGTCCGGCACGGCCGGTGCCCGGCTCGCCCTCACGGCCGGAGACCGGCCGGAGCGTCCGCCGCTGTCCTTCGCCCAGCAGCGGCTCTGGTTCATCGACCAGTTGGAGGGGCCGAGCCCCACCTACAACATCCCCATCAGACTGCAGCTGCCTCCCGGCCTCGACCGGGACGCCCTGGGCGCGGCACTGCGGGACGTCGTCGTACGGCACGAGGTGCTCCGGACGGTGTACGCGGCCGGTGCGGACGAGCCGTACCAGCGGATCGTGGACGTCGACGACCTGGCCTGGGAGATGCGGGTCCTGGAGGTCGCTTCCGAGGCGCTGGACGACGCGGTGGTGAAGGCCGAGGGCCACACCTTCGATCTGACGTCGGACGTTCCCTTCCGCGCGTCGCTGTTCGTGGCCGGCGCGGATGAGCAGGTCCTGCTCATCGTGGTCCACCACATCGCCGGTGACGGCTGGTCCGTGAGCCCTCTGGCCAAGGACATCGTGACCGCCTACGAAGCGCGGTCCGCGGGCCGCGCGCCGGAGTGGGAGGCGCTGCCGGTGCAGTACGCCGACTACACGCTGTGGCAGCGCGAGCTGCTGGGCGACGAGGAGGACCCGGACAGCTTGATGGCACGTCAGGTCGGCTACTGGCGCGAGGCCCTGGCCGAACTGCCGGAAGAGCTGGTCCTGCCCGTGGACCGGCCGCGTCCCGCGGTGGCGTCCCACCGTGGTCACCGGGTGTCGTTGGAGGTGCCGGCGACGGTTCATGGGCGGTTGGTGGAGGTGGCGCGTGCTGAGGGTGTGACGCCGTTCATGGTGTTGCAGGCCTCGTTGGCGGTGCTGCTGTCCAAGCTCGGTGCGGGTACGGACGTTCCGATCGGTTCGGCGAATGCCGGCCGTACGGACGAGGCGCTGGACGATCTGGTCGGGTTCTTCATCAACACGCTGGTGGTGCGGGCGGATCTGTCGGGTGATCCGTCGTTCCGTGAGGTGCTGGGCCGGGTGCGGGAGAGGACGTTGTCGGCTCTGGCGCATCAGGACGTGCCGTTCGAGAAGCTGGTCGAGGAACTCGCCCCGGCACGCTCGCGCGCTCGGCATCCGCTGTTCCAGGTCCAGCTCGACCTCCAGAACAATGCACCCGACCGCGTGACGGGGGAGTCCCGGCCCGCCGGCGCCGACACGGTCGCCGTCACGTCGGCCGGCACCGGAGCTGCCAAGTTCGACCTGGAGGTGCGGCTGACCGAGGCGTTCGACGCCAGTGGTGCGCCGGTTGGTCTCCGGGGCGTCGTGATCGGTGCGGCGGATCTGTTCGAGGCGGAGTCGGTCGAGCGGATCGCTGGGCGTCTGGTGCGGGTGCTGGAGCTGGTGGCTGCTGATCCGGGGCTGCGGCTGAGCGGTGTGGACGTGCTCGGTGATGTCGAGCGTCGTCGGGTGCTGGTGGAGTGGAACGACTCGGCGGTGGAGTTCGGTGACTCGCTGGTGCCGGAGTTGTTCGCGGGGCAGGTGGCCCGGACGCCGGATGCGGTGGCGGTGGTCGCTGATGGTGTGGAGGTGTCGTTCGCGGAGCTGGAGGAACGGGCCAACAGGCTTGCCCACTATCTGCTGGGTCAGGGTGTGGGTGCCGAGTCGGTGGTGGGTGTGTGTCTGCCGCGTGGTGTCGATGCGGTGGTCGCGGTCCTGGCGGTGTGGAAGGCGGGGGCTGCGTTCCTGCCGATCGACCCGGAGTATCCGGTGGATCGGATCTCGTGGATGCTGGCGGACAGCGGTGCGGTGCTGACGCTGACCGATGAGGACGTGCTGGGGGATCTGCCGGCGGGCCGTGCGCGGATGGTTCCGGTGGATTCCACGCTGATGGGTATCCAGCTGTCGGTGCTGCCGGGGACGGCTCCCGAGGTGCGGACGTGTGCGGAGGGTCTGGCGTATGTGATCTTCACGTCGGGTTCGACGGGCCGGCCGAAGGGTGTGGCGGTCACGCATGGTGGCCTGGCCAATTACGCGCGGTGGGCCGCGGGCGCGTACGACACGAAGGGCGGCGCGCCGCTGCATTCCTCGCTGGCGTTCGATCTGACGGTGACCAGTGTGGTGGTGCCGCTGATTTCTGGTTCGCCGGTGGTGGTGAGCCGTGAGGGTGGTGCTGAGGGCCTGGCCGCGCTGGTGCGCGATGGCGGCGGTTTCGGTCTGGCGAAGGTGGTGCCTGCTCACCTGCCGCTGCTGTCGGAGATGCTGGCCGATGGCGAGGTCAAGGCCGCCGCTTCGACCTGGGTGGTGGGTGGTGAGGCGCTGCCGGGTGCGGTGGTGCGGGCGTGGCTGGAGCGTGCGCCGGGTTCGGTGGTCGTCAATGAGTACGGGCCGACCGAGACGGTGGTGGGCTGTGCGGTGTTCGAGGTCCGGGCCGGCCAGGAGGTCGGTGATGCGGTTCCGGTGGGCCGTGCGATCGCGAACATGCGGCTGTATGTGCTGGATGAGTGGCTGTGTCCGGTGGCGCCGGGTGTGGCGGGCGAGCTGTATGTGGCGGGTGCGCAGGTCGCCCGGGGTTATGTGGGCCGGCCGGGGCTGACGGCGGAGCGGTT
>NZ_JBIVFN010000055.1:0-6514 GCF_044748145.1 Streptomyces sp. NPDC090022
GATTGAATGCGGGGTTTGGGGAGACGGAGGTACCGAGTGACGCAGGTCCTTGTTGTCGGCGTGGGTGACTTCGACGGGCATGACGAGGGTGACGACGCAGATCCTCTGGCTCCTTCGAACACGTTGGAGGAGCTGCCTTCCGTGGGACCGGCCGTCGTCGGCTTGACGGTGCAGCTGGCCAAGATGCCCGGACTGAACGTGCTGGGCGGTGAAGCCTCACATGATCCCGACATCGAGACGCTCACACGTCTGTGGCGAGAGGCTCTTCGACGGGCGCAAGCCAGTGCGGGCGCCGAGGCCCTCATCGTGCACTTCGCGGGGCACGGGGTGGCCGGGCCGGGTGATCAGACTCTGTTCCTGGCATCGCGGGAGACGACGCGGAGGAATCTGCCATGGACGGCTGCGCAAGTCGGCACATGGCTGGGTGAGGCCGAAGCGGTGGCGGACGGAGCGCCGGTATTGCTGCTGCTGGATGTGTGCGGGGCCGGCAGGGCCGTGGTGCAGCAGCTCCTGGACGGAATCAGGGCCGAGGACCGGCGCGCCTGGGTCATCGCGGCCTGCGCCCCGGACGAGAAGACGTATCAGGCACGGTTCACGGTGGCGGCCGGAATGGTCCTTGAGCGGCTGCGTGAGGGGCGGCTCGACATCTCCCCCGCTGTCGAGCACGTACCGGTGGAGACGCTGGCGCGTGAGATCGACCGTGAGCTCGCACGGTCAGCGGCTGTCGAGGACCGGCCGTCGCAGAGTGTGCTGCGGACCACCCATCCGGAAGCCCGCGCGCCGGTGCCGTCCTTCCTTCCCAACCCTTCCTACCGGGCTACAGCTGGCGGCCAGTTCCGCCAAGCGGTTGACCTGGGGCTGTGGCAGTTCGCAACCGCAGTGGACCCCGCGCTCGACCCGCTGCACTTCATCTCACGTGCCTCGGGAACCCCGCAGCAGCAGGACATCGCGCAGGGCTGCTTCTTCACCGGGCGTGACGCACAGCTGGGGGCCATCAAGCGGTGGCTGGAAGGGCCCAGCGAGCAGACTTTGATGATCGTGACCGGCAGCCCCGGCTCGGGAAAGTCCGCGCTGCTCGGCGTGGTGGCCTGTCTGGCTCACGCTCAGCTGCGTGAGGTGTCCCGGCAGGTTGCCGGCGCGGTCGGCCGGGATGTCAGACCTGAGCTGGATGACCATCTGGTGGCGGTTCACGCCCGGCAGCGGGGCCCCTCCGAAATTCTGGCATCGATTGCCGCCCAGCTTGGCCTGGCGACAGACCCCGGACGGGGCTGGAGCGCTACGGCTCTGCTGAACCGGATCACCGACCATTGCAGCCGCCCCGTGACCATCGTGGTCGACGCCCTGGACGAAGCGTCCTTGGACACGGCACTGGTCGAGGTGCTGAGAGAGCTGGCTCACGGACGCCGGCGCTTCGATGAGGAGGCTCCCGACAGGGACCTGGTGCTGTGCCGGGTCCTGGTGGGAACGCGGCCGTGGTGGGACAGGTACGCGGAACTGCTCGAGGACCTGGCCGCCGACGATCAGCTCGCCCGTCTGGACAACAGCCTGCCGTGGGGGAAGAAGTACGTACTCCTGATCAAGGAGCTGAGAGCCAGTGGGCTGCTGGTCGATCTGGACAGCATCTCGGCCGAGCAGCGGACGGCAGAGCTGACCGGCTACGTCTGCGACGTTCTGGAGACGTCTCGTACATACAGCGGGCCTGGCACTGCCGAGATCCGCAAGGCCACTGCCCACGCGGTCGCACAGCAGTTGGGGTTGCGCCACAAGTCCGGCGCGTTCCTGCTCGCCTCCCTATTCGCGCACTACCTCGTCCACCAGGAAGTGGCCCCGAGTGCTGAGGAGGTGGTCAAGAAGGTTCCGGCGAGTCTTCCCGCCATGCTGGATCTGCACCTGGACGTATTGCAGCAGGAGCATCCCGCCATGTCAGCCGTACTGGCGGCAGTGGCCCACGGATACGGGCAGGGCATGCCGCTCGAGGTGGTACACAGCACCGCACAGGCGTTCGTGGCACGGGGCAGCAAGGCACCGGACCTGAACGATGTACGCAAGGCGCTGTCTGCCGCATCGTTCTACCTGCGGTTCAGCACCGAAACCGACGGCCAGCGGTTGTACCGCTTCTACCACCAGAGTCTTGTCGACCATCTGCGCACCGCGCACGAGCGGGGGAAGCGTACAGACATCTTCACGTGTGTTCTCGACACAGTCCCCGGCCCCGCAGAGGTGACAGCACGCAGATTTGGGCTCGCCCTCCCCTACGTGCTGCGGCATGCCGCTCAGCATGCCGTCGACGCCCGGGCCCTCGACGAATTGCTGCTTTCCGCTTCTTACCTCGTGTTCTGCGACCCTCTGCTGCTCCACGAGCACATGCAAGGCCGCACGGTGCGCGGGCGGATCGCAGCGCTGATGAGCCGTGCTGCGCTGTCGGCCGTACACGAGCCGTGGCAGCGGCGCGAATGGCTCAGAAACACGGCAACGGTGTGGGGCGAGGCGTGGCTCGTCGAGGCGCTCGACGCGCTGGATGAGCCCACAGCACAGCGTCCGCGGGCAGCGATGCTGGAATTCGCCTGGGGCACGGCCGAGGCACCCACCGAAGCCGCCGAGCTCGAACCCGTGGGAAACGTCGACCCGGTCCTCGTACGGCACTCGCAGCGATGGCTGGCCGCCGGCGAGACCTACGCCGGACAACTGGCAGTGTGGGACGTCCGGATGGGCGCCTTCCTCTTCTTTCTCCACATGCCCGACGACGCTCCACTGGAAATGCTGTGCGGCGCGTACGGGGCCTTCGGCGCGCTCGTAGCGGAGGGAACGCCTGACGGCCATGTCCGGGTGTGGGACGTCAACACCGGACAGGTAAAGATCACCATAGAAACAGATGCAGCTCCCCTCTCTGCGCTCGGCATTGTCGGGCAACGTGGCCGGGCGCTCATCGTGGTCTGCGGTGGCGGCGAGGTCACCGCGTACGACATGGAGGGGGACAGGGTTGCTTCCCTGGACGTGATCGCCGGCTGGCTGGCTGGGCTGGAGGCCAACGGGGACGTGGAAGACCTGTTCGAGCCCGACATGGACGTCGAGGGCTACGACTGCACCGCAGTCGGCGCCACCGTGCTAGATGGGACCGAGGTGTATGTGGCTGGCGCTGTCGACGGCGCCGTCCACATCTGGGATGCGGACGGCAAGAAGCACGTCGTGTGGGCAGGAGGGCAAAAGCCCATCACCAGCCTGCAGATCCTCACAGGTCCCGGCGGGCCGTTCGTAGTCACGGGCGCCGAGGACGGCAACCGGGTGTGGGACCTACGGACCGGAGACTCACGGCTGCTGGAGGGCGTCGGACGGGTCGGCTCTGGAGTAGTGATGCTTCACGACGACACACCATGCTTCGCGTACTTCAAAGGCATCGAGATCCGTGCGCAGCCGCTCGCCGGTGGCCCCGTGACGCCAGATGGCGTGTGCCAACTTCCGCAGGGGCTCGGGAGAATCGAAGCCTTGGCGACAGACGGCACCCAATGGGCAGCGGTGGGCTGGATGACATGCGGCAAGAGGCCGACCTCGGGGGAGCGGACCGCCCTGCTCTCCCAGAGTGTGCGCGACGGCAAGACATCGCTGCTGCCGCCCACCAGGCACGACTCCCTGGTGGAGCACGTCGCCGTGGCCAGGACGGTCAGCCACGGGTGGCTTCCGGCTGTCAGCGTGGACGAAGAGGGCAAGCTTCTTGCCTGGGACGCCCTGACGGGCAGAACGATCTGGTCCCGCTCAAGGGATCGTGTCAACGCCGTCAAGGTGGGTCGCCTGGCCGGAAAAAGCATCGTCTTCCTGAGTCAGGGCGTCGGCAGCCGGAGCAGAATCGAATTCCTGGAAGCCAGCAACGGGAGGCCATTCCGTGCTTCTTTCACACCGCGGGACACAATCCAGGAACTGTCCGTCGACGATGCGAGTGAAGTCACCAGAGTCGTCGTGCGTACACGTTCTGGCGTCTACACGCTCGGCTTCGAGGAAGGCGAGCTGGAACGGACGCTGTACGAGGAAGAGGACCTCGAGGCCGGAATGGCAGATTGCTCTGCCTGGACCCGGGACGGGGACAACGACGTCGTAGTCGTCGCTCACACGAAGGAGCGGCTCGTCGACTCGACGTGGCGGACGAACAGAACCCTGACGGTGCACTCCACAACCGGCGTCAGCCGCGTCCTGGCCGAGGACACACAAGCGATGGTCGACCTGGAGATCGGCCGGTGGGGCGAGCACGATGCCGTCGTCTGCGGTGACGAAGCTGGGTTCATCAGAGTGCTGTGCCTGGAAACCGGGCGGGAGCTGGCGCACTTTCCGGCCCATACAGGAGGCGTGTGGTCCGTCGCATTCGCCAGCAAGGGCGAGGTGCCCCTGCTGGTGACCTCGGGAGAGGACCATCGGGTCCGCGTCTGGGATCCTCGCGATCCTGGCGTAGTGCAAGAAGAGACCGTCTTCCCTGACAGCCTTGGCATCATCGCTGTCAGCGAGGCGGGCGTCTTCGCGGGGTTCGGGACGCGGGTGGCGTTCTTCACCTGGTCGGACCTCGCTGACGAGACAGACTGAGCAGGGGAACGGGGAGCTGATGAGCCGCATTGTGGTCGTCCATGGGGTGCGCAACTACAAGAAGGGGCTGACGCCGGAAGAAGCGGCGAGCAAGCTTGCCGGGCGCTGGCAGGAGTATCTGGCGGCCGGATACAAGGACGCCCGCCTGGACCACCTCAAGGTTCCTGCGATCACGGCCGCCTACTACGCACATACCCTGCGCGACGCCGAGGGGCAGGGAGCGATCGACGAGCTCGACCAGCTCTCGCCGCCCGAGCAGCAGGCGGTTGTGGAATGGCTGCGTGCGGTGGGCATGCCGACCGATCCGGCGGAGGGCCAGTCGTGGGGCGGGATGCCGGTGCGGCAGGCAATCGACCTCGTCGCGCGCAGGCGGGGTATCACCGCACGGCTCCTGGGGCGGATCGCGGTGGCGTTCATGCCGGAGGTCTACAGCTACCTCGCCTCCCCCAACCGGCGGCGCCGGGCCCGGGAAGAAGTTGCCCGGACGATCGAGCACAGCGGCGCGAAGGTCGTCGTAGCACACTCTCTCGGATCAGTCGTTACCTACGAAGCCCTGCACGCCCATCCCGGTCTCGGCGTGGAGGTCCTGGTCACCGTCGGCTCTCCACTCGGGGTACCGGGAGCCGTGTTCGACATGCTGGATCCGGCGCCCGACGCGTCCGGCAACGGCACACGGCCCCCAGGTATTCGCCACTGGGTCAACATCGCCGAGGCCGGTGACCTGGTAGCGCTCCCCCGCCGCCTGGGCGAACGCTTCCCCGTCGACTCACACCATGAAGCCCACATGTCGACCGTTGACTTCCACACCCTTGACACCTACCTCGCCAGCGGCCTGACTGCGTCCGCGCTCGCCCCCCACTGCGCCGCGCTCTAGGTGTATTGCCCAGTGAGGTTGGGGACGCGGCTGGCGGGTGGTTTGCCTGCGAGCGCGGTGTGTCCGCGGTGGTGATTGTAGGTGTGCAGCCAGACGGGGAAGGCGTCGCGTCGTTCCTGTTCTGACCGGTAGGGGCGGGCGTAGGCCCACTCGTCCAGCAGGGTGCGGTTCAGTCGTTCGACCTTGCCGTTGGTCTGGGGCCGGTAGGGCCGGGTTCGCTTGTGGGTGATCCCGGCCGCCGCCAGCGCGTCGCGCCAGGTGTGGGACTTGTAGCAGGCGCCGTTGTCGGTCAGGACACGTTCGACGGTGATCCCGGCGCTGGTGAAGTAGGCGTGCGCCCGGGTCCAGAACGCGGTGGCGGTGTCCTTCTTCTCGTCCGCGTGGATCTCGCTGTAGGCGAGGCGGGAGTGGTCGTCGACGGCGGTGTGGATGTAGCTGTAGCCGGCGTTCTGGCGGTTCTTGCGGCCGGCCTGGCGGCCGAGGGTCTTGTGTCCGCCGCCGTCGGGGATGTTGCCGAGTTTCTTGATGTCGACGTGGACGAGTTCGCCGGGCTTCTCGCGTTCGTAGCGGCGTATGGCGGTCCCGGTGGCGCGGTCGAGGTGTGCGAGGCGGGCCAGGCCGAAGCGGGTCAGCACGCGGTGCACGGTGGAGGCGGCCATGTTCAGCAGTCCTGCGATGCGGGCCGGCCCCCACCGCCGCAGGATCCGGATCTTGATGATCCGTCGCTCGGTGCGGCTCGCGGTCCGCCGGGGGCTGTGGTGCGGGCGGGAGGAGTGGTCGGCCATGCCGGCCTGGCCCAGGGCCCGGTAGCGGGTCGCCCAGCGTTGAGCGGTGGTGGGTGAGACCTGGAAACGTTCGGCTGCCCTGCGAAGAGGCCAGCCGTCCTCGACCACGCAGCGGGGCCAGCCGCAGGCGGCCGGTCTCGGTCAGGGGTGCATTACGGTGGGGCATGAGGGCCTTCTGCTGGTTGGTGTAGACGTCGCAATCCACACCGAACCCGGAAGGCCCTCACTCGTTCAAGATCCCCCAGCCGAGACCTGCATCACCCGTCCACAACCTCCCGGAACAGAACAT
>NZ_JBIVFN010000056.1:1992-5225 GCF_044748145.1 Streptomyces sp. NPDC090022
CCGGTGAACCTGGTCCTTTTGGGAGCAGGGTGATGGGTGGCTGGTCGTTGCTTGAGAACTACACAGTGGACGCGAGCATCTGTGGCCAAGTTTTTAAGGGCGCACGGTGGATGCCTTGGCACCAGGAACCGATGAAGGACGTGAGAGGCCGCGATAGGCCCCGGGGAGCTGCCAACTGAGCTTTGATCCGGGGGTGTCCGAATGGGGAAACCCGGCAGTCGTCATGGGCTGTCACCCACTGCTGAACACATAGGCAGTGTGGAGGGAACGAGGGGAAGTGAAACATCTCAGTACCCTCAGGAAGAGAAAACAACCGTGATTCCGGGAGTAGTGGCGAGCGAAACCGGATGAGGCCAAACCGTATGTGTGTGAGACCCGGCAGGGGTTGCGCATGCGGGGTTGTGGGAATGAGCTTTCACGGTCTGCCGGCTGTGAGGCGAGTCAGAAACCGTATGGATAGGCGAAGGACATGCGAAAGGTCCGGCGTAGAGGGTAAGACCCCCGTAGCTGAAATCTGTACGGCTTGCTTGCTCATCTCCCAAGTAGCACGGGGCCCGAGAAATCCCGTGTGAATCTGGCGGGACCACCCGCTAAGCCTAAATATTCCCTGGTGACCGATAGCGGATAGTACCGTGAGGGAATGGTGAAAAGTACCGCGGGAGCGGAGTGAAATAGTACCTGAAACCGTGTGCCTACAAGCCGTGGGAGCGTCGGATACCTTCGGGTATCTCGTGACTGCGTGCCTTTTGAAGAATGAGCCTGCGAGTTAGCGGTGTGTAGCGAGGTTAACCCGTGTGGGGAAGCCGTAGCGAAAGCGAGTCCGAATAGGGCGATTGAGTTGCACGCTCTAGACCCGAAGCGGAGTGATCTAGCCATGGGCAGGTTGAAGCGGAGGTAAGACTTCGTGGAGGACCGAACCCACCAGGGTTGAAAACCTGGGGGATGACCTGTGGTTAGGGGTGAAAGGCCAATCAAACTCCGTGATAGCTGGTTCTCCCCGAAATGCATTTAGGTGCAGCGTCGTGTGTTTCTTGCCGGAGGTAGAGCACTGGATAGGCGATGGGCCCTACCGGGTTACTGACCTTAGCCAAACTCCGAATGCCGGTAAGTGAGAGCACGGCAGTGAGACTGTGGGGGATAAGCTCCATGGTCGAGAGGGAAACAGCCCAGAGCATCGACTAAGGCCCCTAAGCGTACGCTAAGTGGGAAAGGATGTGGAGTCGCAGAGACAACCAGGAGGTTGGCTTAGAAGCAGCCACCCTTGAAAGAGTGCGTAATAGCTCACTGGTCAAGTGATTCCGCGCCGACAATGTAGCGGGGCTCAAGCGTACCGCCGAAGTCGTGTCATTGCAGCAATACTCCCAACGGAGGCTGTGATGGGTAGGGGAGCGTCGTGTGCCGGGTGAAGCAGCACCGGAAGGTAGTTGTGGACGGTTCACGAGTGAGAATGCAGGCATGAGTAGCGATACACACGTGAGAAACGTGTGCGCCGATTGACTAAGGGTTCCTGGGTCAAGCTGATCTGCCCAGGGTAAGTCGGGACCTAAGGCGAGGCCGACAGGCGTAGTCGATGGACAACCGGTTGATATTCCGGTACCCGCTTTGAAACGCCCAATATCGAGCCCATTAATGCTAAGGCCGTGAAGCCGCCCTGGACCCTTCGGGGAAAGGGGAGTGGTGGAGCCGCTGACCCAAGGTGGTAGTAGGTAAGCGATGGGGTGACGCAGGAAGGTAGTCCAGCCCGGGCGGTGGTTGTCCCGGGGTAAGGGTGTAGGCCGAGGGGTAGGCAAATCCGTCCCTCATATAAGGCTGAGACCTGATGCCGAGCCGATTGTGGTGAAGTGGATGATCCTATGCTGTCGAGAAAAGCCTCTAGCGAGTTTCATGGCGGCCCGTACCCTAAACCGACTCAGGTGGTCAGGTAGAGAATACCGAGGCGTTCGGGTGAACTATGGTTAAGGAACTCGGCAAAATGCCCCCGTAACTTCGGGAGAAGGGGGGCCATCACTGGTGATCGGATTTACTCCGTGAGCTGGGGGTGGCCGCAGAGACCAGCGAGAAGCGACTGTTTACTAAAAACACAGGTCCGTGCGAAGCCGTAAGGCGATGTATACGGACTGACGCCTGCCCGGTGCTGGAACGTTAAGGGGACCGGTTAGTGACCTTTCGGGGTTGCGAAGCTGAGAACTTAAGCGCCAGTAAACGGCGGTGGTAACTATAACCATCCTAAGGTAGCGAAATTCCTTGTCGGGTAAGTTCCGACCTGCACGAATGGCGTAACGACTTCTCGACTGTCTCAACCATAGGCCCGGTGAAATTGCACTACGAGTAAAGATGCTCGTTTCGCGCAGCAGGACGGAAAGACCCCGGGACCTTTACTACAGTTTGATATTGGTGTTCGGTTCGGCTTGTGTAGGATAGGTGGGAGACTTTGAAGCCGTGACGCCAGTCATGGTGGAGTCGCCGTTGAAATACCACTCTGGTCGTGCTGGATGTCTAACCTCGGTCCGTGATCCGGATCAGGGACAGTGTCTGATGGGTAGTTTAACTGGGGCGGTTGCCTCCCAAAGGGTAACGGAGGCGCCCAAAGGTTCCCTCAGCCTGGTTGGCAATCAGGTGTTGAGTGTAAGTGCACAAGGGAGCTTGACTGTGAGACCGACGGGTCGAGCAGGGACGAAAGTCGGGACTAGTGATCCGGCGGTGGCTTGTGGAAGCGCCGTCGCTCAACGGATAAAAGGTACCCCGGGGATAACAGGCTGATCTTCCCCAAGAGTCCATATCGACGGGATGGTTTGGCACCTCGATGTCGGCTCGTCGCATCCTGGGGCTGGAGTCGGTCCCAAGGGTTGGGCTGTTCGCCCATTAAAGCGGTACGCGAGCTGGGTTTAGAACGTCGTGAGACAGTTCGGTCCCTATCCGCTGTGCGCGTAGGAATATTGAGAAGGGCTGTCCCTAGTACGAGAGGACCGGGACGGACGAACCTCTGGTGTGCCAGTTGTCCTGCCAAGGGCATGGCTGGTTGGCTACGTTCGGGAGGGATAACCGCTGAAAGCATCTAAGCGGGAAGCCTGCTTCAAGATGAGTATTCCCACCTCCTTGAGAGGGTAAGGCTCCCAGTAGACGACTGGGTTGATAGGCCAGATGTGGAAGCCCGGTAACGGGTGGAGCTGACTGGTACTAATAGGCCGAGGGCTTGTCCTCAGTTGCTCGCGTCCACTGTGTTAGTTCTGAAG
>NZ_JBIVFN010000057.1:0-4787 GCF_044748145.1 Streptomyces sp. NPDC090022
GGCCCCGACGCACCCATCATCACCACCGACGCCCGCCACCGCGCCGACGCCAAGAGCGCCCTCATCACGCTCGTCGAACACGCCCTCATGGCACGGCTGAAGTAACGGCGGGCCGCCAACTCGAGCGCCGCACGGGCGGGCTGTGTCCAAGGACACGGCCCGCCCGTGTCGTTCATAACGTTTCGACAGAGAATTGTTGGTACTTGGACACTCGCAGCACTCGTACGGTGCCGCTGTGTTCACCGAGCGTCTCGTTTTTGCCGCAGCTCGCTCTTTATGTCCGATTTATGTGAGGCAAAGGTCTCTAGGAATGGCCGGATTCAACTGTTTGGAACACGGCCGTTGGACATGCTGGAATTCAACGAACTAGCTAGTAGCACCGCCGAGAGGTTGTTGGTCGAGTGAGGCGAAGCAACTCGAGCCCCGCGGATGAACCCGCGCGCGGCAACTTCACCCCGCCGCAGCGCGCGGCCGCGTCTTCTGTCGACGTGCCCATGGACACGCCCAGGAGCAGCCGTAGCACCAGCAGGTTCTCGCCCCGCAACTGGCGTGTGCCGACGCGTCTGAACGCGATCCTCCTGCTGCCCGTCGGCGTCGGGCTGGTCATGGGCGGCTTCCAGGTGAAGGGATCGATCGACACCTGGAACGCGGCCAAGGACGCCGAGAAGACGGCCATGGTCGTCAAGGCCGCGTCGGAATACGGCCAGGCCCTCCTCGACGAGCGCGACCTGACCGCCGAGCCGCTCCTCAAGGGCGACAAGAGCAACGCGGTCGTGGTCGATGCCCGTAACAAGACCGACAAGGCGAAGCAGAAGTTCGCCGAGGCGATCAAGGGCATGCCCCAGAGGAAGGGCCTGCAGCACCGTCTCGATCTCTTCCAGAAGGAAGAGCCGAAGCTTCAGCATTTGCGCGACACCGCGTACAACCTGAACACCGAGACCCCGAAGAAGAACCTGTCGGCCAGCCAGGGCGGACCGGTGGCCACCGAAGAGGGCTATGTGCTGGTCCAGCACAACCTCATGCAGTTCTCCAACGAGCTGGGCCTGGGCACCGGAAACATCACGTCCTACGGCCGCATGGTCTACGCGATCCAGCTCGCCAAGGCCGCCGGCTCGCTCCAGCGCTCCATCGGCACCCACCTCCTGGTCCGGCCGAGCAAGGACCCGGCGATCAAGGAGGGGCAGCTCGTCGCCTTCTCCTCGTACGCCTACCTGGAGGAGATCGCGCTCGCCGAGTACGTCGCGGCCGGCACCGACGCCGACACCGAGCGCCTCAAGGAAGTCTTCGCCGCCAAGACCAAGGAGGGCGAGACCAAGCTCGCCGAGGTCAAGGAGCAGGCCGAGGCCTCCGGCAAGCCGTTCGTCGCCCCGCCGAAGGTCAACGACTCCATGCTCGAGGGCATGACCGAGGCGATAGCCGGCGGCGAGGACCCCAAGGTCCTCGCCACCAAGGGCACCAACGCCCTGTTCTGGCAGGCCGCGGCCACCGCGAAGTTCGAGGCGTACACGCAGATCGAGCAGGAGGTCACCGCCAAGGCCGTGACCGAGGCCGCCACGGTCGCCGACGACGCCCGCACCGACGCCATCATCACCGGCGCCGTCGTGGTCGTCGCCCTCACCACCGCCTTCCTCCTGGCCGGCCTGGTGGCCCGCCAGATGGGCCGCCAGATGCGCCGCCTGCGCGGCGCCGCGTTCGACATCGCCGAGCAGCGTCTGCCGAGCCTGGTCGACCAGCTCTCGCGCACCGACCCGGGCAAGGTCGACACCCGTGTCGAGCCGATCCCGATCGACTCCCAGGACGAGATCGGCGAGGTCGCCCGCGCGTTCGACCAGGTCCACCGCGAGGCCGTCCGGCTCGCCGCCGAGCAGGCCCTCCTACGGGGCAACGTCAACGCGATCTTCACGAACCTCTCCATGCGCAACCAGTCGCTGATCGAGGGCCAGCTGACCCTCATCACCGACCTGGAGAACAACGAGGCCGACCCGGACCAGCTGGAGAACCTCTTCCGCCTGGACCACCTGGCCACCCGTATGCGCCGCAACGGCGAGAACCTCCTCATCCTCGCGGGTGAGGAGCCGGGCCGCCGCTGGGACCAGCCGGTCCCCCTGGTCGACGTCCTGCGTGCCGCCTCCTCCGAGGTGGAGCAGTACGAGCGCATCGAGCTGTCGGGCGTCTCCGAGGCCGAGATCCACGGCCAGGCCGTGACCGACCTCGTGCACCTGCTGGCCGAGCTGCTGGAGAACGCCACGACGTTCTCCTCCCCGCAGACCAAGGTCCGCGTCAACGCCACGCGTCTGCCCGACGGCCGCGTCATGGTCGAGATCCACGACAAGGGCATCGGTCTGACCGCCGAGGACTTCGCGGACATCAACCACAAGCTGGCCAACCCGCCGACCGTGGACGCCGCGATCTCGCAGCGCATGGGTCTGTTCGTGGTCGGCCGGCTGTCGGACCGCCACGGCATCCGCGTCCAGCTGCGCCCCTCGGGCGAGCAGGCCGGCACCACCTCGCTGGTCATGCTCCCGGACGCCATCACCCACGGTGGTGGTGGCGAGGGGATCCCGGACGACGACTTCACCGTCTCCTCGATGATCCCGCAGCAGCCGGCCTTCGAGTCCGCTCCGATGCGCACCGCGGCCGAGCTCGGGTTCGACGACTCCCGGTACGAAAACCAGGGCGGCGAGAACCGTGGCCTGGACTCCATGGGCCGGTCCCTGTTCCGCGAGGAGCGCCGGGCGCAGCTGGAGGCCGGAGTCGGCCAGCAGCCGCACCCGGAGGGCCAGGACGCCCCGGAGGCCCAGGGCGGCCACGACGGGCAGGGTCAGGCCGCTCAGCCGGTCCAGGAGTACGCCCAGGACTATCCGGAACCTCAGCCGGAACACGGGTACCAGCCGTACCAGGGGTACGAGCCCCAGGCCGAACAGGGTTACGAGCCCGCGTACGACGCCCAGCGCGAGCAGGGTGGCTACGAGGCGTACCCGCAGGACAACTACACCTATCCGGAGGGTTCCTACCAGGACCAGCCGCAGGATGGGCAGAACTACGGCGCGGGCTACGATGGCCAGTCCCACCAGGCACAGTGGCCCGAGCAGAACTCGTATCCGGCGGCCTACCAGCAGGAATACGGGATCGAATCGGAATCCCAGTCGGGTCCCGAACCGGCGCCGGAACGCGTAGGCTTCGACCGTCCGGGCGCCGCTGCCGACACCGGCCACCAGCTGACCGGAGCGGGCCTGCCGCGTCGCGGCAGCCAGCAGCAGTGGCAGCCGGCACAGCAGGAAACGGAGTCGACCCCTTCCCTCTTCGAAGGACCGCCGCAGCGACAGCAGCAGCCGGCCCAGGAGGAGGAGCAGGGGGCGGACGGCAACAGCTGGCGTTCACGCAACGACGAGCGCTGGCAGCAGGCCGGCAAGCTCCGCGAGCCGAAGGCGGGCGGGGTCACCCCGTCCGGTCTCCCTCGGCGCGTACCCAAGGCCAACCTGGTCGAGGGTGCGGCGGAGACGACCCCGCAGGGCGGCCCTTCGGTCTCCCGCGCCCCGGAGGACGTCCGTGGCAGGCTGAGTAACCTGCGACGTGGAGTCCAGCAGGGACGCAGCGCGGGTTCAGAGCAGTCAAGTAACAGCTATGACCAGGAGCGTTAGTGTGAGCCCGATGAGCCAGGCGGCACAGAACCTGAACTGGTTGATCACCAACTTCGTGGACAACACCCCTGGGGTGTCCCACACCGTGGTGGTCTCCGCCGACGGCCTTCTTCTGGCGATGTCCGAAGGTTTCCCCCGCGACCGCGCCGATCAGCTGGCGGCCGTGGCCTCCGGACTGACCTCGCTGACCGCCGGAGCCTCCCGCATCTTCGAGGGCGGTGCCGTCAACCAGACCGTGGTCGAGATGGAGCGCGGCTTCCTCTTCATCATGTCCGTCTCGGACGGGTCCTCGCTGGCCGTACTCGCGCACCCCGAGTGCGACATCGGCCTCGTGGGCTACGAGATGGCTCTTCTGGTGGATCGCGCGGGCAGCGTCCTGACCCCGGACCTGCGCGCCGAACTGCAGGGAAGCCTTCTCAACTAACAGACAGGCAGTGCGTTTCGCGTCATCGCACCGTAGGGTGCGGTGGCGCGGTTCCACAGGGAGTACTGCGTTTTTGGAGTCGGAGGAGGAGACGTGACAACACCCGGAGGTCATCCCTTTGGCGGCGCTCAGCAGCCGCAGGGTGGGCACGACCAGAACCGCTTCAACTTCCCCTCCGCCCCCAGCCGGCCCATGCCGGAGCACAACCCGTACCAGCAACAGTCGTACGGCCAGCCCCAGCCGCCTCAGCAACCTCGCAGGCACGCGCCGCCTCCCCACCAGGGTGCGCAGCGACAGGCCCCCAAGGCCCACAACCCGCTGGTGCGTCCGTACGCCATGACCGGTGGCCGGACCCGGCCGCGCTACCAGCTCGCCATCGAGGCGCTGGTCAGCACGACGGCCGATCCTGCGCGCCTGCAAGGGCAGTTGCCCGAGCATCAGCGCATCTGCCGGCTGTGCCAAGAAATCAAATCGGTGGCCGAGATCTCGGCCCTCCTTTCCATTCCTCTCGGCGTCGCCCGAATCCTCGTGGCCGACCTGGCCGAGGCGGGTTTGGTCGCCATCCATCAGCCGGGCGGCGACGAAAACGCCGGCGGCCAGCCTGACGTGACACTGCTCGAAAGGGTGCTCAGTGGACTTCGCAAGCTCTAACGGCGGAGCGGCTCGCTCCACCACCTCCGCGAAGATCGTGGTGGCGGGCGGCTTCGGCGTGGGCAAGACCA
>NZ_JBIVFN010000058.1:0-2692 GCF_044748145.1 Streptomyces sp. NPDC090022
CCGAGGGCCCAGAGGTTCAGACCGCTGGTGAAGAAGACCGCGATGATGAGGATGGCGCCGAGGTCGTCGACGACTGCCAGGGTGAGGAGGAAGGCGCGCAGGGCCGCGGGCAGGTGCGTGGAGATGACGGCGAGGACGGCGAGTGCGAAGGCGATGTCGGTGGCCATGGGCACGGCCCAGCCGTCGGGGCTGCCGCCGCCGGTTGCGGCGGTCAGGGCGTACAGGGCGGCGGGGACGGCCATGCCGCATGCGGCGGCGATCACCGGGAGGGCCGCGGTCGCGGGCGTACGGAGCTCGCCGACGACGAGTTCCCGCTTGAGTTCGATGCCGGCGACGAGGAAGAAGACGGCGAGGAGGCCGTCGGCGGTCCAGTGGCCGACGGAGAGGTCGAGTCCGAGGGCCGGTATGCCGAAGTGGAAGTCGCGTATCTGCTGGTAGACGTCGCCGAGGGGGCTGTTGGCCCAGATCAGCGCGATGACGGCGGCGGCGAGGAGGACGAGGCCGCCGATGGTCTCGGTGCGCAGGGCCTCGGCGATGGCGCGGCGCTCGGGCCAGGGAAGGAGGCCGAGGAACGGGGGGCGCTGGGGCGGCGGGGTGGCGGTCATGGCGGGGGAACCTCCGGGGCGTCGGCAGCATTGCGGGCACGCGGCCCCCAAGAACGCCGACCAGACTTCCCGGCACACCCCGCGTCCGCCCATCCGGTGCGAGGGGCGTCTTGACGCGTTCTTTACACCCTATCGGGAGGGCTGAGATGTTGCCAGAGGGTCTTTGACGTGCGGTGATGGTGTTCAGGACAGGGGGAGAGGGCCCGTATCCACCCAAGGCGCGAGGGTGGATGCGGGCCCTCTCGGGGAGCCGGGCCGCGGGGGGTGCGGTCAGACGGTGGTCTTCACCGGCTCCTGGTCTTCGTCCTCGTCGGCTTCGGTGTCCTGGCCGGCGTCGCGGCGGCGGACGAAGTCGAGGAAGTTGTTCAGCTCGCGCTTGACGACGGGGGCGAGCAGGTAGAGGCCGATGATGTTGATGACGGCGAGCATGAAGAGCACCGCGTCGGCCATGTCGATGAGGGTCTGCAGGGTGAGCAGGGAGCCGGCCACGGCGACGAGGGTGTACATGATCTTGAAGGTGATCTCGCTGGCCTTGCTGCGGCCGAACAGGTGGGTCCAGGCCTTCATGCAGTAGTAGCCCCAGGTCAGCACCGTGGAGATGGCGAACAGCATGACCGCGATGGTCAGGATGTACGGGAACCAGGGCAGGACGGTGGCGAACGCGTCGGAGGTGATGGTCACGCCGCCGATGGAGTCGCCGCCCTTGCGGACCTCGGTGTAGCTGGCCGGGTTGGCGATGACGATCGTCAGGGCGGTCATGGTGCAGATGATGACCGTGTCGATGAACGGCTCGAGCAGGGCGACCAGGCCCTCGCTGGCGGGGTGCTTGGTCTTGACCGCGGAGTGGGCGATCGGGGCGGAGCCGAGACCGGCCTCGTTGGAGAACGCGGCCCGCTTGAAGCCGATGATCAGCGCGCCGAGGACACCGCCGGCGACGCCCTGCGGGTTGAACGCGCCCTCGATGATCGTGGAGATCGCGGAGGGGACCGCGGTGACGTTCACCAGGATCACGACCAGGCAGGCGGCGATGTAGATGCCGGCCATGGCGGGGACGAGCCTGCTGGTGACCGAGGCGATGGAGCGGATGCCGCCGAGCAGGACGATGCCGACGAGCGCGGCGATCAGGATGCCGAAGAACAGGGCGCCGGCGGAGCCGCCGATGATGCCGTCCTCGCCGCCGGTGACGGAGACCAGCTGGGCGTAGGACTGGTTGACCTGGAAGAGGTTGCCGCCGAAGAGGCCGAAGAAGAGCACGAAGGCGGAGGCGAGGACGGCCAGGACCTTGCCGAGGGTCTTGCCGCGGGCGCCGAAGCGCTCGGCGAGCCCCTTGGGCAGGTAGTGCATCGGGCCGCCGGAGACGGATCCGTCGGCGTGGACCTCGCGGTACTTCACGCCGAGGGTCACCTCGACGAACTTCGTCGCCATGCCCAGCAGACCACAGAGGATCATCCAGAACGTGGCACCGGGACCACCGATGGAGACGGCGACGGCCACACCGGCGATGTTGCCGAGTCCGACGGTGCCGGAGACGGCGGCGGTCAGCGCCTGGAAGTGGTTGACCTCGCCGGTCGACCCCTTCTCGTCGTACGTGCCGCGGACGACCTTCAGTGCGAGCGGGAACTTGCGTATCTGGATCAGGCCGAACCAGGCGGAGAAGACCAGACCCGCGATGACCAGCCAGGCGACGATCAGCGGGAGCTCGGTGCCGTTGACCGGCACGGAGTAGAAGACGACCTCTCCGAGCCACTTGGCGATGGGCTCGAAGAATCCGCTGACAGCCTTGTCGACGGAGTCGGTGAAGGAGTCGAGTGACATGTGGCAAAACCTCGATGGCGCAGACCGGCCTCGTGCGGAGGGCCGGTGTGAGAAGGCGGGCTGTGAGCGAACGCCGTTGTCCGATCGGCGACCCGTGGCGCCACCGGTCCGCGGACGCGGACGGGTGTGGAAGCGCCTTGGTCGTGCAGGTGGAGCGAGCACTGCAGGTGGTGCCGCGGCCTGGTGACGGCCGCCGTTCCGTGCCTCCGGCGAGGGGTGGGCCGGAGCGGAGTTGCGTATTCCTAGCACGTTCTTTACGCAGCCTTTAGTGA
>NZ_JBIVFN010000059.1:0-2227 GCF_044748145.1 Streptomyces sp. NPDC090022
TCGACTTCCCGGCCGAGCCGCTCACCGGTGTCCATCCCGTCCCTCATCCGGCGACCGTCCGGCGCCTGCTCCAGCGGCTGGACGGCGACGCTCTGGACGCTGCCATCGGAGCATTCCTACAGGCCAGAGGAGTACACCCGAGCGAGTCCGAGCGATCGGCGAAGCCGGTGCCGCGGGCGATCGCGGTCGACGGCAAGACGGTCCGCGGCTCGCGCACCGTCACGAGCACCGCGATCCAACTGCTGGCCGCAATGGACCACCACGGCGTGGTCCTGGCCCAGCGGCAGGTCGCCTCCAGAAGCAACGAGATCCCCGCCTTCGCCCCGCTGCTGGACAGCATCGACCTGAGCGACACCGTGATCACCGGCGATGCCCTGCACACCCAGCACGCCCACGGCACGTACCTCCGCGAGCGCGGCGCCCACTACCTGGCCATCGTGAAAAAGAACCACCCCGGGCTGTATGCCCAGCTCAAAACGCTTCCCTGGGCGGACATCCCGCTGGACCACCGCACCCGCGACCGGGCCCACCACCGCGACGAGATCCGCCGACTCAAGACCGCCGCCTTCCACCACCTCGACTATCCCGGCGCCCGCCAGGCGATCCAGATCGTCCGATGACGCCGCGACCGCTCGACCGGGAAGCTCACCATCGAACGGGTCTACCTGATCACTAGCCTGGACACCTACGACGCCACCGCCGTCCAGCTCGCCACCTGGATCAGGGGCCACTGGGGCATCGAGAACCTCCTGCACCACGTCCGAGACCGGACCTTCCGCGAGGACGACTCCAAAGTCCGCACCGGCCACCTGCCCCGCACCATGGCCGGCCTGCGCAACCTCGCCATCGGCATCTTCCGCCAGAACGGCCACACCAACATCGCCGCTGCCCTCCGCCACACCGGCCGCGACCACACCCGACCCCTACGAATCCTCGGCCTCACGTGATCAATCCGGACAGACCGCAACCATGCAATGCCCCTGAGATACATACGGCGTTCCCTCAGCGGCCATTCATGATCCCTAAGCTCACGCCTCGTGAAGAACGTGAAGAAGACGATCGTGTTGCTCGCCTTGATAATGAGCTACTTCCCGCTGACCCCGACGGCGTTCGCGGCGGCCAAGTCGCCCGCGCAGGTAGCGGCCAAGTCGCCCGCGCAGGTAGCGGCCAAGTCGCCCGCGCAGGTAGCCGAGGACTGCGCCGACCCGAGGCCCACGCAGGCCGGGGACATCATCTACTGGGACCCCGAGTGCTACCTCACCTTCAAAAGCAGCAAGCAAGTATGGGGCGAGGCCACCATGCCCGACAAGCTCGGCAGTGGGAAGAGCCCCATCGCCTACGGCTGCACCAGTAGCGGCAGCGTGAGCGTCGCCGGAACCAAGAGCTCCTCCACCAGCTTCTCCTTCGGCCTCGACATCGGCGGGAAGAAGAAGTTCGGTGACTGGGAGGCCTCCGTCGGGCCCAAGCTCGGTTGGAGCTGGACCTGGAGCACCAGCGACACCCACACGCACACCGCCACGGTCCCCCTGGGCAGCGTCGGCTGGATCGAGGTCAAGGAGCCGCTGATCGAGGCGGTCGTCGACATCGATGCCCGCTACGACGGCAACAAGAACGAGCTCGTCAAGAACGCGGTCGTCCGGGTGCCGGACACCAGCCGGTCCTTCGCCTGGTTGTATCAGAGCCGCAAGATGACCGACACGGAGCTGAGGGACATCTGCGGGCAGGACCCGCCGACCACCAAGACCTACGACATGTGGTCGGCCGGTGGCAAGGCTCCCTACAAGAACCTGCTGAGCGGCAAGTGCCTGGCCATCGGCCCCACCGTCCCCAACGGCGGGCTCGTGGTGCAGCGTACCTGCGACGGCGGGGCCGCGCAGAAATGGAACGCCGTCAAGGCGAGCAACGGCTATTTCACCATCCGCAACAACAACGGCTACTGCCTCACAGTCCCCTACAACAACGGCACCCCGCCCGGCCAGAACACCCAGCTCATGTGGTGGGGCTGCGAGACCCGCTGGGACTCGGGCAACCAGCTCTGGTCGGTCAACCCGACCAAGATCAGCGGTACCTACACCTTCGCCAACCAGTGGACGGGGCTCTGTCTCGCGCCGCACTCCAGTGAGATGACCAAGAACGGCGGCCGGGTGACCATCCGCAAGTGCGCGTAGCGGGATCAGTTGACCCCTCCTATGGAGTCCTGTGCGGAGTGGAGAAGACTCCGTAGGAG
>NZ_JBIVFN010000060.1:0-2079 GCF_044748145.1 Streptomyces sp. NPDC090022
CCCCTCAACCCGTACGGCGCCCCCGGCGAGCGGATGTACCGCTCCGGCGACGTGGCCCGCTGGCTGGCCGACGGCACGCTCGAACATCTCGGCCGCGCCGACGACCAGGTCAAGATCCGCGGGTTCCGTATCGAGCTCGGCGAGATCGAGACGGCCCTGGTGCGCCACGACCTGGTGCGCGAGACCGTCGTGATCGCCCACCAGGGCGCCGACGGCCACAAGCGCCTTGTCGCCTATGTCGTCGCCGACGAGGCGATCCCCACCGCGGACCTGCGCGCCCACCTGGCGCGGACCCTGCCCGACTATATGGTCCCGGCGCTCTTCGTCCCGCTGGAGCGGCTCCCGCTCACCCCCAGCGGCAAGGTGGACCGGCGCGCCCTGCCCGAGCCGGAGGCCCCCGCCGAGCAGCTCGGCACCCCCTACACCGCCCCGCGCGACGCCACCGAGGAGGCCCTGGCCGCCGTCTGGGCCGAGGTCCTGGGCGTGGAGAGGGTCGGTGTCCACGACAACTTCTTCGACCTCGGCGGCGACTCCATCCTCACCATCCAGGTCGTCTCCCGGGCCCGCCGGGCCCTGGGCACCGGCCTCTCGCCGCGCCTGCTCTTCGAGGCCCCCACCGTCGCGGAACTCGCGGCCGCCGTGGCCCCGCAGGAGCCGGCCGACACCGCCGCCATCCCGGTGATGCCGCGCGACGGTGTGCTGCCGATGTCCTTCGGCCAGCAGCGCCTGTGGTTCCTGGAGGACTTCAACGAGGGCAGCACCGAGTACCACTCGGCCGCGGGCCTGCGCCTGACGGGCCCGCTGGACGCGGAAGCGCTGCGTGCCGCCGTCGGCGACCTGGTGGCACGCCACGAGGCCCTGCGGACCACGTTCGACGTGGCCGACGGCCGGGGCGTGCAGATCGTCCACCCGGAGCTGGCGCCGCAGTGGCGCACGGCCGAGGTGCCGGACGGGGACGAGGAGCGACTGCGGGCACTGGCCCGGGAGGAGCTGGAGCGCCCGTACGACCTGCGCGGCGGCCCGCTGGTGCGGGTCCTGCTGGTCCGGCTGGCCGCCGAGGAGCACCTGTTCCTGCTCGGCATGCACCACATCGTCACCGACGGCTGGTCCATGGGCGTCGCCGCCCGCGAACTGGGCGAGCTGTACGCGGCCCGCACCGAGGGCCGCCCGGCGCGGCTGGCCGAAGTCCCGGTCCAGTACCCGGACTTCGCCGCCTGGCAGCGCGACCGACTGGAGGACGGCGGGCTGCTGGCGGAGCAGCTGGACTGGTGGCGCGAGCGGCTGGCCGGCATCTCCCCGCTGGAACTGCCCACCGACCGGCCCCGCCCGGCCGTCCGCTCCTCCGCGGGCGCCGTCCACGCCTTCGAGGTGCCGGCCGCCACGGCCGACGCCGTGAAGGAGCTGGCCCGCGAGCACGGCGCCACCCTCTTCATGGCGCTGACGGCGGCGGTCAAGGCCGTCTTCGCCCGCTGGAGCGGGCAGCGCGACATCGCCGTCGGCACCGCCTCCGCGGGCCGCGGGCAGGCGGACCTGGAGCAGCTGGTCGGCTTCCTGGTCAACACGGTGGTGCTGCGCTCGTCCATCGAGCCGGAGACGTCCTTCGCGGCCCTGCTCGGGCAGGTGCGCGAGACGGTCCTGGACGCCTTCGCCCACGAAGAGGTGCCGTACGAGCGGTTGGTGGAAGCGATCCAGCCGGAGCGCGACACCAGCCGCACCCCGCTCGTCCAGGCCATGGTCGTCCTCCAGAACGCCCCGGGCATGCACCCGGACCTCGGCCCGGTCCGGGTCGAGGAGTACCGCCTGGAGCGGGACACCGCGCTCGGCGACCTGACCGTGGAGTTCGAGGAGTACGACGGCGGGCTGCGCGCGCTGGTCGAGTACAGCACCGAGCTGTTCGACGCGTCGACGATGGCCCGGTTCGGCGAGCACCTGAACGTGCTGCTGGCCGGCGCCGTCGCGGACCCGGGCCGGTCCGTGGCGGAGCTGCCGATGCTCACGCCCGGCGAGTTCGAGCGGGTGGTCCACGAGTGGAACGCGACGGGTGGGGTCGAGGCGCCGGAGGGGACGGTGCACGGTCGG
>NZ_JBIVFN010000061.1:0-2026 GCF_044748145.1 Streptomyces sp. NPDC090022
GTCCAGGCCGTGATCGCCTCCCACCCGCACGTCGTGCAGGCCACGGTGGTCGCCCGTGAGGACGTCCCCGGCGACCTCCGCCTGGTGGCCTACGTCGTCCCGGGCTCCGAGGCCGATGGCACCGGCGCCCTTCCCGCCTCGATCGCGGAGTACGCGTCGGCACGTCTGCCGGCACACATGGTGCCGTCGGCGGTCGTCGTCCTGGAGGCGCTGCCGCTGACGGTGAACGGGAAGCTGGACCGCAAGGCCCTGCCCGCTCCCGAGTACAGGACCGGAGCCGGAAGAGGACCGGCCAACGCGCGGGAGAAAATCCTGTGCACCTTGTTCGCCGAGGTTCTCGGGCTGGAAGGCGTCGGCGTCGACGACGACTTCTTCGCCCTCGGCGGACACTCCCTGCTCGCCGTCCGACTGACCAGTCGGATCCGGGCGTCGCTGGGCATCGAGGCGCCGCTGCAGGCGCTTCTGCAGGCGCCGACCGTGGCCGGACTGGCGCAGCGGCTCGGAAACGAAAAATCAGCTAGGCCGGCGTTGCGGCCGATGCGCAACCAGGAGGAGTTCTGATGGTTCCGTTGTCTTTCGCGCAGCGCCGGTTGTGGTTCCTTTCCCAGCTCGAAGGCCCCAGCGCCACCTACAACATCCCGATCGTCAGGCGCCTGCCCGGCGAGATCGACGGCGAGGCCCTCGACAAGGCCCTGCGTGACGTGATCGGCCGCCACGAGGTGCTGCGCACGGTCTACGCGACGGCGGACGGAGAGCCGTACCAGCGCATCCTGAAAATGGAGGACCTGGACTGGGCCCTTGACGTGGCCGACGTGGCGCCCGCCGACCTCGACGCCCGGACGGCCGAGCTCGAGGGCCACGCGTTCGACCTGGCGACCGATGTGCCGATTCGTGCGACGCTGCTCCGGTGCGGTCCGGCGGACCGGGTACTGGTCGTGGTGGTCCACCACATAGCGAGCGATGGCTGGTCGATGGGGCCGCTGCTGCGGGACGTGATGACGGCCTACGCCGCACGCGCCGAGGGCCGGGCCCCCGAATGGGAACCGCTGCCCGTCCAGTACGCGGACTACACCCTGTGGCAGCGCGAACTGCTCGGTGACGAGACGGACCCGGACAGTGTGATGGCCCGCCAGATCGGCTACTGGCGGGACAACCTCTCCGGCGCGCCGGAGGAGCTCGACCTGCCCTTCGACCACGTTCGCCCCGCGGTGGCGTCGCACCGCGGATACGGCGTGCCGCTGGACGTCCCGGCGGCCGTCCACGCCCGTATCGCCGAGGTGGCGCGGGCCGAGGACGCCACCGTCTTCATGGTCCTCCAGGCCGCGATGGCGGTCGTCCTGTCCCGCCTGGGTGCCGGAACGGACATCCCGATCGGCACGGCGGTCGCCGGGCGGACCGACGTGGCGCTGGACGACATGGTCGGCTTCTTCGTCAACACGCTGGTGCTGCGTACCGACCTGTCCGGCGACCCGACCTTCACGGAGGCACTCGCCCGTGTACGGCAGACCGGGTGGGCAGGGCTCGCGAACCAGGACGTGCCCTTCGAGAAGCTGGTCGAGGAGCTGGCCCCGGCCCGCTCCCTGGCTCGGCACCCGCTCGTCCAGGTGATGCTGACCGTGCACAACAACGAGCGCATCGTGCTGGAGCGCTCGGGCGTCCAGTCCGACGGATCCTCGGCGGAGGCGGTCGTCGACGTGCGGGCGGCGAAGTTCGACCTCGAAATCGACTTCGTCGAGCTGTTCGACCAGGACGGCGCCCCGGCGGGCCTGCGCGGCTCGGTGACCGGCTCGGTGGACCTCTTCGGGCGTGACACCGTCATGCGGCTCGCGACGCGCGTCCGGCGGGCGCTGGAACTGCTGGTGGCCGAGCCGACGACCCGGGTGAGCGGGCTCGACCTGCTCGACGAGGCCGAGCGGCGTCGGGTGCTGGTGGAGTGGAATGACACGGCGGTGGAGGTCGAGCGGTCGACGTTGCCGGGGTTGTTCGAGGCGCAGGTGGTGCGGACGCCGGATGCGGTTGCGGTGGT
>NZ_JBIVFN010000062.1:0-2017 GCF_044748145.1 Streptomyces sp. NPDC090022
GCTTCGCTCCACTCCTGACAGGCCGTCCCGTCCCGGAAAGACAAGGACTGTCGGGACGCCCCCGAAAGAACGGGAGGTCGGCAATTCACCAAGGCCCAGGGTTCCAAGGCCCGCCCAGTGGCCCGGCCAGTCCGTTCTCCCCAGCGACAGGTGCGGGAGCCGGCCGGGAGGCCGGGGCGCGCCCGATCGCTACGCGCTCCTGTCTCTCAGCGGCCTCGGCCCGGCCGTGGCCGGACATAGGCCGCCATCGATCGCTACGCGCTCCTGCGGATGGGCGTCTGCGGCCCGGTTTGGGGCCCCAAAGCCTCCCAGGAGCGGGAAGTTGCGGGATAGGGGCACTGGCGGGAGGTCATCTGATCCACTTCGCCCGAGAGCCTCTCCGGAGCCCATAGAATGCCCGGATTGCCCCACTATGGCGGCCATTCTCGGGCTCGCACTCCCACTGACTGCCCGCTGGGTATCACCAGACGGGGGTCAGACGCCTGAGAGGGCGACCAGCGGCAATCTGAGGCGGCCTATGTCCGGCCACGGGCGGGCCGCAGCCGCTATGCCGGCCGAAGCGCGTAGCGATCAGGCGCGCCTGCTCGCCCGGGGCGGCTTTCGCAGCCTGGGGGGAGGGGGACCTGCCTGCCCGGCCCCTGGGTCGGCCCTTGGAACCCCCCGGGCATGGGAAAGCTGAGACCTCCCGCTCCTTCGGGGGCTTCCCGACAGTCCTTGTCATTCCGGGGTGGCCTGGCCTGTCAGGAGTGGAGCGAAGCGGAATCGCGCAGCGACGCGACGAAGGAGCGCTCTTGACAGGTCAGGTCGCCCCGGAAGGACCCTGAGGACTGACGGGCAGCCCCCGTACCCTTCTACTCCACTGGCCCGGCAAGGCCGAGGAAAGCGGACCAAGCGGCCGGGGTGAGGGCCAGCTGGGGCCCGGTCGGGTTCTTGGAGTCACGGACGTGGATGGTCGAGGGGCAGGCGGCCACCTCCACGCACTCGCCACCTTCGCCACTGCTGTACGTCGACTTCCGCCACTCGTACGCCACTTCCAGGCACTCGCCGCCTTCGCCGTCGCTGTAGCTGCTCTTGAACCAGGACAGGTCGATGGTGGTCATAGCTCTCCCAGCAACTTCTCGATCAGGTCCAGGGACTCGTCGGGCGTGAGCGCCTGTGCCCGGATGATCCCATAGCGTTCGCTGTAGACGCGTACCAGTTCGGGGTCCGTGATCAAGTTTGGATGTGCATAGATTTCGGTGTAGGCGACCTGCTGGCGGCCCTTCGGGCTGAGGAGGGTGAACGAGCCGTCCAGCGCGGCGTGTTCGCCTTGCTCGAAGGGCATGACCTGGAGCTCCACCGTGCGCAGCCGGCCGATCTCGATGAAGCGCTGCAACTGCCCCCTGTGGACTTCCCGTCCGCCGACGCGCCGGAGCAGCAAGCCCTCGTCCAGGACGAAGCTGAAGGTCGGAGACGGCCAGCGCTCGAAGAGCTTCTGGCGGTCCAACCGGTCCGCGACCCGCTTCTCGATCGTCGCCTCGTCGAGGAGCGGGCGACGCTTGGCGAAGACGGCGCGCGCGTGCGCCTCGGTCTGGAGCAGCCCCGGCACACCCTGGTGGCCGTAGTAGTGGAGGCCGGAGGCTTCCGCCTCCGCCTTCGCGTAACTCCTGAACCAGTCCGGATGCCGCGTTCGTGCCCTCCGCAGGGCCTCCTTCACGTCCGTGATCGCCGCCAGCAGCACCCCGTCCGCCCGCAGGACCACGTCCGCGCGTTCCAGGAAGTCCGGCTGCGGGATGCGGACGCCGCGTTCCATCGCGCTGATCAGGTCCTGGCCGACGTGGGTGAGGGCGGCCAGTTCCTTCTGCTGGAGGCCCGCGCGTTCGCGCAGGACTTTGATCATCTTGCCCAGGGCCCGGAAGAGGTAGGCGGTGCCGTCGACCTCAACGGGGCGTTCCGGCTGTTCTTCGCGGTCTGACAGGTCGCTCATCGGCTGAACCGTCCTCGTACGTACCGTGCGTACACGCAGATGCGGGCAGCC
>NZ_JBIVFN010000063.1:0-1888 GCF_044748145.1 Streptomyces sp. NPDC090022
CGGAGCACGAGAGGTACTTCACCGAGCTGCTCGGCGACGTCGAGGAGACCACCGCACCGTACGGCCTGGGCGACGTCCACGGCGACGGATCGGACGTCGTCCGCGTGCGGGTGCCCGTCGCTCCGGAGCTGCACACGCGACTGCGCGCGGTCTCGCGCCGTCTGAGCACCAGTGCGGCGACCGTGCTGCACGTCGCATGGGCGCGGACCCTGGCAGCCGTGTCCGGCCGCGCCGACGTGGTGTTCGGAACCGTGCTGTTCGGGCGGATGAACTCCGGGACGGGATCGGCGCACATGCCGGGCCCGTTCATCAACACGCTGCCGGTGCGGGTGCGCACCGGTGAGCTGGGCGCGCTGGAGGCCGTGGAGGCGATGCGCGGCCAGCTGGCCGAGCTGCTGGAGCACGAGCACGCCTCCCTGGCCCTGGCCCAGCAGGCCAGCGGACTGTCGGGCAACACTCCCGTGTTCACCTCCCTCCTCAACTACCGCCACAACACCGGCGGATCCGAGCCGCGCGCGGACAGCGACCGGAGCCTCGGCTTCGAAGGCTTCACGGCGCTGTACTCGAGGGAGCGCACCAACTACCCCCTCGCGGTGTCCGTGGACGACGACGGCGATGCGATCGAACTGACCGTGGATGCCGTGGCCGCCGTCGACGGGTCGGCCGTGGGCCGGCTGATGTGCGCCGTGACGGAGAACCTGGTCACCACTCTGGAGTCGCAGCTCGACGGTGGGCCGGAGCGGCGGCTGAGCGCCGTCGGAGTCCTCGACGGAGCCGCCTCGCACCGGATGCTGGTGGAGTGGAACGACACGGCGGCCGAGGTGGCGCCGGGCACCGTGGCGGAGCTGTTCGCGGCGCAGGTGGCGCGGGTGCCGGATGCGGTGGCCGTGGTCGCCGACGGGGTGGAGGTGTCGTACGCGGAGCTGGACGCGCGGGCGAACCGGCTGGCGCGGCTGCTGACCGGCAAGGGCGTGGGCCCGGAGTCGGTGGTCGCCGTGTGCCTGGAGCGCGGCGTCGATCTGGTGGTCGCGGTGCTGGGTGTGCTGAAGGCCGGTGGGGCCTACATGACGATCGACCCGGAGTATCCGGCGCAGCGGGTCGCGTACATGGTGGAGGACGCCGGGCCGGCCGTGATGCTGGCCTCGGCCGCCACCGATGCCGTGCTCCCGGGAGCGGTGCTGTTGGACGACCCCGAGGTCACGGCGGCCTTGGACGGCCTGGACTGCAGCGCACCGGACGCGCCGGCGCCGTCGGTGACGCATCCGGCCTACGTGATCTACACGTCCGGTTCGACGGGACGACCGAAGGGCGTCCTGGTCACGCACGCCGGCGTGGCGAGCATGACGGCGGGTCACAGCGGGCTGCTCGGCGTGGGTGCCGGGCACCGGGTCGGTCAATTCGCCTCGGTGGGCTTCGACGCGTTCGCGTGGGAGTGGTTCATGGCGCTGCTGACCGGCGCGACCCTGGTGGTGATCCCACAGGAGAAGCGGGCCGGTGCCGACCTGGCACAGTTCCTGGCCGACCAGGCGGTGACCCATGTGACGCTGCCGCCGGCCGTGCTGGCCACCCTGGACGAGAGCACGGTCGGCAAGGACCTCGTTCTCGTGACGGCCGGCGAAGCCCTGCCGCCGGAGGCGCTGGCGCGCTGGGCCCGGGGCCGACGGATGTTCAACGCCTATGGCCCCGCCGAGACGACGGTGGATGCGACGTTGTGGCGTTGTGCTGCGGGGGCTGGGGAGGTGGCGATCGGTGGGCCGGTGGTCAATACCCGGGTGTTCGTGCTGGATGAGTTCTTGTCGCCGGTGCCGGTGGGTGTGTCGGGTGAGTTGTATGTGGCGGGTGCGGGTCTGGCGCGTGGGTATGTGGGTCGTCCGGGTCTGACGGCGGA
>NZ_JBIVFN010000064.1:0-1796 GCF_044748145.1 Streptomyces sp. NPDC090022
CCGGATGCTGTTGGTCAATTCGGGGTCGTCTGCTTCGCCCCGTCGATCGAGTTCTGGTCGGCGGGGCGAAGTCGTGCGAAGTGGCTGGTGCGGGTGCGGGCTCGGGGTGTGCTGGTGAGGTGGGCGTCGATGCGGGCGAGGTTGATCGCCGCTCCGGTGAGCTGGTGCTGGAGGCTGGTTTTGGCGAGGCCGCGGTAGCGGGATCTGCGCAGGCCGCACCGGTTCACAGCCTGGGAGATGGCGCCTTCGACACCGGCACGGAGCTTGTAGCGCTCTTTCCACGCGTCGGTCTCCTGCTCGGCCCGGCGCTGGTGCAGGACCTCATGGATGTCCCGGTCCTGGAGGGTCAGCTTGCGGCGCGGTCCGCGGGTGCATGAGTCCTTGACCTTGCAGGGTCCGCAGTCGGTCTTCGAGAACTGCACCCGGATCTCGACCTTGTCGCGGACGGGTTCCCTCGCCCAGCGGGTGCTGTTCTTCCCGCCGGGGCAGGTCACCGTCCGGCGGTCCCAGTCGATGGTGAACGCGCCCACGGGAAAGGTCTGTGAGGTCCCGGCCCGGTTCTGCCAGCCGGTGCCGGGCATCATCGGCCCTGTCAGCTCCACGTTGTGCTCGCGCCGGGCGGCCACGATGTGGCGGGCGGTGACGTAGCCGGTGTCGACCAGGTGCTCATCAGGAAGCAGCCGGCGCTCGGCGAGAGCGGCGTGGACAGCCGGGACCAGGTCGAAGTCGCTGACCGTGGCATCGGTGGTGGCGACGTTCGTGATCAGGTCCGGAGTGTCACCACCGCAGGTCTCGGTGAGGTGGACCTTGTATCCGTCCCACATCGTGTCGCGCTTGACGCCGCCGCGCGCCTGGGCGTCATAGGGGGTGACCAGGCGCGTCCCGCCCGGCGGCCGGTCTTTTGGGTCCCGCCGCCGCACCTCGCCCCCGACCAGGTGGAAGTGCTGGACCCACATCCGTCGCAGGACTTCCACCTCGGGCACCGCCCGCAGTCCGGCCGGCGCACCGGGCGAGGTGACGGCCTGAAGCAGCCGCATCCCGTCGGCTCCGATCCGGCGGCCGGTCTCCTCCCGCTTGGCCGCAGTCCTGGGGAACCGTGAGTCCTCGGCGCGGGTGGCGTAGTGCCTGAACCAGTCCGGCTCGGCGACCTCGGCCAGCCAGTCGGGAGCGGCGGCGGCGAGCGCGTTCAGGGCCGCACGCAGGGTTTCGGCGACCATCTCCAGCCAGGACAGCTCCCGTGCCGCCGACAGTACGTGCGTGGAGTCGGTGCGGGCCTTGCCCCTGCTGGTGAGCAGCCCCTTGTCCCGGACCGCGGCAAGGATGCCGTCCAGCACCCGGCGCCCGGCATCCGCCTGGACCAGCCGGTCCCTGAACTCCGACAGGACGGAGAAGTCAAAGCCCGGATCGTCCAGCCGGAGCCCGAGGGCGTACTTGAAGTCGATCCTGGCCCTCACCGCCTCCGCGGCCTGCCGGTCGGTCAGCCCCTCGACGAACTGCAACACCAGGACCAATGCGAGACGCCCCGGTGACCAGGCCGGCCGCCCGCGTGACGGGAAGAGGTCCGCGAACTCCTCGTCAGTGAACAGCGGCCCCAGCTCGTCACGGACCCGGATCGCAAGGCTCCCCTTCGGGAACGCGGCCCGCGCCACCCGCACCGTCTCCGCCGGGATCTCCCCAGACCCCTCCGGCTGCATCGACATCCGCCCCCACCCCATACGACAACGTCGGCCCTCAAGACCACAACCGGGTCTCGAAGGCCGACGTCACGCCAGGCCCCGAATAAACCAACAGCATCC
>NZ_JBIVFN010000065.1:0-1753 GCF_044748145.1 Streptomyces sp. NPDC090022
CAAGGCCGCGTAGTTAAGGGTTTTGCTGGGCGGTCAAGGGGTGGGTGGGGTCAGTTGGTAGGCGCCGTATGTCGGGGATGTGAGGGTGCCGTTGTGTGTGAGTCGTCGGAGTTGGCCGCGGAGTGTTGAGGGTGTGGCGTCGTGGAGAGCGTGGGCGATGTCGCGGGCCCGCCAGTGGCGTGTCGGGTGGGTGCCCAGTAGGGCGAGGATTCTGCCGGTGAGGGTGGCTGTTCGTGGTACGGGTGGCCGGGGGACGGGTTCTGGCCCGGTCTGCGGGATGTGGATGGCGATCTCGATGGTGGCGATGTTGATGCTGGTCAGCGGCCTGCCGTCGTCTTTCTTGGCGTGGTAGCGGGAGATCGGACACTTCACCTTGCGGCTGCTGGTCCGAGCTCGGCGGGGAGGTAGCAGACTGGCCAGGAGGGTGCGGGTGAAGGCGGGGGCCGGCCCGGTCTCTTCGGTGATGACGGCGTGGGCGGTGACGAGGTGGTCGCGGGCGGTTTCCATCGCGGTGGTGAAGCTGATCCGGTCCGGATCGAGGCCGGGCTGGGATTCGGCGGCCTCGGCCATGGCGTGACGCAGGACTTGATAGAGGGCAAGCGTGGCCCACAGTTCCTGGGCGATGCCGTCCGGCGTGGTTGAGCGCAGGACGCGGCCGTTCATGAGTGTGTGACGCAGGGCGTAGTAGGCGGACTCGATCTCCCATCGTTCGTGGTAGAGGCGTGTCAGTTGACCGGCCGGATCGGTGCGGTGGTCGAGCATGCTGGTCGCCAGCCGGTAGGTGCCGCTCACTCGTCGGCCGTCGGTGCAGGTCACGGTGATGACGGCTTCAATGATCCGCACGGTCAGGGTGTCGAAGCGGGACAGGTAGGAGCCGTCGGGAAGCTTGGCATGCACGGGTGGGCGGCGGCCGGCCGAGACCCGGACGAGGAACTGGGCGCCGGAGCCGCTGACGTTTCGCAGGAAGGAGTTTCCGTCGAAACCGCGGTCAGCCAGCAGCAGCATCCCCTCGTCGAGCAGGTGCAGCAGCCGGGTGGCATACGTTGTCTCGCCGGTGCCCGCCGGCCCGAACACCGCGCCCAGCAGGCCACGGGTCCCTGTCTCCGCCAGGGTCATCAGCATCAACGCGGGATAGCCCGCCCAGCCCGGCTTGTGGAAGATCTTCCCGAGCCAGGACCGGTTCGCGGCGCTGTCGGGGGCCTTGCACGACGCACAGCCGTCGAAGGCGACCGTCCGCCAGCGCCGGTAAGACACTCCTGGCATGTCCGGTCGGGCCAGCGGCACCGCCAGCGTCTCGAACAACTCCTTCACCGGTGCGATACCGATCCGTCTGCGCACGTCCCGCAATGCCTTCTCCGACGGTTCGGACACCACCGTCCCGCCCAGCCCGCTGGCCAGCTTGCGCCACACACCGGCATACCCGACCTGCGGAAACAGGCCCAGAGCCAGCAGGAAATACACCCCAACCCGGGACGGCAGCACACGACGGCGTCGTTCAACGGCCCTGCATTGCTCCAAGACCGCGTCGACCAGCTCGAAGGGAACGTAGCGGGTCAGTCCGCCCAAGTGCCCAGGCGCGAACACGTCTTTGGCCACCCGGACTACCCGGACGATGACAGAATCGGTTTCCAACGGGGCTCCCCGTGAACAGATGTCTTGGTCGACTTCCTGTCCTACGCGGAGCCCCGTCCTCGTGCCCCGACTTCCCCGAACCGCTTGACAGAACGGGCGAGCCCTTAACTACGCGGCCTTG
>NZ_JBIVFN010000066.1:0-1520 GCF_044748145.1 Streptomyces sp. NPDC090022
AACAACCCCGGCAACGTCGACCGCTCGACCTCCACCGCCGTGTCATTCCACTCGTGCACGATCCGCCGCAGACCCGCCTCGTCCAGCACCGGCACGGAGCCCAACGGAGCCTCGGGGCCACCGTCCAGCGCCACCTCCAACGCCGACACCAGATGCTCCGCAGCCGTACGCACCAGCACACCGACAGCAGCCGCATCCATCGGCGACACCGCGTCGACCGCCAGCGACAGCCCGAGGTTCTCGCCCTCGTCGTCCACAGCGACCGTGAGCGGGTAGTTGGTCCGCTCACGCGAGAACACCAGCCGGATGCCGCCGGCCTCCGTGGCCTCCCCGTTCTCCTCGGTCCCGACGGCGCTGTCTCCGGTCGGCTCCTCGGCGTTCAGGGCAGTGTTGTGCCGGTAGTTGAACAGGGCAGTGAACAGCGGCACGTCGCCGGAGACCCCGCTGGCGCTCTGGGCCAGGGCGAGCGGTGCGTGCTCGTGTTCCAGCAGGTGCGCGAGCTGGTCCCGCATCGCCGACACCGCTTCCAGCACGCCGATGTCGTCGGTGCGCACCCGGACCGGAAGCGTGTTGATCAGCGGACCCGGTACCCGGTCGGCGCCCACACCCGCGTTCATCCGGCCGAACAGGATCGTCCCGAAGACCACGTCGTCCCGGCCGGCCATCGCCGCCAGGGCACGCGCCCATGCCACGTGCAGAACGGTCGCCGTGCTGACGCCCAGGCGACGGGCGACCTCGCGAAGCCGCGACTCGGCGGCCGGAGCGAACGGTACGACTTCACGCACCGGGTCGGCGCCGGCCCCGTGGACGTCCAGTACCCCGTACGGCGCCGTCGGCTCGGTCACATCGCCCAGCAGCCCCGCGAAGTACCGCTCGTGCTCCGCGGCCTCGTTGCCGCCCCGCGCGTGGGCGACGAAGTCACGGAAGGGCTGCGGCTCGGGGAGGTCCCCGCCACGTCCGGTGAGGAACGCCCCGACCTCGTCGAGCAGGACCTCCAGTGCGGTGTGGTCCTGCACCAGGTGGTGCACCCGCACCAGACCCAGCCAGCGCTCGCCGTCGGGCGTGGCCGCCACGTGGACGCTGAACAGCGGTGCCCGGCCGAGGTCCATGGAGGAGCCGACCGCGGCGACCAGGTCGCCCACCGGGTCGGCGCTCCGTGCGTCCAGTGCCAGCTCGACGACCGGCAGGACGGCCTTGCGCCACACGACCTGGACCGGTTCGACCAGCCCTTCCCAGACGAACGAGGTCCGGAAGATGTCATGGCGGTCGATCACGCTCTGAAGCGCACCTGTAAAGGCATCCAGCCGCTCGCGTGAGGGGAATTCAAGAACCGACGGAAGTACATAGGCGTCGTCGTGGGCGAGGAGGTGGTGGAAGAGCAGACCCTCCTGGAGCGGCGCCAGCGGATAGACGTCCGCGATGTTCGCCGCGCCACCCTCCACGGTCGCGACGACCCGCTCGATCTCCTCCACCGTCAGCTCCACCAACGGCAGCATCTCCGGCGTGATCACCTCCGCACC
>NZ_JBIVFN010000067.1:0-1405 GCF_044748145.1 Streptomyces sp. NPDC090022
GGCTTTGAGGAGGTTGTACTGGGGGTGGACGTTGAAGGTGCGCCCGGTCTTGGACCTGGTGCAGCGTTCACGCAGGGGGCAGGTGCGGCAGAGGGCCTTGAACTGGGCCTGGCGGTTGCCGCCCGCGAGGGGGCGGCCGAGGGCTTTGGTGTGGCCGGCCGGGCAGGTGACGGTGGCGGCGGTGGTGTCGACGTGGAAGTCGTCGGTGGTGAAGCCGCCGGGGACGGCCTGCCGCAGCGGTGGCGGTTTGATGACCAGGGTGTGGCCCTCGGCTTCGAGAGTCTGACGCAGATCGCCGGTGCCGTAAGCGGTGTCGCCGAGCACGGTTAACTCACCGTCTTCGTCTTCCAGCAGGCCGCTGGCCACGGTCGCCTCGTGGCTGTCGGGACCATATCCGCCGGTCAGGGCGACGGCAGTGAACAGGCCGGTCTCCGGCTCGAAGGAAGCATGCCCTTTGAAGCCGTCCTGGTGACGGGTGCGGTTCTTGTGGACGTGCCGCGCGTCGGGATCGACGGTGGAGACCGTCCGGTCGGCCACCGTGCCGCGGGTGATGCGCCAGCGGCCGTCACGGCCGTCGGAATCCTCAGCTGGCTCGACGTCCTGCCCGGCGACCAGAGCCAGCAGGCCGACCGCGTTCGCCGCCTTCTCGCCGAGCTCCTGCTCGGGCAGGCGGCCGAGCAGACTGAGGGCGTCGGTGACCAGCGCATCGACCAGCACAGCGCGGGCGGCTTCGTCATTCCAGGCGATCTTCGGCTTGCCCGGATCGGTGTAGTCGTGCGCCGTGCACCACCGATCGGCGACCTCCTGGGCGCCGGGGACCTCCCGGATCACCCGCCGGATGGCGGAGATGATCTGCGTGACGGTGTCCTGGGTGGCCACCGCGTCGTCGAGCACGGTGGAATCCAGTGCCCGCCTCCGCTTGCCCTTGAGCACCCCGGTCGCGGCCACCACCTCCTTGACCCTGGTGAAGATCCGCGTCGGATCGGCGGACCGGCGCAGACGGCGGCGGAAGTAGGTCAGCAGCGACGGATCGAACGCCATGTCCTGCAGGCCGAGCCCGCAGGCCGCCTTCCACCGCAGGTCGCACCGCAGTTCCTGGACCGTCTCGAAGTCCGACAGCCCGTGCAGGCTCTGCAACACCACCGTCGCGGCCAGAACCTGCGGCGGCAGACTCGGGCGTCCGTTGGGCGACGGATACATGTCGGCGAACATGCCCGGTGGGAACAGCACCTCGCGATGCTCGGCCAGGAACGCGAACACACTCCCCGCCGGGATCAACTCCCGGCAGGTCTCCCACACATCCGGCCCGACCGTCTCCCCGGCCCATTCCCCCTGCATGCCAACAAGACTGGCCCCAGCTCCACCGAGCCGGGGCCAGAACAGCAGATTTTCAGCAGCCTTCTAG
>NZ_JBIVFN010000068.1:0-1364 GCF_044748145.1 Streptomyces sp. NPDC090022
GGTGCGGAGGTGATCACGCCGGAGATGCTGCCGTTGGTGGAGCTGACGGTGGAGGAGATCGAGCGGGTCGTCGCGACCGTGGAGGGTGGCGCGGCCAACATCGCGGACGTCTATCCGCTGGCGCCGCTCCAGGAGGGTCTGCTCTTCCACCACCTCCTCGCCCACGACGACGACGATGCGTACGTGATGCCCGTCGTCATGGAGTTCAGCTCCCGTGAGCGCCTCGACGCCTTCCTCGACGCGCTGCAGAAGGTCATCACTCGCCACGACATCCTGCGGACGGGGATCGTCTGGGACGGGCTGCGCGAACCCGTCCAGGTGGTGTGGCGTGCGGCCGAACTGTCCGTGACCGAGGTCATCCTGAACCCGGACGGCACGGACCCGGTCGAACAACTGATGACCTCGGTCGGCCTGTCGATGGATCTCGACCGGGCACCGCTGATCACCACCCACGTCGCCCCTGTCCCGGGAGACGGGGAGTGGGTGGCGCTGGTGCGCATGCACCACATCGTTCAGGACCACACCGCGCTCGAGGTGGTCCTTGGAGAACTGAACGCGTTCCTCACCGGCCGCGGCGACGGGCTGCCGGAAGCGCTGCCCTTCCGCGACTTCGTCGCCCGGGCCAGGAGCGGGGCGGACACCGAAGGGCACGAGCGCTACTTCGCCGAACTGCTCGGCGACGTCACCGAAGGGACCGCGCCGTTTGGTGCGCTGGATGTCCGGGGCGACGGTTCGGGCGTGGTGCGGGCCCGGGTGCCGTTCCCGGCCGAGCTGGATGCCCGGCTGCGCGAGGTCTCCCGCCGTCTCGGCGCGAGCACGGCGACGGTGATGCACGTGGCATGGGCGCGTGCCCTGGCGGCGATGGCCGGCCGGGACGACGTGGTCTTCGGCACCGTACTGTTCGGCCGGATGAACGCCGGCGCAGCCTCGGAACGGGTCCCCGGCCCCTTCATGAACACGCTGCCCGTGCGGGTGCGCACCGACGACATCGGCGTCCTGGGCGCGGTGTCGGCGATGCGGGACCAGCTCGCGCACCTGCTGGAACACGAGCACGCACCGCTGGCACTGGCCATCCAGGCCAGCGGTATGGCCGGCAACTCGCCTCTCTTCTCCGCCCTGTTCAACTACCGGCACAACACCAAGACCGAGCCCACGGAGCCGCAGGAGCCGGCGGACGGACCGGTGGGCGGTATCCGCACCCTGTTCGCCAGGGAACTGACCAACTACCCGCTCGCCGTTTCGGTGGACGACGACGGCGACGCGATCGGCCTGGCGGTCGACGCGGTGTCGCCGATGGATGCGGCTGCTGTCGGTGTGCTGGTGCGTACGGCTGCGGAGCATCTGGTGTCGGCGTTGGAGGTGGC
>NZ_JBIVFN010000069.1:0-1164 GCF_044748145.1 Streptomyces sp. NPDC090022
CGAGGTGTTCGGTGTGGATGGTCGTCCGGGTGGTGTGCGGGGGACGGTGACGGTTTCGGCTGATCTGTTCGATGCGGAGTGGGCTGCGCGGATCGCTTCGGCGTGGGTGCGGGTGCTGGATGTGGTGACGCGGGAGCCGGGTGTGCCGGTGGCCGTGGTGGATGTGCTGGGTGAGGCCGAGCGTCGGCGGGTGTTGGTGGAGTGGAACGACACTGCGGCTGAGGTGGTGCCGGGTTCGGTGGTGGAGTGGTTCGAGGCGCAGGTGGCGCGGACGCCGGATGCGGTGGCGGTGGTGTCCGGGGGGTTTGCGGTTTCGTACCGGGAGCTGGAGGAACGGGCCAACCGGCTTGCTCATTACCTGGTGGGTCAGGGTGTGGGTGGCGAGTCGGTGGTGGGTCTGTGTCTGCCGCGTGGTGTGGAGACGTTCGTCGGGATTCTGGCGGTGTGGAAGGCGGGGGCGGGGTATCTGCCGGTGGATGCCGGGCAGCCGGCGGAGCGGGTTGCGTTCGTGCTGAAGGACAGTCGTGCGGCGTTGGTGCTGACGACTGAGGAGATTTTGGACGAGCTTCCTTCGGTGGGGGTGCGTCTGGTGGCGGTTGACGGTGCCCTGGTGCGGATGCAGCTGGCGTCGGCTTCGGTGTCCTCGCCGGGGGTGTCGGTGTGTGGTGAGGGTCTGGCGTATGTGATCTACACGTCGGGTTCGACGGGCCGGCCGAAGGGTGTGGCGGTCACGCAGGGCGGGCTGGCGAACTATGTTGCGTCGGTTCCTGGCCGGGTGGGGTTCGACGTGGCCGGTGGCAGGTATGCGCTGCTTCAGGCGCAGGCGACCGATCTGGGCAACACGGTGGTGTTCGCGAGCTGGGTCAGTGGTGGTGAGCTGCATGTTCTGGATGAGGGTGCGGTCACGGATCCGGTGGTGGTGTCGGCGTATCTGGCCGAGCACGGGATCGATTTCCTGAAGGCGGTGCCCTCGCATCTGGGGGCTCTGTCGTCGGTGACCGGGGTGGCGGGTGTGCTGCCGGCGCGTTCGCTGGTCCTGGGTGGCGAGGCCGTTTCACCGGCCCTGGTGAGCGAGCTGGTCGGGCACGCGGCTGAGTGCGCGGTGTTCAACCACTACGGGCCCACGGAGACCACCATCGGCGTGGCCACGACCCGGCTCGACGC
>NZ_JBIVFN010000070.1:0-1006 GCF_044748145.1 Streptomyces sp. NPDC090022
GCGTTGTCGGTCGTCACGACGTTCCAGGCGGCACGCCCGCCGGAGAGCAGGTCGAGGCTCTGCAGGCGGTGGGCCAGGTCGACCGGGTCGTTGTAGGTCGTGTTCTGGGTGGCGACGAGGCCGATCCGGTCGGTGATCGCCGCGAGGGCCGCGAGCTGCGTCTGCGCGTCGGGACGGCCGACCACGTCGAGGTCGTGCAGCTGCCCGAGGTGCTCACGGAGGCGCAGCCCCTCGCCGAGGAAGAACGCGGCGAACAGGCCGCGTTCCGCGGTCTGCGCGATGCGGCGGAACGACTCGAAGGCGGTCTGCGAGCCCGACTCCGGTTCCGTCCAGATGGTGGTCGAGTTCACGCCCTGGAAGAACACGCCGAACTGGATCTGGTTGCGGGGTGCGGTGGTCATGCGCGGACCTCCTGGAGGCTCGTGGTGGCGTCGTCGACGTCGGCTGCGGATGCGGCTTCGTCGGCTGGGCGTTCGTACCGGTTCCGGACGGTCGGCAGCCCGATGACGTCACGGAGCCGCTCCCCCGCCCGCGGCGAGCGGAAGACGCCCGCGTCGCGCAGCGCGGGCAGCACGGCACGTCCGATCTCGTCGAGGTCCTCGTCGAGTACGGCCGGGAACAGCCGCACCCCGTCGACCTGTCCGACGAGGTCGGTGAGCAGGGCGACCAGCCCGTCCGCGTCGCCGACGTACCGTCCCCGGTCGCCCGCGTCGCACACCGCGTGCGTGTCGAGATCCGCGACACGACGCGCCGCGGGGACGCCCGCACGGTCGAGTGCGACCTCGAGCTCGAGCCAGACCTGCGCGGCCCCGGCCTCGACGGCGACCCGGCGTGTGGCCTCGGCGCTCGACGTGACGAGCGCGACGTCGGTCCCCGCGGGCAGCCCGGCGGCGAGTGGAGCGAACACCGGGAGCTGCCCCTGAGGAGGCCTCGGGATGATGCTCGGCCCGGCGACCGAGAACCGGGGTGAAGTGAAGTCGACGTGGTGCACCCGGGCACGGTCGAT